>DATKQE010000031.1:0-124920 GCA_035532935.1 Allostellaceae bacterium
CTGCGTTGCTGGCAATCACGCCGGATCGAACTCTCGGCGCTTGCGCTTGAACGCGGCACGAACCGGCGGGGTCCCGCGCAGCTGACGAAGAATCAGCTGCGCGCTGAAACACGCGCTCCTGGGTTTCCCGCCAGAAAGCAAGGGCTTATGAAAATAGCGCTGCGATCAATTCCGTCGCCAATTTCCGTCGCGGGACGCGAAATGTTGTGCCACGGATTTCGATCCGGCCGTAACAAAAAGGCGCGCCCTTGCGGGCGCGCCGGGAGGCCGCGGCCGGAGCGGTGCTATGCGGTCGCTTCGGCCGCGGCGCCCGCGTGCTGTTGCTGATCCGCGCGGCCACGCCGCGGCTGCGTCACTTCGCGGACATGGGTTGCCCATGCCGCCAGGGCTTCCGCTTTCTCGGTTTTGTAATCGTGGTGATCATACCGGCCGGCGACGCCGCGAAAGAGGCTGCTCCGGTGATTGAGCACCGATTCCACGATGTGCGGCTGCACCCCGAGCCGACGCATGCCGGTCGAGCCGGTCGATAGGCTGTGGCGCAGGCAATGAAGGGTCCATGGTTTCGCGAAAAATACCGCCTGTTCCTCCGGGCTCAGCTCGCCGCGCTCAGCGGCGAGCTTTTGATTGAGCGCGCGTTGCCATTTCGAGAAGCCGCTTGGCGCCGATTTGCCGTTCGTCGAGAAGACGAAGAGGCACCCCTCGATTTCATCCTGGCCGGCGATGATGGCCCGCGCGAGCTGCGGGAGGGGTAGGAGGAGTGTTAGGCCATTCTTGGTGCGCGAGCCCTCGACGGTCAGCTCGCCGGTATCGACGGCATACTCGCCCCGCTGCATCATCGCTATCTCATCGCGCCGGCACCCGGTCAGTATCAGCAGTCTCACAATGTCGCCGAACGCGGCATGCACTCCAGGCGCCAGCCGCCACACGGCCGCCAGCTCCGCATCACTGAGGGCGCGGTTCTGTGCGCGACCCGCTTCGACGACTGGCATATCCAACTCGGCGGCCGGATTGACCGGGATCCGCCGCTTCCGTGCAGCCCATGTGAAAAACATCTTGAGCACGGTCGCAATGCGGTTTGCGCCGACGCCGCCCTGCTCCCACTCGCGCGGATCCGGGTCCCTACCCCAAAGCGCGGCCCGGTTCAGCTCCCGCTGCTTCGCTGCGCTCTGGGCACGCTTCCGCACATGATCCAGCACCCGGACCAGGTCCGCCTCGGTTATGGAGCTAGCCGCGCGGCGCCCGAGCTTCGCCGTCCCGTTCAACAAATCGCGCCGGATTATCTGCTCCCATTCGGCGGCGGTGCGGAGCCGGTTCGCTCTCAGGTAATCGGAAAACCACAACTCCGCGACGGCCGCGAGCGTGGCGCCGGCATTTTCGGGGGCGAGGCGCGCCGCGTCCGGATCCTCGCCGGCCGAGAGTGCCCGATCGATCGCCGCGGCCTTCGCCCATGCCTCGGCCAGCGACACGGCCGGGTAGCGCCAGGTCGCGCGCCGTTGCTGGCCGCCGAACCGATACCGATACGAAAAGGACTTCACGCCTTCGGGCGTGAGCCGGAGCGCGAAGCCGGGCATCACCTTGTCAGCGATAGTGACGCGGCCCGAGGGGTCCGGCTTGACATTGGCGACCCATAGGGCGGTGAACTTGCGCGCCCCTAGTGTTTTGCTGGCGCTGAGGCTCACCACCTGCGTGGTCGCATCGATCCGGCTCAAGGCTGCCACGGCCGCGTCGCGCTCGCCGTCTGACCCGGCACGGTCGGCTAGAGCCTGGACTTTGCCGCGCCTCGCGAGCGCTGGTTGTGACCCCTCCGCAGGGCGTTTGGACTCGACCATTGCAGCCTCCATCTTTTGTGACCCCGAAGCCCAGGGTCACATCGGGGTCACAGACTCGGGGTTGCTAGAGAGCGATCCGACCCGACCCGACCCGAAACGGAATATAATGACGCGAGAAACCCTAGTAAATTCAGCAGTTTATCGCCCGTCCGGTGAGGTGAATTGAGTGAAGCCGATTTAAGCTGAAATGACCCCATCCCCGACTTCTAAACCGAGGGTCGCAGGTTCGATCCCTGCCGGGCGCGCCATTCCTTCATCGCTGCGCCGCTGCGCGCGGCGGCGCAGGCGTGACGGCCGCAGCGTTAGCGTGGCCGGTCGTAGCGGAAATTGTCGGCGTAGCTCTTCGGCGCGAAGCGCGGCTCGTGCGGCTCGATCACGACGTAGTCGAGGCCGCGTTTGGTGGCGAAGGCGATCGCCTCCTCGAGCGTGACGAACTCCAGCCGCACCCCGTTGAGCGTGTCCCGCGCGCTCGACCACCCCATGAGCGGGTCGGGCTCGCGGCGGCTCGCCGGTTCGTATTCGAGGATCCAGCGCCGCGTCTTCGCCTTGCCCGATTGCATCGCGGTCTTGGCCGGCCGATAGATGCGCACTTGCGCCATGCGGTCCATTTCTCCTGGTGGTCGGGGCGAGAGGATTCGAACCTCCGGCATCCAGCTCCCAAAGCTGGCGCTCTACCAGGCTGAGCTACGCCCCGGCGGCGCGGAAAGCGCGCGCTTAGGGGTTTCCGGCGCTTTTGGCAAGCGCCCGCAGCGGCGGCACAACCACGTCGCTTGCCGCACCTTCCCCCTTTGGGGTCGGGCGATCACGATTGGCAATCGATAACCATTTGGATAGCATCGCCCAATAACATCGCGTGCCTACGACATCATGGCCCGGTCCCAGCCTTGGAGCCCAGCTCATGTCCGACTCCGGCCGACTGGCCGCCTCGCTCGCCGCGCTGCGCTCGAAGCAGTTGTTCTTCCTGTGCGGGGCGCCGAAATCTGGGACGACGTGGATGCAGTTGCTGCTCGATTCGCATCCCAATGTCGTCTGTAGCGGCGAGGGCCATTTCTGCGACCAGCTCCTGCCGCGGTTGATCGACGCCTTCAACCATTACAACGGCATCGTCGACGGCAAGAACAAAACGATCTTCAGCGATCTGCGTGGCTATCCGCTGTTTCGCACCGAACACGTGCTGTACCTCCTGGCCACGGCGATCGCCCTCACGCTCGGCGAGCAGGCTGCGGACGCGGCCACCCTCGCCGTGGGCGAGAAGACGCCCGATAACGGGCACCATCTGCCCGTGCTCGCCGTGCTCTTTCCGCACGCGAAGTTCATCCACGTGATCCGTGACGGCCGCGACTGCGCCGTGTCATGCTGGTTTCACAATCAGCGTCTGACGCCGGACTGGCTCGCCCAGACCTTTCCGACCCAGGACGATTTCTTCACCGAATACGCGAGGGATTGGGTGAAATACCTGCGCGCGGGGCAGGAATTCGCGGCAAAGGAGCCGCACCGCTATCGCGAGATCCGCTACGAGGACGTGCTCGCCGACACGCCGCGCGAGGCCGCGCGGCTCTTCGCGTTTCTCGGCGTTCCGGCCACGGACGACGTCGTGCGAGCGTGCTGCGCCGGCACCTCGTTCGAAAGCCTGAGCCGTGGTCGCACCCGCGGCGAGGAAGATCGCGGCTCGTTCTTCCGCAGGGGAATCGCCGGCGATTGGCGCAGCCACATGAGCGGTGCGGCCGCGGAAGGGTTCGAACGCATCGCCGGCGAGTGGCTGAGCCGGTATGGCTATACTGACGGCGATCCGGGAATTCGCGCCCGCGCCTCGGCCTGACGGGGCGGCGCCGACGGCGCTTGGCGGGCCTATTTCACGGCGTTTCCGAACACCGCGTCATGGACCACGTCGCCGATCTTGATCTTGAGCCGGTCGACGGTGCCGCCATTGACCTCGAGCACCGCCTTCACCGGCATCTTCGAAACGATGTTCGCCTCGGACATCGGTATGGCGCGCTCGTGAATGTCGGCGATCCGACCATCCGCGGCGATGAATAGCATATCGAGCGGGATGAGGGTGTTCTTCATCCAGAACACCGCCGGCTGCGTCTCGGAAAAAATGAACAGCATTCCCGCGTCGGGCGCGAGCGCGTCGCGGTACATCAGGCCCTGCTCCTGCTCGGCCGGCGTCGTCGCCAGTTCGATGTTGAAATGCTGCGGCCCCGAAGCCGTGTCGATCACCAGCGTCGAGGTCGCGAACTGCTGCAGTTCGGCCCGTGCGCCGAGCGCCGTGAAGGCCAGGACGGACGCGACCAAGAGGATGCGGAAATGATGCATGACGGCCTCGATGACGCCTAACGAAAAAACACCGCCTCGACCAGCAGGAGCCACGGTAGCAGGCACAGAACGGCCCAACCGATATAGCCGAAGAAGCTCGGCATGCGCATCCCGTAATGCTCCACGATCGACTTCACCATGAAATTGGGCGCGTTGCCGATATAGCTGAGCCCGCCGAAATAGCACGCCCCCGCCGAGATCGCCGCGAGCGCCGGCGCGAGCGGACCCGTGAGCCGCGCCGCGTCGCCGCCGGCAAGCCCGAAGAACACGAGATAGGTCGGCGCGTTGTCGAGAAAGCCCGACAGCAGCCCGGTCAGCCGGTAGAACAATGGGACGTTCGGTATGCCGTCGACAACCAACCGCGCGAACAGCGGCGCCGCCGGGCCGGCCGGGCCGGCGGCCATCATCGCCGCCACCGGAATGAGCGTGACGAAAATCGCCGCGAACAGAACCGCCACCTCGATCATCGGCGTCCAGCCGAACGCGTTGCCCTGCCGCGTCGCCCGCCCCGTCAGGATGAGCGACAACACAGCCAGGCCCAGGAGCAGCGCATTCACGGCGATCGCGACGATGCTCCAGGGCGTTCCCATCACGTCGAACGAGACGGCGCTGTGCCACAGCGCGCTCAGCAGGATCGCGCCGACGGCGGCCACCAGGAGCAGGACGTTGATCCCGCCTTCGATGCCGAGCTTCTGAACCTCGGCCACGATCTCGCCGCCGCTGCCGCGCTCGCGGCGCCAGAGAATGGTGCGCTCGAGCCCATAGAACGTCGCCAGCAGGCCGCAAGCAAGCGTGGCCGTCGGCAGCGCCAGGTGGACGGTCGGCCAGAAGAACGGCACGCCTTTCAGAAAGCCGAGCAGTAGCGGCGGACCGCCGAGCGGCGACAGCGAGCCGCCGATATTCGCGACGAGAAAGATGAAAAATACGAACACATGCGTCGCGTTCCGCCGGTGGCGATTGGCGCGCAGCAATGGCCGCAGCACCAGCAGCGCCGCGCCCGGCGTGCCGATAACGCTCGCGATCGCCGTGCCCGCCGCCAGCATCAGGGTGTTGGCTTCCGGCGTTCCGCGCAGCGTCCCGGTTATCCTGATGCCGCCGGTGACCACGTAGAACGCGCCCACGAGCACGACGAAAGGGAGATATTCGTCGAGCGCGACGGCGATGATCTGTTCCGCGGCGCCGCGGGCGCCGAAGACCAGGATATCGGGGATCACAAAAGCGGCCGCCCACAGGAGCGCGATGACGGCGTAATGGCGTTCCCAATGGTGGCGCAGCATGACCGGCGCAGCCGCAATCGTGAGAATGAGGCCGACGAAAGGCAAAGCCCAAGGCAGCGTGTAGGATGCGGTCGCGTGCACGTTGCAACTATGCCGCCGGCGCGCGCGACCGCCAAGCGCCGTGGCAACTGCTTCGACCGCATCGCCGCCTTGCGTCCTCGGCGCTTGCCCGGCGATGGGCCGCACGCTAACGTTTGCGCGCGCTGGAGAAAAAACGAGGGAAGGCCCGCCATGGACATGACCGGCGAGTACCGGGTTCAGGCGCCGCGGCGCAAGGTCTGGGAAGCATTGAACGATCCGGAGATCCTGAAGCAGTGCATCCCGGGCTGCGAAGAGATCGTGAAACTCTCCGACACCGAGATGACGGCAAAGGTACGGGCGAAGGTCGGCCCGGTCAGCGCGCGCTTCGCCGGCAAGGTCACGCTCTCCGAGCTCGATCCGCCCAACGGCTACCGCATCAGCGGCGAGGGCAGCGGCGGCGCCGCGGGCTTTGCCAAGGGCGGCGCGACGGTGCATCTCGTCGACAGCGACGACGGTGGCACGCGCTTGAGCTATGTGGTCGAGGCGCATGTCGGTGGCAAGCTCGCGCAGATCGGCTCGCGGCTCATCGATGCCACCTCGCGCAAGATGGCGGAAGAGTTCTTCACCCATTTCGCCCAGGTCGTCGGCGCCCCGCCGCCGGCGGAAGCCGCGCCTGCGGCGCCCGCTGTGCCCGGTCCCGCTGCGCCTGCCGCGCCCGGCCCGGCGGCACCCATGCCCGGCCCGGCGGCACCCGAACCGAAGCCGCCCGCGCCAACGCGCCTGTCGCCGCTCGTTTGGGTCGCGGGCCTCGTCGTCGTCGTGGCGATCCTGCTTTACATCTTCACCCACATGGGGGGAACCCATTGAGGGCGCCTGTGCGGACGGCTTGACCGAGCCGCCGCCGCGCACGAAACTCCGGGAAGTTCAGTTCCAGGCCGGCTGTCCGAGGGGCGACTCCGGCCCACGCAGGGAGAGAAACCATGCCTACCGTCACCCTCACCGTCAACGGCAAGAAGCAAAGCGGCAATGTCGAGCCGCGCACGCTGCTGGTGCAATTCCTGCGCGAGACGCTCGGGCTCACCGGCACGCATGTCGGATGCGACACCAGCCAATGCGGCGCCTGCGTCGTCATGATCGACGGCTATTCCGCGAAGAGCTGCACGATGCTGGCAACGCAAGTGGATGGCGCCAACGTCACCACGATCGAGGGCCTCGCCAAGGACGGCGAACTCCATCCGATGCAGGCGGCGTTTCGCGAGAATCACGGGCTGCAATGCGGCTTCTGCACGCCGGGCATGGTGATGAGCGCGGTCGATTTCGCCAACAAGCACCAGAACGGCAGCTTCACCGAGCAGGAAATCCGTGAGTGGCTCGAGGGCAACCTCTGCCGCTGCACCGGCTATCACAACATCGTCAAGGCCATCAAGGCCGGCACGGAAGCGATGGCCCGGGGCGGAAAATGACCGCCCCGATCGGCGCGCCGGTGCGCCGAAAGGAGGATTTCCGCTTCCTCACCGGCAAGGGTACCTACACCGACGACATCAATCGGCCGGGCCAGCTCCATGCCGTGTTCGTGCGCAGCCCCCATGCGCATGCCGAGATCCGCGGCATCGATGCCGCCCGCGCCAAGGCGGCAGCGGGCGTCGTCGCCGTCTACACCAGCGCCGACTTGCAGGCCGCAGGATTGGGCACACTACCCTGCGGCTGGGCCGTGAAATCGAAGGACGGCTCGCCCATGGCCGAGCCGCCGCATCCGGTCCTGGCGCAGGGCCGCGTCCGCCACGTCGGCGATCCGGTGGCGATCGTGGTGGCGGAAAGCAAAACCATCGCGCAGGAGGCCGCCGAGCTCGTCACGGTCGACTACAGGGAATTGCCGTCCGTGGTCGCGGTCGAGGAAGCGGTGAAGCCTGGGCAGCCGCTCGTCTATGACGATGTACCGGGCAATATCTGCTACGACTGGCACATCGGCGACAAGGCCGCGGTCGATGCCGCCTTCGCCAAGGCGGCGCGCGTCACGCGCCTCGATCTCTTCAACAACCGCCTCATCGCCAATGCGATGGAGCCGCGCGCCTATATCGGCGAGTACGATCGCGGCACCGGCGATTACACGCTTTATACGACGAGCCAGAACCCGCACGCGATCCGCCTGCTGATGGGCACCTTCGTGCTGCATGTGCCCGAGCACAAGCTGCGCGTCATCGCCCCCGACGTGGGCGGCGGGTTCGGCTCCAAGATCTACCACTACGCCGAAGAGGCGGCGGTGACCTGGGCCGCGGGCCAATTGGGCCGCCCGGTGAAATGGACCGCCGAGCGCTCCGAAAGCTTCGTCTCGGACGCACAGGGGCGCGACCACGCGAGCCATGCCGAACTGGCGCTCGACGCCAACGGCAAGTTCCTGGCGCTGCGGGTGGCGACGCTCGCCAATCTCGGCGGCTATATCTCGACCTTCGCGCCGGCCGTGCCGACCTATCTCTACGCGACGCTGCTCGCCGGCACCTACACCACGCCGGCGATCTATGCCGAAGTGAAAGGCGTGTTCACGCACACCGTGCCGGTCGACGCTTATCGCGGCGCCGGACGGCCCGAGGCGAGCTATCTCATCGAGCGCATCGTCGATCAGGCGGCGCGCGAGACCAAGATCGACCGCGCCGAGATCCGCCGCCGCAACTTCATCGCTACCGATGCTTATCCCTATCAGACGCCGGTGGCGCTCGCCTATGACAGCGGCGACTATTTCACCACGCTCGACATGGCGCTCAAGGCCGCCGACTACGCCGGCTTCGAGCCGCGGCGCGAAGCGGCGGCGCGGCAGGGCAAGCTGCGCGGCTTGGGCTTCGCGTCCTATATCGAGGCCTGCGGCGTCGCGCCTTCGGCGGTCGCCGGGTCGCTCGGTGCGCGCGCCGGGCTCTACGAGGTCGGCCAAGTGCGCGTCAATCCGACCGGCAGCATCACCGTCATGACCGGCACGCACAGCCATGGCCAAGGCCACGAAACTACCTTCGCCCAGCTCGTGTCGGAGCGGCTCGGCGTGCCGATCGAGAACATCGAGGTCGTGCACGGCGACACCGCCAAGACGCCGTTCGGCATGGGTACCTATGGCTCGCGCTCGCTGCCCGTGGGCGGCTCGGCGCTGGTCAAGGCGCTCGACAAGGTCGTGAACAAGGGACGCAAGATCGCCGCCCATCAGCTCGAGGCGTCCGAGGCGGACATCGAGTTCAAGGACGGCAAGTTCACCGTCGCCGGCACCGATCGTTCCAAGACGTTCGGCGAGATCGCGTTTGCGGCCTATGTGCCGCACAACTACCCGCTCGACGTGCTCGAGCCGGGGCTCGACGAGACCGCCTATTACGATCCGAAGAACTTTACCTTCCCGTCGGGCACCCATGTCTGCGAGGTCGAGATCGACCCCGATACGGGCACCGTGCGGATCGTCAACTTCGCCGCCGCCGACGATTTCGGGCGCATCATCAATCCGCTCGTCGTCGAAGGCCAGGTGCATGGCGGGCTGGCGCAAGGCATCGGCCAGGCGCTGTGCGAGGAGTGCCGCTACGAGCGCGACAGCGGCCAGCTCCTGACCGGCTCCTACATGGACTATTGCATGCCGCGCGCCGACATCCTGCCATCCTTCACGGTGGCGACGCACGGCACCATGTGCACGCACAATCCGCTCGGCGTGAAGGGCTGCGGCGAAGCCGGAGCGATCGGCGCACCGGGCGCGGTCATGAACGCCGTACTCGACGCGCTCGCGCCCTTGGGCGTGAGTCATCTCGATATGCCGGCGACGCCGGAAAAGGTGTGGCGGGCCATCGCCGCGCACCGCACGAAACAAGCCGCGTGAGATTTAGGGGATCAAGGGAGCGAACCATGTACAACTTCGAATATCACTCGCCCAAGAGCGTCGCCGATGCGGCGAACCTGATTTCGGGCAAGTCGGAGGGCAAGATCATGGCCGGCGGGATGACGCTCATCCCGACCTTGAAGCAGCGTCTGGCCAAGCCGAGCGACGTGATCGATCTGGGCCGCATTCCCGACCTCAAGGGCATCAAGCGCGAGGGCAACAACGTCGTGATCGGCGCCATGACGCGCCACTACGACGTCTTCACCTCCGACGTAGTGAAGAGCGCCATCCCGGCGCTCGCCGATCTCGCCGGCCATATCGGCGACCCGGCGGTGCGCAACCGCGGCACGATTGGCGGCTCGATCGCCAACAACGATCCGGCGGCCGATTATCCCTCGGCGGTGCTCGCGCTCAACGCGACCATCATCACCAACAAGCGCCGCATCGCCGGCGATGCCTTCTTCAAGGGCATGTTCGAGACGGCGCTCGATCCGTCCGAGATCATCACCGCGGTCAGCTTCCCGATTCCCGAGAAGGCCGCCTATATGAAGTTCCCCAACCCCGCCTCGCGCTACGCGATCGTCGGCGTGTTCGTCGCCAAGACCGGCAACGACGTGCGGGTGGCGGTGACGGGCGCCGCGCCCAGCGTCTTCCGCCAGAAGGATATGGAAGCGGCGCTGGCGAAGTCGTTCACCGCGGATGCGATCAAGACCATCGTGCAGAAGCAGGACGGTCTCAACAGCGACATCCACGCCAGCGCCGAGTACCGCGCCCATCTCGTCGGCGTCATGGCGCGCCGCGCGGTCGCGAAAGCGGGATAGGAATAGCGTCCGTCTTCCGCTCGACCTGAATCGGCTCCCTCTTCGCCCCGGGGCACGTGGAGAGGGAGAAACCGAGCGCCGATATTGCTTCGGCCCAGGCTCTTGGATCGCGCCGGCGTCTCCGCTACATAGGGGTTGCCCCACCCTTTTCTCCCAAGGCGCTCATGTCCCTTCCCGGCTCGGTCAGCGATACGCTGGATCTCCTCAAGCGCGGCAATTACATCGCCGACCGCAGCCTCGCGACGGCGGTCTATCTTGCGCTTTCGCTCGGCCGCCCGCTGTTCCTCGAGGGCGAGGCCGGGGTCGGCAAGACCGAGATCGCCAAGGTTCTCGCCGAGACGCTGGGCCGGCGGCTCATCCGCCTGCAATGCTACGAGGGGCTCGACGTCACCTCGGCGGTCTATGAGTGGAACTACCCGCGCCAGATGATCGAGATCCGCCTCGCCGAAAGCGGAACCGAGGCGCGCGACACGCTCGAGGAGGAGATTTTCACCGACCGCTTCCTCATCAAGCGGCCGCTCCTCCAGGCGCTCGAGCCCGCCATCGACGGGCCGCCCGTGCTCCTGATCGACGAGCTCGACCGCACCGACGAGCCGTTCGAGGCCTATCTGCTCGAGGTCCTGTCCGATTTCCAGATCACCATCCCCGAGACCGGCACGATCCGGGCGGAGCATCCGCCGATCGTCGTCATCACCTCGAACCGGACGCGCGAGATTCACGATGCTCTGAAGCGGCGCTGTTTTTATTACTGGATCGACTATCCCACCGCCGCGCGCGAGCTCGAGATCCTCCGCGTCAAGGCGCCGGGCGCAGCGGCGGCGCTGAGCCGCGAGGTCGTCGCCTTCGTGCAGAAGCTGCGCGCGAACCACGACCTGTTCAAGCTCCCGGGCGTCGCCGAGACCATCGACTGGGCGCACGCGCTGACGCAGCTCGACGTGCTGGCGCTGACGCCGGAGGCGATCAACGACACCTTGGGCGTGCTGCTGAAATATCAGGACGACATCGCCAAGATCCAGGGCAGCGAGGCCGAACGCCTGCTGAGCCAGGTGAAGGCGGAACTCGCCGCATCCGGCTGATGGAAGGCGCCCAAACCCCGGCGGCGGCCGGCGGGGACGGCGGCCGCCTGCTCGAGAACGTCATGTATTTCGCGCGCACGCTGCGCGCGGCGGGTCTGCCCATCGGACCGGGCAAGGTGCTCGCCGCGGTCGAGGCCTTGCGCGCCGTCGGGATCGAGAGCCGCAGCGATTTCTACTGGACGCTGCATGCCGTCTTCGTCAATCGCCGCGACCAGCGGGAGCTGTTCGACCAGGCGTTCCACATCTTCTGGCGCAATCCCAAGCTGCTCGAACGCATGCTCGGGATGATGCTGCCCGAGGTGGTGCTGCCCGACCAGCAGAAGGGCGAGGAAATGAGCCGGCGTCTCGCCGAGGCGCTGAAGAAGCCGGGCGAGGGCGAGGGCGATAAACCGCCGGAAGAGGAAATCGAGCTCGACGCGGCGATGACCTTCTCGGAGCGCGAAGTGCTGCGCACCATGGATTTCGAGAAGATGTCGGCCGCCGAGATCGAGACCGCCAAGACCGCCATCCGGCGCATGACGCTGCCCTTGGCCGATGTCCGGACCCGCCGCTTCGCGCCCAATCCGCACGGCTCGCGCACCGACATGCGCGCGAGCTTCCGCGCCCAGCTCCGGTCCGGCGGCTTCATGGCGTTGAAACGCAAGAGCCAACGCCGCCGCCCGCCGCCGCTCGTCATCATCTGCGACATCTCGGGCTCGATGAGCCGCTACAGCCGGATCTTCCTGCATTTCATGCACGCCGTCACTAACGACCGCGACCGCGTCCATACCTTCCTCTTCGGCACGCGCCTCACCAACATCACGCGGTTCCTGCGCTACCGTGACATCGACATCGCGCTCGACAAGGTGGCGGGCGTGGTCGAGGATTGGTCGGGCGGCACGCGCATCGGCGAGACGCTCGGCGAGTTCAACCGCCACTGGTCGCGCCGCGTGCTCGGCCAGGGGGCGATCGTGCTCCTCATCACCGACGGGCTCGACCGCGACGCCGGCATCGGCATCGGCGCCGAGATGGACCGGCTGCACAAATCCTGCCGCCGACTGATTTGGCTCAATCCCCTGTTGCGTTATGAGGGGTTCGCACCAAAATCATTGGGTATGAGGGCCATTTTGCCGCATGTCGACGAGTTCAAGCCGATCCACAATCTGGAGAGCCTGAGCGAACTCGTGGCGGCGCTGAGCCGGCCGGGTCCCCGCCGCCTCGAGGCGGCTGCGGCTTGGCGGGAAACGGGGTGAATCATGGAAGACAACGACGTAATCCTCGAAAAAGCGGCCGACTGGCGCGGCGCCGGCAAAGGTGTGGCGCTGGCGACGGTGGTGAGCACCTGGGGCTCGTCGCCGCGGCCGGCGGGCGCCAAGCTGGTGGTCGATCAGGACAGCAATTTCCTCGGTTCGGTCTCCGGCGGCTGCGTCGAGGGCGCGGTGATCGAAGAAGCGCTGAAGACCATCAAGGACGGCGAGCCGCGGCTCTTGAGCTTCGGCGTCAGCAACGAACAGGCCTGGGAAGTGGGGCTTGCCTGCGGCGGCAAGATCCAGGTTTTCGTCGAGCGCGTGGAATGAAGATCGCGCTCCTGCAACGCGCCCTTGCCGCGAGCCGAGAGGGCCGCAGCGTGGCGCTCCTGACCAACCTCAAGTCCGGACGCCAGAGCTTCTTCGAGAACGCCGCCACAACCGGCGAACTCGAGCTCGACGACGTGCTGCGCGAGGGCGTTCGCCGCGCCCTTGTCGAGGACCGCAGCGCCACGGTCGAGACCGCGGCAGGACCGGTCTTCATCGAGGCCTTCAACCCGCGCCTGCGCACGATCCTCGTCGGCGCCGTCCACATCGCCCAGCCGCTCGCGCGCATGGCGGCGCTGACGGGATATCTCGTCACCGTCGTCGACCCGCGCACGGCATTCGCGAGCGAGGAGCGCTTTCCCGGGGTCGAGATCTCGACCGACTGGCCGGATGAGGCGCTCGAGCGGCTGAAGCCCAACCGCCGCACCGCGGTCGTCACCCTGACCCACGATCCCAAGCTCGACGATCCGGCGCTGGCGGCGGCGCTGCGCTCGGAGGCGCTCTATATCGGCGCCTTGGGTTCGACCCGCACCCACGCCGCCCGGCTCAAGCGGCTCGGCGAACTGGGCTTCGGCGAGAGCGACTTCGCCCGCATCCATGGCCCCGTGGGCCTCAATATCGGCGCCGTCTCGCCGGCCGAGATCGCGGTCTCGATCCTGGCGCAGATGACGCTGGTGCTGCGCGGCGAGCGGCGCGGCAGGGCAGCGGCGTGAGATTCGGGGAAACGCCGCTCGACGAGGCAGCGGGCGCGATTCTCGCCCACAGTCTCAAGATCGGCGACCGCACCTTCAAGAAAGGCCGCCAGCTGAGCGCGGAGGATGCGGCTGCGCTCGCCGCTTCGGGTCGGACCAGCGTTGTGACGGCACGGCTCGACCCGGGCGATGTCGGCGAGGACGAAGCCGCCGCTGCCGTCGCTGCCGGCCTCGCCGGCCCTCACGTCGCATCCGGCCGGGCGTTTACGGGCCGAGTGAATTTCCTTGCCGACACCGCCGGGCTCTGCGTCGTCGATCGCGACGCGGTCGAGCGCTTCAATCTCGTCGACGAGACCATCACGCTGGCAACGCTGCCGCCCGACGCGGTGGTCGCCGCCAAGGAAATGGTGGCGACGGTCAAGATCATCCCGTTCGCCGTCCGCCAGGACGCGGTCGCCGCCTGCGTCGCGCTCGCCGGCGCGGCCGCGCCGATCTTTCGCGTCGCGCCGTTCCGCGCGCATCGTGCCGTACTGATCCAGACGCGGCTCGCCGGGATCAAGGAGAGCATCCTCGACAAGACCGTCGAGACGACACGCGCGCGCCTCGCCGCGCTCGGCAGCACCCTTATCGACGAGCGGCGCGTCGCGCACGAGGTCGCGGCGCTCGCACCGGAAGTCCAAGCCGCGCTTGACGCCCACGCCGACCTGGTGCTGGTTGCCGGCGCCTCGGCGATCCTCGATCGGCGCGACGTCATCCCCGGCGCGGTCGTCGCCTGCAACGGCGAAATCGAACATTTCGGCATGCCGGTCGATCCCGGCAATCTCATGCTGATGGCGCGCGTCGGCCCTGTGCCGGTGCTGGGCCTCCCGGGCTGCGCCCGCTCGCCGCGCGTTAACGGCTTCGACTGGGTGCTGCGTCGGGTGCTGGCCGATCTCCCGGTCGATGCGACGGCCCTGGCGCGGATGGGCGTCGGCGGGCTTCTCGGCGAAATCCCCACCCGTCCCCTGCCCCGCGCCCAGGCGACCGAGGAACGCGAACCGGCGGGACCGGCGCCGCCGCACGCGCCGCGTATCGCTGCCCTGGTGCTGGCCGCCGGCCAGTCGCGCCGCATGGGGACGGTCAACAAGCTCCTGATCGGCGTCGACGGCATGCCGATGGTGCGGCATGTCGTCGCGGCGGTCCGGGCGGCGCATCTCGCCCCCGTCATCGTCGTCACCGGTCACGAGCGTGAACGGGTCCAGGCCGCGCTGCGCGACCTGCCGGTGGCGTTCGTGGACAACCCGGATTTCGCCGAGGGCCTGTCGTCCTCGCTCAAGGCCGGACTGGCCGCGCTGCCCGCCGACACCGACGGCGTGCTGGTCTGCCTCGGCGACATGCCGCGTGTCGCCGCGGCCGATATCGAGCGCCTGGTAGCGGCGTTCAATCCGGTCGAAGGCCGCGCCATCATCGTCCCGACGCGCAATGGCAAACGCGGCAATCCGGTGCTCTGGGCCAAGCGGTTCTTCCCCGAGATGCGACACGTTGCCGGCGATGTCGGCGCGCGCCACCTGATCGGCGCCTCGCCCGAAGCGGTGGCCGAGGTCGAGATGAGCAGCGACGGCGTGCTCACCGACATCGATACGCCACAAGCGCTCGCGCGCCTCGCCGCCACCGCGCGGATCGAGGTGTAGCGGAATATTCCCGGGTCCCGTCCGTTATGTCCCCGAACCGCAAGGTTGTGAGGGGCAAGCGCAATGAGCACCGTGGTCGGAACGGCTATCCTCGCCAGTACGCTCTTTGGAGTCCTTATCGGCCAGATCACCGCCGGCGCCGAGGTCGCAGGCGTCGTCATCGGCTCGATCGTCCTGATGACCATGCGCGGCGCCTGACCGCGGTCTCGTCAGGGCCGCACGCGACCTTAATTTATCGTTTTAGAATCATATGCCTACCGAACTAACTTTCGGCACGAGCTGAGATGTTCGGCGCCCCAACCGCTCAGACGGGATAGCCCTTGGCCTTTCCTGCCAACCCGTCGAACAGCGCGAGCATACGGCCGCGCCATTCATTGATCGGATCATCCTCGGCCAGCAGCTTGAAGTCGCTGATGGCGCGCGCCCATTGGAAGGCGCCGAAGACGATGTAATCGGCGAAAAGCGGGCTCTCGCCGCCGAGGAAATTCTGCGTCCGCAGGGTGAGGCGCAACGGCGCCAGCGAGTCGCGGAAGGCCGGAAGCCGCGCCTCGCGGTCGGCGACCACCGCCTCGAGCGTGGCGCCAAAGCGCTCCTCCCGGCTCTTGCGGAAATAGTCGCGGTCCTTTTCGTGACAATGGCGCAGGATGTCGAGCACCACGAGGCGGACCAGGCCGCCATGCAGCACGGTATCGGTCCAATGAGCATGGAAGCGCGACAGGGCTCGCCCCGCCGCTCCGCCGAACAGCGACGGATGGTCGGGATAGCGGTCCTCGATATCGTTGGCGATGGTCCAGGAATCCCACACCCAGCGCTCGCCGTCGACCAGCGCCGGCACCCGGCCCTGGCCGGTCGGGGCCAACCTGTCCTTCTCGGTGAAGCGCCAGGGGACGGTCTTGACCTCCAGACCCTTATGCGCGAGCGCCATGCGGACGCGCCAGCAGAACGGGCTGAACCGTCGGTCCGGCTCGGCGCCGGCGAGGTCATAGAGCGTGAGCATAGCTCAACCCCAATAGGGCCCGCTCGCGCCCACGACAACGACGATGAGGCCGAGCACGAGGTTGAACAGGACGATGCGGCGGATCTGCGAGAGCTGCGCTGCGGCGGTGGGATAGTCGCTGGCATCGACGGCGCGCTTGAACCGCCGCCACGGCGCGAAAAAAAGATGGAAGAAGGCAAGCATCATGATGATGCCCAGCCCCTGCATGATCTGCACGGAGATCGGCGCCTTGGCGAAGCCTCCGAGTTGCGGCAGCATCACGCCATAGCCGCTCGCCAGCAGCACGGCGATGGACGCCCAGACCCAGGGAAAGAAATTGCCGAGCACGCGGCGGAACAACGGCAGCCGGATCGCTGGCTCGAGCGAAGCCGCCGCCGGACGCAGCATGACATGGGCAAAAAACATCCCGCCCACCCAGATGACGGCGGCAAGAACGTGGAAGACGATGGCGATTATCATGGACGCAGCTTACTCCGCGTCAGTGGCATCGCAAATCCTGTCGTGCGGCGCTATTCCACGCCCTCGATGCGCGCCATCACCGCCGCGCGCAGCTCGGGCGGCAGGCTTTCGATCGCTCCGGTCACGGCCCTGAGGCGGCGGCGCAGCGCATAGACCTGGTCGAGGAGACGCAGCACGACCGGGATCGCCTCCTCGTCGAGCGCGAGATCGCGCCTCATCTCGACGATGAGGCGCACGCGCGCCACGTCAACCTCGTGAAAGACATAGGCGCCGCCTTCCGTCTCGGGCAGGACCCAGCGCTCGCCGATCCAGCGCTCGAGCACCGTCGCTTCGAGGCCGACGAGGCCGCACATCGCATCGAGATCGATCATGGCTTGCTCGTGCCGTGGCGGGGATCGTAGGGATGGCCGGGCGCCCATTGGCGCAGGAACGTGGCAAGCTCCTTGTCGCCCTCGGGCAGCACCACTTTCAGCGTCACGTACTCGTCGCCGCGCGTGCCGTCGGCGCGCGCCACGCCCTTGCCTCTGAGACGCAGGACCCGGCCGGTGTTGGAGTCGGGCGGCACCGTCATGGTCACGGGGCCGTCGGGCGTCGGCACGCTGATGCGGCCGCCCAGCACCGCCTCGGGCAGGCTCACCGGCAGATCGACGTGGATGTCGTCGCCCTCGCGCCGGAACACCGGATGCGACGCCACCCGTACCTCGATCAAGGCGTCGCCCGCCGGACCGCCGCCGATCCCCGGCCCGCCCTGTCCCTTGAGCCGAAGAACCTGGCCGTCGCGCACGCCGGCCGGAACCGTGACATCGAGCGTATGTCCGCGGCCGAGTTCGAGGCGCTTGCGCGCGCCTCTCACGGCGTCGAGGAATTCGACCGTGAGGACGAAATGCTGGTCCGGCCCGCGCATGCGGAACCCGCCGTGCCCACGGCCGAACGCTCCGAACAGCTCGTCGACATCCTCCGGCGTGACGCCCTCGCCCTCGTGATATTTGGCTCCCGGCGCGCCCTCGGCGTAGCCGCGCCAGGAATAGCCGGGCGGCGGCCGTTCCGCGCCCGATTCGTCGATCTCGCCGCGGTCGAAGCGGGCACGCTTTTCCTTGTCGGACAGGAGGTCATAGGCGGCGGCGATTTCCTTGAACCGCGCCTCCGCCTCCTTGTTGCCGGGATTGAGATCCGGGTGATAGCGCTTGGCGAGGCGACGATAGACGGTGCGAATCTCGTCGTCGCTCGCATCCGGCTTGAGGCCCAGAATTTCGTACGGGTTTCGCGGCGCCATGGGAAACGCAGGAGAATTGGGACTTGCGCCCGACCATAGAGGCGCGGGACGACCGCTGGCAACAAGCGCCGCCGCTCGACCCGTCACCGTCGGATCGGCGCGTTGCCTTGCGACCAGCCGGCGAGACGCGTGCTCTCCTGCCACAGGCGCTCGGCCGCACGATCGTCCTGGGCGGCCGGCGACGGCGTGGCGGCGCGGCATTTGTCGAAATAGAGCCCGCTCACATCGGCGACCTCGGGCGCGGCGGCGAGGTGGACCGGCGTCTCGGCCCCGGCCGCCGCCGAGATCGCGACGAAACGCTTGCCGAGCGACAGGACCAGGCGCAACAACCCGTCATTATTGTCGCCGAAGCGGCTGGCGACGAAGCCGGGATGGAGAGCGTTGGCGGTGACGCCGCTGCCGGCGAGACGCCGCGCCAGCGCGCGGGTGAAGAGGATATTGCACAGCTTCGAGCGGCGATAGGCGGTCCAGCCATCATAATGTCGCGCCATCTGGAGATCGTCGAAATCGAGCGCGGCGCCGCGATGCGCGGTCGAGGCGACATTGACGATGCGCGCCGGCGCCGACGCGACGAGCCGGTCGCGCAGCAACTGCGTCACCACGAAATAGGCCATGTGATTGAGCGCGAAGGTATGCTCGAGCCCGTCTCCGGTCTCGGCGCGGCGGCGGAAGATCGCGCCGGCATTATTGATGAGCACGTCGATGCGTGGTGCCGCGTCCAGCACAGCGGCGGCAAGCTGCCTTGCGCCGGCAAGGCGCGCGAGGTCGGCATAAAGCACGACCACCTCGCATCCCGGGCAGAGCGTCTTGAGCCGCGAAGCCGCCTGCTCGCCTTTTGCCCGGTCGCGACCGACCAGCACCAGCCGCGCGCCCTTACGGGCCAACGCCTCGGCGGTCGCAAGCCCGATGCCGGACGTGGCGCCGGTGATGACGCAGGTCTTGCCGTCGAGCGTCGTCATGGCCCCGGCGGCGGCGCGGTGACGATGTCGTGGACCAGCCGCCACGCTTCGGCGTTCGCCGCCGCGAGCGGCTTGCGATCGAGAATGCGGGGATCATAGGGTGAGCCGTCGAGGAACGCGGCGACGCCGCCCGCCTCGACGACAAGCAGCATGCCGGCGGCGTGATCCCACGGCAGCGAGCGCGAATGGAGCGTGAAATGCGCCCGGCCCAGCGCCACGTCGACATATTCGAGACCGCTGCAGCCGCGGTTGCTCACGCCGCCGACGCGGCCGCTGCCGGCCAGTGCCTGGGCCGCGCGTTCGCCCGCGGGCGTGCGGCCATAGGCCGAGCCGGTGATGGCCTCAGACGGCGCGGCGTCAGCGACCCGCAGCCTTTGTCCGCCGCACCAGGCACCACCGCCGCGACGCGCCGCTACCAGCACATCGCCGAGCGGATCGTAGATCCATCCGGCCGTCGTCGCGCCGCGCTCGACATAGGCGACGATCACCGCGAAATCCGGCCGACCCTTGGCGAAATTGCCGGTGCCGTCAACCGGATCGATGATCCACACCGGCCGGTCGCCGGCGATGAGTTCGAGCCGGCTCGGGTCGGCGAACACGCCTTCCTCGCCGAGCGCCACCGACCCCGGCACCAATGCCTCGAGGCCGCGGCTCAGCGCGCGCTCGGCCTCGACATCGGCGACCGTGACGAGATCGCCAGGCCGCTTCTCGCGAATGTCATCCTGCGCCAGCGCGCGGAACCGGGGCACGATCTCGGCCAGTGCTGTCGCCCGCACGAACGCGGCGATCGAGGTGAGATCGATCATACCCCTTCCTAGCCAATCCCGCCGCAGGACACACGGGAAAATGCGGCGGCAGACCCGCCGCCTATTCGCCTGCCAGGAATGGCGTCACGACGGCGAGAAACTCCTCGAGGCGCTCGGCGTGAACCCAATGCCCGGCCCCGGCAATGGTAACGAGGTCGAGCGTGGGGAAAAGCCTGCGGAACGCCGGAAGATCGCGGTCGGCAATGTAATCCGACCGTTCTCCGCGAACCGCCAGGACGGGGCCGCGATAGGCGGCGCCGACGGGTAATGCAGGAAAACCCGCGAGCGTCGTCATCGCCGCCGCGATCGCGGCGAGGTTGAGCCGCCATGTCATCCCGTCCGGCCCGGCGACGAGATTCTGCAACAGGAAGTGCCGCACCGCATCGTCCGGAATCCGCAGGCGCAGCAGCGCGTCGGCCGCGGCGCGCCGGCGCACGCCGCGCAGGTCGAGCGCCTGCATGGCTTCGACCTCGACGCCATGCAGCGGCCGGTGGGCGACGGGCGCGATATCCACGACAACGAGCCGTTCCACCAGGTGCGGCTCCGTGAGCGCCAGCACCATCGCGGCCTTGCCGCCCATGCTGTGGCCGACAAGCGCGGCCCGGCCGATTCCCCGTGCGGCCATGAAGGCGGCGACGTCCTCGGCCATCGCCGCATAGTCCATCGGCTCCGCCCAGGGCGATGCCCCATGATTGCGCAGATCGAGCGTGACGACGCGGAACCGCGCGGCAAGATGGTGCGCCACGGTGGTCCAGTTCGCGCCGGCCCCGAACAGCCCATGCAAGATCAGCACCGGCGGCCCGGCGCCGAACGCCGCAGCGGCGAGCGCGACCGCCACCGGCTTCAGCGCACGAGCGCGGCGATGGTCGCGAACACCGCGCAGGCGATCACGAGATAGATCGCACTGCGCAGCGTCGCCGTTTGCAGGTCGTGGCCGAGAAACCGCGCAAGGATATCGTCCGCAGCATCCAGAAAATGGGCGGCGCCGGCATCCCCCGACGAAGAACTCTGTTCCTGAGCCATGATCCTCCTCTCGCGGCTGGTCCGTCACGAAGCTAAGATGACGCCATGAACGACCATATCATGTCTCGTGCGGACCCGTACGACGTCATCGTCGTCGGGGCGGGCGCGGCGGGAATCGGTGCCGCGCGCCGGCTCATGGCGGCCGGTCTCGATGTGGTGGTGCTCGAAGCCCGCGACCGTCTCGGCGGTCGCGCCTCTACCGTGCCGACCGCGTTCGGCATTCCCGTCGATGTCGGCTGCGAGTGGCTGCATTCGGCCGAAAGCAATCCGTGGGTTGGGATCGCGCGCGAACTGGGCTTCGCGGTTGACGAGACCCTGCCGGATTGGGGACAGCGCGTCGCCTGGCACCGTGGCACGGCGGCGCAGGAAGATTGGATCGCGGCGCGCGAGGCGTTCGACGCACGCTGCGCCGCGGCGGCCGCGAGCGGCGACGATCTCGCCGAAGCCACGTTGCTGGAGCCGGGCGGCCGTTGGAACGGCCTGCTGCGGGCGATCAGCACCTGGGCCAACGGCGCCGAGCTCGAGCGCGTCTCGGTCAGGGACCATGACCGCTACGAGAACAGCCAGCTCAACTGGCGGGTGCCGCGCGGCTATGGCACACTGCTCCAGGCCTATGGCGCGGCGGCGCCCGTGCAGCTCAACACGACGGTGAAGCACATCGACCACCGCAGCCGGACCATCACGATAGGCACCGACCGCGGCGATCTTCGCGCCCGCGCAGTCATCGTCACAATCTCCACCAACCTGCTGGCAGCCGAGGCGATCCGCTTCACGCCGCCGCTGCCGGACAAGATGGCCGCCGCAGCCGGGTTGCCGCTCGGCATCGCCAACAAGCTCTTCCTCGCGATCGACGGCCCACTCGACGCGCTGCCGCGGGACCGCCACCTCGTCGGCGCCACCGATCGCACGGCAACCGGAGGCTATCAAATCCGCCCGCATGGCTGGCCGATGATTTCTGCCTATTTCGGCGGCATGCTCGCCACCGGGCTCGAGCGCGAGGGACCGGAGGCCATGGCGGAATTCGCGATCGACGAACTGATCGGACTGTTCGGCGCGGACATGCGGAAACGATTGCGGCCGCTGGCGCATTCGGCCTGGGTGAGCGACCCTCTGGCGCGCGGGTCGTATTCCTGCGCGTTGCCCGGACATGCCGACGACCGCGCCTTACTTGCCGCCCCGGTGAACGATCGCTTGTTCTTCGCCGGCGAGGCATGCTCGATCAATTTCTTCGGCACGGCGCATGGCGCCTATATCAGCGCCGTCGCCGCGGCCGAGGCAGCGACCGTGCGGCTCGGCGCAAAGCTGAAACGGCAGAGTCATGGGCAGCCTTAGGCAATGCACGGGCATCCGATGGGGTTGAGACTGCGCGTCGCGCTTGTTCTTGCCGGGCTGCTCTGGGCCGCAACGGCGGCGGCGCAGACCCCTACGCCTTTCAATTATTGGCAGAACGCCGCCGGCATCGTGCTCGCGCCGCTCGGCGGACCGGTCCCCGATTGGCGGGCCTCGGTGGGGATCGGCATGGCGGTGCTGCCGCTCTACGAGGGTTCGAGCCGATACCGCGCCGTCCCGGCACCGTCCTTCGACATACGCTACAAGGACATCGCCTTTGCCTCGAGCGGCGACGGTGTCGGCGTCAATATTTTACACGGCAAGACTTATCGCGCCGGCATCGCCGTGGGCTACGATCTCGGCCGCGACGAAGATGTGAGCGGCCGGTTGCGCGGTCTCGGCAATGTCGAGGGTGCGCCGGAAGTGCGCTTGTTCGCCGAGGGCGTGGTGCTTCCGTTCGTGCTCACGGCCGATCTGCGGCGCGCCCTCGGCGGCAACGAAGGCCTCATCGGCGATATCGGCGCCTATGTGCCGGTCGTCGCCCGCAACGATCTGATCGTTTTCCTCGGACCCAGCGTCACTTTCGCGGACGACCGCTACATGCAGTCCTATTTCGGCATCAGCTCCGCCCAGGCGGCGGCCGCACAATTTCCGGTTTATCACGCGCAGGCCGGATTCAAGAATTTCGGTGTCGGCGCGTCGGCGATCTATTTCTTTTCCGATCACTGGTTCCTCGATGGCGATCTGTCGCTCGAGCGGCTGGTCGACAGCGCCGGCAACAGCCCGATCGTGCAGGACCGGAATCAGTTCGCCGCCTCGCTGATCATGGGTTACCAGTTCTGACCGGCGTCGCTGCCCGTCACACTGGATCGACGAGGCCCCGGCTGATCCAGACCTTGCCTTCGGCGAGGCCGAGCAGTTCGCGCGCGCATTCGCGCAGCATGTAGGGCGAGACGATGCGGTGCTGCGTCGCCGTCAGCATGTCGCGCACGCAGCGCTGCAGGATGCCGCCGCGGATCGACACCCCGCCGCCATAGCGGTGGGCGAAGGCGCAGACCTCGGAGACCGCCATGGTGACATGATTGAGCGACAGCCGCATCAGGGTGAACTCGCGCGTGGACACGGGACCGCCCTTGTCGAGCGTCGCCTGAACCTCGCCCCAGACCTCGTAGCAAAAGGCTCGGGCCGCACGGAACTTGGCTTCGGCCGCGCCATAGCCCTCGTGGAAGCTCTCGCCGCCGCCAGGCGCGGCAAGCGGGCTCGGGCGTCCCTCGGGCGCGCGCGCGAGCACCGCCAATTCGTCGAGCACGCGGCGGCCGAGCCCGAGCGTGAATCCGGTATGGCCGAGCGGCGACATGCCGACGATGCCGATGCGATAGGCGTCGCCGCCCTGCACCGCAACGAGGGTGTTGGGCGAATGCGTGAATTCCGCCGGCACGTAGACATTGTCGAGCGCGTAGTCGATGCTCGCCGTCCCCCGGAGGCCGACGACGTCCCAGTTGTCGAAGAACCGCGCATGGCGCGCGGGAAGGATGAAGGTCCGCGCCTCGCGCGGGACGCCGTTCTCATAGACCATGCCGCCGGTGTGCAGGTATTCCGCATGGAGCACGCCGCTGCCGTAGCTCCAGCGGCCGGTGAGGCGGAAGCCCTTGCCGTCGACATCGGCCCGGCCCTTGGGCGCGCCCTCGCCGCAGATGATCGGGATGGTGCGGCGATCGCCGAACACCGCCTGCGCGCCCGGGCGGGGAAGATAGGCCGCGGCGGATCCGGTGCCGACGTTGCAAGCCATCATTACCCATCCGGTCGAGCCGTCGGCCTCGCTGATGGTCTCGATCACCGCGAGCGCCTCGACCGGCCCGGCCTCGGCGCCGCCGAAGCAGCGCGGGACCAGCAGCCCGAAGAAATCGCCGCTGCGCAAGGCGGCGATGGCCGCCTCGCTGAGCCGGCCCGCGCCGTCGTTACGCGCGCCCTCGGCTCGGATGGCCCCGGCCACCGCCTTGGCCTTGGCGACCCAGGACGACGCCGGCGCCGCTCTCCCCTCTTCCGCCATCTCGCGCTCCTCCATCGTTCTTGTCGATCGGCCGGCGCGTCGTCGCGCCGCGCGCTCATGTCGGAGTCAGGAGATGAATGCTGAACAGCCGGTTGCGGTCGGTCCACGTTCCGAGCGGGCGATAGCCGGCGCGTGCCGCCAGGCGATGGAAGCCGATCACCGTATATTTGTGGGAATCCTCGGTGTGGATGCGCTCGCCGGCGGCAAAGCGGATCCCGTGGCCGGCGACGGTCACGATCTGGTCGGCGAGACTCCGAATGTAGATCTCGATGCGGCCGGCAAGCGCATTGTAGAAGGCATCGTGGGCGAAGCGGCGCAGATCGAAATCGGCGCCGAGGTCGCGGTTCATGCGCTCGAGCAGGTTGAGATTGAAGGCGGCAGTGACGCCTTGGGAATCGTTATAGGCAGCCTCGAGCACCGCCGGGTCCTTTTGCAGATCGACACCCACCAAGAGGGCGCCGTCCGCGCCGACGACGCGGCGGCTGCCGATGAGGAAATCGACCGCCTCGCCGGGCGTGAAATTGCCGATGGTCGAGCCGGGAAAGAACCCGAGCCGCCGGCCGCCCGTCGCCGGCAGCGGGCCGAGATCAAGCGGCCGCATGTAATCGGCGCAGACGGCGACGATAGCGAGCCCGGGGAACTCCGCGGCGAGGTCTTCGGCGGCGTGGCGAAGCTGCTCGCGCGAGATGTCGATCGCGACATAGGCGGCCGGCGCGTCGAAGGCGCGCAGCAGCGTCCGCACCTTGCGGATCGCGCCAGCGCCGAACTCGATCAGGCTGCAGCCGGGCCCGACCATAGCAGCGATTTCCTCGGCTCTGTCCTCGAGGATCGCGGTCTCGGTCCGAGTCAGGTAATACTCGGGGAGCTCGCAGATCGCCTCGAACAGTGCCGCGCCGCTGGCATCGTAGAGAAAGCGGCAGGGAAGCGTTTTCTGGCGCCGTCCCAATCCGGTGAGAGCGGCGTCGCGGAAGCTCTCCTCGCTCGGAGCGAAGTCGCGGAAGACCGCAAGCGCTTGACTCTTTCTCATGCATCCTCCGCGAGCCTGATGCCGGCGAACGGCCAACGCGCCCCGGCGGGAAAGAAATTGCGATAGCTGAGGCGGACATGGCCCGGCGGCGTCACCGCCGCGCCGCCGCGCAGCACCATCTGGTTGACCATGAACTTGCCGTTGTACTCGCCGACCGCGTCGGCCGACGGGCGGAAGCCGGGATAGGCGACATAGGAACTCTGCGTCCACTCCCAGGCGTCGCCCACCATCTGGGTCAGCCCGTCGGCCGGCGCCGCGGCCATCGGATGGTAGATGCCGCGATCCATCAGGTTGCCGGCGGGCGTGACCGCCGCCTCGGCCGCCGTCGCCTCCCACTCGGCCTCGGTCGGCAGCCGCTTGCCGGCCCAGCGGGCATAGGCGTCGGCCTCGTAATAGCTGACGTGGCAGACGGGCTCGGCCTCGTCGAGCCGGCGCCGCCCCGACAGGGTGAAGACGCCCCAGGCGCGATCGTCGCAGCGCCAATAGAGCGGCGCCGTCCATCCCTCGCGCTGCACCGTGGTCCAGCCGTCCGACAGCCACAGTTCCGGCCGGCAATACCCATCCGCCGCGATGAACGCGAGATATTCCCCGCAGGTGACGAGGCGCGAGGCAAGACGGAACGGCGAGAGCCAGACCCGATGCCTCGGTCCCTCGTTATCGAAGGCGAAACCCGCGCCGTCGTGCCCGATCGACGCCAATCCGCCCGGACCCGCCACGAACGTCATCGGCGCCGCCTCGCGCCGCTCGAGCGGCCGCGGCGGCGCATAAGCCGGCTCGAGCGAATTGAGCGAAAACGCATGCTTGATATCCATCAGGATCAATTCCTGATGCTGCTCCTCGTGGTTGAGCCCCAGTTCGATCAACGGTTGCAGGTCGCGCCATTCCGCTTCGCCGAGCGTGCCGGCAAGCTGCGCCATCGCGCCGTCGACATGCCGGCGATAGGCCGCGATCTCGGCCATGCCCGGCCGCGACAGCACGCCGCGCTGCGGCCGCGGATGGCGCGGCCCCACCGCCTCGTAATAGGAATTGAACAGATAGCCGAACTGCGGATGAAACGCGCGGTAGTCCGGAAGGTTCGGCAGCAGCAGGAAAGTCTCGAAAAACCAGGTGGTGTGGGCGCGATGCCACTTGGTCGGGCTGGCATCCGGCATCGATTGAACGGTCTGGTCCTCGGGCGAGAGCGGTGCCACGAGGTCTTCGGTTCGCCGCCGGATCGCCATAAACCGGCGCAATGCAGTGTCGCGCGGGTCGCCGCGATCGGCCAATCGCTTCGTCGGATTCATGCACCGCCGCTCCGTTGCCGTAGCACACGGACGGCCGGGATCCGGCCGATGGCCGTCTCGGTCGCCCGAGTCGAAGGTTAACGCGCCTTTCCGCAGGACGAAAGCCGCTTGCAACGCGCCCGGGCCGGAGCGAGATATGGACCATCCGCGGTGGCCGGCACCGGCCGCCGGGACAGGAGAGCCCCGATGCTCCGTTGGCGCAACCTCAGCGTCTTGCTTATTGTCGGTCTGATCGCATTGGTTCCTTCGCTTGCGGCTGCGCGCGCCGGCGGCAGCTATCGCAGCTTTGGCAGTGGCAGTTTCTTCAATCAGGGCAGTCGCGGCACCCGGACCTATGACCTGCCGATGCAGCGCAGCATCACACCGCAGAGTCCGCGAACCGCAGGTGGGTCGGGCTACGGCTATGGTTATAGCAATTCCCATCCGTTCTGGACCGGGCTAGCCGGCGGCCTGTTCGGCGGCTGGCTGGGCAGCATGCTGTTTCCGCATTGGGGCATGGGGTATGGCGGGGGTTTCGGCCGCATTTTCGGTTCGGTGTTCTCGTGGCTGTTCATCATCGGGCTGCTGTGGCTCGGCTTCCGTGTGCTGACGCGCCGGTATGCGCCCTTGTCCGCGCCCCATCTCGGGCCGATCGGCGGCGGCGGCCTCGCCGGGTACCCACCAGCGGGCGGCGGTGGGGATCGCGGCGTGCCGCTCGCGATCGTCCAGAGCGACTATCAGGCGTTCGAGACCGTGCTGAAACAGGTCCAGGCGGGCTGGAGCGCAGGCGATCTTGCCGCGCTGCGGTCCTGGGTGACGCCGGAAATGCTGTCCTATTTCGCCGAGGAATTGGCCGAGAACCAGAGCCAGGGAGTGATCAACCGCGTCGAGCAGGTCGAACTGATGCGCGGCGATCTGCGCGAGGCGTGGGATGAAGGCCGGTTGCACTATGCGTCCTGCCTGCTGCGCTGGCACGCGATCGACTATACCGTGCGGTCCGACCGCCACCCGGGCGAGCCCGACGCCGTGGTCGGCGGCGATCCCCATCACCCGGCCGAGGCGGCGGAGCTTTGGACCTTCGCGCGCAGCCCGGGCGGCAAATGGCTGCTGTCGGCGCTTCAACAGGTGTAACCATCACGGGAGGATTGCGGTGGCCCTGACCGAACTCAACCACTTCACAGTGCGGACCCGCGACATGGAGGGGACGCGCGATTTCTATGTCGACGTCCTGGGATTGCGCGTCGGGCCGCGGCCCGATCTCGGCTTCCCCGGCTACTGGCTCTATTGCGGCCCGCAGCCGGTCGTTCATCTCGTACCGGAAAGCGCCGGCATCGGCGCCGGGCCCGGCGAGGATACCGGCAATTTCGACCACGTCGCGTTCCTTGGCGACGACTATGAGGGAATGCGGCAGCATTTTGGCGATCTCAAATTGGCCTTCCGCGAGAACGACGTGCCGAGCGCGAACATTCGGCAGATCTTCATGGCCGACCCGAACAAGGTGATGATCGAGATCAACTTCAGACGCGGTTGAGACGCCGGCGCCATGATAGCTGAGGCTGTAGGAATAAAGTCACCACATCGGCCGTTCTCATTTCGGGGGATGCGAGGCGTGCAACGCGTGGGCGTGCGTAGATGGCCGATTTGGGCTGGACATTGGCGGTGGTTGGGTTCGTGGCGTCAGCCGATTTCGGCTGGACGAGCTACCGCCGTTGGCGCGTGCGGCGGCACGCGGCCAAGCATGGCCGGACGCTCACGGCGAAATTCGCGCTCGATCGCGACTGATCCCGTTGTCGCGTGAGCGAGGCGCGGCTCAAGACCCGCCTCGTTGTCCAGGCGGCGATCCGGCTTTGCAGCCTACGGGCGGTGCCCGTTGCGGTCACGCGGCGCGGCGATGAGGACGCGGGAACCATCCTGGTCAAACTCGATCAGCGAGATATGGGCTGCACGGTGCTGGTGGAGACGCGCGCGCCCGATGGCTCGCGCGCCTGGCTCCGCGCCACCGGAGCGGCGCCGGTGAGCGAAGTCGATGCCGATGCCTACATCGCGCGTCAGGTGAAGCGCGACCCCGATCTCTGGGTGGTGGAAATCGAGGACCGCGAAGGCCGGTCGGCGTTTCAGGGACGAATTCTCTGACCGCCCCATGGCCGCGCCAAGCTCAATCCGGCTTGGTCGGCACCGCCAGGAGCTGGTTCGGATAGATGAGGTCGGGATTCTCGATCTTGTTCCGGTTGGCGCGGTAGATCTCGACGTAGCGTACACCATCGCCATAGGAATGCTGCGCCAGATGCCAGAGCGTATTGCCGGGGACGACCGCGAAATAGCTGCCGGGACCGAGCGCGCCGGGAGCGGCCCGGACGAGGGCGACCTCAAGCATGCCCGCCGCGCCGCCGTCGAGGCGCAGACGGTAATGTCCGATCGGAATGCCGGTATCGAGCGCGACGTTCCAGGACCCCTCGGTATCGGCCGCCGCCGCCCCGATGCGGCGGTCGTTCACGAAGATGGCGATGTGTGCGCCCGGGTCGGCCCGCCCGCCGAGCAGAGTGCGTCCCGCCGCATCGTATTCGACGATATCGAGCGCGATATGATGCGCTGCCCGCGGGCTCAAGGCCTGCGCGGGCCGCGCCGCGCCGCGGCCATCCTGCGGCAGTAACACGGCGACCGGCGGCGAGGCTTCTTCGCCGGGCTGGCGTTCCGGCACCACCACGGCGAGGCTGCGCGTCGAGGGCGTGGGCTTGCCGGTGGCGCCGGGACCGACCGCCGAGAGGCTCAGTTGCTGCGGGCCGGGCGCGAGCGGCTTTTCCGGCATGAACACGAATTCTCCGTTGGAGTCGGCCGTGACCCTGCCGATGGAGGTGCCGCGGTCGAGCACCGTCACCTCGGCGCCCGGCGCAGCGCGGCCCGCGATCACCGTTTTGCCATCGGCGCCGACATGCACCGCATCGAAGCTCGGCGCCACCCGTTGCGGCGCCTGTACCGTGCTCGGCGCCGGGGCGGGACGCTGTGCCGTTGTCGGCGCCTTTGTCGGCGCGGAGATTTCCGGATGGCGAAACGCGCCCAAGTCGAACAAGGTTAACCCTGCCGCCACTACGGCAAGAATTGTGACGATGACGATCCAGTGATTGCGCTTCATGGCTTCATCGCCCGGCCGGTTGGAGGCGCCAACCGCAGCCTTAACGCGGTGTTACACCCGATTGCCCCAGAGTTACAACGCCGATCGACGGACGATGTCACTTGGAAGCGGCGCGCCGGCGGTGCATCCTGCCCGCGAGGACGGCGGAGGGTGAGAGACGAGGACGTTCGGACATGGCCTTGGTTAAGCGCATTTGCGTTTATTGCGGCTCGTCGGGCCGGGTTGACGAGATCTACCGTGCGGCGGCAACGCGGCTCGGGGTAATCTTCGCGACGGCGGGGATCGAACTGATCTATGGCGGCGGCCGGGTCGGCCTGATGGGGCTGATGGCGGACGCATCGCTCGCTTCGGGCGGGCGCGTCACCGGGATCATTCCCTTCCACCTGCATGATCGCGAGGTCGGCCACACCGGGCTGACCGAACTCGTGGTGGTCGACAACATGCACGACCGCAAGCGCCGCATGTTCGACCTCGCTGACGCGTTCGCGGTGTTGCCGGGTGGGCTCGGCACGCTCGACGAGACGATCGAGGTGCTGACCTGGAAGCAGCTCGGCCTGCACGACAAGCCGATCGTCATCATCGACATCGCCGGCTACTGGACGCCGCTGATCGAGCTCATCGAGCACGCCGTCGCCAGCGGCTTTGCCGCGCGCAGCGCGTTGCAATTTTACCGCGTGGTCAGTCGGGTCGAAGACCTGTTGCCGGCGCTGGCGGCCGCGCCCGCGCCGCATCTCGTCCCCGAGCCGAAGCTGGTCTGAACCGGGCGCCGCGCAACTTGCACCACTGGGGTCGCGTGCTATAACGCGCGCCGCACGAAGGCGCGCTCAGAGGAATCCGCGGACATGCAGAAGATCAAGGTGGCGACCCCCGTCGTCGAGCTCGACGGCGATGAGATGACGCGCATCATCTGGCAGTTCATCAAAGCGAAACTGATCCTCCCCTATCTCGACATCGACATCAAATATTTCGATCTCGGGATCGAGGAGCGCGACCGCACCGACGATCAGATCACGGTGGACGCGGCGAACGCGATCGCGCACTACGGCGTCGGCGTCAAATGCGCCACCATCACGCCCGATGAGGCGCGGGTCAAGGAATTCAATCTCAAGAAGATGTACCGCTCGCCCAACGGCAGCATCCGCAACATCCTCGGCGGCACCATCTTCCGCGAGCCGATCGTGTGCAAGAACGTGCCGCGCCTGGTGCCGGGCTGGACCGCGCCGATCATCATCGGCCGCCACGCCTATGGCGACCAGTACCGCGCTACCGATTTCAAGGTTCCGGGACCGGGCAAGCTCACCATGACGTTCACGCCCGCCGGCGGCGGCACGCCGCAGCAATACGAGGTGTTCGATTTCCCCGCGAGCGGCATCGCCGTCGGCATGTACAATCTCGACGAGTCGATCCGCGGCTTCGCCCGCTCCTGCTTTAATTATGGATTGCAGCGCGGTTTCCCGGTCTATCTGTCAACCAAGAACACGATCCTCAAGGTCTATGACGGCCGCTTCAAGGACCTCTTCCAGGATATCTTCGACCGCGAGTTCGCCGCGACGTTCAAGGCGAAGGGACTCACCTACGAGCACCGCCTGATCGACGACATGGTCGCGGCGGCCCTCAAATGGAGCGGCAATTTCGTCTGGGCGTGCAAGAACTACGACGGCGACGTGCAGTCGGACGTGGTGGCGCAGGGCTATGGTTCCCTGGGTCTTATGACCTCCGTGCTGCTGACGCCAGACGGCAAGACTGTCGAGGCCGAGGCCGCGCACGGCACGGTGACGCGGCACTATCGCCTGCACCAGCAGGGCAAGCCGACTTCGACCAATCCCATCGCCTCGATCTTCGCCTGGACGCGCGGCCTGTGGTACCGCGGCGAGTTCGACAAGAACGAGCCGCTGAAGCGCTTCGCCACGACGCTCGAGAAAGTATGCGTCGACACGGTCGAGGCCGGCAGCATGACCAAGGATTTGGCGATCCTGATCAGCCCCGATCAGCCCTGGCTCACCACCACCGAATTCCTCGACCAGCTCGACGCCGGATTGAAGCGCGCGCTGGGAGCCTAAACCGGCACCTTCGCCATCGCGGCGAGCGCTTCTTCGACCGCGACGAGCGCGGCCTCGGCCCGCGCGGCATCGGGGCCGCCGGCCTGGGCCATGTCGGGGCGGCCGCCGCCGCCCTTGCCGCCCAGAGCCTCGGCACCGCGCCGCACCAACTCGACGGCGCTGAAACGCCCGGCGAGATCGGCGGTCACGGCGACCACGATCGATGCCTTGCCGTCGGCGCGCGCGACCACGGCCACCACGCCCGAGCCGATGTCGCGCTTCAGATCGTCGGCGAGGCTCTTCAGCTCCTTGGGCGGCACGTTGTCGAGCGTGCGGCCGGCGAACTTGACGCCGGCCACCTCCTTGGTGCGCTCGCCCGCGCCGCCGCCGCCGCCAGTGGCCGCGAGGCGGCGTGCATCGGCGAGTTCGCGCTCGAGTCGCCGCCGCTCCTCGACCAGCGCCGCGACGCGTGCCGGCAGCTCGGCCGCCGATGCCCGCACCGCCTGGGCGGCCTGGCGCAGCCATTCCTCTTCGGCGGCGACATGCGCCTCGGCTGCGGCGCCCGTCAGCGCCTCGATCCGCCGCACGCCCGCGGCGACAGCGCTCTCCGCCACGATCTTGAACAGCCCGATATCGCCGGTGCGGCGAACATGCGTGCCGCCGCACAGCTCGACCGAGAACGGTCGCGCGCCAGCGCCATCCTGGTCCGCACCCATCGCGACCACGCGCACCTCGTCGCCGTATTTCTCGCCGAAGAGCGCGAGCGCGCCTTCAGCCACGGCGGTGTCGGGGGTCATCAGGCGGGTCCGGACCTCGGCATTGTCGCGGATGCGGCGATTCACCTCCGCCTCGATGGCGTGGAGATCGTCGGCGCCGACGGCGCGCGGATGGCTGAAATCGAAGCGCAGGCGATCGGGCGCCACCAGCGAGCCCTTCTGCGTCACGTGCTCGCCCAGGCGCCGGCGCAGCGCCTGGTGCAGCAGGTGCGTCACCGAGTGATTGGCGCGCAGGCTGCGCCGCCGCGCCTCGTCGATCCGAAGCTCGACCACCTCGTCGCGCCGCAACGTGCCGTGGGTCAGCCGGCCGTAATGGACAAAGAGGTCGCCGGCTTGCTTCTGCGTGTCGGCGACCGCGAATTCGCCGCCCGCGGCCGAGAACATCGCGCCGGTGTCGCCGACCTGGCCGCCCGATTCGGCATAGAACGGCGTCTGGTTGACAACGATCGCGGCTTCCTCGCCGGCCTTGATCGATTCCACGCTCACATTGCCGCGCAGGATGGCGACGATCTTGCCCTCGGCAACGGGAGCGTCATAGCCCAGGAATTCGGTCGGACCGACGGCATCGCGCAGCGCGAACCAGAACCCTTCTTCGGCCGCCTCACCCGAGCCGACCCAGCTCTTGCGCGCTTCCTGGCGTTGGCGCTCCATCGCCGCATCGAAGCCTTCGACCGCCACCTTGCGATCGCGCCCGCGCAGCACGTCCTCGGTGAGGTCGAGCGGGAAGCCGAACGTGTCATAGAGCCGGAACGCGACCTCGCCGGGGAACGGCGCGCCAGGCGTGAGCCGCGATTCCTCGTCGTCGAGGAGCCGCAAGCCGCGCGCGAGCATGTCCTTGAACGACACTTCTTCGAGCCGCAGCGTCTCGATGACCAGCGGCTCGGCCCGCGCCAGCTCGGAATAGGCGGCGCCCATCTGCCGCACCAGCACCGGCACGAGCCGCCACAGCAGCGGTTCCTTGCAGCCGAGAATATGCGCGTGGCGCATGGCGCGGCGCATGATCCGGCGCAACACGTAGCCGCGCCCCTCCTTGGCCGGCATCACGCCGTCGGCGATGAGGAACGACGCGGCGCGCAAATGGTCGGCGATGACGCGGTGCGACACCGCGTGCGGGCCATCGGGGGCGACGCCCGAGGCCTCGGCCGAGGCCAGGACGAGCCCGCGCAGGACATCGGTGTCGTAATTGTCGTGCTTGCCCTGGAGCACTGCTGCGATGCGCTCGATCCCCATGCCGGTATCGATCGACGGCCGCGGCAGGTCGACGCGCTCGCCCGGCGCGCGCTGCTCGTACTGCATGAATACGAGGTTCCAGATCTCGACGAAGCGGTCGCCGTCGGCATCGGCGCTGCCCGGCGGTCCGCCAGGGATGCCCTCGCCGTGATCGTAGAAGATCTCGGAGCACGGGCCGCACGGCCCGGTATCGCCCATCGCCCAGAAATTATCGGTGGTGGCGATGCGGATGATTCGAGATTCGGGGAGACCGGCGATCTTGGCCCACAGCCGCGCCGCATCCTCGTCCTCGGCATAGACCGTGACGACGAGCCGGTCGCGCCCGACGCCGAATTCCTTCGTCACCAGTGTCCAGGCGAATTCGATCGCCTGTTCCTTGAAGTAGTCGCCGAACGAAAAATTGCCGAGCATCTCGAAGAATGTGTGATGGCGCGCGGTATAGCCGACATTCTCAAGGTCGTTGTGCTTGCCGCCGGCGCGGACACATTTCTGCGCCGTGGCGGCGCGGCGATAGGGGCGCTTCTCGACGCCGGTGAAGACGTTCTTGAACTGCACCATGCCGGCATTGGTGAAGAGCAACGTCGGATCGTTGCGCGGCACGAGCGGGCTGGACGGCACCGCCTCGTGGCCGTTGCGCACGAAATAGGCAAGGAACGCGGCGCGGATGTCGTTGGTCAGCATGGGCGAGATGTGGTCCTTCCCCCGGGCGCGGCCAAGACGCAGGCCGGTCCGCCCGCCGCCGATTTAGCCCGCGGCGGCGCGAACTGTAAAGTTCGCCCGCCGCAGACCGTCGCGACATCGCAGGGAAAGCCTTCGGGAAAAGCCGTCGAACCCGTCAACCGGATCGCCGCGCATGGCGGCGTGCGGCGCGGCCGAGATGTCCGACACGCGCCGGACGCCTCGGCCCTGGCCACCGCATCACCGGCCGCTTGCCGCGCCGCCGTCGGGCGGGTCAGCGCTCCCTGTTCATTCCTCGGCGGCGGCGTCGGTGCCGGCCGCCATCATCGCATCGGCGACGAGACCGGCATTGCCGCGGATGGCGCGCTCGATCTGCTCGGCGATATCGGCATGGTCCTTGAGAAAGGCCTTGGCGTTCTCGCGGCCCTGGCCGATACGCTGGCCGTCATGCGAGAACCACGAGCCCGATTTCTCGACCACCCCGGCCTGCAGGCCGAGATCCAGGAGTTCGCCGCGCTTCGAGATGCCCTCGCCGTACATGATGTCGAACTCGACCACCTTGAACGGCGGCGCCATCTTGTTCTTGACCACCTTGACGCGGGTCTGGTTGCCGATGGTCTGTTCGCGCTCCTTGATCGCGCCGATGCGGCGGATGTCGAGCCGCACCGAGGCGTAGAACTTGAGCGCGTGGCCGCCGGTCGTGGTCTCGGGATTGCCGAACATGACGCCGATCTTCATGCGGATCTGATTGATGAAGATCACCATCGAGCGCGACTTGGAGATGGAACCGGTAAGCTTGCGTAGCGCCTGGCTCATCAGGCGCGCGTGCAGCCCCATATGGTTGTCGCCCATCTCGCCCTCGAGTTCGGCGCGCGGCACCAGCGCCGCGACCGAATCGACCACCAGGACGTCGATGGCGCCCGAGCGCACCAGCGTGTCGGCGATCTCGAGTGCCTGTTCGCCGGCATCGGGCTGGGAGATGAGCAGTTCGTCGATATTGACGCCGAGCTTGCGCGCATAGGCGGGGTCGAGGGCGTGCTCGGCGTCGATGAAGGCGCAGGTGCCGCCGGCGCGCTGCGCCTCGGCAAGGACATGGAGCGCGAGCGTGGTCTTGCCCGAGCTTTCCGGCCCGTAGATTTCGACGATGCGGCCGCGCGGCAGGCCGCCGATCCCAAGCGCGATGTCAAGGCCGAGCGAGCCCGTCGAAATGACCTCGGACTCGGTCGCCGCCTCGCGCGAGCCGAGCTTCATGATCGAGCCCTTGCCGAAGGACCGTTCGATCTGGCCCAAGGCGGCGTCCAAAGCCTTCTGCTTGTCCACGGTTTCCTTGTCCATTAGACGCAACGCGGTCACCGACATCCCGCACCTCCCTTATTCCATAGGGGCCATGGGCTTGCAATGCGGGCCATTGTGCATGGTTTGTTCCGAATTGCAAGTACCACTTTTGTTCTAAGCGCGAGGCGAGCCCGCTCCCCCTATGCTCCGCCAGCGAGCATGACCTCCTTCACCTTGCCGGCAAGCTGCTTCAGGCTGAAGGGCTTGGGCAGGAAATGGATGTCGCTGTCGTTGCCGAGACGGTTGCGGAAGGCGTCTTCGGCATAGCCCGAGATGAAGATCACCTTCATCTCCGGATGGAGGCGGCGCACCTCCTTGATCAGGCTCGGCCCGTCCATGCGCGGCATCACCACGTCGGAGATAAGGAGGTCGATGCGCTCCTGCCCGGCGGTGATGATGTCGAGGGCGGCCTCGCCGCTGCGCGCCTCGACCACCTTGTAGCCCTTGTTGCGCAGCGCCCGCGCGCTGAACAGCCGCACCGGGTCCTCGTCCTCGACCAGGAGCACCGTGCCCGCGCCGGTGAGGTCGCGCCCGGCCTGCGCCTCGCCGCTTTCGGTGCGAACCGCCGCGCCCGCTTCTTCCGCCGCCGCGCCCTCGAGACGCGGCAGCAGAATGACGAAGGCCGCGCCCTGCGCCGGCTCGCTTTCCACGAAGATGAACCCGCCGGTCTGCTTGACGATGCCGTAGACAGTTGAAAGCCCGAGCCCGGTTCCCGATCCCACCTCCTTGGTCGAAAAAAACGGCTCGAAGATGCGTTCGAGGTTCTCCTTGGGGATGCCGATCCCGGTGTCGCGCACCTCGATCTGGACATAGGCGCCGGGTGTGATCAGCTCGTGGCCGCGCCGCAGCGGTGCGTCGAAGGCGACATTGGCGGTGCGGATGGTGAGCGTGCCGCCGGCAGCCATGGCGTCGCGGGCGTTGACGGCCAGATTGATGATCACCTGCTCGAGCTGCCCCTGGTCCACCTTGACCCGGCCGAGGTCGCGGCCATGGACGACCTTGAGCTCGATGTTCTCGCCGATGAGGCGGCGCAAGAGGTGCGACAGCTCGGCCAGCACGTCGGTAATGCTGAGGATACGCGGCTGCAGGCTCTGCTGCCGCGAGAACGCCAGGAGCTGGCGGACGAGATTGGCGGCGCGGTTGGCGTTCTGCTTGATCTGCATGATGTCGGCGAAGGCGGGATCGCCGAGCCGAAAGCGCAGCAGCAGGAGATCGCAGAAGCCGATCATGGCCGTCAGCAAGTTGTTGAAATCATGCGCCACGCCGCCGGCGAGCTGGCCCACCGCCTGCATCTTCTGCGACTGGGCAAATTGCGCCTCGAGGCTCTTCTGCTCGGTGGTGTCGATGAAATGGAGGATGAGGCCGCCGGCGCCGTCCTCGGCCCCTTCGAGCCGGCTGACAAACACCGCCGCGCTCTTGTCGCGGGCGCCGTGCAGCCGGATCTCGACCCCTCCCGCGACCGGCGTGCCCGCGGCCGCGGCGGCGATCGGAGCCGCCAGCGCGGCGGCGTCCGCGGCGTCGAGCAGGCTCACCACGGTCTTGCCGATCAGTTCCGATGGCGCGAAGCCGAACAGTTCGCACAGCGCCCGGTTCGCCTCTTCGAGCCGCCCGTCGCGGTCGACGAGCGCGATCCCGACCGGTGCATTGGCGAAAAACCGGCGGAATCGCTGGCGCGACAGGCGCAGCGCCTCCTCCCATTCGCGCTCGCGCGTCAGGTCTTGAACCACCGAGCGCGTGCGCAGCGCCGCCGCGTCGCGCACCACGCTCTGGGTGACGCGGGCGTTGAGGACGCGTCCCTGACGCCCGCGCAGCACGACCTCGCCTCGGGACTCGCCCTCGCTGCCCTCGAACGGGGCGTGCGCGGGCGTGCCGGGCGGCGCCGGCGCGGCCAAGAATTCCTCTAGCCGCGCGCCGCTCTCGACCAGCGCGCCGGCATCGGCGCCCAGCCATTCCGCCAGCGCCTGGTTGACGAAGCGGAACCGCCCGTCGCCATCGACCGAATAAAACCCGATCGGCGCATGGTCGATGAAGTCGGCGAGCTTCGCCTGCTCGTCGTGGATCACCTGCTCCATCTCGTGGCGGGCGGTGATGTCGGCGAAGCGCCACAGCGTATGGCCGTCCTGCCCGGACAGGCGATGCGCCGCGACCGCGAGCCACGATGGCGACGCGCCGCCGCTGGCCAGTGCGATCTGGCCGGCGGCCGCGCCGCTCGCCGCCACGTCGCGCCCGAGCCGGGCGAATTCCCGCGCCGCTTCCTCGTCATGCGCGAGGCGCTGCGCCAGCGACTCGAGCGGCCGGCGGCCGGCGCCGAAGCGGTGCCCGAAGGCGGCATTGGCATAGGCGGCGGTGCCGTCGGGCGCGACGAGGAGATGGGCGTCGTCGGAGGATTCGAGCGCGCTGTTCAGCAGCGCCAACCGGTCCGCCAGCCGACCGACGGCGACACGCGCCACCACGGCCGCGCCGCCGCAGGCGAGCGCCAGCGCCGCCAGCGTCAGCGCCGCCAGCCGAACCGCCGCATAGGCGCCAACCCCGGCAAGCGAGACGACCGCCAGCGCCAGCGCCGCCAGCGCGATCACCGTGGAAGCGGCGCCGAGCCCGACGACCCAGCCCGGCACGTAGGCGCTCGCCGCCGGCGCCGTTTCGGTCGCGGCGGCGATGCTCGCCATCGCCGACCGCTCGCGGTCATAGGGCATGTCCATCACCTCAATTTACCATAGGCATTAGGTCGGCGGCCGGATTTTGCCCTTGAGGCGGAAGACGTAGCCGATGACCTCGGCCACCGCCTTGTAGTGCTCGGGCGGAATCTCGCGGTCGAGTTCGACGCTGGCATAGAGCGCGCGCGCGAGCGGCGGATTCTCCATCACCGGCACGCCGTTCTCGGTGGCGATGTCGCGGATGCGCTGCGCGATCAGATCGGCGCCCTTGGCGACGACGCGCGGCGCGCCGGATTCACCCATCTCGTATTTCAGCGCGACCGCGAAATGGGTCGGATTGGTGATCACGACCGACGCGCCTGGCACCGCCGCCATCATGCGCCGACGCGCGCGCTCGGTGCGGATCTGCCGCAGTCGCGCCTTGATCAGCGGGTCGCCGTCGGATTGCTTCAGCTCGTCCTTGACCTCGCGCCGCGTCATCCGCAGCGACCGCAAGAGCGACAGCCGCTGATAGACGTAGTCGGCGCCGGCGAGCACCGTCAGCACCGACAGCACGCCCAGCAGCAGGCGCAGCACCAGTCGCTCGATCTCGGCCGGCAGGTCCTCGGGCGCCAGCCCCAGCAGCGGCACGCGCATGATTTCGCCGCGCAGCATTGTGGCCGCCACCGTCCCCACCAGCACCATCTTGGCCAGGCTCTTGAGCGTCTCGACCAGGGAGCGGAACGAGAACAGCCGCCCGAATCCCGCCAGCGGCGAAACCCGCGACACATCGAAGCCGAGCTTGTCGGTGGCGAAGACGAAGCCGATCTGCGCCAACGTCCCCGCCGCCGCCGCCGCCGTGAGCAGCAGCATCGGCAACACGAACGCCGCCATCACCGCGCGAAGATCGGCCACGACCGCCGGCCACAAGATGCCGTCGGCCGAAAGAAAGCGCGTCGGATCGACGAACGCGCCCAGGAGCCCAACGAGCGAATGGCCGATCGCCGGCGCGAGGAAGATGACAATGATGCCGCTCGTCGCGAGCAGGAACCAGGTGTTGATCTCGCGCGACTGGGCGACCTGGCCCTCGTCGCGCGCACGCTGCAGCCGACGTTGCGATGGCTCTTCTGTTTTTTGGCCGCCGTCGGATTCCTGGGCCATCGCTCAATGCCCGGCGAGGAACGCGAACTGACGCACGAATTCGTCGAGGAACCAACGCATCCCCGTCACCAGCACGGCGGCGAAGACGAACAGCCCGGCGATGATCTGCAACGGCTGCGCGATGAACATCACCTGCAATTGCGGCACCATCCGCGCGACCAGGCCGAGCGCCAGGAAGAACACCAGCCCCAGCACGATGAATGGCGATGCGATCTCGATGCCGAGCCGGAACGAGCCGGCGACGACATGCGCCACCGCGTTGGAGAAATCGCCCAGCGGCGGCAGCGCGCCCGGCGTAAACACCGCGTAGCTCTCGACCGCGGCCCGCAGCAGCATCTGATAAAGATTGGTGACGAAGATCAGCACGATCCCCAGCATCCCGAGGAGCGCGCTCGGCAGCGGGCTGTCGCTCTGATCGCCGAGCGGGTTGAACATGGCGGCGGCGGAGAGCCCCAATTGCAGCGAGACGACCGTGCCCGCGGTCTCGAGCGCGCCGACCAGGATCCGGGCCACGGTGCCGATGAAGGCGCCGATGGCCACCTCGCCGCCGACGATGACCGCCAGTCGCGCCGGGCTCGACGGCAGCGGCGGCAGCACCGGCAACAGCACCGGCGTCAGCAGCGCCGCCATGAACAGGGCGAGAAGAAGGCGATAGCGCTGCGGCACGAACACCTCGCCGAAGCCCGGCATCAGCATCATCATCGTCCCGATGCGGGAGAAGATGAGGAAGGCTGCATAGAGATTGGTCGGCAGGAATTCCGTGAGCGGCACGTGCCGTCCCCTCCTCGTCGCCGCGCGCCGCCGCTACCCGGAGATGATCCGGTCCATCAGCGATTGGGTGAAGGTCGTCAGCGTCGAAAGCATGAACGGCATGAAGAGCATGAGCGACAGCAGGATGACGAGCATCTTCGGCACGAAGGTCAGCGTCATCTCCTGGATCTGCGTCAGCGCCTGAAGGAAGGCGATGGCAAGACCGACGACGAGCGCGAGCAGCATCGCCGGCGCGCCGAGCTTGATCGCGACGATGATCGCCTCGCGGCCGATCCCGATGGCTTCGTTGGCGCTCACGGCTCAGATCGGCATGCGCATGATGTCCTGGTAGGCCTGCACGACGCGGTCGCGCACGGCCACCACCGTCTGCACCGCCACCTGGGCGTTGGAGACGGCTTCGGTCACCTGGGTAAGATCGGCCTTGCCTGCGGCCGCCTGCAGCGACGCCTGCTCGCCTTTGGCGATGGTATCCACCACGCCGTTGGCGGCGTTGCGGACGAGATCGCCGAAACTCGAGCCCGCGCCCGAGGACGCGCCGGTTCCACCCGCCTCCGCCATGCGCCCGGCATTGGCGTAGGCATTGACAGCATCCATGACATTGACCGTCGTCATCGTCGTTCCTTTCGCAATCAGCCGTGCAGCAAGTCGATGGTACGACTCACCATCGACTTGACGGCATCGATGACATTGAGATTGGCGTCGTAGCTGCGCTGCGCTTCGCGCATGTCCAGAAGCTCGGTGACCGGATCGACGTTGGGCATGAGCACATAGCCATCGGCGTCGGCCGCCGGATGGCCGGGCTCGTATTTCGTGCCGAAGGCGCCGCCCGCGGCAATGACGCTCCCGACCTTTACCTGATCCACCCCGAGGGTGCGGTTGAAGACGTCACGGAAGGTTACGACCTGGCGCCGATAGGGCGTGCCGCCGGGCGTGCTTGCGGTCGAATCCGCGTTGGCAAGATTCTCGGCGATGACCTTGAGCCTGGCGCTCTGCGCCGTCATACCGGAATAGGCGATGTCGAGCGGTGTGTTGAAATCCATCGTCGCCTCTGCGCCGCTCAGGAGTTCCCGATCACGGTCTTGATGATATTGAGATTGGCGCGATAGACCGTCGTTGTCAGCGCGAAGTCGTTGGCGGTCTCCGACACCTTCATCATCTCCTCCTCGAGCGAGACGCCGTTGCCGTCGATCCCGCGGTCCGGAACCGACTCGGGCTGCGCCTGCGCGTTCACATTGCTCGATATCGCGATGTGGTTGGGCTGCGTCGTCGTCAGGGTGAACGGCTTTTGGCCCTGCAACAGGCTTTTGAAATCGGGCGGCGGCAGATCGCGGGCGACATAGCCGGGCGTGTTGGCATTGGCCACATTTTCGGCCAGCACAGTCTGCCGGCTGCCGAGCCACGTCATGCGCTTGACCAGCGCGTCGAACAACGGAATGCCCATGAGATCCATGACCGTGCTCCGATGCGGTCCCGCGGGATCGTGATCTTCGGGTGACCAGCGTTAAGAACCGGTAAAGCTCGCGACTAATGCACGCTGCCCCCGCCGAAAGAGAGCGACCGTCGAAACCTCTCGTTAAGGATAACGGGACGAAGATCGCGTCGAACGCAGCACGGATAGAAAGTCCAGCGCCTTGCCGTCATCCTCCGACCGCTCGCCGCCGATCGCCGTCGCCCTCGAGTATGAACCGTTGCAGGACCAGGCGCCGCGGATCGTCGCCAGCGGTCGCGGCCCTATTGCCGAGCGCATCCTCGCGCTGGCGCGCGAGCACGGCATCGCGGTCCGCGAGAACGCCGATCTCGCCGAAATGCTCGCGGCGGTAGCGCCGGGCGAGCACATTCCCGTCGCCGCCTTTGCCGTCGTCGCCGAAATCCTGTTCTTCATTCTCAAGGCCGATGGCCGCCTGCCGGCGCCGGTGGAGCGCGGCCGGTGACGGCGGCAGAGTCGATCGCCGCGCTCGCCGGCGTCGTCGCCAGCGTCCACGTCGCCACTGCCGAAGGGGCGTTGATCGACCTCAGCGGCCTCGAGGCCGAGGTCGGTGACGCCCTCGCCGCCGCCGCCGCCGCGCCGCACTGCGAGCATGGTGCGCTCCGCGACGCGCTTGCACATCTCATTACCGAGCTCGATCAGCTCGCGGCGGTGCTCGTGCGCCGGCGTCATGCCGAGGCGCAGCAGCGCGCCGCTTCCGCCTATGGCGGCGCCGACGCCGCCGTCACGCGGCGGGCCTCGGACACACGCTCATGATCGCCGACAACTATTGGCGCTTCGTCCTTGCCCTGGCCGCGGTCGTCGCGCTCATCTTCGCCGTCGCCTGGGTGGCGCGCCGGCTCGGGTTGGGCGGGCGGCTCGTTTCCACCGGCGGCAAGCGGCGACGGCTCGCGGTCGTCGAGGTGCTGCCGCTCGACGCCAAGCGCCGCCTCGTGCTGCTGCGCCGCGACGGTGCCGAGCATCTCATTCTGCTCGGTATCGGCGGCGATGTCGTGGTCGAGCGCGCGATCGGCGCGCCGGCGGCGGATGCCGTATTCACCTTGGAAAATCCCGTTTCATGAGCCGCCGTTTCGTCGCCGCCGCCATCGCCGTGGCGCTGCTGCCGCTCTTCTCCCATTCCGCCCTAGCGCAGACGGTGACGCTCAATCTCGGCGACAGCGGATCGTCCACCGGGCGCATCGTCCAACTCCTCGTCCTCCTGACGGTGCTGAGCCTTGCGCCCGCGATCCTGATCACCGTGACCTCGTTCACCCGGATCATCGTCGTGCTGTCGTTCCTGCGCAGTGCGCTCGGGACGCAGCAGACGCCGCCCAACATCGTGCTGGTGAGCCTTGCGCTCTTCCTGACCGCCTTCGTGATGCAGCCCACGCTCCAGGCGTCCTATCAGAACGGCATCGCGCCGCTGATCGAGAACAAGATTCCCGAGGCCGAGGCGTTCGCGCGCACGGTGGCGCCGATCCAGTCCTTCATGATGGCGCATGTGCGCCGGCAGGACCTCCAGCTATTCATCCACATGGCCAATTTGAAGATCTCCGACGCCAAGGACACGCCGCTCCGCGTGCTCGTGCCCGCCTTCATGGTGAGCGAATTGCGCCGCTCCTTCGAGATCGGCTTCCTGCTGTTCCTTCCGTTCCTCATCATCGACATCGTGGTCGCCTCGATCCTCATGTCGATGGGCATGATGATGCTGCCGCCGGTAACGATCTCGCTGCCGTTCAAGCTGATCTTCTTCGTCCTGGTGGACGGCTGGTATCTCGTCGCCGGCAGTCTGGTCCAGAGTTTCGGCGCGGGATAGGCGGCACCAGCGGCTTGGGCTAAGCTCGAACCATGCCGATGAACCGATTGGCGGTGCTGCGCGCCGTCGTCCTGGCGGTGCTGGCGCTTGCCGCATCGCCCTCCTGCCCCTACGCCCAGGAAAGGGGCCGATCCGAGGCCTCCACGCCGGCGCACCACGCAGCGCCCGCCGAAGCCATAGCGCGCAGGCCGCCGCCCACCGATGCCGTGAGCCGGCACGAGATCACCATCGGCGGCCGGAAGCTCGCCTATACCGCTACGGCGGGGACGCTGCCGCTCACCGACGCCAAGGGCGAAACGACCGCCGATGTGTTCTACGTCTCGTTCATGCTCGACGGCGTCAGCGATCGCAGCCGCCGGCCGATCACCTATCTTTTCAACGGTGGGCCCGGAGCTTCGTCGGCCTATCTCGATATCGGCGCCATCGGGCCGCGGGCGCTCGCTTTCGGCCCGGACGGCGCACTGCCGCCGCCCGGCGCCCGCGTCGCCGACAATCCCGACACATGGCTGCCGTTCACCGATCTCGTCTTCATCGATCCGGTCGGCACCGGCTATAGCCGCGCCACCGGCGGCGAGGAAGCCGCAGCCAAGGAATTCTGGGGCGTCGGTCAGGATCTCGAAGCGCTCGGTGACATCATTCGGCTCCATCTCGCAAAGAGCGGCAGGGTTTCCTCGCCGGTCTATCTGGTCGGCGAGAGTTACGGCGGGTTCCGCGCGGCGCGGCTTGCCTATGACCTCGACCTCCGCCGCGGCATCGCGCTCGATGGCGTGGTCATGGTGTCCCCGGTGATCGATTTCGGGCTGATGTCGGGCGACCCGCTCGATCCCCTGCCCTTTGCGCTGCGCCTTCCCTCCTACGCGGCGGCGAGGCTCGGGGCGAAGAGCCTCGATCCCGGCGCGCTCGACGCGGCCGAGCAGTTCGCGCTGCACGATTACCTGGTGACGCTCGTCGCGGGCCCGCACCAGGGGGCGGAAGCGACGCCGTTTTATGACAAGCTCGCGCAGCTCACCGGCATCGATGTCGCCAGCCTGAAACTCTGGCGCGGCCGGATCCCGATCGACAACTATCTCCGCGACATGGACCGGCGCGACGGCCGCGTCGTGAGCCGCTACGACGCCACCGTGAGCGTCACCGATCCCAATCCGTGGAGCCCCGGCGCGAACGACGATCCGGTGCTCGACCGCTCGATCGCGCCCTTCACCACCGCCTTCATCGCCTATGCGCGAGACGAGCTCGGCTTCAAGACCGAGCAACCCTATGAGCTTCTGAACGGCGTCGCCGCGCGGCACTGGGACTGGCGCTCCGGTCGCGGCGGCTCGTTTCGCCGGATCGGCGCCAGCGATTCCCTGCGGCGGGCGCTCGCACTCGAGCCGCGGCTGCGCGTGATGATTGCGCATGGCGTCACCGACTTGCAGACGCCCTTCATGATGAGCCGCTACATCAAGGATCAGATGCCGGCGCCGCTCGGTAACCGCATCGCAGTCAAGCTCTATGCCGGCGGCCACATGCTCTACCTGCACGAATCCTCGCGCCACCAGCTCTACGTCGACGCCAAATCCTTCTATGCGGCGGCGACAGCCGAATGACGGCGCGGACCACGGCCGGAACGCGATCAGTCGCAGGGTAAGCCGCTCCCGCGCGCTGGCGGCCTCACGATGCGCGATGCTCGGGCCTCGAGCGCGTGCCCGCCTGCACCATGACCTTCGGATCGTTCTTGACCCGCAGAGTGCCATCATCGAACAGGTAGACGACGACCGGCCGGCCGTGCGCGTCCGCGTTCGCTTCCCAATAATCTCCGACCGGCCCCAGCGCGGTGACGTCCTTGAACCCGCGATGCAAGAGGGCGTGTCGCGCCCGCGCGGCGGTGGCGATGCGCGGCAATGGCGGCGCCTGGATCGGGAAAAACACCGGCGGCGCGGCCCGGGCGCCCGCTGCCAGCAGCGACGCAAGTCCGGCCGCCGCAAGGCCGAGCGCCGCCATGCGCGGTAACCCAACCCGGGCTCGTGCCAGTCCGCCGAGCCCCGCAACCCTAGTCATGCATATCATGGCCGAGCGCGAGACTGGCGAGCGTCGGGCCAGGGACCGCATGCACCGGCAAGGCCCCGCCGGTGCGCCCGATGAAGGCCGCGCCGTGGAACCCCGCGCCGATGAAGGCCGCGCTTCGCTGTGCGTTATGCCCGACCTTCGCCATGTGCAGGAAATAGCCGCGCGCCGCCGGACTGGCCACCGGCGCCGTTGCCGTCACGGCGCCGCGCGCGAACGCCAGAGGGGCGCCGGCCCAAGCGAGCGCCGCGGCAACCGCCATCGTCCTTACGATCCACTTCATTTGCCGCTCCTTTGTAAACTGCGAACTGAAGGGACTCATCGCTGATGCGATATCGATCCTCGATCCATGGACATAAGCCCCCGGGGCGCGGAACCCAGGGGCGGCAGGCATTAAATTCGCGTCAATGATTGCTTTGTTCGGCGCCCGGCAGGCCGCCCAATGCGCTCAGGCCGTCATCGCCGCCGACATCGTCGGGCTCCAGTGCCGCGCTGGCGGGCGACATCGGTGCCGCAACCGCAGCCACCGGCAACGTATCCATGATCGCGGCATCGTCGACAAGGAGAGGCGATGCCAGCCCCCCAAGCCAAGCCAACGCCATGGCGCGCCAAAGATTGGACATCAGGTGCCTCCACGGTCCGCAACAATTGCCGACCTTTGTCACATCAATGCATCAACGCCTGCGCCCGGACCGCGATCCGCTCGCCGCAGCAGATTTATCAATTGATGGCGCTGAGCTTGGCGCCGGCGAGCTTCTGCTTGAAGGAGGCCATGAAGCTTTGCAGCTCGCCGATCTGGGCGACATTGCTGGCGATGGTCGCGGGATCGCCGCCCGCCGGACCGCTGCTATCGCCGGCAATGACGCGGAACGCGGCGGCATAGCGCGTCGCCGCCATCGCGCGGCCATAGGTCGACCGAACATCCGTCAAGGCGCTCTGGTCGTTGCTCAAGGTGAGCGCGGCGGCCAGGCTCACGACGATCCGGCTGGTCGCGGCGTCGAGCTTTCCGTCGGCGGGAACCGGGCCGGCGAGGCGCGCCAGCGTCGTCGCCGCGTCCTTCCAGTCGCGACCGCGCCAATAGATGTCGGCGCGTAAACGGTCGGCATCGCGGCTGTCGTCGTCGGCAAGGAGCGCGAGCGCGTCCTTCGGCCGGCCCATCTCCATCAGCACGCGGGCGCGGAGCTGCTGCCGCTGCCGCACGAGATCGGGCGGCACGTCGCTCCCGACATCGATATCGAGCGCCGCAAGCGCGGCGTCGGGCTGGTGGTCGAGCAGGCGCAGCAGCGCAAGCTGCGTCGCGCCGCGTACCTTGTCGAGGCCGCTGAGCCGGGTCTTCACCTGGACCTCAAGCAGCCCTGCCGCGCGACCGAGCAGATCGACGGCGACCAGCCGATCGATGAGCTTGCGCACGATGAGGTCACGGCGCTCGCCGATCGGTTCGAGATTGTGGAACTGATCGTAGAGCACGAGCCATTTGAGGGGCGGCAGATCGCCGGCATGCGGACCGAGGAACAGATTGGCGAAGTCGTCGCTCGCCTCCTTGTCGACGTCCTTTGCGGCCGGTTCGTCGGGGAAATATTTGGCTGCTTGCTCCAGCGCGTTGAACCCGTCGACCTCGTCGTCCGCCGCGAGCTCGAGCTCGCCCAGGCGGCGCAGCAGCGTAAACTCGAAGGTGCCGCCGCGCCAGACGAAGCGCAGGGCGTCGAGCGCCTTCACCGTGGCGGCGAGACTTGTGCGCTTGGCCGCATAGAGCGCATTGGCGCGGGCATAGAGCGCGCGCGCGCGCGACGGCGGGTCGTCGAGCGCCGCCGCCTTGCCCCAGTACGCGATCGCATTATCGAGATGGCCCTCGAGCTGGGCCTTGCGCCCTTCGAGATAGAGTGCCATTCCCTTGTCACCACGCGCCGGATGATCGCTGAGCACGAGATCGAGAAGCGGGCCGGCGAGGTTCGTCCGCTGAGTCTCGAGCATGGCCTGCGTTGCGTCGAGCCCGAAGCGCGCGCGCAGCGCTTGGGGATAGGTCGGCAGCAGGCTGACACTCGCGAGAAAATCCGCTGCGGCATCCTTCCAGTCCCCGGTCTCGCTCGCCAGCGCACCACGCCACAATGCCGCTTCGGGCTCGCGGTCGAGGCTCTTCTGGCCCAGTTCGGCCGCGGCGCATTTCCGCGCCTCGGCGAGGAGACAGGCCGCGCCCATGAGCGCGCGCACCGCCGGCTGGCTCGCCGTCTTCGGGTCGTCGCGTCCGATCGCCGCCAACACCGCCATGGTCTCGGCGCCGAACAGATGCGCAAAATAGAAATGTGCGAGCGCGAGCCGCGGCTGCGTGAGCGCGCCTTGCGGCGCGACGCTAATGGCGTGTTCGAGCGTGCTGCGCCGTGCGGCAAACTTCGCGCCCACGGGTCCCCGCCAGGCGCCAAAGTCGAACAGCGCATCGGCACGCTTGGGAACCTGGCCGAGTAACCGATCGCGCTCGCTCGACAGCCGCAATCCTCCCGGCCGCGACACGGCGACGGCGTCGGCATCGACGTGGAACGCGAGATCGTCGGCGAACGGCCGGATCACGATTCCCTGCAGGCTGGGAAGCGCGCGGAAATCGACCAGTTGCGGCGGCGCCGTGATGCCACGGCCGAGCTCGCCGACCGGCACCACGTCGAGCGGGCCGCCAAGCTTGGAGACATCGAGCCGCACCGGCGCACTTGCCTGATGGACCTCGAACGCGGCATCCGCGGGCATGGCGCCGGGATGGACATCGAACGCGATCGGCGCGTCAACCTGCGCGGATTGCGGCTTGAAATCGAGGATCCATGCCGTGCCCGCGCGCCGCACGATCGGGGCGAGGCCTTTCGCTGGCACAAGGCGCAGCGCCGTCCCGCCCTTGGTCGGAACCTGCGTGATGGTCGAAAAGCTGTTCTGGCCGTGGGCCAAAGGGTCGGCAAGATCGAGCGTCGTCGGAACCGCGAATACAACCCAGATCGAGCCGGCGTGACGGAACACCGCGGCGCCGGTCGCGACCGGCCAATCGAAGGTGAGGCTGGCGCCCTCGTCGGACGCGGCGAAATGAACGGCCACGCTCGACGGCGGTGCGGCTGGATCGCCCGCCGTCGCCGGCGCGGCGGCAGCCGCGGTTGCGGCGGGAGCAGGAGCCGGTGCCGGTGCCGGCGGCGCGGCAATGGAAGCGGCGGCCGGCGCCGCGACTTTCTCCGGCGCTGCGGACAGCGCCGGCGGCGGGTCCGGGGCGGCGACCGGCGCGCGGGTCACCTCGATGATCATCGCCTTGCCGTGGCGGTAATGTCGGAACCTCGCGCCTGCGGGCACCGTCATCGCCACCACGGTCATGCTGCCGCGCCGCTCGACGATGGGCGCCAATGTCGGCAGCGCCGCGGCGAGGCCAGCGGCATCGATCGCGCCGCCGCCACGGATCGACAGGCGCACGGCGTCGCCCTTTTTGGAAAACTCGTACCACACCGGCCTTGTCCAGCGGAACGTGACGCGGGTGGTAGCGCCGTCGGTCACGGCGGCGAAGTCCATCTTTACCGATTCGGGCTGGCGCTGCTGCTGCTTCGCGTCACCGGCCGGCGCCGGGCGCGGCGCGGCACTCGGGGTGAGATCGAAAACGGCGGTCTTATCGTGGAGGGTGAAGGCATTGACCGAAACCGGCCGCCTCAATCGGGCAACGAGAGTGCGTCCTTTGGCCTCGATCTTGGCGTCCGCAATATAGGCGGCGAGGTCAGACTTCAGTGCGTCGGCACGCCCCTCGAGCGGACGCGAGAAATGGATCGTCAGCGTCGTGCCCTTGACCCGCACGACGTAGCGGACCGGCGCGGGGAAATCGATGGCGATGCGGCCGAAGCCTTGATGCGGCGCGGCCCTGATCGCCGCTGGCCCGGCCGCCGCGGCCGAAGCCGGCAACAGCAAAGAAAAGAGAACGGCGACAGCGAAACGGTGAAGCGCCGTCATGATGCCCTCATGGCGCGCTGGCGGGCGGCACAGTTTGAGGCACGGGTGCGGGCGCGGCTGCCGGCGGGCGGCGCTGATCCGCAAGGGCCAGCGTCACCGCCTTGGCCTTGGCGGAATCCATGGTCGCGAGGATCGGCGCCGCCTTCAGCTCGCGCATGTGGGAAATCAAGGTGACGACGACCCCGACGTCGAGCTGATCGAGAATGCGCGACGCATCCTGCGGCTTCATCTGCTCGTACATGTGCGTCAGGCTCTTGAGGCGGGCATCTTCCTGCTGATCGCGGACCTTGACGGTCGACTGGATCGATTTTTCCAGATTCTCGAGCTTGGCGATTTTCTCGTCAACGCGGTGCTCGGCGGCCTGCATCAGCACTTCGCGTTCCCGCAATTGGGCGGTGCGCTTGTCGAGTTCGGTGCGTCGCGTCGCAAGTTGCTGCAGTTCGCCGATCTCTTCGGACGACATTTGCAACGGATCGGGCTGCGCCGGCGCCGTCGGCGTTTTCGCGGGCGCGGTACCGGCGGGCCGGCTGGCATGGTTTTGCTTCGCCGCCGCAGCAGGCGCCGGTGCTGGCGCAGCCGGTGCGGCGGACTGCGCCCTGGCGATCGCGATCGCGGCGCCGCCGCCGGACCAGAGATCGACGAGCTTGATCCCCAGCAACGCCGCTGCGGCGAGGATCACGCTCGGCAAGAGTCGCGGTCGCATCGTCACGGCTCAGCGACCACTCATCGCCTTGAGCAGTTCGCGCTCGGCCCGCGATGGCGCGGCGGCACGCGCCGCGGCGATGTTGGCCGCGGGCTTCGGTTCGGCAGCCGCTGGAGCGCGCGGCGCGAGATCGATCTTGGGCTCGCGCTTGCGCTCGCCGAGCATGTCGGGCGTGGCGCTTTCGCGCCGGGCGCGGATCGTCCCCGCGAGCCGGTCGGCGACACCACCGCCGCGTTCGAGCATATAAGTGAGATCGTCGCGCAGGCCGCGCCCCTCCTCGATCTTCTTCTCGAGTCCGCGTCCGGTGTCGGCCGCCGCCGCCTTGAGCGCGGCGATGCCGGCTTCGGCGCGGGCAGCGGCGACGGTCAGGCTTTGGATCAACTCGTCCAGCTTCGCGCGATCGCCGCGCAACACCCCAAGCCGCGCATTGAGCATGGCCGCATAGGCGATGGTGGCGATGAGAAGCACGGCGACCACGGCGTCGCCGACCAGGCTCAGCATCATGTCGATGATCCCTTCTCGATCTTCTCGCTTATGCGGACCGCGATACTGCCATTCTTGCGGCCCATCTGGCCGATGAACATGTGCAAGTCGCCGCACACGAGCCGCACATCGGACTCCACCGTCGCGTTCAGCGGTATGCGCGTGCCGACGGACCAGTCGAGCACCTCGCGCAGCGACATCTCGACGGTGTCGAGGATCGCCTGGATCGGCACCGTGGTCTGCCACAACTGGCCGGCGAGATGCGCCTCCCAGATCGAATCGCGGCCGAATTTCTCGCCGAGAAAACCCTGGAGAAGGATCTCACGCACCGGCTCGAGCGTCGCATAAGGCAGCAGTACCTCGAGCCGGCCGCCGCGGTCCTCCATGTCGACGCGCAGCCGCGCGAGGACGGCGGCGTTGGCGGGACGGCCGATGGTGGCGAAGCGCGGATTGGTCTCGAGCCGGTCGAAGCGGAACGTCACCGGGCTGAGCGGATCGAAGGCGCCGGAAAGATCCGACAACACCACCGCCACCAGGCGCTCGACGAGATTGCGCTCGATGGTGGTATAGGGCCGGCCTTCGATGCGCATCGCCGCGGTGCCGCGCCTGCCGCCCAATAGCACGTCGACGATCGAATAGATGAGCGCGCTGTCGATGGTGAGCAGTCCGTAATTGTCCCATTCCTCGGCCTTGAACACGCTGAGCATGGCCGGCAGCGGAATCGAGTTGAGGTAATCGCCGAAGCGGATCGAGGTAATGTTGTCGATCGATACCTCGACATTGTCCGAGGTGAAGTTCCTGAGCGAGGTCGACATCATGCGCACGAGGCGGTCGAACACGACCTCGAGCATCGGTAGGCGCTCGTAGGAGACGAGCGCAGAATCGATGATGGCGCGGATACCCGAGCTATCCTTGCTTTCGCTGTCGCCCTCGCCAAAGCCGAGGAGACTGTCGATCTCGTTCTGATTGAGGATTTGCCCCGAGCCGGCGGCATCGCCGCCGTCGTCGAGCGCCGCCTCGCGATCGCCCGCGGCCGCCGCGTTGTCAGCTTCGGTCTTTGCTTCCGCCATTGCTCCGCCGCCTCGTGTGCCCGGTCACTGAACCAGCATTTCTTTGAACAATACGTCGTCGACCTTGACCGGCGAGACCGCATTGATGCGCCTGAGCATCTCCTCGCGCAGGCGATAGATGCCGGCCGAGCCGCGCAGATCCTCCACCCTCAGCTCGCGCAGGAATATCTGGCAATTGTCAATGATGCGCGGCAGCACCGCCTGAATCTTCAGCGAGTCCTCCTGCTTCTCGATCTGGAGGCTGACCGTGAGCTTGAGAAAGCTCGGCTTGCGTCCGCTCGAGTTGAGATTGACGAGGAAGTCGGGAAGATCGAAGAAGACGAGCGGCTTGGGCGGCGGCGGCGCCTTCTCCGCCTTGTGACCCAGGAGGCGTGGGATGGTACCATTGTAATAGAGATAGCCGCCGCACGCGAGCAGCAGGATCAGGAATCCGCCGACACCGATGAAGATCAGCTTCTTGCGATCGCGCTTGGTGCCTGTAGCCTCGCCTTCGGCAACGGCCTCGACCTCTTCGTCGGCGGTTTGTTCGGCCATGTGACGCCTTGCGTGAACCCGCCGCGCCATACCGCGGCGATGCCTCGCACAATAGAAGCGTCATCGTTAACAACACGTTGAAACCCGGATAGCTCCCCCTGCCACGGCACGCTGGGCAGGCGGCAGCAAGTGCTCGGCAATCTCTGCCTCCGGACGCGGCGCGCCAATCGAAACGGGCGCGGAAAACCGGTCGGTTTGCGGCGGGAAGCCGCTTGGCACAAACGATGCATCGGCACGGCCAACACCGCTTTCATTCGCCGAAGAACCGCTCATGGATACGTCTTCCTCCGTCGCCCTTTCCGGCCAGGTTGCCCGCCAGCGGCAGATGGATGTGCTGGCCAACAACATCGCCAATCTTTCGACCGTCGCCTTCAAGGGCGAGGAGATGGTGTTCGCCGAACTCGTCGCGGGCACCAACGGCCAGAAGGTCGCCTATGTCGAAGACGCGGGCACTGTCCGCGACTGGAGCCAGGGACCGCTGACGCAGACCGGAAATTCGCTCGATGTCGCCTTGCAGGGATCGGGTTTTCTCGAGGTCGAGACCCCGTCGGGCGTCCGCTACACGCGCGACGGCCGACTCAAGCTCGACGCCACCGGGCAGCTCGTCACGCTCGAGGGCGAGCCGGTGCTCGGCGACGCCCAGCGCCCGATCGCACTGCCCTCGGCCAGCGGTCCCATCACCATCGGCCAGGACGGCACCGTCTCGACGCCGGCCGGTACGGTCGGCCATCTCACGGTCGTGGACTTCCCGGACCTTCAGAGCCTCGTGGCCAAGACGGACGGCCAGTACTCGACCGACCAGACACCCGATCCGGCGCCTGATACCAAGGTCATGCAGGGCATGCTCGAAGAATCGAACGTCCAACCGGTGCTCGAGATCACGCGCCTCATGGCGGCGGCGCGCGCCGTCGGCATGGCCAAGACGTTCCAAGACGGCGAGTCCGAGCGGCACAAGAATGCCATCGACCGGCTCGCAAAAGTTGTTTAGCGGGGATCATCGCCATGCGTTCGCTCAATATCGCCGCCACCGGGATGCTCGCACAGCAGCTCAATGTCGAGGTCATCTCCAACAACATCGCCAACCTGAACACCACCGGGTTCAAGCGCCAGCGCGCCGAGTTCCAGGACCTGCTCTACGACACCGAACGGCGGGTTGGTGTAACGTCGTCCGATACCGGCAACATCGTCCCGGTCGGTGTCCAGATCGGCTCGGGCGTCAAGGCCGCGGCAGTCTATAGTATGTGGGACCAGGGAAATCTGATCAGCACCAACAACTCGCTCGACCTCGCGATCCAGGGCCAGGGCCTGTTTCAGATTCAGATGCCCGACGGCACCACGGCCTATACCCGCGCCGGCTCGTTCCAACTCAGCCCGACCGGCGAGATCGTGACCGCGGACGGCTATGTGGTCGAGCCCGGCATCACGCTGCCGACGAATACAACGGCCGTCACGGTCAACGCCAACGGCCAAGTGCTCGCCCAGATCGCCGGCCAGCAGACGCCGCAGACGGTGGGTCAGGTCCAGCTCGCGAACTTTCCGAACCAGGCCGGGCTCCAAGCATTGGGCGGAAATCTGCTGAGCGAGACGCCGGCATCGGGTACGCCGGTGGTCGGCAATCCCGGCACGACCGCCTTTGGTACGATCCAGCAGGGCTACCTCGAGACCTCGAACGTCAACATCGTCACCGAGATCACCAATCTCATCACGGCGCAGCGCGCCTACGAGATGAATTCGAAGGTCATTCAGACCTCGGACGACATGGAATCGACCCTAAGCCAGATTCGCTGACGCATCATGACCCGCCTTATCGTCCTCGCTCTCGCTGCGGTTCTCGCAGTTTCCGTCGCGCACGCCGCGCCGATGCTGCGGCCGGCCGTGACGGTGTCGTCCCCCGTCATCCGCATCGGCGACCTGTTCGACGGCGCGGGTGCCCATGCGCACGATCCCGTCGCCGCCGCGCCCGCTGCCGGAATGCGCATAACGTTCGGCGCCGACTGGCTCGCCGCGATGGCCCAGGCGCATCAGCTCGACTGGACGCCGAACTCGCCCTACGACCAGGTCACCGTCGTACGCGCGAGCCGTATCATCGACGCCAACACGATTACGCAGCAATTGATGAGCGCTATCGCGCAAAGCCGGCCGGTCGACGGTGCCGAGCTTCGCCTCGACAATCCCGATCTGCACCTCGTCGTTCCCGCCGGCACCTCCGACGCGCTGGCGATCGACGGCCTCGTCGTCGAGCCGGGCAGCCTTCGGGTCTCGGCCGTCGTCTCGGCGCCGCCCGGCAATCCCGCCGCGACGCGGCAGCGCGTCACCGGGCAACTCGTCTACCGCGTCGAAATACCGGTGCTCAGTCATCCGATGGGCCCAGGCGCGACCATCGCGGCTGATGATCTCGAGATGGTGAAGATGCGCCGCGACCGCATTCCGCAGGACACGGCAAGCGAGATGACGCAGCTCATTGGCCGCACGCCGCGTCGTCCGCTCCCCGCCGAACAGCCGATCCAGCTCGGCGACGTCGAACGCCCGGTGCTGGTGCACCGGGGTGATCTCGTCACCCTCGTGCTCGAAACGCCGAGCCTGCAGCTTACCGCGCAGGGCAAGGCGCTCGACGACGGCGCCCAAGACGCCCTGGTGCGGGTCGAGAACACGAAATCGAACCGCGTGATCGACGCGGCCGTCGCAGGACCGGGTCTCGTCGCGGTGAAGATGGCTGGCGCGGCAACACTACCGTCTTTGATCTCCTCCCGCTGAATTGCGAATCGTATCATGGACCTTATCCACGGCAACGCCTCTTACCGCCGGCTCAAGGCTGCCCTCGCGCTCGCGCTCGCGGCGACTTCGCTCGCCGGCTGTGATGCCATGACGCGGCTGTCGCAGATCGGCGCGACGCCGCCCCTCACCACGATCCAGAATCCCAAGACGCAGCCCGGCTACCAGCCCGTGTCGATGCCGATGCCGCAGCCGCTCGTCGCGCAACGGCGGCCGAACTCGCTGTGGCGCGCCGGCAGTCGCGCCTTCTTCAAGGATCAGCGCGCGAGCCAGGTGGGCGACATCCTCACCATCGACGTCAGCTTCGACGACAAGGCCGATTTCAGCAACGAGACGCAGACCCAGCGGACAACCGCCGAGCACGACGGCGTCTCCAGTTTGTTCGGCCTGTCGAACCTCATCAACCACCTGGGCCCCGCGACCAACAACATCGCCAACATCAACGGCACCACCAACAACGACGGCAAGGCGGCGATAACGCGCGAGGAGCAGGTGACCCTCGAAGTCGCGGCGATGGTCATGCAGGTGCTTCCCAACGGCAACCTTGTCGTCCAGGGCCATCAGGAAATTCGCGTCAATAACGAGGTGCGCGACCTGCAGATCGGCGGCGTGCTGCGCCAGCAGGACATCAGCGCCACCAATACCACGACCCTCGACAAGCTCGCCGAGGCGCGGGTTTCCTATGGTGGGCGCGGGCAGATGACGAACGATCAGCAGCCGCGATATGGCGAGCAGTTGCTCGACATCGTGTCGCCGTTCTGAGGCGCCTCACTCGTCGCGGTGAGTGCGCTCCATGCGCTCGTGACGCTCCTGCGCCTCGAGGCTCAACGTCGCGATCGGCCGCGCCTCGAGCCGGCGCAGGCTGATCGGTTCGTCGGTCTCCTCGCAAAATCCGTAGCTGCCGTCCTCGATGCGCAACAGGGCGGCATCGATCTTGGAAATGAGCTTACGCTCGCGGTCGCGTGTGCGCAGCACGATACCGCGCTCGGTCTCGAGCGAGGCGCGGTCGGTGACGTCGGGCTCGGAGAGGCTTTCCTCCTTGAGTTGCAGCAGCGTGTCGGTGGATTCTGCCAGCAGCTCCATGCGCCAGTTCAGCAACTTCTGCCGAAAATACTCGAGCTGGAGCGGATTCATGAAGTCTTCGTCTTCGGACGGCCGATAGTCCGGCGGAAGCGTTGGCCGCATTCAGCACTCCCAAAGTCCCGAACCGCGAGGGAGCCGCGAGTATATGAATCGGCCTTAAGCTTCGCAAGCGCGCGGATCGGCCGCGCGCGCGACGTTCGAATGCAAGGCATCGCCGTCCAGCCGTTCGAGCTTGGCCAGCTCGACGGCCGCACGTAGTTCGATCTCGGCAAGAATCTCGGCGAGACGCGGATCGTCGACCAGCGGGGCATGATCGCGGGCAAGCTGGGCGAGTGCCGCGAGCTGGGCGCGCGGCAGCGCGCCCCCCAAGAGCGCCATGCGCAGCCCCTCGAGTGAATCGAGCAGTCTCTCGCCGCGCGCCAGCGCGCGGCGGCGACCGCCGAGCGCGTCCTCCACTTCCTGCAGCGACAACAGGCCGGCCACCCCCGCGACAGTCATCGGCGCCGGCGTCGCGGTCGTGCCGGCGGCGGCATCGCTGCCGAGGGCCATGCCGAAGCCGCGATCGGCGGCCACCCCGCGATCGTCGCGTCGCTGCGCCGCACCGCGCACCGACGGCCTCCATTCGATCTTCATGGCGGCGAGAATTGCAGTCCCACAGTTAAGGACGCATTAAGTGAGGGCGGCAATTCTTGCCGCGCGGGCGGAACCGATTGCCGCTTGTGAGCGTGCCGTGTACCGCAAAGCGCGGCAAGGCGCGGTTTGCGGTTGGCACGGGATTGGCATGGGACGGATCGAGCCGCCGCCAACAAAGCGCAATCCGGTATGCCGATTTCTTTCCGCTCCCTCGCTCATCGCATCGCCTGCGCGGTCCTCGCGCTCGTCCTGACGCTGTCCGGCGCCACATCCGCAGCAGCGATGTCGCGGATCAAGGACATCGTTGATTTCGAGGGAATCCGCGACAACCTCCTGGTCGGCTACGGTCTGGTGGTCGGGCTCAACGGCACCGGGGACTCGCTCAACGAAGCGATCTTCACGCGCGAGAGCCTCATCGGCATGCTCGAGCGCCTGGGCGTCAATGCGCGCGACAACGCCCTGCGCACCAACAACGTCGCTGCCGTGATGGTCACGGCGACGCTGCCGCCCTTCGCCCGGCAAGGCTCGCACATCGACGTCACCGTCTCAACCCTGGGAAATTCCAAGAGCCTGCTCGGCGGAACCCTGCTGGTGACGCCGCTGCTCGGAGCCGACGGCGAGGTCTATGCGGTGGCGCAAGGCACAGTCGCCACCGGTGGCATCAGCGCCAAGGGTCAAGGCAGCTCGGTGACCAAGGGCGTTCCCACGGCCGGTCGCGTCGCCTCGGGCGCCATCGTCGAACGCGAGGTCGGCTTCGAACTCGACAAGATGCACAGCATGAGCCTCATGCTGCGCAACCCCGATCTGACGACCGCGCGCCGCATCGCCGACGTCATCGATGCCCATCTCCAGATGCCGGTCGCCCGCGCCATCGATCCCGCCACCGTCACGCTGACCGTGCCACCCAAGTTCAAAGGCGACGTGGTGTCGCTGCTGACCGACATCGAGCAGCTCCGCGTCGAGCCCGATGAGGTCGCGCGGGTCGTCATCGACGAGGCGAACGGCATCATCGTCATGGGCGACAGCGTGCGCATCAGCACGGTTGCGATCGCGCAGGGCAATCTCACCGTGCGCATCACCGAGACGCCGCAAGTGTCGCAGCCCAATCCTTTCTCCGCCGCCGGCACCATCACGCCCGCCGTCAACAGCTCCACCACCGCCTCCGGCGGGACCCGGAATGAGCCACAAACGCCCGGGCGCGGCGGGGTGCAGTTCGCGCCATCGGGCGGCGCGCAGACGGTGGTCGTGCCGCGCACCAACATTCAGATCGACGAGCAGAAGGACCGACGCATGGCCGTGCTGCCCGCCGGCGTCAGCCTGCGGGAACTCGTCGACGGACTCAATGCGCTGGGCGTCGGGCCGCGCGACATGATCAACATCCTGCAGGCAATCAAGGCCGCGGGCGCGCTCCAGGCCGAAATCGAGGTGATGTGATGGGCATAGCCGATTCCCTTCCCGCGACCGCAGTCCCCGCCCCCGGCACGATCTCGAACGTCGCCGCCGCGCGCGCCGCAGCGAAGAAATTCACATCGTTCTTCCTGCAGCAGAGCTTCGAAAGCATGTTCAAGGGGCTTGGCAACGACAAGCTGTTCGGCGGCGGCGAGGGCGAGGCGATTTATCGCTCGCTGCTGCTGCAGGAATACAGCAAGGTCGCGGCCCAAAGCGGCGGCCTCGGCATTGCCGATGCGGTGCAGCGCGAGATCCTGCAGGCCCAGGAGACGAAATGACGATGCCGGCCCAAGAGCCCGCCGCACCGACCGGCGACGCACCGAATCTCGCGGCCATCGCCGGCGCGCTGGCCGATCTGCTCGAGCGCGAGACTGCGCTCGTCCGCAACATGCAGATCGCGAAGATCGCGCCGCTCCAGGCGGATAAGTCGCGCCTCACGCAGCTCTTCCAGAAGGCGCTGAAGCCACGCGACGACGCGCCTGCACCGACGGCGCTGTCGGGCCGCGCCAAGACGGAATGGCTCGCTGCCGGAACGCGGCTGGCCCGGGCGGCGATGGAGAACGAGCAGGCGCTGCGCGTCGGCCGCGCCGCGACGGAGCATGTCGTCGCCGCCATCGTCGCGGCCGTGAAGCTGAGCCGCCGGCCACCGAACGGCTACGCGGCGCGGCACGCGCCCGTGCCCGCGCCGCGCGTCGCCGGCATCGCGATCGATCACCGGCTCTAGACCGAAGGGACGCCGCCGATGAGCCTCAATGTCGCGCTGCAATACGCGCTCTCGGGCCTGAGCGCGTCCCAGGCACAGCTTCAGGTCGTATCGGGCAACATCGCCAATTCGCAGACCCCCGGTTATTCGCTGGAAACCTTGCCGCAGCTAGCCGATGCGATGGGTGGCGGCGGCGCCGGGGTCGTCACCGGCGCGATCCAACGCGCGACCGACAAATTCCTCCAGGCGGCGGTGCTCAATCAAACGACGCAGTCCGGCGCCGCCTCGACGCTCGACAGCTACATGCAGCAGCTCCAGAACCTGATCGGCACAGTCGGCAGCGGCTCCACGGTCGCGGACTCGCTCAACAATTTCACGAGCGCGATGCAGACGCTGGCGACCACGCCGCAGGACCCGGTCGCGCAACAATCCGCGGTCACCGCCGGCCAGCAGCTCGCGCACCAGCTCAACAGCCTGTCGAGTGGCATCCAGACCTTGCGGCAGAACACCGACGGCCAGATCGCCACGGATGTCGGCACTGTCAATACCGCGCTCAACACCATCGCCCAACTCAATGGCCAGATCGCCCAGTTGCAGGCACTCGGCCAATCGGCAGCGGCACTGCAGGACCAGCGCGACCAGGCGCTGACGCAGGTCGCGCAATATGTCGGCGTCACGAGCTATACCCGTCCCGATGGCACGCTCGAAGTGATGACGACACAAGGCCAAACGCTCGTCGATGACGTCAACGCCCAGCAGTTCTCCTATTCGCCGTCGGGGTCGGTCACCGCCGCGTCGACGCTGTCGCCGCTCACGCTCAATGGCGTCGACGTCACCAGCCAGACGACATCGGGCACGATCGGCGCGCTCCTACAGCTCCGCGACATGGCGTTGCCGAATGTGACGGCGCAGCTCAACCAGTTCACCAACAGCCTCTTCAATCTCGCGTCGACGCCCAATCTCCAGACCACCAACAGCGGCCTCGGCGCCACCAACGACGCCAACCATTTCTTCGCCGCCGTCGATACCGGCGCCGGGATCGACAATACCGCGACCATGCAGGTCAATCCGGACCTGGTTGCCAATCCGTCGCTGCTCGACACCGGCGCCTCAGGGTCCGATCCCACCATCGCCGCCTCGCTCTCGTCCAACCTCCAGGGGACGGCGAGTTTCGCCGCGGGCGGCGGGCTGGGCGGCATCACTGCGACGCTCGGCAACTACATCGGCCAAGTCATCGGTGCCGCGGCGGCGCAAGGGTCGTCGGCGACCAGCAACGCCCAGGACCAGAGCTCGCTCCTGACCCAGATGCAGGGGCAATATTCGAGCAAGACCGGTGTCAACCTCGATTCCGAGCTTAGCACGCTCATCGTCTACCAGAACGCCTACAGCGCGTCGGCGCGGGTCATCTCGACGATCCAGACCATGTACACCGCGCTGATGAACATGTAGGTCCCGCCATGCCGGTCAGCAGCCTCGCCGAAGTTCAGCAGGTCATCCAGAACCTGGCCCAGCTTCAAACCCAGGGCAATACACTCCAGCAGCAGATCTCCACCGGGCTGGTGAGCCAGACCTATGCCGGGATCGCGCCGCACGCGTCGCAGCTCGTCGACCTCACGGCGCAGCAATCGCAGCAGCAGGGCTATATCGACACGATCAACACCGTCAATACGCAGCTCCAGTCGATGAGTCTCGCGACCTCGACGATCACCACCCTGGTGCAGCAATTCACCACCCAGCTCGAGAGCAACGCGTACAACCAAGCCGGCGCGACGACCCAGAGCCAGGCGAAGGCGCTACTGGCCGAGATCGGCAATTATCTCAACACCTCCAATGGCGAGGGATATCTGTTCTCCGGCAGCGCCACGTCGACGCCACCGTTCAATGCCGCCGGCCTGCCCAATCCGGGCGACCTCACCACTCCGGTGAGCGGTGCGCCGCCTAGCGGCTATTACCAGGGCGACGGCACGATCGCCCAGGCACAGGTCGATTCCGGGAACACCCTGCAATATGGCGTCACCGCCAATAATCCGGCCTTCGAGCAGGTCGTTCGGGTGCTCAATTTCCTCGCCAATTCGCCCCCGCCCAACCCAAACAATTCGACCGATGTCGCCAACATCAACCAGGCGGAGCAAATGCTCACCACCGCCACCACCAGTCTGCAGCAGCTCACGTCGAACATCGGCCTGAACCAGTCGCAGCTCAATACCATGCTCCAGACGCATCAGAGCGCGCTCACCCTCGTCAAATCCAACATCGGCGACATCACGAACGCCGACCCCGCGACGGTGATCACTCAGCTCGACGCGCTCCAAACGCAGATGACGGCCTCCTACCAGACGATCAACATTCTCCAGAACCTGTCGCTCGCCAATTACCTCAAATAGCGCCGTGGCGGAAAGCCGTCGTTAACCACGAACGGCGATCCTCCCTCGCGGCCCCATCCGGACATCGACGCATGATCAAAACTAAACAGCGCAGCCTCTCCCCCACCGATAGGGTGTCGCTGCTGCGCCCCCTGTCCCCAGGCCGCGCCGCGCGGCCGGGCAGCGCGCGCGGCGCCGCGACGCTGTCGGAGGGCCTGCGGACGGCGTTCCGTCAGTTCGACGACAAATCGGTGCTCATCACCGGCGGCACCGGCTCGTTCGGGCGCCGCTTCATCGACACGCTCCTGCGCCATTCGAGCGCGCGGCGGCTCATCGTCTTCTCGCGCGACGAATACAAACAGTACGAGATGCAGCAGCAGTTCGACCGCGACCAAACGGCGCGGCTGCGGTTCTTCATCGGCGACGTGCGCGACGCCGAGCGGGTCGAGCTTGCCACGCGCGAGGTCGACATCATCATCCATGCGGCGGCGCTGAAGCAGGTTCCGACCGCGGAATACAATCCCTTCGAATGCATCCGCACCAACGTCTCGGGCGCGGAGAACGTCGTGCGCGCGGCGCTGCGCAACGGCGTCAAGCGGGTGATCGCGCTCTCCACCGACAAGGCGGCCAATCCGGTCAACCTCTACGGCGCGAGCAAGCTCGCTTCCGACAAGATATTCATCGCCGCCAACAACCTCTCCGGCAAAAGCGACATCCGATTTGCCGTGGTGCGCTACGGCAATGTCGTGGGCTCGCGCGGCAGCGTCATTCCGCTCTACCACAAGCTCGTCGCCGAGGGCGCGTCGTATCTTCCCGTCACCGACGAGCGCATGACGCGGTTTTGGATCACGCTCCAGCAAGGCGTCGCGTTCGTTGTCACCTCGCTCGCGATGATGCGCGGCGGCGAGATCTTCGTTCCCAAAATCCCGAGCATGCGCATCGCTGATCTCGCGCGTTGCATGGCTCCCGGCCTGCCGATCAAGGTCGTCGGCATCCGCCCTGGCGAGAAGCTCCACGAAGTCATGGTCACCGAGGACGATTCGCGCCAGACGCTCGAGCTTGCGGATCGCTACATCATCGAGCCGTCCTTCGCCTTCTGGCAGCGCGCGTCCTATGTCGACGACGGTGCCGCGCCGGTCATTCCGGGATTCCGCTTCACCTCGGACACCAACACCGACTGGCTTGACGCCGAGCGGCTCGAGGCACTGCTCGCCGCGGCTTGAGGCTGCGGCGCGTTACGCTTGCGCCAGCACGCGTGACGTCAGCCGCCGCCTGACCGTGATCGAGCGGTCGGAAAGCCGCGCCTCGTCGACTGCGGCATGATTGAGCGCAGCGATTTCGGGATGGGTCGCGAGCACCGCGAGGATTTCGGGCGTGGTCGCTGCCACCGCCCGCTCGCCCATCGCCGTCCAGAGAGCGCGGAAAAACCACAAATCCGCGGCGACATCGAGGGTCCAGCGATGGCGCTCGAGCCCGTCGCCCGGCCCGTCCACATTGATCCGATTCAGCCGCGGATTGCGCTTGAGCCATAGCGTCACATGTTCCCGGTCCGCCGGCGCCGTCGCCTCTTCCGCGGCGCTGGCGAGCGCCGACACCGGAAAGGCATCGCAATCGAGCCCATGCGGCCACAGCGGCGGCAGGCTGTTTCCGACATAGTCGGCGCCGGTCGCTGCAAGGACCTCCAGGATTTCGCCGCAGATCGCGGGATCGATCAGTGGACAGTCGCTGGTGACGCGCATGACGGTGGTGGCCGCGACCGCACGGGCCGCCCCGAGATAGCGTGCGAGCACATCCGTCTCCGAGCCGCGGAAGACCACGGCGCCGCACGCCTCGGCCGCCACGGCAACGGCATCGTCGCTGCGCCCTGCCGGAATCGCGCAGACCACGACATCGGCCCCGGGAATGCGGGCGCAGCGTCGCAGGACCGATGCGAGCGGCGTGGCGGCGCCGAGCGGCAACAGCACCTTGCCGGGCAGGCGCGATGAGCCGAGCCGGGCCTGGACAATGATCGCCGTGGTCACGCGACGCGCTCCGCCGTCGCGACGCGGGCTGCGAACTCGCGATCGAGAATGCCGAAGAAGAGCGAATCATGCCATCCGCCTTCGCCCCAATGCGCCTCGCGGTGGCGGCCGTCGAGGGTGAAGCCGAGCGCCGCCAGGAGCCGTCGCTTGGCGGTATCGAAATCGTAGATCTCGCACCAGATCCGGTGCATTCCCAGCTCCTCGAAGCCATAGCGCAACAGCGTCCGCCCCGCGTCGGGCGCGAAGCGTTCGTCGATATAAAGCCCATCCTGCCCAATATAGATCGAGAAGTCGGCAGTGCGGTTGAGCCAATCGATAGCACAGAGGCCGCAAGCGCCGAGAAGCAGATTTGCCGCCGGCTCGACGACCGCAAACATGCGCGTGCGCTCGTCGCGCAGGGCGATGGTATCGAACCACTGCGCCTGGTGGTCAAGGCCGAGTTCGCGGTATTCCCGGAAATGGCGGCGGAACGCGGGCCGGTTGCGCCAGTCGAGCAGCGTCGGCAGATCGGCGCGCTCGATCGCGCGCAGCCCCACCGCCTCGCCCCGGATCATGCGGCCGCCTCGCCGGCCGGCGTGAGATCGCTCCAGCGTAGTTCGGCGCCCGCCGGACGCGCGCAGGCAAGCCGCCGGCCGATGATGCCTCCGATCGCCGACGGCGGCAACGCGCCCTCGGGTGCGGGCCGCAGCGCCATCACGTGGTCGCGCGTGATCACCGTGCCGGCCGGAAGGTCGCGCATCAGGCGCAAACAGCGCCGCTGCACGATCGCCGCCTCGCGCTCGTTGGGCTCGATCCGCTTGATGCCATCGCCGAGCGAAGCCTCGAGTTCGCGGGCACGTAGCACCATCTCGCGCCAGGTCCCGGGCGTCATCGAAAACCCGTGATCGGGCCCCGCCCGCGACGTGTCATCGGTGAAATGCTTCTCGACCACGCGGGCGCCGAGCGCTATCGCGCCGAGCGCCGTGGCATGGCCGGGCGTATGGTCGGACAGCCCGAGCGGCAGGCCCGGCCAATGCACCGCATAGCTCGTCAGGACACGGAGATTGACGTAGCGCATGTTCTCGATCCTGCCGGTGTAATTCGTGTTGCATTGGAGCAGGCACAGGCACCGGTTATGCGTCAGCACGGCTTCGACCGCCGCCTCGACCTCGGGCAGCGACGCAGCGCCGGTGGCGAGCAGGACCGGCTTTCCCTTGCTCGCGATGTGCTCGATTGACTCCAGCCAAGTGATATCCCCGGACCCGATCTTGAACGCCGGCAGGATGTCCGCCACGGCATCGGTCGCCTCGCGATCATACGGCGTTGTCATCCAGTCGATCCCGGCGGCGCGCGCAGTTTCGACCAGCGTCAGGTCCCAATCCCGATCGATACTGTATTGCCGATAGACCTCGAAGACAGATTTTCCCCATTTCGCCTGATGTGCGATCTGCGTGCCGAGCTGGCGGAACCCGACATCGCTCACGATCTTGTGGGCGACGAAGTGCTGGAATTTGACCGCATCGGCGCCGGCGTCCTTGGCCAGCGCAATGAGGTCCTTGGCCCGCGCCAGCTTACCGTCGTGATTGGCGGCGATGTCGGCGATGAAATAAGTCGGCCGGTCGAGCGCGATTTCGCGCGCGCCGATCATGAAGCTGGTTGCATAGCGCATCGCTGCTCTTTCCATTGCAGAACGAGGTTTCGGCACACGGTTTCGGTATCGGGAAGGGCGTAGCCGAGGATCCGCTCGGCCTTGGCGACGTCGAGACCCACGCTTTCCGCCCGCGGCGTCGCCAACTCCCTGACGCTCGCGCGTTCGTCCCAATCGAGCGCGATCCCCAATGCGCCGGCGAGCGTCCGAACGAAGCGGGCCTTCGACGCGACCGTGCGCGCGGCGAGGTTGACCACTCCAGTCGTCCCGGTGTCGATGAGATCGAAGAGCGCGCGGGCGAATCCGATCGTATCGATGGTCGAGCTGTGATAATCATCGAACAAGCGCAACGGGGCGCGCCGGACCAAGGCATCGAGCGCCCATTCCGCAACAGTAAGCCGCCCCGGTTCGCCGCGCAGGCCGGTGACGTTGGTACGAACCACCAGCGTGCGCGGCGCCAGGGACGCAAAGGACTCCGCCGCGAATTTCGTCCGCGCGTATTCGTTCACCAGTGTCATCGGATCGGTTTCGGTGTGGCGGCGATCGCCGCCGCCAGTGAAGAAATGATCGGTGGAGATCTGGACCAGCGGCACGCGCAGCGCGCGGCAGGCGGCCGCCATGAGCGCGACGGCCCGCGCGTTCACCGCGTAGGCGCCGCAGGGGTCGCGCTCGCACGCATCGAGGTCGACGATCGCCGCGGCGTTGACAACGAGTTCGGGACGAAGCGCCGCGATCAGCGCCACGCCCGCATCCTCCACGGCGAGATCGACCACCCGATCGGTGCCGCTTCGCGCGGCGCCGACAAGGTCCCGACCGCGACGCTTTGCCTCACTGGAAATCGCCCGGCCGAGCATGCCGGTTGCACCGAACAGAAGGATGGCCATCAAGACGCCTTGGGAGAGCCCTTCTCTATCCGAATTTTGCGCTCGGCGTGGTTACTTTTCGGTGAAGGCAGCGGTCGCGCCGGCGCCGATTAACCCGCTCTACATGGTTCTTGCGCGAAGATGATCAGCGCGCGCTTCAGGTCGGAGATTTTCGGCGTGACAACCTCCTCAATCGGTTCGACGGCGCCAACATTCACCACGACCTCGCCTCTTACCGTGCTCGCCCAGTCATCGGCGAACGCGGCGACCATGAACGCCAATATCGAGATCAAACAGATCAGCAATCAGATCCAGAAGCGCCTCGCCCAGCAAACTGCCGCGCTTCAGGCCGCCCCGGACAGCGCGATGACCACGCCTTTGCAAGCGCAGATCACCACGCTGCAGAGCCAGTCCAGTACGATGTCCACGATCGCCAGCAATTATGGCGCCAACGCCAACACGATCTTCGATCTGCAAAATCAGCTCGCCGCCCTACAGACCGATGCGGCCAATGGCGACAGTGCAAGCTTCGACGCCACCCTCGCAACGGCCAATAACGATGCCTATAATCTTGCCGTCATCAATTTGGTACCGCCGTTGCAACCCGACGGGGTCGCGACCCTCAAGGCCAATGGACTTGGCATCGGCGCCAGTAGTGTTTACAACCTGTCGACCCCGGCCGGCCAGTCCTCAGCGGCGGCGGCGATCCAGAATGCCCAGAATGTCGTCGGCCAAGTGTCTCAGATCACCACATCGAATCAGATCGTCGCCTCGAGCATGAGCAGCGCGTTGACGAACCAGGTCGACTCGCTTAATTCGCAGTTGCAGCACCTGCAGCAGAACACGGACACGCAGACGACGGCGGAGATCGCCAAGCTCACCCAGCAGGCGCAGGAGCAGGAACATCTCATCGAGCTGGCGATCGGCAACACGCAGCTCGTGTCGTCGGCGCTGATGCAGGCGGAAAATCCGCCGCAGCCCACCAGATCCCCCTTGGGCGCGCTATCGAGCGCGGTGGGCGCCACCGTTTCGTCCTACCAATCGCAGCAATCGTCGCCGGCGATCCTGTCGCTACTGACGTAAGCCGCCGCGTCCCTCCGCCGGCCGCTCGCCGCGCGCATCGAGGGAACGCAACAGCGCCTCGGTGCGTTCGGCCATCTCCGCAACGATCGAACGGAACGCATCGAGAAAAACGCGATAAAGCCCGGCGCGCGCCGCCGGGTCGTCGACGCGAAATCCATAGAACATGCCGATCCGCGGCAAGGCCCGCAGCGCGCCGTCGACGATCGCATTCGTCTGCGCATAGCGGTCGCCGAAGCCGTCGACCAGCGCGCCGACACGCTCGTAGGCGACGGCGAAATCCGGCTCTTGCGCCGCCAGTTCGTCCAGCACGCCATCGACCGCGCGGAACAACGCCTCGGCGCTCGTCCGGATCGCGGCGAAATCGATCCCGTCCAGGAGTTCGCCCGGCGCGAAATGCGCCAGCGAACGCCGGAGCTCGGCGACGAAGGCACCGCGGTCGATCGGCGGCATTGCGATTTCCAACGATTGCGGCAGGCACGGCATCGCCCCGGGGATGAGCGCGCCATCGCTGCAATTCACGACGTTGAACCGGTAATGCGCAATCGCGCCGGCCATCATAAGCCGGCTTACGTCATAAACCCAGTCGGTCAGCACCGTACCGCCAAAATTGCCTTCAACCTCAATGGCGGGGCGGCTCTTGCGGTCCTTCTCCTGCCATACGCCGATGTCGCGGTAGATCGTCCCTTCGGCATGGCGATTGGCGCCCGGCCGCACGCCGCAATCGGTGCCGAACAGCGCGAACTCGGTGAAGCCCATGAAGGCGGCCATCGCCAGCCCCATGTTGACACACGTCGGCGCCGTCCCGGGAATGTGGCGGTACTTTCGCCCGAGAATCGCCGTCGAACTCACCGTATCCCGGAAATAGAGGATCGTGTCGCGAAAGAGTGGCGGCACGCGCGGATCGACGGTCGCGGATGCAACCAGCGAGATTTGCCCCAGATCGCCGAAACTTCCGGTCTCCGACAGGATGCCGAAGACTTCGGGCACGTTCTCGAGCTCACAGTGGAAATCGGGCACGATCCCGCGGCGCAGCAGCGGACGGAGCGCGGTGCCGCAGGAGAAGAGCACGACGCGGTCGCGGATGCGGTGCAGCGTATCGAGACCATCGTCGAGCGACGGGCCGGCGCCGACGATGACCGCTTTCTCCAGCCGGCGCAGCCGTGGGCGGGCTTCGAGCAGCGCGAACCGGCGCTCGGCGAAATTCCGAACGGCGTTCTCCATCATGCGCAACTCGTCTTCGAAGAAGCCGCGATTGACGAAGGCCAGTTCGACCGCCTCGTGCAGCCGCTTGCGCGCCTCGGTGAATGCCCACAGCGGATAGTGCGTGAACACCCAACTGCCGTCGGCGAAGGCGATACCGTTCGCGGCCATGAAGCGGATGATCGCCGCCACCATGGCGGCGGGATCGAGCTCGGTAACGACGTGGACGCTACCGCCGCGGTGCTCGAACGTGGCGACGAGCGCACGCCAATCCACGGATTGGAATGAATGCGCGAAGAACTCGATGGTCGGTTCGACGACGATGAGCCAGCGCGCCTCGGTGCGGCGGGCAAGCTCCTCAAGGTGCCGGCCAAGCCCGACGCCCAGGACGACAAGAAAGCTTGGACTGCCGACGGGATAGAGAGCGATGTTGTTCCGGCTTTCCGCGTTGAGATGGTCCTGCAGCGCCTTGACCGCGCGGATGCAGATCGGGCTGACGAGCCCAGCCGAGTCCGGACCTCGCATGAAGAGCCGCAGCGGCTTTTCCAGATAAGCCGCCACCTGCGCCGCCGCGAAGCCACTGGCCTCGCCGCCGTAGAGGCTGCGCTCGCCGATCCGAATGTCGACGGCGGCGCCGTCCATCGTCACGACCGACGATTGGAACGCGCCATGCCGTTCGAGCCGCGCCGCCACGTCAGGAAAGCGCGCGGCGAAGAACGCCCGCGAGCCTGAAGCGGCGCCGGCGTCGCTCACGCCGTCATCCGCGGGCGCAGCGTCTTCAGCGCGTGGGTCTCGATCGTCCCGGCCAAGCGCATCGGACCGGCGTCCACGGCCGCGGCCAGCTCGGCGACGCGAGCACGTTTCGCCGCGGAGCGTCCGAGCGCGATGGCAATTTCGACGTACTCGACGTCGTCCGCGGCGATCAGCGCGGCGCCGAAGCCGAGCGCGCGCAGGAACGACCCATAGGGCGCCACCGCGTCGGGACCGGCCCAGGCAACCGGCGGCACCTCACAAGCGACTGCTTCCGCCGCCATCCGCAGCGATTGGCCGCGCCGCGGCGTCAGCGCGACATCCACGCGCGCGTAGAACTCTTCGCACCGTTCCGCGGTAACGAGATCGATGCGTGCAGCGAGGTCGCGACCGAAGCGCGCGACCATGGCGTCGACGGCGATGCGGCTCGTATCGCCGGCCCGTAGCAGCAGCCGCGCCTCCGGCATGGCGCGAAGGACCGCCGACCAGGAGCCAACGGTCGCGGAGTCGAGTTGAGCGAGCACCACATCGGCGCCATATCGGACGACATCATGCGTCTCCCGCTCGATCCGCGCCGGCGGGCGGCAAACCGGATAGCCAGTGCCATTGGCCCATATCGCAACCGCCGCATCATAGACCGGCGCCCCGAGGCACGCGGCAGCGCCGAACCACGCGACGCGAACGGCGCCGTCCAGACCGGCGAGCGTCATGACACTCGTTGGGGCATGAAGGCCGCAGGGATCGATCACGACATGCACGCCATCGCGCGCGAAGAACCGGGCAAGCGTCGCGGCATCGAGCGCGGCGATATCGCGCCAGTGGTCGAAGGCGCCGGCAAAAGGCGCATTCTCGAGCCAGCTCTGCGCGCCGATGCCGTATCCCAGAACCGTGACGCGCGCGCGATCGTGGGCGCACGCCACCGCGGCGACCGCGGCCGCGTCGCGCGGATCCGGCAGCGCCGAGACCAGATAGGCGATGACGAGCTTGTCCGCGGGCGGATTGATGCTGCGCCGCTGCGACGTCCGGCAGAAGCGCCGCACCCATTGAGCGCCGGCGGCGGCGATTTGCCGCAGCTCCGGCTCGAGCCAGATCGCATCGGCGATTGGTGCGGCAGCGATGGCGGCGTCATCGGGCGCAAGGGCGCAAGCGAGATCATGCCAGCGCCGCGCGCCCGCGCCATCGCCGATGGCAGCGAGGACCCGCGCCTGCAGGCTCGCGTGCGGCGCGGATGGCTCGGCGTCGGTTGCGAATGTAGCCAAGGTCTCGGCGGCCTTCCCAGCCTGGCCCGCGCGAAGGAGCGTCGCGGCGTAGAACGCCGTTCCTTCCTGGTCGCCCGGATTGAGCGCGACGTGCTGGGCCGCCGCATTGAGCGCTTCGTCGAGTTCGCCGGCGGCGAGACGTTGTTTCGCCCGATTGAGCAGCGGCCACTCCTCGATATTGACGAGCGCCCACTCGAGCGGTGGAAATTCCGGGGGGATCAACTCGGCGAGCGGGCCCGCACCGCCGAGCGCCGTCCCGAGCTTGGCCAAATAGAGGCTGTCGGCGAAATTGCCGCTTTGCGCCTGGAGCGAGGCGAGCGCCTCGGCCACCGCACCCTCCATCGGCCAGCGTGCGTGGCATTCGCGCAGCAAGGCGATGGCCCAATCGAGCCGGCCCAACCGCCACGCGGCCATGGCGAGCACGAGCCGCGGCGGCAATGCCGAGTCGTCTGCGACCAACGGCGACAGCAACTCGAGTGCCGCCTCGACATCGCCCGCAGCCACAAGGTGCGCCGCCGCGCGGACCGGGGCCGCGATCGTGGTCTCCATCGCAGGCGCGGCGAGCGGCGTCATCGGTGCCACCTCAGACGTTTCGGGCGATCGCCGCGGGCGCGGTTGCGGCAGCGAGCGGCGGCGGCTTCTGCGTTGTGCTCGCGCGCTGTCCGTCGAGCAGCCCCTCGCTGATTTGCCGATTGATACTCACCAGAATGTCGATCTTCGCCGGGTCCGGCTTGGCGAGCAGCTCGGCGGTCTGGCGATCGATGAAATTGGAAAGGCCGAGAAGATTGGCGCGGGTCTCGGCCGGAACCTTGCACTCGGGATCGAGCAGGCTCGCCTGGAAGATGGTCCACAGTCGCCAGTTGCGCCGCAGCGACCCGCGCAGCACGTCGATCGGCGCGGTGCGCGACTGATAGAGGTCGCGGGCCGCCTCGAGCAGCGCCCAGGCCTCGGTTCGCGCGGGATTGCCAGGTTCAGGCATCGTTTGATACGTCTTCTTGGGTAGCGCCATTCAAAATCTCCTGCTCTCGTTCGATCAGCAAACGCGCCGAACGAAGCGCCTTGTAGAAGTCTCCGCCATCGACGAAGCGGTGGACGTCGTGGACCAGGCTCGCCGTGCTCGGCGCGGCGGCCGCAAACTCTCGAAGGAAATCATAAATTGCCGGTAAAAACAGATGCTCCTTGCCGGGGAACAGATATTGGCACTGGACGGCGAAATAGATGCGCCGCGCCGGTGTGTTGGCCTGATCCTCGGTGAGGATGTCCTTCTCGCGCAAAAGTGCGGCGGTGTTGCGAACGAGGATCTTGGCTGCCTGCCCCGAATTCTCGAGGACGACACCGTTGACGATGACGCGCTCGCGCGGCTTGAGATTGATGGTGAGCGGCATTCTACTGCTCTCCTGCGGAATTCCAGGACGATGGTCGCGCCGGAATGGTTAGCAACCGATTAAGCGGCAGACGGACGGCCGCGAGGCCGCCCGCCGCACCGTCGTGACGATTAGTGGAACAGACGTAGGACCGACTGTTCGGACTGCGTGGCGATGGACAATGACTGAATCGCGAGCTGCTGCCTCGTCTGCAAGGTGACGAGGTTGGTGCTCTCGACGTTGACGTCGGCCACCGTCAGTGTGTTGGCTCCGCCCTGCAGCGTGGTCATGTATTGCTGCGTGAACGAGAGGCGGGTCTGCAGCAGGGACACGTTCGAGCCGAGGCTCTGCGCGGCCGCCTGCAGGGTCGTGATCGAATTGCCGAGGGCGTTGTACACCGTATCGAAACCGGACGTCTTGCCGGCGCTCACCGCCGTCGAGAACGTCACGCCCGCGAGCCCGGTGACCAGCTTGCTCGCCAGATGGCTGCCGGAGACGGCCTTGCTGATCAGCAGGTTCTCGCCGGCGATCTTGAGCGTCGAAGATGAGCTCTGGCTAAACTGAAGCGACAGGGACGATCCCGTCGAATTGACGAGATTGAGACCCTGATAACTCGAGTCATTGAGAAGCTGGTTGAACTGGGCCGCGAGCGTGGCGAGCTGCTTCGCCGCCGCCGCCTGCTGTGTCTTGTTCTCGGTCTTAGCAGATTCCACGAGGCCCTGCATCTGCTGCAGGATGGTGATCGCGCTCGAGATACCCTGCGTCGCCGTCGTAAGCGAGGAAATGCCCTGGTCGACCGCGTCCTTGCGGTTCGACAAGTCATTAGCGCGATTGTCGAGCGACTGGGCTTCGAAGTACTTCACCGCGTTGTCGACGGCGCTCGAAACACTGAGCCCGGTCGACAACGCATTCTGCGTGGTATTCATCTGCGAGTTGATGTTCTGCAACGACAGCAAATTCTGCAGCGTCGAAGAACCGAGGACGACATTGGACATTCTGTGATTTCCTTCTAGGGTGATGGGCCGCTTCGCGGTCCGATGCAACGCGAAGCAACGATCGTGCCGTGCGGCGCCGCCCCGGCCGCGCTCGAAATCCCTTTCAAATCCGGGGAAAACTGTCGCTGCAACAGCGCGTCGGCCGCCACGGCGGCAAGTCTTGCCGGGTGAAACCTGTCACGCGCGGCAGAATGTGCCGCCACCTGCAATTCGCCGGCGGTCCTGCTCGCGGCGAGGCAACGGCAAAACTTGCCTGCACGCGCTCGGCAGTGATTGCCGGCGGGTGCCGGCGGCGACCACTTGGCATTTGCCATGTCTTCGCGAAATCAAACAATTAGCGGCGCGCCACGCGATGGCACACGGCTTGCTGATCGACACCGACACGATGAGCAAGGCTGATGACTCCTCAAGCCGTGGCTTCCGCGCCGAAAGATCCGGCTTCGCCTCGACTACCGCCGGCCCCTTCGGCCGACGGCAATTTCGCTCATCTCGTCGCCGGCATCGGCCTCGACGGCGCGGCGAAGTCAACGGCGAACGCCCCTCACGATCCTGGGCCGGCGCAGGATCGCGCAAAGACCAAGGACAAAAGCGGCGATACACCTGCCCCAGCGTCGGCTGCGGTTGCGCCTGCACCTGCGTCGCCCGCCGACATTACTGCACGCGGTACGCGCCACGGCCAGAACGCCCACGACGATGCTGCGCCCGCACAGGCCGGCGCCAACACCCAAAACCAAAGCGACGCTGCCAGCTCCGTGACGCCAGCTGCAGCCGCGGCGGCATCCGCGTCACCGCCGCAGACGCCGCCCACCGCGGACGCCGCTGCCGACGCCACGGGGCAGGTCCTTGCCGCCGGCGCCGCGCCGAACCCGACGCCGGCTGCCGTTGCCGACGCCCGCGACACCGCTACCCGGAACGCCGCTTCGTCGCCCGGCAGCGCGAACCTGCCAATGGGCGCGGCAGCGCTCAATGCGCGCGTCATCGCTGGCGCCCCCACCTATGTGTCCCAGCCCAACAGCGCGCTTGCGGGGCTCTGGCATCACGCCGGCGACACCGCACCGTTAGCGCCGCGTCTGCCATCGGCCGACAATGCACCAGCCGCCCCCGCAGCCGACGGCGATCCCGCAGGCGCAGCCCCCGATTCGGCATTGGCCAAGGCCGGCGCTGCATTGAGCAACGGCGTCACGGCCTCGCCGCAGGCGGTGACGGGCGTCGGTGGCGGCGCTTCGACAAGTACCGGCATGACCAGCAATGGTGCCGAGGCCCTCAACGGCGGCTCGCCATCCGAGGCGATCACCGTGCCGCTGCCCGGCACCACGGCTACGTCAACGACGACCGCGTCATCGGCGCCAGCTGCGGGCACGGCGCCGCCGACACCAGTCGTCATCCCTGCGGTGGCGCAAGTCGCCGTCAATCTGTCGCAGGCCGCCCAGAACGGTACCGACCGGATCGAGATCCAACTCAAGCCGGAGAGTCTCGGCGCCATCGAGGTGAAGCTCGATCTCACCCATGACGGCCGGATCACGGCCGTCATCTCGGCCGACCGTTCGGATACGCTCAACCTGCTGCGCCAGGATTCGGGCCAGCTCCAGCAGGCGCTCCGCGATGCCGGTCTCCAGGCCGACGCCGGCAGTTTGAGCTTCAATCTGCGCGGCGATTCACAATCCTTTTCGCAAAATGCAACGCCGACCCGCGGCAATGCCGTATCGGCCACCAGCCCGGTCGCCGCCGCTGCTTCGCGCATCGACATCGCACGAAGCCGCTACCACGCCGGCGCTCTCGACATCGAAGTGTGAGGACGACCATGACCACCACCCCCGTGACATCGAATCCTAACGTCCTTCCTACGATCGGCACATCGGGCGGCACGAGCAACGGCACGGCCAATTCGAGCGCGCTCAACTTCACGAGCAATTTCAACACGTTCCTTACGCTGCTCACGACCCAGCTGCAGAACCAGGATCCGCTCTCGCCGATGGATACCAACGCGTTCACCCAGCAACTGGTCTCGTTCAGCGAGGTCGAACAGCAGATCAATACCAACAGCAACCTCCAGCAGCTCATTCAATTGCAGACCGCAGGCGAGACCATCGCCGCGACACCGCTGGTGGGCCAGAACATCGAGTACTCGGGCTCCACCGCGCCGCTGACAAACGGTCAGGCCAGCTTCGTCTATTCGCTGCCGAGCGCTGCCGCGAACACGTCACTCGTGGTCACGGACGCCAACGGCAACATTGTCTACAGCACGACCGGCGATACCACCGCGGGCTCGCACAGTTTCGTCTGGAACGGCACGACCAACAGCGGTCAGCATATGCCGAGCGGCGCCTATTCGCTTAGTGTTATCGCGTCGGATTCGACCAGCAACCCCATCACGGCGTCCATCGATTCGATCGGCACCGTGAGCAGCGTCGGCGTCAGCAACGGCCAGGCGACATTCAGCGTCGGCGGCATCGCGGTGCCGATGAGCGAACTCGTTGCCGTCAATCCCAGCAATTCCACCACCACCGCCAACTGATCCCTCCCGATCCCCAGGAGACCCTCCATGAGCATTCTCGGCGCCATGTACGCCGCCGTGTCCGGCCTCAATGCCAACAGCAACGCTCTCGGCATCATCTCGGACAACATCGCCAATTCAAACACCGTCGGCTACAAGGACGCCGGCGCCTCGTTTCTCGACCTGGTCACCCAGAGCGGCATCAGCGGCGACTATTCCCCCGGCGGCGTCCAGACCGCGACGGCCTACGACATCGCACAGCAGGGCGCGATCCAGTCGGCAAGCTCGCCCACCGATCTTGCGATCTCGGGCGGCGGCTTCTTCGTCGTCAACAGCAACGCCGCCGGCGAGGGCGGCGCGGGCACGACCGCCTATACGCGCGTCGGCAATTTCACCGTCGACGCCAACGGCGACCTGAAGAACGGCGACGGCCAGTACCTCCAGGGCGAGATGCTGACCCCGGCGCAAAGCCAGGCGATTGCCAACGGCCAGTCGGTGACGCTGTCGGGTACGCCGATCAGCGCGCTGCAAACCATCAATGTCAACAGCGTCAGCGGCGCGGCGCAGGCGACAGCGAACGTGACGCTCGGCGCCAATCTGCCCGCCAACAGCACCGGCACACCCCAAACCGTTACCGTGCCGATCTACGATTCCCTCGGCGTCGAACACGACATGACCGTGACCTTCACCCCGACGGGCACGGCGAATCAGTGGTCGGTTTCGGCAAGCTTCGCCAATGCCGGCGCCAGCACGGCGACGATCGCCGCCGGCGACAATACCGTGCAATTCAATCCCGACGGCACGCTCGACAGCGCCGCTACGACATTCAATGCCGCGAATGCGCTTTCGATTTCATGGGATCCCTCCGTGACCGGCGCCGCCACGCCGCAGAACGTCTCCTTCAATCTCGGCACCAATGGCTCGAGTAGCGGACTGAGCCAGCTCGGTAGCTCCTTCAGCGTCAGCAGCATCACTCAGGACGGCGTGCAGCTTGGAACTTTCTCGAGCGTCAGCGTCAGCGCAAACGGCGTGGTCACCGGCAATTTCAGCAACGGCCTGACGCGTCCGATCGCCATCGTCCCGCTGGCGACATTCGAGAACCCGAACGGATTGGCGCCGGCGGACGGCGGCAACTACATCGCGACGGCGGACTCGGGCGTCCCCCTGATCGAGCAAGCTGAGACCGGCGCGGCGGGGCAGATTCAATCCTCCTCGCTCGAGAACTCGACGGTCGACATCGCCTCCGAATTCAGCAACCTCATCGTCACCCAGAACGCCTATCAGGCCAACTCGAAGGTCATCACGGTGTCGGACCAGATGATGCAGGCGCTGCTCAGCATCCAGACCGGATAGCGTATGAACGCTAAGTATTTTGGCCAATTTGTTCAGAAACTTAGCTCTCGCGCACTTAGGCGTTTCTTAAGCCAGGGCGCGTAGAAAGGGCGCATCAGATCAGGGTATCGACCGTGAACCAGCCCAGCCAGTCCTCTTCCCACCCACTCGACGGCGATTGGACGATCGAAGTCGGCAGCGTTGCCTCGCTCGAAAGCCTGCCGCCGACAGACACGAAGCGATGGGTGATCCGACGCAAGGCCGAGGTCGTGGCCGCCGTGCGCGCCGGCATCATCAGCCTCGAGGAGGCTTGCAAGCGATACACGCTTTCGGTCGAGGAATTTCTCTCCTGGCAGCGCCTCGTCGAAAGCCACGGCCTGCCCGGGTTGCGCGTGACGCGGCTCCAGGACTATCGCGGCGGCGCGCGACCGCGCGCGGTCTAAGGCCACATCGGCAAGTCTTGCCGAGGGCGCGGCAAAATCTGCCGCTCGATTAACCAGTCGTTCATCCGATCGTCGCATGGTTGACGCCGGGCAGCACGACCCGGAATCGACTCCAAGGAACATGTTGCGGTGAACGGGCTGGTGCATCTTTTCCGCAGTCTCGGCGTCGCGCGTCTTGCCGTTCTCGGCATGGTTGCGGCCGCCTCGGTCGGATTCTTCGTCTTTCTCATGACGCGCATCGCGACGCCGCCCTATGGGCTGCTCTACGCCGATCTCGACCTGCGCGACAGCGGCCAGATCGTGCAGAAGCTCGAGGCATTGAGCGTACCCTACCGGTTACGCGGGCAGGGCACCGCTATCATGGTGCCGGCCGATCAAGTGGGAAGGCTCCGGATGCTCATGGCCGACGACAATCTGCCGCATGGCGGCTCGGTCGGCTATGAGATCTTCGACAAGAGCGACACGTTGGGCACGTCGAGCTTTGTCGAGAACATCGACGAAGTGCGCGCGCTCGAAGGCGAGTTGGCGCGGACAATCGCGTCGCTCAACCTGATAGACTCGGCGCGCGTCCATCTCGTGCTGCCGCGCCGCGAACTGTTCTCACGCGATCGACAGACACCGAGCGCCTCGATCGTCGTCAAGCTGCGTGGCGCCGAGCGCCTGACCGCGCAGCAGGTGGCGGCGATCCAGCACCTGGTCGCGGCCGCGGTGCCGGAGCTCACCCCAAACCGCGTGGCCGTCATCGATACCGACGGCAATCTGCTCGCTCGCGGCGATGGCGACAGTTCCGGCGCCAACACGCCAAACGCGGCCGAGCAATTGCGGGTCGATTACGAGAACCGCCTCACGCGGAAGCTCCAGGGCTTGATCGAGCGCACCGTCGGTCCTGGCAAGGCAAGGGTCGACGTACACGTCGATATGGATTTCGATCGCGTCACCACCAATTCCGAGAGCTATGATCCGAACGGCCAAGTGGTGCGCTCGACCCAGACCGTCACCGATTCGAACGACCGTACCGACGGCGGCGGGGGTCAGCCGGTTTCGGTCTCGAACAACCTACCCAATGCGCAGACTAGCGCACCGCCCGCGAATCCCCGCCGCAATCGCAGCTCGCACAACCAGGAGACCACCAACTACGAGATCTCCAAGACCGTCCGCGACCAGGTGCGCGAGGGCGGCGACGTCAAGCGCATATCGGTCGCCGTGGTCGTCGACGGCAGCTTCGTGACCGCGAAGGACGGCACCCGAAAATATGAGCCGCGTTCGCCTGAGGAGATGAAACAGCTCACCGAACTCGTGCGCTCGGCAATCGGGTACGACGCCAAGCGCGGCGACACCGTCGACGTCGCCAATTTGCGCTTCGCCCCCGTCGATGATCCGACGGCGGGTTCGTCGTCATCGTCGCCATCGACCATCATGGGATTCGAGCGCTCGGACCTGATGCGGATGGGCGAGACGCTGATCCTTGCGCTGGTTGCCGTGCTGGTGATCCTGCTGGTGATCCGCCCGCTCATCAATCGCGTGCTCGACAGCGCGGCCGCCGCCGGCGCCGCCGACCTCCCGCGGCGCTTTGGCGCCGCTGGGGCGCCGCCTGCACTGCCCGCTCCCGGCGGCACGACGGCGCTGGCGCCCACGGCGCACCACGCCATGATGGCAAGCGACCAGGGGGAATCCATCGACGTCGGCCAGGTGGAAGGCCGCGTCGCTGCCTCGAGCCTGCGCAAGGTCGCCGAAATCGTCGACAAGCATCCCGAGGAGGCGATCTCGATCGTGCGCAGCTGGATGTACCAGGACGCCCGATAGGAGCCGCTGCAAACGATGCGCGTCCGCGAAGATTATCGCACCCTCACCGGCACCGAGAAGGCCGCAATTCTGCTGCTCGCGGTCGGCGAGGAGCAGATGGGCAAGCTCTTTCAGCTCATGGACGAGGAGGAAATCAAGGAGCTGTCCCAGACCATGGCCAATCTCGGCACCGTCGCCTCCACCATCGTGGAGCGGCTGTTCGTCGAGTTCGCGGAGCAGATCTCGGCCACGGGTTCGCTCGTCGGCACCTACGAGAGCACCGAGCGGCTGCTGGTCAACGTGCTGGGCGCCGAGCGTGTCAACTCCATCATGGAGGAAATCCGCGGCCCCGCCGGCCGCACCATGTGGGACAAGCTCGGCAACGTCAACGAATCGGTGCTCGCCAACTATCTCAAGAACGAATACCCCCAGACCGTCGCCGTCGTGCTGTCCAAGATCAAGCCCGACCACGCCGGGCGCGTTCTGACGCAGCTTCCCGAAAGCTTCGCCATGGAGGTCATCCTGCGCATGCTGCGCATGGAGGCGGTGCAGAAGGACGTGCTCGACGACGTCGAGCGCACGCTCAGGAACGAGTTCTTCTCGAGCCTCGCGCGTACCAACCGCCGCGATTCGCACGAGCTCATCGCCGAGATTTTCAACAGCCTCGACCGCAACACCGAGACGCGCTTCATCACCGCGCTCGAGGAACGCAATCGCGGCTCGGCCGAGCGGATCAAGTCGCTCATGTTCACTTTCGAGGATCTCGGCAAACTCGACGCCAATGCCATCCAGGCGATCCTGCGCACAGCCGAAAAGGACCGCATCCCGATCGGGCTCAAGGGCGCGCCCGACGGCCTGCGCGATCTCTTCTTCGCCAACATGTCCGAACGCGCGGGCAAGCTGCTGCGCGAGGAGATCGCCAGCATGGGGCCGGTGCGGCTCAAGGACGTCGAAGAGGCGCAGGCCTATCTCGTCTCGGTCGCCAAGGACCTAGCCGCCCGCGGCGAGATCGTCATCTCCGACGGCAGCGGCGAAGACGAACTCGTCTACTGAGGACCAAGGATGGGTGCGCCGCAACGCTATCTCTTCGACATTTCATTCGATCTCCCCGATCTGGGAGGATCAGGCGCCGGCGGTGCGAAAGCGCCGCGCTTCACCGGCGCCGATGTCGAGGCCGCCCGCGCGGAGGGAATTGCCGAAGGGCGCGAGGCCACATTGGCCGCCGCGGCCGCGGCGACCGAGGCGCGCATCGCCGCCGCCGTCGAGGCGCTCGGCCGCGGCATCGATGCGCTCGCCAAGGCCCGTAGCGCATGGATGCACGAAACCGAACAGCGCGCCACCGCGCTGCTGCGCGCCGCGCTGGGAAAGGCGGTACCAGCCTTCGCCGCCAAGGATCCCATCGCCGAAATCGAAGCCCTTGTCGCGGGCTGCCTCGTCGAGGCGCTCGACGAGCCGCGGATCGTGCTGCGGGTCAACGATGCGCTGTTTGACGCGGTCCAGAGCCGGATCGCCGCCATCGCAAAGGCCGGCGGATATTCCGGCAAGGTGGTTCTTCTGGCCGATGCCGCGCTGGCTTGCGGCGACGGCCGTGTCGAATGGGCCGATGGCGGCGCCGAGCGCGACACGCGCCGCATCGCCCAGGAGATCGACGCCGTGCTCGCCCGCGCGCTTGCCGCGCCCCCGCCCTGCCCTTCCGAGGAGAACCTCAATGGCTGAAACGCAAAATCTACAACTCGCCGAACTCGATGCCGACATCGCGCCGCCGGCGGAGGCGCGGCCGCAAACCGCCAAGGACCTCGAGGCCGTCTATGACATTCCGGTCCAGATCTCCGCGGTGCTGGGCCGGGCTACGATGCAGGTTAGTCAGCTTCTGAAGCTCGGTCGCGGCGCTGTCGTCGAGCTCGACCGAAGGGTCGGGGAAGCGATCGACATCTACGTCAATAATCGTCTCGTGGCCCGCGGTGAGGTCGTGGTCGTCGACCAGCGGCTCGGCGTCACCATGACGGAAATCGTCAAGGCCGACCGGACCTGACAGGAAAGACGCCATGCGCCTCCTCATCCTCGGACCACTCGAAGGCTACATTAGCGCCGCCGGCAAGATCGCGCTCGCGCGCGGCGCCACCGTGGCCCATGTCGACAGCATCGAACAGGCGCTCATCGCCCTGCGCTCGGGCCAGGGCGCCGATCTCCTCATGATGGACGTGAAGCTCGACATCGCCCAGATGATCGACAGCCTGCGTCAGGAGCGTATCAACGTCCCAGTCGTCGCCTGCGGTGTCGGCGCTGATGCCGCTGCCGCCGTCCGCGCCATCAGGGCCGGCGCCAAGGAATATCTGCCACTGCCGCCGGACGCCGAGATGATCGCCGCCGTGCTCCAGGCGGTGGCGCAGGAAAGCCATGCCCTTCTTTTCCGCGACGCGGCGATGGAGAACGTCGTGCGGCTCGCCGAGCAGGTGGCGCCGTCCGACGCCAGCATCCTCATCACCGGCGAGAGCGGCACCGGCAAGGAGGTGCTGGCCCGCCTCATCCACCGTAAGAGCCGGCGCGCGAAGCACAATTTCATTTCGGTGAACTGCGCGGCGATTCCCGAGAACCTGCTCGAAAGCGAATTGTTCGGCCACGAGAAGGGTGCCTTCACCGGCGCCATCGCCCGCCGCATCGGCAAGTTCGAGGAAGCGAACGGCAGCACGCTGCTGCTCGACGAGATCAGCGAGATGCATCCGCGGCTCCAGGCCAAGCTTCTGCGCGCGATCCAGGAACGCGAGATCGACCGGGTCGGAGGGCTGCAGCCGATCAAGATCGACATTCGCCTCATTGCCACCTCGAACCGCGATCTCGAGGAGGCGACGCACAAGGGCGAGTTCCGCGAGGACCTCTATTTCCGGCTCAATGTCGTCAACCTGCGCATCCCGGCGCTGCGCGAGCGGCCGCGCGACATCGAGATGCTGGCCGAGTATTTCGGCAAGAAATACGCCGAGGCGAATGCGCTGCCGGCGCGGCCGCTATCCGCCGCAGTGCGCGAGATGCTGGTTCGCCACGGCTGGCGCGGCAACGTGCGCGAGCTCGAGAACACGATGCACCGTGCCGTGCTGCTGGCGCGCGGCGACGAGATCGGACCGGATGCGGTGATGCTGGCGGGAACGCGCCGGGCTCAGGACGCCGATGGGTCATCCTCGAGCGGCGGTCATACCGGCCTCGTCGGCCGCACCGTCGCCGATGTCGAGCGCGACCTCATCCTCGGCACGCTGCAACACTGCCTCGGCAACCGTACCCATGCTGCCAATATCCTCGGCATTTCAATTCGTACCCTGCGCAACAAGCTGCAGCAATACCGGCAGGACGGTCTTGCCGTACCGTTGCCCGGCGAGGCGGAGCGTGCTTCGGCCTAGGCTGGCCGTCAGCCAAGGATCGCAAGCACGATGACCGACATCGCGACCACGAACGCCGTGCCGGCTGCCGGCGCCGCGCTCTTCGGCCGGATCAGCGCAACGCTGCGCCGCGGCGAGATCGCGCTCGCCCTGGCGGTGGTGGCGATCCTGTCGGTGCTCATCCTGCCGATGCCGCCCTGGCTGCTGGACATCAGCCTCGCGCTGTCCATCACCCTCTCGGTCCTCATCCTGATGGTGGCGCTGTTCATCGAACGTCCGCTGGAGTTCTCGTCCTTCCCGACAGTGCTCCTGATGGCGACGATGCTGCGCCTTGCGCTCAACATCGCCTCGACCCGCCTCATCCTCAGTAATGGGCACGAGGGCACTGCAGCCGCCGGCCACGTCATCCAGGCCTTCGGCAGCTTCGTCATGGGCGGCAATTTCATCATTGGCGCGATCGTGTTCACGATCCTCGTGGTGGTGAATTTCGTCGTCATCACCAAGGGCTCGGGCCGCATCGCCGAGGTCGCGGCGCGCTTCAGCCTCGACAGCATGCCCGGCAAGCAGATGGCGATCGACGCCGACCTTTCGGCCGGACTGATCGACGAGGCCAAGGCGCGTCAGCGCCGGCGCGATCTCGAGGACGAAAGCAATTTCTATGGCGCCATGGACGGCGCTTCCAAATTCGTGCGCGGCGACGCGGTCGCCGGGCTCATCATCACCGCCATTAACATCGTCGCCGGCATCATCATCGGCGTCGTGCAGAAGGGGATCACCTTCACCGCCGCGACCCACACCTACACGCTGCTCACCGTGGGTGACGGGCTCGTATCGCAGATCCCGGCCCTCATCGTTTCGACCGCGGCCGGCATGCTGGTCTCGAAGGCCGGTGTCAGCGGCTCGACCGACAAGGCCCTGTTCGGGCAATTAAGCGCCTACCCATCGGCGCTGGGCGTCGTGTCGTTCCTGATGTTCGCGCTGGCGCTGGTGCCGGGCGTGCCGCTGCTGCCGTTCCTTTCCCTGGCGACGCTCACCGGCGCCGCCGCGTGGAAGATCACCCAGCGGCGCGAGCGCCAGGTGGCGGCCGAGAGCGAGGCCGAACTGGCCGCCGCCACCGCACCCAAGGAGGAGCCGGTCCAAGGCGCCCTGCTGATCGACCAGATCCGGCTTGAGCTCGGCTACGGCCTCCTCAACCTGATCAACGGCGAAGGCGGAGCGCGGCTCACCGATCAGATTCGGGCCCTGCGCCGCCAGCTCGCGGCCGAGATGGGATTTATCATGCCGTCCGTGCGCATCCAGGACAATCTCCAGCTCGCCGCCAACTCCTATGTCATCCGGATCAAGGAAATCGAGGTCGGGCGCGGCGACGTTCGCCCCAACATGCTGCTGGTCATGGATGCGCGCGGCGATGCGATCACAATTCCGGGCGAGGCCACGACCGAGCCCACCTTCGGGCTCCCCGCCCAGTGGGTCCAGGAGATGCACCGCGAGGAGGCGACATTCCGCGGCTACACCGTGGTCGAGCCGCCGACCGTCATCACCACGCACCTCACCGAGGCGGTCAAGGACAACATGGCCGAGCTTCTGTCCTATGCCGAAACCCAGAAGCTGATCGACGGCCTCGAGAAGGGCCACCAGAAGCTGGTGGGCGACATGGTGCCGAGCCAGATTTCGATGGGCGGAATCCAGCGCGTGCTGCAGAACTTGCTCGCCGAACGCATCTCGATCCGCGATCTTCCGACCATTCTCGAAGGCGTGTCGGAGGCTTGCGGCTACAGCCGCAACATCTCGATCATTACCGAACACGTGCGCGCGCGCCTCGCACGGCAGATCAGCGACATCAATACCGGCGAAGGCGGCTTCATTCCGATCTGCAGCCTGTCGCCGCAATGGGAACAGGCCTTCGCCGAGGCCCTGGTCGGTCAGGGCGACGAGCGCCATCTCAGCATGCCGCCGAGCAAGCTGCAGGAATTCATCGCCGCTATGCGTCAGACCTTCGACCGCTTTGCCGTAAAGGGCGAAATGCCGGTGCTGCTGACGAGCCCCGGCATCCGCCCCTATGTTCGCTCGATCATCGAGCGGTTCCGCCCGTCGACGGTAGTGGTCTCACAGAACGAGATCCATCCCAAGGCGCGGCTCAAGACCTTGGGACAGATCTGAGGGAGCGCCCCGGATGCGCCTGAGGAGCTTCACCGGCCGGACGATGACGGAGGCGATGAGCCAGGTCCGGCAGAGTCTCGGCCCCGACGCCGTCATCGTTTCGACCCAGGAGGACAGCGACGGCCTGATGCGCGTTACCGCCGCGCTCGACACCGTCGACACGCCGGTGCGGATGGGCACGCCCGAGGCCGGTTCCATCGATGCGCTCGCGCTCGCACTCGCTGCGCATGGGCTCGCGCCCGAGCTGACCGAGAAGATCCTCGCCGCCGCCCTCCCCTATGACGACGAGGACCCGCTCACGGCGCTGTCGAGCGCGCTCGCGGCGCTCTTTACGTTCAACCCGCTCGCACCCGAGGCCGCGCGGCGCGTCATTCTGTTCGCCGGCCCGCCCGGTGCCGGCAAGACGGTGACCGCCGCCAAGCTCGCCGCCCGTACCCTCCTCGCCGGCGGCAGCGTCCGCCTGGTCAGTGCCGACGCTGCGCGCGCCGGCGCCGCGGATCAACTCGCCGCCTTCGCCCGCATCCTCGGCGTCAAGCTCTACCGGGTAGAGAAACCGCCGCAGCTACGCGGCGTGGTCGAGTCGGCCGGACCGACCGAATTCGTGCTGATCGACACCGCCGGCGTCAATCCCTACAACGCCGACGAGTTGCGCGAGCTGCGCGGCCTCGTCGGCGCCAGCGCGGCCGAGCCAGTGATGGTGCTGCCATCGGGCGGCGACGCGGTCGACACCATGGAAATGGCGCGCAGCTTCCGCGATCTGGGGTGCGCCCGCATCGCCGTCACGCGCCTCGATATCGCACGGCGGCTCGGCAGCGTCATCGCCGCCGCCGATGCCTTGCGCCTGGACTTCGCCGAGGCCGGCGTCGCCAGCGCCATTGCCGATGGCCTCAGCCCCTTTCATCCCACCCTGCTCGCCCGGCTGCTGCTCACCGCAGCCGCCCGGTCGCGGCGGCCTTTGCTCGAGAAGACGAGGTGAACCCATGACCGTCGCGCCCGCTGTTGCAGCGCCCGCTCCGGCCCCGGCCCCGGCGATCCAGCCGGAGAAGCATAACATTATCGCCGTCGCTTCCGGCAAGGGCGGGGTCGGCAAGACCTGGTTCTCGATCACGCTGGCACATGCGCTCGCGCTGGCCGGGCGCAAGGCGCTGCTGTTCGACGGCGATCTCGGTCTCGCCAATGTCGATGTGCAGCTCGGCTGTACGCCGCGGCGCGATCTCGCCAGCGTCCTCACCGGCGAGATAACCCTCGATCAGGCGGTCACGCCGAGCCCATGCGGCTTCGACATCATCGCCGGGCGCTCCGGTTCCGGCGGCCTTGCCAGCGTGAGCGCGGCCCGCCTGCTCGACCTCCGGACCGAACTCGGCCGCTTCGCCCAGGCCTATGATTGGGTCGTCATCGATCTCGGCGCCGGCATCGAGCGCACCGTGCGCATCCTGACCGGGAAGGCACGCGCTTGCCTTGTCGTTACCACCGACGAGCCGACGGCAATCACTGACGCCTATGCCTTCATCAAGGTGACCGCGCTCGAGCGACTGGCCGACGGCATCCAGATCGTCGTCAACATGGTACCAAGCCCGCGCGACGGCGAGCGCACCTATGGCACGCTGCTGCGCGCCTGCCGCGAATTCCTCAAGATCGAGCCGCCGCTTGCCGGCATCATCCGGCGCGACGACCATGTCAAGGACAGCATCCGCCGGCAGGTGGCGCTGATGACGCGTTATCCCAACACCGATGCCGCATGCGACGTCGAGCAGATCGCGCGGCGGCTCGACCAGGAACTCGGCGCGCGCGCGCCGCTGCCATGACCGGAGCGCTGGGCCTCGGCCCGATAGCCCGCGCCAGCACGGGCGCGGGGACGGGCACGGGCGTGACCCCGACCACGCCGGCGGCGCCCACGGCCGAATTGCTGACCGAGCCGCCCGCGCTGTCAACCGCAGCGGTCTTCACCGCCACCGTTGTCGGGCAGACCCTCGAAGGCGCCGTCGAGATGCGCAGCGCCTATGGCACATTCTCCCTCAAGACGACGGCGTCGCTCCCCACGGGGGCGCGGGTCGAGCTGCGCTTTCAGCCAGGCAATCCGCCGAGCATCACCGTTCTCGGGGTGGACGACGCCGCGGCTGCCGATCCGCCACCGTGGCGGCTCGACCTCGGCACCACCACGGCCGCGACGGTCGTTACGCCGGCGCAGGACGCGCCCGATGTCGCGGCGGGAACCCGCCTGCTGGTTCGCATCATCGCGCCCGATATCGCCGACGATCCGGCAACGCTTGCGGGGCAGATCATCGCCAATCTCGGCGGCGAGACCTTGGTCGAGACCGCGATCGGCACTCTGGCGCTCGATCTTCCGCTCGCGCTGCCGCCGGGAACCGCACTCGCCTTCACCCGACTCGGAGGGCTTACGAGTTCGCCAGCGGCATCCCCGCTGCCATCGGAGGCCGGTTCCTGGTTGTCGCTCGACCAGATTCTCACCGTGCTCGACAAGGCGGCGCCCACGCTCGCTCTACAATTTCGCGCCGCGATCCAGCCGGGTTCGCCGGCAGAACTCGCGGGCACGCTGCTGTTCCTCATGGGCGCGCTCTATCGCGGCGCCTGGCCGGACGCGGCGGTGGACCGCGCGCTGGGCACGGCCGGCGAAAAGCGGCTGGCGCAGCGCCTGCGCAACGAGCTGGCCGATCTCACGCGGCTGCGCGACGACGACGCCACCGGCGCGTGGCGCGTGTCGGTGCTGCCGCTGCTCGTCGGCGCAGAAGTCCAGCCGTTGCGGCTCTATCTAAGGCGGCGCGGCGGCACCGAACCGGCAGGCGAGGATGGCGCGCGATTCGTCATCGAAGCCGAGTTAAGTCGCCTCGGCGCGTTGCAATTCGACGGTATGGTGCGCGGCGCGCAGCTCGACGTCGTGCTGCGCAGTCATGGGCCATTCCCAGCCGCGATGAAACAGGAGGTGGCGGCGATCTTCCGCAGTGCCAGCGCGGCCCATGGTCTCCATGGCGACATCGTCTTCGCCACCACCGCGCAATTCGATGTCCGGCCGCTTGCCGGACGGCAGCGCCACGTCGAAATGCAGGCTTGATCCGCTTCAGCCGCCAGTGCGTCCACGCCGACGGAAGGCGCTGGTGCCGATCTCGTCGAGGACACGCTGCTGGATCTGATCGAGCCGCCGGCGGCGCTGCGCCGCGCGGTTGGCGGCGGCGATCTCGTAGCGCTTCATCTCCTGAAACGCGTCGCTCAAACCCTCGCGCGCGGCAACGATCTGCTGCTGGACCGACGTGAGCGATTGTTCGATCTTGCGCCGCCGCTCGATCAGCCGGCGGGCATAGCTGCCGTAGGAAGCGCCCGCCTCGAGCGAGGCCGAGGCGACCGCCTGCTCGCGGGCCTCCTCTTCAGCGAGCCGATTGAGCTCGTGATGCAATTTTGTCGCCAGCAGGTCGAGGTCGGCAAGCCGGCGCCGGCGCTCGTCGAGCTGCCAACGGTGCAACCGCACCAGGCTGTCGAGGGCGCTCATGCCGCGATCCCGAGAATTTGGGCGAGCGCCGCGTAACCCGAAGCGAGGTCGGCGCGCTCGGCCTTGGCTTGCGCCAGGAACGCCTCGAGCGCCGGATGATAGCGGATCGCGGCATCGACGCCGGGATCGCTGCCGGCGCGATAGGCGCCGAGGCGGATCAGTTCGGCCATGTTCTCGTAGGTGGCGATATGCGCGCGAGCGGCGGCGATGAGCCGGTTCTCCGTTACGTTGTTGCAATGCGGCATGGTGCGCGAAATCGAGCGCAGGATGTCGACGGCGGGATAGCGGCCGCGTTCGGCGATAGCACGGTCGAGCACGACATGGCCGTCGAGAATGGCGCGGCAAGCGTCGGCGATCGGCTCGTTCTGATCGTCGCCCTCCACCAGCACGGTGAAGAGGCCGGTGATGCTACCGTCGCCGGTTCCTGGTCCGGCGCGCTCGAGCAGCTTCGGCAACTCGGCGAATACCGTGGGCGTATATCCCTTGGTCGTCGGGGGCTCTCCGGCGCTCAGGCCGATCTCGCGCTGCGCCATGGCAAAGCGCGTGACGCTGTCGATGAGGCAGAGCACGTCGTGCTCGCCATCGCGCAGGTATTCGGCGACGGCGAGCGTGAGAAAGGCCGCCTGACGCCGCAGCAGCGGCGATTCATCGGAGGTCGCGACGACGACGACGCTGCGCGCCAGCCCTTCAGGGCCGAGATCGTCTTCGATAAATTCCTGTACCTCGCGACCGCGTTCTCCGACGAGGCCGATGACGATCGCATCGGCCGCGGTATAGCGGGCGATCATCGACAGCAGTACCGACTTGCCTACGCCCGATCCGGCGAAGATACCCATGCGCTGGCCGCGGCAGCAAGACAGGAACGTGTTGAGCGCGCGCACGCCGAGATCGATCTTACCTTGCACGCGGCGGCGCGCATGGGCCGGCGGCGCGCGGTTGCGCAGCGGATAGGCGACTGGGCCCTGTGGCAGCGGTCCCTTGCCGTCGAGCGGCTCTCCAAGGGCATTGACGACGCGGCCGAGCCAGCCGATATGCGGCCGGATAATATTTGTGCCGGCAATTATCTCGGCCCTGCAGCCGAGGCCGATCCCGTCGACCGCGCCGTAGGGCATCAGGAGAGCATGGCCGGTGCGGAAGCCCACCACCTCGCAGGCGATGCGCCGGCCCTGCGCCAGCACCTCGGCGCGCCCCCCGACTGCCACCTCGCGCGGCATACCGCCGACCTCGAGCAGCATCCCCTGCACCCCCGTGACCCTGCCATACCGTCGGACCGCCGGAAGCGCGTCAATCTCCTCGGCAACGCTGGACAACAGCACCAATCGGATCCTCCGCACGATCGCGCGTTCGCCGCGCCCCTTCGCGCGCATCTTCGCCAATCACGCTTAACTGCCGGTTAAGTCAGGGAAAAATGCCGCCACCACGGCGCCGGCCCGCGACTTTGGGATAAAATCGCCGTCGGCATGGTTTGCGATTAACCCGCCTTTAACTCCACTTGGAAATAATCATTAAAAGCGGTTATGTTCGTTTCGGTATCTGAGCCTTGGAGGTCATGGATGCGCGTTCTCCTGGTCGAGGATGACTCTGCTACGGCAGCCAGCATCGAGATGATGCTGCGCGCCGAGGGCTTCATCTGCGATACCACCGATCTTGGCGAAGACGGGCTCGAGATCGGCAAGCTTTACGACTACGACATCATCATTCTCGATCTGATGCTACCCGACATCGACGGGTACGAGGTGCTGCGCCGGCTGCGGGCGGCGCGGGTGCGCACGCCGATCCTCATTCTCTCAGGCCTCGGCGAGCTCGACCACAAGATCAAAGGCCTCGGCTTCGGCGCCGACGACTTCCTGACGAAGCCGTTCGACCGCCGCGAGTTGATCGCCCGTATCCAAGCGATCGTTCGCCGCGCCAAGGGCCACTCGGAATCGGTGATCCGGACCGGCAAGCTCACCGTCAATCTCGACAGCCGCACCGTCGAGGTCGAGGGCAAGCCGCTCCACCTGACCGGCAAGGAGTACGGCATCCTCGAGCTGCTGAGCCTGCGCAAGGGCACGACGCTCACCAAGGAGATGTTCCTCAATCATCTCTACGGCGGCATGGACGAGCCCGAGCTCAAGATCATCGACGTGTTCGTCTGTAAGCTGCGCAAGAAGCTGTCCCAGGCGGCCGGCGGCGACAACTACATCGAGACGGTCTGGGGCCGCGGTTACGTCCTGCGCGATCCGCCCAGCGACGCCGAGACCTTGCCGCGCAAGATTGCCAAGGGCTGAGCGCCGGCGATACTTCCTTTCCACTCCCTTCCCTAACCGCGAACGGCGGCCTCTCGGCCGCCGTTCCGCGTTCGGACCTCAGCCGCCGGCGGTGAAGACCAGACGGTGCGGGTCGGCATGCGCCAGCGCGAGCCGCATCCCCAAGTGCTGCGCCAAGCGCGCGGTGTAATAGGCGTGAACGTTGCGCGTGCTCAGCGCCGCGATCGCGAACGCGTCGTCGAGCACATTGCGAAGCTCGTCGCCGGCGGCCACTTGATCGCCCTCGGCGGCGACTTCGATGCCCTCCCCACCAGCCGTTACTGTCCGCACCGAAACGGCGCCGCCGCGCGGCAGCGTCTCGGCAGCAAGCGCCACCATGTTGCAGGCCAGCCGTTGCCATGCGGGCGGCAGGCCGGCCGTCTCGGGCGCCCAGGCACACTGCACCTTGCCACCTTCGAGCAGCGCCGCCGCGAGCGCGGCGCCATCGATCTTCGCGTGCGCGCCAGTCCCGGCGGTACCGTAGGCGAAGCGGTAGAACTGCAAGCGCTGCGCGGCCCGGCGCGCACTCTGGCCGATCAGCGCGACCGCCTCCTTGACGAACTCCGGATCGTCCTCGCCAAGCAGTTCGACGCCGTTGCCGATCGCGCCCACCGGGCTCACGAGTTCGTGACAAAGCCGCCCACACAACAGCTCAAGGACAGGGAAGTCCACCTGAACGCTCATGCCGAACCCCCGCAGTTATCCTCGCGCCGTCGCCGCAAGAAGTTCGGCCGCAGCGAGGTCGTCGAGACGGTTGACATTGAAAAACGGATCGATCGGCGTGGCCGGGAATTCGACCAGTCCGAGCGTATAGCGCGCGGTCCATTCGTCGACCTTGCGGATCCCCTCTGCCGCGACGGCATGTCGCAGCTCGTGGCGCAGCGCCACGGGCCAAAGCCCAAACACCGGATGGGACCGCCCACCGGACGCCGCCGCCGCCAGCACCGCACCCGCCGCCACTTCCGTCGCCAGGCGGGCGACGAGGTCGTGCGGCAGGAACGGCGCATCGGTGGCAAAGCTCGCGACATGGGTGGTGCCGGGGACGCTAGCCGTGGCCCAGTCGAGCCCAGCGAGAACGCCGGCCAGCGGTCCGGCATTGCCGGGGACGCCATCCGGCACCACGGGCAGGCCGAGGTCGGCGAAACGCGCGGGATCGCCATTGGCGTTGAGCGCCAGCGCCGCCACTTGCGGACGAGCGCGCTCAATCACCCAGTCGAGCAGCCTGCGACCGTGCAGCACCCGCATCCCCTTGTCGCCGCCGCCCATCCGGCGCGCGAGGCCGCCGGCAAGCAGCACCCCGGCGACGATCACGCCGGCCCCTCGGCGGCCGACGGCACGCGCGCGGCCGCCTTGCGCTGCAGCCGCTCGGACTCCTCGGGGACGGCCTGGGGATCGCCGTCGAAGACGATGCGGCCCTCGCCCGCGAGCGCGATGAAGCGCTTGCCCTTGGCGCGGCCGATCAGGGTGAGCCCCGCCTTGCGCGCCAACTCGACGCCCCAGGCGGTGAAGCCCGAGCGCGAGATCAGGATGGGAATGCGCATCTGAACCGTCTTGATCACCATTTCGGAGGTGAGCCGGCCGGTGGTGTAGAAGATTTTACCGGCGGGATCGAAGCCGTTCAGATGCATATAGCCGGCGATCTTGTCGATAGCATTGTGGCGGCCCACGTCCTCCATATAGACGAGCGGCCGATCCTCCTCGCACAGCACGCAGCCATGAATCGCTCCAGCGGCGAGATAGAGGCTCGGCACGGTGTTGATCTTGCGCGTCAGCGCATAGAGCCACGAGGTACGCAGCACTGCATCCTCGGGCAGCCGGACGTCCTCGAATTTCTCCATGAGGTCGCCGAAGACAGTGCCTTGCGCGCAACCCGAGGTCAGGGTCTTCTTGCGCAGCTTCGTCTCGAAATCGGTACGCCGCCCGGTCCGGACCACCACGGTCTCGAGTTCGTCGTCATGGTCGATGCCGACGATCTCGTCGTCGGCCCGCAGCATGTTCTGGTTGAGCAGATAGCCGACCGCGAGGTAATCGGGGTGATCGCCCACCGTCATCATGGTGACGATCTCCTGCCCGTTGAGGAACAGCGTCAGCGGCCGCTCGACCACGACCGTGGTAGTGGTGCATCGGCCCTCGTGATCGATCCCCTCGACCTTGCGGGTGAGACGCGGATCGTCAGGGTCGGGACGGACGGTGAACTCCTTCATGGCAGGATTGTGCGGCGCTCGGGCAGGCGACGCAAGTGCCGGCCGCCCGGCCCGCCCGCGGCGGCCAACGCGGGGGGAGACATTTTCTGCGGGCACACTATGTTATGGGAGATGTTATAGGGGATCCGCGGGGCGGTCCGTCCCGGCTAAAGGCGCCATGATCGATCCATTCGGCCGGCATATCACCTATTTGCGCGTCTCGGTCACCGACCGCTGCGACTTCCGCTGCGTCTATTGCATGGCGGAAGACATGACGTTCCTGCCCAAGGCCGACGTGCTAACGCTCGAGGAACTCGATCGCGCCTGCAGCGCCTTCGTCCGCCTAGGCGTGCGCAAGCTTCGCCTCACCGGTGGCGAACCGCTGGTGCGGCGCGGCATTTTGAACCTGTTTCGTTCGCTCGGCCGGCATCTTACCACTGGCGCACTTGACGAGCTGACCGTTACCACCAATGGCAGCCAGCTCGCCCGCTATGCCGAGGACCTCCGTGCCGCCGGTGTGCGGCGCGTCAACGTCTCGCTCGACACGCTCGATGCGGCGAAGTTCACCGCCATCACCCGTTGGGGCAAGCTCGACGCCGTGCTCAGCGGCATCCGTGCCGCGCAGCAAGCGGGGCTCGCCATCAAAATCAACACGGTTGCGCTCAAGGGCGTCAATGAGGACGAATTCGACCGCCTCGTTGCCTGGTGCGGCGAGGAAGGATTGGACTTGGTGCTAATCGAGGTGATGCCGATGGGCGAGATCGGCGGTGACGCCCGGCTCGAACAGTACCTGCCGCTATCGTTGGCGCGGGCGCGGCTGCAGCGGCGCTGGACCCTCGACGAGACCGATTACCGCACCGGCGGCCCGGCGCGCTACTTCACCGTGCGCGAGACCGGGCGGCGGCTCGGCTTCATCACCCCCCTCACCCATAATTTCTGCGAAAGCTGCAACCGGGTGCGTCTCACCTGTACCGGCACGCTCTTTATGTGTCTGGGTCAAGAGGATGCGGCCGATCTGCGCGCGCCGCTGCGGTCGTCATCCGGCGACGGCCCGCTCGAGGCGGCGATCCACGAGGCGATCGCACGCAAGCCCAAGGGCCACGATTTCATCATCGACCGCCGCCACAGCCGCCCCGCCGTCCAGCGGCACATGAGCGTGACCGGCGGGTGAGTTCGGCGCCGACATCCGAGCGCGGACGCCCGGTCGCGGCGGGCGCAGCGATCGCCGTTCTCGCCAGCGACGCACCGCAGGCGCAGGCGGCGCTGGCCGAGCTTGTCCGCCGCTACGACCCAGTTGCGCCCGAGCGGGCGGACGTGATCGTGGCGCTGGGCGGCGACGGCTTCATGCTGGAGACCCTGCACCGCTTCCGCGAATGCCGCGTGCCGTTCTATGGCATGCACCGCGGCAGCATCGGGTTCCTGATGAACGCCTATTCGCCCGACGACCTGCCGCAGCGCCTCGCGTTGGCCCAGCCGGTGCGGATCCACCCACTCGAGATGATCGCGACGGACAAGACCGGAGCCACGCATCGCGCGCTCGCGATCAACGAGGTCTCGCTGCTGCGCGAGCACCGTCAGGCGGCGAAACTCCGCATTTCCATCGACGGGGTGGTCCGGCTCGACGAGTTGATGGCTGACGGCGTACTGGTCGCGACCCCGGTCGGCAGCACCGCCTACAACCTCTCGGTCGACGGCCCGATCGTGCCGCTGCGCGCGGGCGTGCTGGCGCTTACGCCGATCAGCGCCTTCCGGCCGCGGCGCTGGCGCGGGGCGCTGCTGTCGCACACCGCGACGGTCCGCTTCGACATTCTCGAGTGCGACAAACGTCCGGTGAGCGCCGTGGCCGATTATACCGAAGTGCGCGACGTCATTGTGGTAGAGGTGCGCGAGACGCGCGATAGCGAGCTTACCCTGCTTTTCGATCCTGAGCACAATCTCGAGGAGCGCGTGTTCAAGGAACAGTTCCTGTCCTGAGGTGGCGGCGTGACGCGGGCGATCCCCACCCTCGACATGATCGGCCGGCTCGTCGGCTTCGACACGACGAGCCGCGACTCAAACCTCGCCCTCATCGAGTTCGTGCGCGACTATCTCGACGGCTTCGGCATCGGCAGCGAATTGGTGTTCGATGCCGAGCGGCGCAAGGCCAATCTCTATGCCACGATCGGCCCCGACGACCATGGCGGGATCATGCTGTCGGGCCATACCGACGTCGTCCCGGTAGACGGCCAGGAATGGGACAGCGACCCCTTCACCGTCGTGGCGCGCGACGGGCTCCTCTATGGCCGCGGCACCGCCGACATGAAGGGGTTCATTGCCGCAGCCCTGGCGCTGGTGCCGGAATTCATCGCCGCCAAGGCAGCAACACCGGTGCATCTCGCCCTCACCTATGACGAGGAGGTAGGCTGCATCGGCGTCCGCGGCCTAATTGCGCGCCTCAACGCCCGGACGGTCAAGCCGCGGCTCTGCATCATCGGCGAGCCGACGCTGATGCAGCCCGTGGTCGCCCACAAGGGCAAAAAGAGCGTGCGCTGCCTCGTGCGCGGACACGAGAGCCATTCGGCGCTCGCCCATATCGGCGTCAACGCGATCGAAGCGGGCGCCGCGATCATCGCCCGCATCAGAGAAATGGCGCGGGAGAAGCGCGAGCGCGGCCCATTCGATCCAGGCTTTACCCCGCCCTATACCACCATCCATACCGGCACCGTCAGCGGCGGCACCGCGCTCAACATCGTGCCGCGCGAATGCCGGTTCGCGTTTGAGATCCGTTACCTGCCCGAGGACGATCCCGACGCGCTCTTCGCAACGCTGCGCCAGCACGCGTCGACGCTGCTGCCCGAAATGCACCGCGTCAGCGCGGCGACTGGGATCGAGTTCGACGCGTTCAACGCCATCCCCGCGCTCTCCACCGCGATCGACTGCGAGGTCGTTCAGTTGGCCCAGTCGTTGAGCGGCGTCAATTCCCTCGGCAAGGTGAGCTTCGGCACCGAAGGCGGGCTCTACCAGGAGGCCGGGATACCGACGGTGATATGCGGGCCAGGATCGATCGAGCAGGCGCACCGGCCTAACGAGTTCTTGGCGCTCGACCAAGTCCGACAATGCGAGACCTTCCTGCGGCGCCTGATAGCGCGAATCGGATCGCACGGAAACAGGATGTGATGGCGAAATTCCGCATCGAGTTGACGCCGCCCGACATCACGCCCTATCGCGCGGGCAACACCGGGATCGACTACGTCACCACCTTTGACAGCCAGCAGCCTGGGCCGCACGTCGTCGTCAACGCCCTCACCCACGGCAACGAGATCTGCGGCGCGATCGCGCTCGATCATTTGTTCCGCGCCGGCATCCGCCCCGCGCGCGGACGGCTGACGCTATGTTTCGCCAATGTCGCCGCCTATCGCGAGTTCGACCGCGCCAATCCCAATGCCTCGCGCTATATCGACGAGGATTTCAACCGGCTGTGGGACGCTGCGACGCTCGCGGGCCCGCGCCGCAGCGGCGAGCTGACGCGCGCGCGCATCCTGCGTCCGCTCTACGATAGCGCCGATCTCCTACTCGACATCCATTCGATGCAATACGCGACGGCGCCGCTCATGCTAATCGGGCTCGTGCCCAAAAGCGAGGCCTTGGCGCACCGCATCGGCGTGCCGGCGCTCCTGGTGCGCGACGCCGGCCATGCTGCCGGCCCGCGCCTGCGCGACTACGGCGCCTTCGCCGATTCCGCCGCGCCGCAGACCGCGCTCTTGGCCGAATGCGGCCAGCATTGGGAGCGGCGCTCCGCCGAGGTTGCGATCGAGACGACGTGGCACTTTCTCGCCGCCGCTGAGATCCTCGCCGCGGCCGATGCGGCGCCGATCCTGGCGCGACCTGCGCCGCCGCAACGCGTCATCGCCGTCACCGAGGCCGTTATGATCCAGTCCGAGAATTTCGCCTTCGCCGCGGATTATCACGGGCTCGAGGTCATCGCCAAGGCCGGCACCGTCATCGGCCGCGACGGCGGCCGCGACATTCGCACGCCCTATGACGACTGCGTCCTCATCATGCCGTCGCGGCGCCTCGGGCCCGGCCAGACGGCGGTGCGCCTCGGCCGCTACGTCGATTGAGGGTTCGCGACCGGCCGGCGCAGGCCCGCCTGTTCGAGGCGCGGCATGACATCGTGATTCCAGCGCGCGAGCCCGTCCCGATAATCGACCCAATTCAGCAAGAGCCCGTCGAGCCCCATCCCGGACAACCGCACCAGCGTGTCGGCGATGTGCTCGGCGGTGCCCACGAGCGGCAGCCCGCCCCAGCCAGCCTTGAAATGGAACTTGAAGCGCTCCAGTAGCTCGACCGGTAGGACCTGCGACTGCAATCCCATCACGCGGGCGATCGTGTCGACGGCAACGTCGTCGCCCTTCTCGACGACGTAATAGTGGAGGTAGTCCTCGGCCTCCTTCTGGGTGTCGCCCTGTACCACGTAGCCATTGGTCCAGATCTGGATCTCGCGGCCGTATTCCTCGCGCGCCAGCCGGCGGTAGCCGTCGATCTGCGCCTTGCCCTCATCGAACTCGTGCGACTGCAGGACGATGAACGCCATATCGGCGTATTTCGCCGCGAAGTGGCGGCCCTTTTCCGAGCCGCCGGCGTTCATCAGCGGCGGGAACGGACGCTGCAGCGGCTTGGGCATGGCGAAACCCTTGGTCAAGCGCAGGAACTTGCCCTCGTAGTTGAACTCCTCCTCGCGCGTCCACAATAGCTTCATGATCTCGATCCATTCGGCCGCATAGTCGTAGCGCTGGTCATGCTCCATGATTGGCGCGCCGAACATTTCAAGCTCGGGCGCGAACCAGCCGCAGACGATGTTGAGGGCAAAGCGGCCACTGGTGATGTGATCGACGGTCGTCGCCTGCTTGGCTGCCATGATCGGATGCACCGTCGGCACATGCGAGGTCGTGAGCACCGTCGCCTGCCCCGTCGCTTGGCCGATGCCCGCGGCCCAGGTATAGGTCTCGAAGCAGGTGCCGTTGAAATTAGTCGCGCCGCCGAAGCCGCGCCAGCGCGCTACCGGCACCAGCGCCTCGTAGCCGTGCCGGTCGGCGGTGTGGCAGATCTCGCGCGTGTTCGGCCAGGTCATCTCAAGATGGCCTTCAGCCGTGGTGATGGCACAGCCATTGCTGACATTCAGGCCGAACAGACCGAGCTTCAGCCGGTTGTCATTGAAAAGGGCATTGTTCTCGCGACCCTGTTGAATTTCGCGGTCGATCATCGCGGCCCTCCCGTTGTGCCCAAGCCATCGCCACGGCAAGCTTAGCGGAGTTTCGCGGGTCTGCCAGCACACGGGGGCACCTCGAGGAGCTGCAAGCCCAGCCCAAGGTTCACGGGATCATCGTCGGTCGCTCGTCCATGGGACGATCCCCGAATTCTTCTGAGCTAAATCGTGAACCATCGACGCTCTTCGGGGTGCGATCGTCCTCACACGCACCGCCTTCTCGCCAGCCGAATGCCTCGCCGCTGGGCGATCGGCCCACTCTCGCGAGGCGCGTGAAAGGCAGCGATTTTCTTGCCCGAGAGGGAATATCACGTGCCTCGTTCAATGGTTGACGGATGGTGCGGAGGCAGTACAACTCGCGCGCGTCCAAAAGGATCGTCCGCTATGGACCGCCGCGCGTTTCTTATGAAGAGTACCACCTTCGGGGTTGGTGCCCTCAGCTGGGCGCTCAACCCGCCGATGCCGGCGAGGGCCGCCGAGCGTGATACCCTGGATATCACGCTCGAGGCCAGGCCTTTCGTTTATCCGCCAGCGACAGGCACCCACTTTCACGGCCTCGCCTATAATGGGCAGGTGCCTGGACCGCTTCTTCGGCTGCGCCACGGACAGAAGCTGCACGCGCGGTTCGTCAATCGGACCGGTGGCCCGAGCACGATCCATTGGCACGGCATGATCCTGCCGAACGCGATGGATGGCGTTCCCGATGTGACGCAGCCGGCGGTGCCGAATGGCGGCGAGTTCATCTACGCTTTCAAGCCCGACCCGCCAGGTCTGCGCTGGTATCACAGCCATGTCTCGCCACAACTGGCGCTCGGGCTTTTTGGCGCCATCGTGGTCGAGGACCCAACGGACCCGCCGGCCGATCTCGACGTCGTGCTGATCCTGCACGACGTGCCGGACATGAAGAGCTATGCGGCGGCGATGGCGAACACGAGTACCGCGCCGATGGACCTTCCGCCCGGCGCCCCGGAGCTCGCCGAAATGGCCGGCATGAAAGGCATGGCGATGCCGACCCAGCCACCGGCCGGTGGCGACATGAGCGGGATGAACATGCCGGGCAAGGCGATTCCATCCGGCAAAACACATGCGGAAATGGGTGACGAGGTCTTCTATATCGGGCGCTGCATCAACGGTGCTGCCTATCCGCACGGGCGGCCGATCATCGCCAGGATCGGCCAGACGGTGCGCCTGCGCATTTTGAATGCGAGCCCGACAGCGACCCATTACGTGAGGCTCGCCGGCCACCGCCTCAAGGTCACGCACAGCGACGGCAATCCCCTGCCGCGATCCGTCGTCGTCGATGTACTGCGGCTCGGTCCGGCGGAGCGCTATGACGCCTGGGTGGAGATCACCCGACCAGGCGCGTGGCTCCTCGAAAGTCTGTCATCGCGGCCCCGCGACCTCAGACAGGCGGTGGTCGTCCGCACGCCCGATGCGGCCCACGCCGCGCCGGAGCGCCCGCCGGCCTCGTTCGACGGCAGCGTCTATTTCACCTATGCCCTCGCTGGCGAGGCGGCACCGGCAGCGATGACCAAGCCCGAGCCGGCTACCGATGTGAGCGCGCATTTCGTGCTGGGCGGCGGCAAATGGGGCGACCCGCGCTGGACGATCAACGACAAGACCTGGCCTGATACCCCGAAAATCCGGGTCCATAGCGGCGATCGCGTGGAGGTCCGCTTCACCAACCAGACCGATATGGACCATCCGATGCACTTGCACGGCCATGTCTTTGAGCTCACGAGTATCGACGGCGAACGGCTCAAATTCCCGCTGCCCAAAGACACCACCCTCGTGCGGGCAAATGGTGGCACCGCAGTCTGGCGGTTCACCGCCAGTTCGCCGCCAGGGCGTTGGTTGCTGCACTGCCACAACGAGGTGCATATGATGGGCGGGATGATGACCGAGGTCGATTACATCTGATCGTTAGGGTTCGTCGGCGCGATCGCGGTCGAGCTGGTCCTGAAGCTTCCCAACCGCGGCAAAGAACGATTTCTCGTTCGCGACGGGCGATAGCCGGAACGCAGGCGGCATAAGGCGATAGACATAGGTCTGCTCGATCCCCGAGCGCGGGTCGAGCTGCACAAGAACCTGTACCGCGACCGCGAGCACGAGCATGCCGCCGACCACTGCCTCTCGGAGCGGCGAACGCCCCGGACTGATGTGGCGAAGATGGGCATGGCAGACGAGCGCGAAAATGCACCAGAACCCGACATAACGGTAGTTGACCAGCGCCAGCGACGAGAAGCCGAACGCGCCCGTTGCGCTCAGCACGTACCATGTTTCGAAGCCCAAGGCGCCGACGAGGCCCACCAGCAGGTTTTCCTCGAACCGCGCCTGGCCCGCGAATATGCGCGTGATCACGGTCCAAACCGTGCTCCACATCGCGATGGCGATCGCCATTGCCATCAGCGGCACGACGTAATTGGCGATCCGCGGCTCGGAATAGTCCGACAGCCATAGCATGCCGGCGGCGGCGGCGAGCACGGCAACGGCCGCGCCGACGAGAGTGGGCCATCGCCGGCGCTGTGCCGATGCTGCGCGCTCGGCCGCTACCGGATAGTGCGCGCCGCGGACGCGGAGCAGGGTATGGCCGATGCGGAAGACTGCATCGTCGTCCAGCAGCATGCGTGACACGCGGCGGCGCTCGTGGTCGGCGAAGAGCCCGTTCACCGTGCCGAGATCCTCAACGGCCAGCGCGCCCGAGGCGTCGCGCAGGATGCGGACATGCTCCGGCGCGACATAGGGATCGTCGATCACCACGTCGTTGGCATAGGCGCGGCCAATGCGGACGAGGCTGCCCGTGCAGCGCTGTCGCGACACGACGTGGCGATGGCGCGACAGCACCTCGACCCAGATCACTTCGTCCATCTCACCGCTTTGAGAAAATGCTCGCCCAATGTCATGGCGGTCCTGTACAGCACGCCCTGCATGTCGAGCTCGACCGCGAGCGCTTCGTCGCCGTTGTCCTGCGTCACCGCCGTCAGCGCCACGTCATAGAGCCCCGGAAACGCGCGATAGGCGCGCGCGCACCACACCGCGCGCAGCGGCAACCGCCGCGTTCCTGTCGCAACGGCGACGAAGTCCTCGTGGCAACGCTCCCGCGTCTGCCATTTACGCGACCAGCCGCGGCCCAGCCCCGGTCGCGCCTGTCGCGACAGGAAGGCGGCAAACTGGAACTCGTTCAAGGACGTGCTCTTGACGTAGGAATGGACCAAGCGAATACGACCGGTGGTGAGGTCGTTGGCGATGAAGAGCTCGGTGTCGCTGCTGCACATGCTGGTGTCGACAACGGCGCGGGGTTTTGGCACCTGGCCGGCATTGGTTCGGCCCCAGCACTGGAACCAGGGCGCCGTGCTCTCAGGCGCCTCGTAATCGCCGATTGCGACCGCACGGAAGCCCAACGCGTCGAAGGATCGGTAAAGCCCTGCCTGCCATAATGTGAACTGCCGGCCGATCTCCACCGTGAGATCCTTGGGCGGCGAGGGTTGTTCTTGGGCGCGGGCGAGCAACTCTGCGGCAAAGCGCACGGGCACCAGGAAGCTCACAAGCTCGCCGCCGATCTCGTGCGACACATTGACGCCAACGACCTTGCCGTCCGCGGCGACGGCAGGACCGCCGCTCATGCCCGGATTGATCGCACCGGAGAAATGGAGCCGCTGGTTATAGGTCCGCTCGACCGGCCCGTTATAGGTGCCCTCGACGATGGTAAAGCCGAGATCGAGCGGGTTGCCCATCGAGAACAGCCGCTCGCCCTTGGGCAGCTCGCCCGCAATCGCCGGAGCGGAGAACTGAAAATAATTCGGGTTGCGGCGATCGAGGCGGACGACGGCGAGATCGTTGGCGACATCGAGCGCCACGAGCTGGAGGTTGCCATGCGTGCCGTCGGCCATGGCGTATTCGAGCCGGTAGGTTTGAGGCTCGAGCGCGTATTCCGACACCACGTGATAATTCGTGATCGCAAGCCCGTCGGAGCTGACGATGAAGCCCGAGCCGAGGACATATTGTCGCCCCGCGGCATCGAGAATCGTGCGGATCTGCAATAGCTGCGGCCGCGCCGCCGCGTAGACGGTCTCCGCCGTCGTGGATAGCGCCGCCGACTCCGGCGGTGCCACGTCCGCGGCCCAGGCCGGCACGGTGCTCATTGCGAGCACAAGCACCGCCGTGCCGACGAGCTGCCGTAATGACGGCAACCACACGGTTCGATCTTTCCGGGAAGATAAATCGTCAAGGATCACCGTCGCATTCCCAGTCTAAGCGCATGCCACCGGGCGTGACAACGGCGCCACGCCGTCATTTCTTGCCCGCGCCGGCCTTGCGCGTCGCCACTTTGAGATAGATGAGCAGCGGATAAAGCGCCGACAACATCGCTAACGCCACCCCCCACGGGCCTTCGCGATAGCCGCGGCGCGCGACATAGGATTTCCATGCCCGGCTGAAGACTCGCCGCAGCGTGCGCGGCAAACCCAGGATCACGCCGCTCTCGAGTGCGTCCTCGGCCGCAAGATCGGTATAGCGGTCGAGCCGACGCAGCATGTCCGAGACATCGCGATAGACGAAATGGTCCATGCATTCCCTGAGTTCGCGCCGCGGCCCCGCGAGATCAATCTTGGGATGGACGCGGCCCGCGCCCCAGTGCTTGGCGCCGCGGCGGAACAGCGAGGCCTTGCGCGCGACGCCGTTATAGGCGCCCCAGCCGTAGCTCACGAGCCGGCCGCCGATATGGTTCGCCATCGGCACGAGAAAATAGCCGTCGGCAACAGCGGCGATGGCGGCACGTAGCTCGACGGCCAGCGCCGACGTCACATGCTCGTCGCTGTCGACCTCGAGAATCCAATCGCCGCGGCAGGCGCCGATCCCGGCGTTGCGGCGCTCGCCTTCGATCTCCCAGGCGCCTTCGACGACGCGCGCACCATGGCGGCTGGCGATCGCCGCCGAGCCGTCGGTCGAGCGGTCGAGCAGAACGACGATCTCATCGGCAAAATGCAGGCATTCGAGGCAGGCGCCCAGTCGGGCCTCCTCATTGCGAGCGACGACCAGCGCCGACAGCAGCGGCACCTTGTGCCGGCCGATTTCGCTCGTCAGGGCGGATTCGCTCTCGCTCACGCCATCCCACCGGCAACCGGCACAACGGAATATCGCCCCGGCGCCGCCCAAAGTGGGTTGCTTTTACGCGAATGAGGGGATTTATCAATTCCGATCGATGATGACGAGCGGCGGCGAGCGGCATTGTCAGCCGCAGCCGCAGTTCCTAGACTCTAACGACTGAGCACTGCAGGAGCAGGGGATGGACCTCGCTTCCGTTACGCTCGACGACAGATACACGCTTCAGTCGGGTCGCATTTACCTTTCCGGCATCCAGGCGCTCGTGCGTTTGCCTTTGCTGCAGCGCAACCTCGACCGCGCCCTGGGACTTGCGACCGGCGGGTTCATCTCTGGCTATCGCGGATCGCCACTCGGCGGCTACGACCATGCGCTGTGGCAGGCGCAGCGCCATCTCGCAGCGCACGACGTTCATTTTCAGCCGGGCCTGAATGAGGACCTCGCCGCCACCTCGGTCTGGGGCAGCCAGCAGGTAGGACTGTTCCCGGGCGCCAAGGTCGCGGGCGTGTTCGGCATCTGGTACGGCAAGGGCCCGGGCGTCGACCGCTCGATGGACGTGTTCAAGCACGCCAATGCCGCGGGCAGCGCCCCCAAGGGTGGCGTCCTGTGCCTAGCCGGCGACGACCATGGCTGCCAATCCTCGACCACGGCGCATCAGAGCGAGCACAATTTCGCCGCAGCGATGATGCCGCTGCTCAATCCCGCGACGGTGCAGGAATACCTCGATCTCGGCTTGCTCGGATTTGCGCTGTCGCGATTCTCGGGCTGCTGGGTGGCGATGAAAGCGATCGCCGAGACAGTCGAAAGCTCGGCTTCGGTGACAGCCGATCCCAACCGTGCCGCGATCGTGCTGCCGCAGGATTTCGAGATGCCGCCGGGCGGGCTCAACATCCGCTGGCCAGACACGCCACTCGAGCAGGAGCGTCGGCTGCACGGGCCCAAGATGGATGCCGTCGCCGCCTTCGCCCGCGCCAATGCGTTTGACCGAATGGTGCTCGACCCGCCGCGCGCGCGACTCGGCATCGTCGCGACCGGCAAGGCCTGGCTCGATCTGCGCCAGGCGCTGAGCGAACTGGGACTAGACGACGCGCAGTTGGCCGCGCTGGGAATACGTCTCTACAAGGTCGGGCTATCCTGGCCGCTCGAGGCCGAAGGCGCACGGCGATTTGCTGCTGGACTGACGGATGTCCTGGTGGTCGAGGAAAAGCGCGGCTTCGTCGAGGACCAGCTTGTCCGCGCGCTTTACAATATGCCCGCCGCGACGCGGCCGAGCGTGGTCGGCAAGAGCGACGAGTCGGGCGCGCCGCTGCTACCGAGCGCGGGCGAACTCGGGCCGACGCTCGTGGCACTCGCGGTGGTGCGGCGCCTCGCCCGCTTGGGCGTCGACAGCCCTGCCCTACGCCAGCGCCTGGCGCGGCTCGAATCCTTCGAACGCCTTGTCGAGGTCCCGCTGGCGAAGACGCAGCGCACGCCGTTCTTCTGCTCCGGCTGTCCACACAACACCTCGACCCGCGTACCCGACGGCAGCCGCGCGCTCGCCGGCATCGGCTGTCACTTCATGGCGCAATGGATCCCGGCGCGGAATACGGCGACGTTCTCACATATGGGCGGCGAAGGCGCGGGCTGGATCGGCCAGGCGCCGTTCAGCGGCGACACCCACATCTTTCAGAATCTCGGCGACGGCACCTATCAGCACAGCGGCCTGCTCGCGATCCGCGCTGCCGCCGCCGCCGGTGTCAACATCACCTACAAAATTCTTTACAACGACGCCGTGGCGATGACCGGCGGGCAGCCGGTGGAGGGCCATCCAAGCGTCGGCGCGATCACCCGCGACGTTGCCGCTGCCGGCGCATGCCATATCGTCGTCGTCACCGACGAGCCAGGCAAATATCCGCCAGGAGCCGGGTTTGCTCCCGGCGTCGAAATCCGCCATCGCGACGAGCTTGACCGGGTACAGCGCGCGATGCGCGACATCCCGGGCCTCACGGTCCTTATCTACGACCAGACTTGCGCCGCCGAGAAGCGCCGGCGGCGCAAGCGCGGCACTTACCCCGACCCGCCGAAGCGCGTCGTCATCAACGAGGCGGTGTGTGAAGGCTGCGGCGATTGCTCGGAGCAGTCGAATTGCGTCTCGGTCAAGCCGCTCGAGACAGAGTTCGGACGCAAGCGCACGATCGACCAGTCGGGCTGCAACAAGGATTTCTCCTGTCTGAAAGGCTTCTGCCCGAGCTTCGTGACCGTGCATGGCGGAAGGCCGCGCCGCCTGGAGCCCCTCTTCGCCGCGACCGGGTACGATAAGCTGGCGCCACCGCCGCCGCCGCGCGACGTCACCGAACCCTTTTCCATTCTCGTCACCGGCATTGGCGGCACTGGTGTGATCACGGTCGGCGCGCTGCTCGGCATGGCGGCGCATCTCGAGGGCAAGGGCTGCACGGTGCTCGATTTCACCGGGCTCGCGCAGAAGAACGGCGCGGTTATGAGCCATGTGCGGATCGCCGCGACGCCAGAGGCGTTGAACGCAGTCCGCATCGCCCCGGGCGGCGCCGATCTGGTGCTGGGCTGCGATATGGTCGTCGCAGCGGGAGCGCCAGCGTTGAGCCGAATCGAGCATGGCGTGACTCGCGTCATCGTCGACAGCGACATCCAGCCGACCGCGGCCTTCGTCATGAACGGCGACATGGATTTCGAGGCGCGGACGATGGAGCGCGCCCTCGTGGCAGCGGCCGGTGAAAGCAACGCCGCCTTCATCGACGCCACCGGGCTCGCCACCGCCCTCATGGGTGATTCGATCGCTACCAACGTCTTCATGCTCGGCTTTGCTTTCCAAAAGGGTCTCGTTCCGCTCGGCCTCGCCGCGATCGAGCGGGCTATCGAACTCAACGGCGTTGCCGTCGAAGCCAACAAACACGTCTTCGCCTGGGGCCGGCTAGCGGCCACGGACCGGGCCGGACTCGATTCATTCCTGCGGCCGGCCCATCGTGCCGAAATACCGCCAGCACTGGGGCTCGCCGCGCTCATCCGTCGCCGCAGCGCCGTCCTCGCGGACTATCAGGACGAGGCCTATGCAAGGCGCTATCGCGAATTCGTGAGCGCCGTGGCCGAGGCGGAAAAAACGCGGTTCCCCGGCCGCAGCGACTTCGCCGAGGCGGTGGCGCGCAGCCTTTTCAAGCTGATGGCCTATAAGGACGAGTACGAAGTGGCGCGGCTTTATACCGACGGCGCCTTCGTGAACCGCCTGCGGCAGGAATTCGAAGGGAATTTCCGGCTCGAATTCCATTTGGCGCCGCCGCTCACTGCGGCCCGCGATCCTGACACCGGCCATCTGCTCAAGCGCGGCTACGGGCCGTGGATGCTACGCGCGTTCGCCATTCTGCGGCGGTTGAAGCGGCTGCGCGGCACGGCATTCGACCCGTTCGGCCGCAGCGGCGAGCGGCGGATGGAACGTCGCCTTATCACTGAGTACGAGGCGGTGGTGCGCGAATTGCTCGCCGGCCTCACCCCCGACAACCACGCCCTCGCGGTCGAGGTCGCGCGGCTGCCCGAAACCATGCGCGGTTTCGGCCATGTGAAGGCGCGGCAGGTCGCCGCCGCGAAGGCGCGCGAGGCTGCGCTACTGGCGGCCTTCCGCCGGCCGATTTCCGCCGCGACGGCTGCGGAATAGCAGTTTCGGCCGCGGCGGGGCTTTGCGCTGGGCCAAGGGACGAGTAATCTCGGACCGCTTCGGTCCCCCTTCCGTCAACTCCTCGGCAGAGTTCGTTCCATGCGCCTCTTGAAATTAGCCATGTTGGCCGCGCTGATCGGCCTGCTCCCGTTTGCCAGCCCTTCCAGCGTCGCGGCACCGGACACGGGTGATTCCGTAAATATCAATCTTTTCAATGAAATTCTCGACCAAGTTAAAGGTAATTATGTCGAACCTGTCACCGAGAAGCATCTGATCGAGGGGGCGATCAAAGGGATGCTGGCCTCGCTCGATCCGCATTCGGGCTATCTCGATGCCAAGCAATATCACGACATGATGGTCGAAACCGAGGGCGAGTTCGGCGGGCTCGGCATGCAAGTGACCGAGGAGAACGGGCTGGTGAAGGTAATTTCGCCGATCGACGATACGCCGGCCGCACGAGCCGGCATCAAGCCTGGCGACCTGATCCTGGCCATCGACGGTGCTCCGGTCACCGACATGATGCTTTCCGAGGCCGTGGACAAGCTGCGCGGCGCGATTGGCACGAAGGTCAAGCTGACGATCCGGCGCCGGGGCGTGGGGCCGTTCGAGCTGTCGCTGACCCGCGCCGACATCAGGGTCGCACCGGTGAAGTTTCATCTCGCGGACGGCGATATCGGCTATGTTCGCATCACGTCCTTCTCCGAGCGTGCATCGAGCTCGCTCGAACAGGCGATCGACAAAATGAAGCAGCAAGCGCACGGCAAGCTCGTGGGGATCGTGCTCGACCTGCGCAACAATCCCGGCGGGCTGCTCGACCAGGCGGTCGCGGTCGCGAACGACTTTCTCGATCGCGGCAGCATCGTGTCGATCAAGGGCCGCCAGCCGCAGGACAACCGGATATTCGACGCCAAGGCCAATGGCGACTTGGTGCCCGGGCTGCCGGTCGTGGTGTTGATCAATGGCGGTTCCGCTTCGGCATCCGAGATCGTGGCCGGCGCCCTCCATGACGACCATCGCGCCGTGCTGCTCGGCACCCGTTCCTTCGGTAAAGGCTCGGTCCAGACGGTGCTGCCTGTGAAACAGAGCAACGGCGCCATCCGGCTGACGACCGCCCTTTACTACACGCCTTCCGGCCGCTCGATCCAAGGCAAGGGGATCGAGCCCGACGTCGTGGTCGAGCCGGCCAAGATCGAAAAGGTTGCGGTCGGACCGCAGCTCCACGAGGCCGACCTGCGCGGCGCCCTGAAGAACGACACGCCGGCGCCCGCAACCGCAGCGCCGAAGGCCGCGCCCGGAGATGCTGCGGCACCCACAGCTGCGCCTCCCGCCACATCGGCGAAGCTACCGCCCGGCGCAACCCCGCTGCCCAAATCCGATGCCACAGCGCTCGACAGCACCACGCTGGGCACCGATGCGGACTACCAGTTCGTACGTGCGGTGGACCTCTTGCGCGGCGTCACGCTTTTCAAAAATTTGGCTGTGAAGTAAGGCCTACAATAAAAATTGTTCTTTAATAACAGATTTCTACCCAGAATTTCTAATGCTAGATGAGAAATCGCGCGCGGGTCAGCCGAGCTAAAGTTGCTGGATGACGGCGCGAGCCGCATTAGTGATGGTGACGTCGCTGGCCGTGGCGCTGATGGCTTCGGCGTACCATTGATCGACGGCCTGCGATAGAAGAAGACTGCCGCGCTTGCGCAGGTCGGCGCCGACGATCGCCTCGAGCGAACGCAAGCGTGCGAAAAGCTTCCGTGTCGCCGCCTTGCGCCGCTCCTCGGCCTGCTGAGCACTGGCTAGCCGTGCGGCCGAATCGGAGGCGCTGGCGGGCTTGGCCGCTGCGGCCGGTCGTGGCGCGGCCGGCTTGGCGACTGATGCAACGGCCTGTGCCTGGGGCGGCTTCGGAGCCGCCGCAGCGACGGCGGGTTGCGGCCGCATGGTGACGGGAATGCTTTTTACTGCGGCTATCGGATCCGGCTTGGCCGCCACAGTCAGAACGGGCTTTCCTGTCGCCGGCTTGAGCAACGGTTTCGGCACGGATTTGGGTTCGGGCTTGCGGGCAATCACGACGCGTTTCGCTGCAGACGGCTTCTTGTCAGGCGCGGCCTTGCGCAGAGGGGCCACCTTTTTGGTCGCGGCAATGCTTTTGGCGGCGGAAGCAGCTTTGCCCGATGGCTTGGCGCCGCCGGGCCGGCGGCCCCTCGCAGCCGATTTGTCGCGAGGTTTCATTCGTCTCCTCCAACTGGGGCATGCCGCCCGCGCGCTAAAATTGGAACCGGCCCTTGGTTTGAGCAAGCGAAAATCGCGGAGGTGCTGGAATTTACCGAGACTTTCCGAGACGACGCCGGCGATCCGTGCGCCGACCACAACCCCGATCATGCTCATAATTAAGATGAAATTATTGTAACAATATCCTCTTACAAAGCAATCTTATTGGTGCGCAGGAGGCGCACACGTGAGAAATCGATTGAGCCGCCGCCCAAGTCGCTCGCGCAGTGCGATACGTCTCCTGAAGCTCCGTCGTGCTCGATACAAGGGTCGTTCGATTTAGCCTGCTCTGGGGGAATCGATGCCCATCGTCAAAGTGGCCAACATCGTTTGGGGGCGGTTGCGGTCGCCCGATCTCGATCTCGCAGAGGAGTTCCTGACCGGGTTCGGGATGACCCGGGTCGCACGCACAGGCAACGCGTTGTTCATGCGCAGCAGCGAACCCTCACACCATCTGCACGTCACCGAACTGGGCCGCCCGGCCCGGGCTGAAGGCGCGCCCAGGATCGAGCACCTCGACGAGCCGGGTGGGGCGGCCGGCGCGTGCGGCTCCGCAATTCTGATGGCTACCAAATCGAGGTCGCCTACGGGCTCGAGCCAGTCGCTTCGTTGAAACTGACGGAGAACCCGCTCAATCTTGCGGCCGACCGTGCCTGCCGCGCCGGCGACCTGAGCCGCCTTAAGCGCGGGCCCGCCCAGGTCACGCGGATGGGCCACGGCGTGATCGTGACCCGCCAGTTCGCCAAGGCGCGGCAATGGTATCGGGAACACCTGGGATTCCTTATGTTCAGACGAGGTTTATCGTGACGATCCGACTCACTTTGTCGGCTCCTTCAACCGCCGCGATCGGGCGGTTGAAGGAGCCGACCATCACACCTTATTTTTGCATTTCCGGCAAGCGCACCGGCCTCAATCATTTTTCCTATGAGGTCCGCGACATTGACGATGTGATGATGGGGCACGAATACTTGCGGGCAATGGCCAAGTACAAGCACATATGTGGCATAGGCCGCCATCATCTGGGCAGCCAGGTCGGCGACTACGGGTGCGACCCCTGGGGCCGGGTGCATGAGCATTGGACCGCTTCCGATCGCGTCAACGCCCACCATGTCCCGATCCTCACCAAGGGCGGCGAGGGAACGCATGGACCCTAGGGCGATCCGGCGTCGCGCGAGTTCCAGGAGCACGCCTCGCCCTGAGAGGCCGCCGCCACCGCTGTGTGGAATGAACGCACGGCTTGCGCTTTGCGCGGGCCAATAATAGGGTGCGCGCGAGTATTCACGTCCGGCGCAAAGATACGCCGGCAAAGTCAGGGAGCGAAGCAATATGCCCAGCGGAAACCCAAACAGCAGGTTGGGAATTGGCCGTCGGACCGTCATTAAGGCCGCCGCGGCGGCGGGGGTATTTCAAGTGGCGGCGCCCTTCGTCCAGACCGCGCGTGCGGCAGACAACGTTAAGATCGGTCTTGATAACCCGCTGACGGGCACATTCGCTGCGCTCGGCAAGAACGAGCTGATCGGTGCGAAGCTCGCGGTGGAGCAGATCAACGCCAAGGGTGGTATCCTCGGCCGCAAGGTGGAGCTGCTGGTCGAGGATTCCACCAGCGGCGACGCCGCGACCGCCGTGCAGAAGGCGAATAAGCTGATCGAGCGCGACAAAGTCAATTTCCTACTCGGCAACATCAATTCCGCGCTGGCGCAGGCAATGGCGAATGTCAGCTACGAAAAGGGCGTATTCCACATCGTGCCTGGCGGGCATACCGACTCGGTCACCGGTTCGGAATGCCATTGGAATGTGTTCCGCGTCTGCAATACGACGCGGATGGAAACGAATTCCGTCTCTCAGCTGCTTTTAACCAGCTATGGCAAGAAGTGGTATTTCATCACTACCGACTACGCCTTCGGCCACTCGCTGCAGGAAGGATTCGAGGCGAGCCTCAAGGCGGCCAACGGCACCGAGGTCGGCCACGACTTCACGCCGCTCGGCACCTCGGATTTTTCGGCCAATCTCATCAAGGCGCAGGCTGCGAAGCCGGATGCGCTCATCCTCCTGCTCGCTGGCGACGACATGATCAACTGCCTCAAGCAGGCGGTGCAATTCGGCATGGACAAAAAGACGCACATCGCCGGCGCGCAGCAGGAACTCGAGGTGCTCGACGGCTTGCCGGCCGAGGCGCTGGTCGGCGACTGGGTGTTCGAATGGTATTGGAAGCAATCGAACGTGCCGCACGTCGCGCAGTTCGTCGCCGACGTCCGGAAGCGGAGCGGTGGCAAGGTGCCGACGGCCCGTACTTGGTTCGGCTACGCATCGGTCTGGAGCTGTCAACTCGCCGCGGAGCGGGCCAAATCGCTCGTGCCGGTCAAGATGGCCAAGGCGATGCAAGGCATGGTCCTGCCGCCGGAAGTCGCACTGATGCCGAATAACCCGTTCTATCGCAAGGGCGACAATCAGCTCATGCCGACGCTCTTCGTCGGTCATGCGCAGAAGCCGCCGACCGGCGGCGACCCGGAGGATCTGTTCAAGGTCACCGAGGAGGTCAAGGGCATGGACGCGGCCCTGCCGGTCGATCAGACCGGCTGCAAGATGACGTGGCCGACCTGACCATCGCGCGGGACGAACGTTTTGCCCCCTCCCCAGCAATCCCCGCGTTAGGCGGCGGACGCAAGGAAGGGGGCAAGTTTGTCGGGGCTGAGAGCATCGCATGGTGCAACTGATTCTCTTCAACGTGCTCAACGGTCTCATCATCGGCGCCTTCTACGCGCTGATGGCGCTCGGGCTGTCACTCATTCTCAATCTTTCGGGCGTGATCAATTTCGCGCATGGCGGTTTTCTTGCCATCGGCGCCTATCTAGCCTACACGCTGATCCCGTATGTGGGGTTCTGGGGCGCGCTTCTTGCGGCGCCCTTCCTCACCGCCTTCATCGGGATCCTGGTCGAACGCGTTCTGATTCGCAGGCTCTATGGGCGCGATCCGCTCTATAGCCTTCTACTGACCTTCGGACTCGCCTTCATGATCGAGGATGGCACGCGGTTCATCTGGGGCGCGGACAGCCTGCCCTATCAAATCCCGGGTTGGCTGCAGAACACGCTGAGCAGCCAACTCTTCTTCCTCACGGGATACCGCGTGTTCATGGTCGTGCTGGTCGCGGTCGCCGTGCTCGGGTTGTTTCTGATTCTGACCCGCACCCGCCTCGGCCTGCGCATCCGTGCCGGCACGCTTGATCTCGAGACGCTCTCGGTGCTGGGCGTCAACGTGCGCATCCTGCGCAACCTCAACTTCGGACTTGGCATCTACATGGCCGGTCTAGCCGGCGTGCTCGCTGCCGGCATGCTCGGCCTGCAGCCGACCATCGGCGATTCGCTGATCATGCCGAGTTTCGTCGCGATTATCGTCGGCGGGCTCGGCAGTTTGCCGGGCACGCTGGTCGGCGGCTTGCTGATCGGCGTCGCCAGCGGCGTCACGACCGTGTTCCTCCCTTCGGCGAGCGAGGCGGTGATGTATGTGTTGATGGCCGTGGTCCTGCTGATCCGGCCGCGCGGCCTCCTAGGCGAGGAAGGGCGCTTCTGATGGACCTGGTCAGCAGACGGCGCGCCGGCGACGCTGCGATCTGGCTATTGCTTGTGAGCGCGCCTTATTGGCTGACGCATGTCGGCGGCTATGTCGAGCTCGGGACCCGCGTGTTGATTCTCGCGCTGGCCGCAATGGCGCTCAATTTTCTGCTGGGATTCACCGGCGTACTGTCGTTCGGGCACGCTGCCTATTTCGGCCTCGGCGCCTACGGCGTCGCTATGACCATAAAATATCTCATCGCGAGCACGCCGCTTGCGATTCTCGTTGGCGTCGCCGCCGGCACGGCCGCCGCCGCGGTCGTCGGACCGCTGATCGCGCGCTTGCGCGGCGTCTATTTCGCCATGTGCACCATCGCCTTCGGCCAAGTCTTCTATTACATCGCCTTCCAATGGCGGTCGGTCACCCGCGGCGACGATGGCCTGACCGCATGGCATCGCATGCCACTCGACTTCGGTTTCGCCGAGCTCGACATCCTCAATAACAACAAGGCGTTCTACTACATGGTTCTGGTCGTCTTCGCCGCCGCCGTTGCGGCGATGGCGTTCCTGTTGCGCTCGCCCTTCGGGCGGACCCTGCTGGCGATCCGCGAGAACGAGCGCCGCGCGCGCTTCCTCGGCATCCCGGTCGATCGCCATATCTGGCTGTCTTGGGTGATCTCGTGCTTTTTCGTCAGCATCGCCGGCGCGCTCTACGCGCTCATGAACGATTTCGTCGATCCGCGCGCCTTGCGCTGGGACCAGTCCGGGAATTTCGTGATCATGGCGGTGCTGGGCGGCATGCGCAGCTTCTGGGGGCCGCTGATCGGCGCTGCGATTTTCCTTGTACTTGAGGATTACATTTCGAGCCACACCGATAACTGGATGTCGTTCGTCGGATTGTTCTTCGTGTTGGTGGTGCTGTTCTTTCCGCGCGGCATTCTCGGCATCATCGGACGAAGGGCCGTATCGTGAGCCTGCTGCGGATCGAGAACGTTTCGCGCCACTTCGGCAACCTCGTTGCGGTCGACGACGTTTCTATGATCGTCGAGCCGGGCGAGCTGCGCGCCGTCATCGGTCCCAACGGCGCAGGCAAGACCACGTTTTTCAATCTCATCACGGGCTTCCTGATCCCGACCTCCGGCCGGATCGTGTTCGACGGCTCCGACATCACCAAGATGCTGCCGGCACGGCGCGTGTGGCGCGGCATCGCCCGCACCTTTCAGATCACCGAGGTCTTCCCGGAGTTGACGCTGCACGAGAACCTGCGCATCGCCGTCGAAGTCGCCGCTGGCTACCGCCTCAAGGCATGGCTGTCGCGCGACGCCAACGGTGAGGTGAAGGCGCGGGTCACGGATCTTCTGGAGATCGGCGGTCTCGGCGAGAAGGCCGATCGCATGGTGGGCGAACTGAGCCACGGCGATCAGCGCGCGACCGAGATCATGATGGCGCTCGCCCTCAATCCGAAGCTGCTTCTGCTGGACGAGCCGACCGCCGGAATGGGCGACCAGGAGACCTATGACATCACCCAGCTCATTCGCAAGCTGCACCACGACAAGAAGCTGACAATCGTGCTGATCGAGCACGACATGCGCGTGGTTTTCCACCTCGCCGACCGCATCATGGTCCTGACTGAGGGCGCGATGCTGGCCGAAGGAACGCCGAAAGAGATCGCCGCCAATGAAGCGGTGCAGGCGGCCTATCTGGGCAAGGTCGCATGAGCCAAGCCACGATCGAGGCCGAAGGGCTGCAGACCTTTTACGGCAAGAGCCACATCCTGCACGGCGTCGGCCTTACCGTGCACGAGGGCGAAATCGTAACCATACTGGGCCGCAACGGCGCTGGCAAAACCACGACCCTGCGCAGCCTCGTCGGCCTTACGCGGCCGCGCGAGGGCGCGGTGCGGATCCTCGGCCACGCCACTACCGACTGGCCGCCCTATCGCATCGCCGCATTGGGCGTCGGCTACGTCCCCGAGGGACGGCGCATCTTCGCCAACCTGACGGTCGAGGAGAACCTCAAAGTGCCGCTCGAGCGGCCGGGACCATGGACGATCGCGCGCGTCTATGGACTCTTCCCCCGGCTAGCCGAGCGCCGCGCCAACAAGGGCCGGCAACTCTCCGGCGGCGAGCAGGAGATGCTGGCGATCGCCCGCGCACTGCTGTTGAACCCGCGACTCCTCATTCTCGACGAGCCGTCGCAAGGCCTCGCCCCGCTGATCGTGCAGGAGGTGTTCAAGGTCGTGGTCGCGGCGCGGCACGAGGGCATCGCGGTCCTGCTGGTCGAGCAGAACGTCCGCGCCGCGGTCGAGATCGCCGACCGCGCCTATGTGCTCGACGACGGCCGCATCGTGTATTCCGGCGCCGCCGCCGAATTTGCCCAGGACGAGGAGCAGGTCCGCGCACTCGCCGGCGCCAGCGCCGAGATCTGGGAGCCGGCGCTGCCGCCCGAGCCGCGCTGAAACGCAATAGCGCCGGCGCAGGCGACCGTTCCGACGCCCTTCAATCGTAATGGTAGTCGAGGCGCGTGTCGGGACGAAGCTGGCCCGAGGCGTGTCCCGTGGTGTCGGGGCGAATGAACTTGATCTTGGCGCTGTGCTCGCGCATCACGGCGAAGGTGTTGCGGGTGCGCTCGTCCGCGCCGCGCATGTCCGGCGGCTTGAGCCGTGCGCCGAGATAGGCGCCCATCCGCCGGCCACGCGCGACGATGGCGCTGCCGAGGCCCATCTGCAATGCCGCATAGCGTTCCAGCGCCGCCGCGAGATCGGGCGCCGCGGCGATGGCGTCGGCGAGAGCGACAGCATCGACCGCTGCCTTGGTCACGCCGGCGCCGACATGGGGCCGGGCGACGAAGGCGGCATCGCCGAGCAGCACTACCCGTCCGAACGCCATCTGCGGCGTCTCGAAATCGAAGATGGCCTGAAAGAACGGCTGCGCGGTGCGCAGCACGATCTCGGCAATGGCCGGCGCCAGCAGCGCCATAGCCGCTTCCCGCGCGGCAGCCACGACCTCGGCGCGGATCAGCGGCGGCGGGATCGCCACGCCATGACAGCGTCCGGTCACGTCGGTGCACATCGCCGGCAGCGTCGTCGTGAAATCGACCGGCCGATACCACACCACGTTGTAGCCGCGCCGCCCGGGACGCGTGTCGCCGTCGCGCCCCGGCACGGGATAGGCCAGTACCATCTCGCCCTCGGGCAGGCAGAAGCTGTAGCGCTGGAAGATCGGCCGGAATTGGTCGGACAATTCGGCTTCTTCCGCCACCGCCCGCCACGCAACATAACCCGCATAGCATGGCTGCGAGTCGGGCCGCACCTGCTCGCGCACGGTCGAGCGAATACCGTCGGCACCGATCAGCAGATCGCCGGTCTCGCGCGTGCCATCGGCAAAGATCGCGGTAATGCTACCAGCATCCTGCTCAATGCGGGTGAGCGTCTTTCCGGGCCGGTAGAACTGCGCCGGCAGCGCGTCCTTGAGCGGGCGGCATGCGCTCATAACGCGGAAGATCGGCATCTCGTGCGTGATGCGACCGGCGCGGTCGAGGCAGATGGCGGACCGAACCGCAACGCCCATGGTGTCGTCGACGGCAAGCCCGATCCGGCGCATCACGTCGCCGAGCGCGTCGTGGGTGCCGATTCCCACCCCGCGGCTGGCGAGATCGTCGGCAATGCGCTCGAAAACCACCGCCTCCCAGCCGATGGCGCGCAGGAGATGGGCAGCGAAGAGGCCGCCCAGCGAACCGCCGATGACGAGCGCGCGCTGGCGTCTCATGGAGCCGCCGCCATGGCCTCGGGTCCGATCGCGCGCATGGCACGGCGTGCCGAACACGATTGGTCGGTTATCCGGATCACGCCGTCCGGTGCAACATCCCGGGACCGACCACGACACGGACAGTGCACATGAAGGCGAAAATCACTGGTACGACCCTGCCGGTGTTGCATATCGGCCTCGACCCTGGCGACCGCATCGTCGCCGAGCCGGGCGAGTTCTCGTGGATGACCGACAATATTCAACTGCGCACCACGACGCAGACAGCTGGCGCCAAGGGATTTCTGGGGGCCATCGGCCGCGCGCTGTCAGGCGGAGGCTTGTTCATGACCGAGTACCACGCGAACGGCGGGAACGGCGTGGTCGCCTTTGCCGCCAAGGTCCCCGGCAGCATCATGGAGGTGGAGGTCCAAGCGGGGCACGGCTATATGATCCACCGGCACGGATTCCTCTGCGCTACCGAAGGGGTCGAACTGTCGACGGGATTCCAGCGCTCGCTGGGTGCAGGCATGTTCGGCGGCGATGGGTTCCTCCTGCAGAAACTGGCGGGAACGTGCACCGCCTGGGTCGAACTTGGCGGTGAGATCGTTACTTACGATCTTCAGCCGGGCGAATCGATTCAAGCTCATCCCGGCCATGTCGGCATGTTCGACGGCACCGTCAACTTCGACGTCGTCGTCATGCGCGGCATCGCCAATGCGAACTTCGGCTGCGCCGGTCTGTTCATCGCCCGGCTCACCGGCCCGGGCAAGGTCTGGCTGCAATCGCTCACTATGCCGAGCCTCGCCCACGCCTTGCGCCCCTATCTCGGCGAAGCGTCGCCGGCATCAACGACGGAGGCTGGGATCATCGGCGGGGTCGCCGGATCCGTGCTGCGCGACATGTTCGGCAAGGGCTCATGACCGTTACGCCGCCGCCTTCGCCGCCTCGGCCACGGCCCACGAGGCATAGCCGCATCCGACATAGACCTCGGGGACCGGCGCATAGTCGATAAGGTCGAAGCCGCGGCTGCCGGCGGCGCCATGGGCGATGACCCAATTGCGGACCTCGTGCGCGCCGTTGCCGGTGCGCGGCAGCGCCGCCTCGAGATATTCGATGAGCGGCTGATCGGCGCCGGCCTTGAACAGCCGGATGCATTCGTGGTCGAAGGCTTCGTCGATCGCCCCCATCGTCGCCTCGCCGATCGAATGGCTCAGGCCGCCGGTGGCGAGGATGGCGACGCGCAGCGGCTCGGCATAGGACTCGATCGCCCGGCGCAAGAGCCGCCCCCAGGCGAGACAGCGGCGGATGCTGATCATCGGCGGCTCGAGATCGTTCACCGTGACTGGAACGATGGCCGGCAGCCGCGTCAACTCCATGCGCCACAGCGGAATACAGAAGCCGTGGTCGAGCATCATGTGATGCGAAACCGATGGCTCAAAATCGTGCGTAAGCGCGGCCTCGAGGATGTGCATCGCCAGCGCCGGATGGCCGGCAAGATGCTTGTGCGGGAAGTCCTTAAGAAATGGCTCGGGCGGCCCGTCATGCGCCTCGCCAACGCCGATGCAGACATTGGGCAGATTGTCGAGGAAGAAGTTCGCCCAGTGGTCGGGAGCGATCTCGATCAGCACATCGGGCCTCGACGCGGCGAAGCGGCGGCCCAGTTCGCCGAAGCGGCTGACGAAATGCTCGCGGCATCGCGCTGGCATGGTGTTCCAGTCGCGCGCCACCAGCGGCCCGTGACTGGCAGCGAAGACCCCGACAAGCTTGGCCATGTTCTGCGCCCTTTTCACCTCGAGGGGACGAAGTATAGCGTCGCCGCACCTGCTGGCGCATCCCCCTCCTGGCCTTGCCACATCCGCGCTTTGGCGCAAATATGCCGACGTCGCGCGCGGGAGACATCATGCGGATCGTCTGCATCGGCGGCGGGCCGGCCGGGCTCTATTTCGCCATCCTGATGAAGAAGGCCGATCCCGCCCACGACGTCACTGTATTCGAGCGCAACCGGCCGGACGATACATTCGGCTGGGGCGTCGTGTTCTCCGACGAGACGCTCGGAAATATGCGCGACGGCGACGAGGTCAGTCAGGCGCGCATAAGCGCGGATTTCGTCCACTGGGACGACATCGAGATTCAGTTCAAGGGCCATGTCATCACGTCGCACGGCCACGGCTTCAGCGGCATTGCCCGCCAGCGCCTGCTCGCCATCCTCCATGACCGCGCGCGCGAACTGGGCGTGGAACTGGTGTTCGAACGCGAGATCAGCGATCTTGCGCCCTTCGCCGATGCCGATCTCATCGTCGCTGCCGACGGCATCAACAGCCGTATTCGCGCCGCCCACGCCGCGCATTTCCAGCCGGAGATCGAGTGGCGCCGCAACAAATATGTCTGGCTCGGTACGCACCGGCTGTTCGACGCCTTCACCTTCATCTTCGTCGCCACCGAATGGGGCTGGTTCCAGGCGCATACCTACCGCTTCAACGACACGACCTCGACGTTCATCGTCGAGACGCGCGAGGAAACATGGCGCGCGGCCGGGCTCGACAAGGCCGACGCGGCCCATACGCTCGATTTCTGCCGGCGGCTGTTCGCGCCCTCACTCCAGGGCGAGAAGCTGCTCGCCAACAAGTCGGACTGGGTGACGTTTTCGCGCGTTTCGAACAAGAGTTGGGTCAAGGACAATCTCGTGCTGATGGGCGATGCCGCCCATTCCGCGCATTTCTCGATCGGCTCGGGCACCAAGCTCGCGCTCGAGGACGCGATTGCGCTCGCAATGGCGCTCGCCAAACATGGCGCGGTCGGCCCCGCCCTCGCCGCCTACGAGGCAGAGCGCCGCGTCGAGGTGCTGCGCCTGCAATCGGCGGCGCGCAATTCGACCGAGTGGTTCGAGAACGTCGCGCGCTATGCCAAGTTTCCGCCGCGCCAGTTCGCCTATTCGCTGCTCACCCGCAGCCAGCGCGTCAGCCACGAGAATCTGCGCGCCCGCGACAAATCCTATCTCGAACGCGTGGAGCGCTGGCTCGGCGAGCGCACCACCGGCCGCAAGCCGGAGCGGCCGGTGCCGCCGATGTTCCTGCCGTTCCGGATGCGCGGCATGAACCTCGCTAACCGGGTCGTGGTCTCGCCCATGGCGATGTACAGCGCCAAGGATGGCGTGCCCAACGATTTCCACCTCGTGCATCTGGGTGCCCGCGCCTTGGGCGGCGCCGGCCTCGTCTTCACCGAGATGACCTGCGTCACTCCCGAGGGTCGCATCTCGCCCGGCTGCTGCGGCTTGTGGAACGAAGCGCAGGAGGCAGCATTCGCGCGCATCGTTGCCTTCGTCCACGAGCATTCACCCGCGCGGATCGCGCTGCAATTAGGCCATAGCGGCCCCAAAGGCGCGACGCGCGTCGGCTGGGAAGGCTACGACGTGCCGCTCGCGCCCGAGGCGGCGTGGCCGGTGATGGCGCCCTCGCCCATCGCCTGGAGCCCCGCCAATCAGGTGCCGCGCGCGATGACGCGCGCCGACATGGATGCGGTGCGCGAAGCCTTCGTCGCCGCCGCGCGGCGCGGCGCCCGCGTGGGCTTCGACATGCTTGAGCTGCACGCCGCGCACGGTTATCTTCTCTCCGCCTTCATCACGCCGCTCACCAACCGGCGCGACGACGACTATGGCGGCAGCCTCGCCAACCGTCTGCGCTTTCCGCTCGAAGTGTTCCGCGCCATGCGGCTCGCCTGGCCCGAGAGCCGGCCAATGTCGGTGCGCATCTCGGCGACCGATTGGGTCGAAGGCGGCGTTGCCGCAGCCGATTCGGTCGTGATTGCGCGCGCCTTCAAGGACGCGGGCGCCGACCTCATCGACGTCTCCGCCGGTCAAACCTCGACCAAGGCTCGGCCGGTCTACGGCAGGATGTTCCAGGCGCCTTTCGCCGACCGCATCCGCAACGAGGTCGGTATCGCCACGATGGCGGTCGGCAACATCTTCGAGACCGACCACATCAATTCCATCATCGCCGGCGGCCGTGCCGATCTCTGCGCGTTGGCGCGCCCGCATCTCGCCGATCCGCACTTCACCCTCCGCGCGGCGGCCGCGCAAGGCTATCGCGACCAGGTCTGGCCGCAGCAATACCTCGCCGGCAAGGAGCAGCTCGAGCGCATCGAGGCGCGCGCCGTCGCCGAGATGGCGATCGTGATATGAGCGCGAAACCGCTGCACGGGCGCCGTGCCTTCGTTACCGGCGGCAGCCGAGGCATCGGCCGCGCCGTCGCCACGCAGCTCATCGCCGACGGCGCCGAGGTGTTCATCACCAGCCGCCAGGAAGCGGCGACGCTGCGCACCGCCGCAGAACTACGCTGCACCGCGCTCGTCGCCGACGTGACCGACCGTGCAGCGATGGAGCGCGCGCTTGCCGCTGCCGGGCCCATCGACATTCTCGTCAACAACGCTGGGATCGCTCTATCGCTTCCATTCGCGAAGACTGCGGCTGAGGATTGGGACCATGTGATCGCGGTCAACCTCACCGGTGCGTTCTGGGGTTGCCGGCTCGCGCTTCCCGGCATGGCCGCGCGCGGCTGGGGCCGCGTCGTCAACATCGCCAGCACAGCGGGGCTCAAGCCCTATCTCTATACCGCCGCGTATTGCGCAGCAAAGCACGGGCTCATCGGCCTCACTCGCGGGCTGGCGCTCGAATACGCGCGCAAAGGCGTGACAGTGAACGCCGTCTGCCCCGGCTTCACCGATACGGACATCGCGCAGCAGGCGATCGAGGTGATCGCAGCCGAGACCGGGCGCGGTGCCGCCGAGGCGCGCGCCGCGCTCGAACGCCTCAATCCGCAGAATCGCCTTACCGATCCCGACGAAGTGGCCGCGGCGGTCGCCTTCCTGTGCCGGCCGGAATCGCACGGCATCACCGGCCAGGCCCTCATCATTGCCGGCGGCGAGGTGATGTGATGACGGAACGTCCCGAATCCCGGGCGCACGACCTCGACGGTTTTGCGCCTGAGCATTTCCGCTGGGAGCGCGACGGGCGCATCGCCACCATCATGCTCGACCGGCCGGAACGCAAGAACCCGCTGACCTTCGAATCCTACGCGGCGCTGCGCGACACGTTTCGCGCGCTCGCTCACGCCGACGGCATCAAATGCATCATCATCGCGGGTGCGGGCGGAAATTTCTGCTCGGGCGGCGACGTGCACGAGATCATCGGTCCCTTGACCCGCATGGCGGTGCCCGAGCTTCTCGCTTTCACCCAGATGACCGGCGACGTGGTAAAGGCGATGCGCGCCTGCCCGCAGCCGATCCTCGCCGCGGTCGATGGCGTCTGCGCCGGTGCCGGTGCGATCTTGGCGATGGCGTCCGATCTTCGCTATGGCACGCCCTTGGCCAAGGTGGCGTTCCTGTTCGCGCGCGTCGGGCTCGCCGGCTGCGACATGGGCGCCTGCGCGATGCTGCCGCGCATCATCGGCCAGGGCCGCGCTGCCGAGCTGCTCTATAGCGGCCGCACGATGACGGCCGAGGAAGGCCAAACGTGGGGCTTCTTCAACGCGCTCCATCCGCCCGAACGGCTCGTCGAGGAAACGCGCAATATGGCGCGGCAACTCGCCGAAGGCCCGACCTTCGCGCACGCCGTCACCAAGTCGATGCTCCATCGCGAATGGGCAATGGATCTCGACGCCGCCATCGCCGCCGAGGCGCAGGCCCAGGCGCTGTGCATGGCGACGGGCGACTTTCGGCGCGCCTATGAGGCCTTCGCGGCAAAGCGCGCGCCCGTGTTCGAAGGCAAGTGATGGCGCGCATCGGCCACCTCGCCTGGCCGTTCTTCGACGACCGCCACCGCGCGTTCGCGGCCGATCTCGATCGCTGGGCGGCGGCGACGCTCGGCGCGCTTCCCGCCTCGGGGCTCGACGACCGGTGCAGCGCCACCGCCCGCGCGCTCGGCGCCGCCGGCTGGCTGCGCCACGCGGTGCCCGAGGCGGGTGGTGCGATCGACGTGCGAGAGCTCTGTCTCGCGCGCGAGACGCTGGCCCGCCACGATGCGCTCGCCGATTTCGTCTTCGCCATGCAGGGGCTCGGCACGGCGTCGATCACGCTCGTCGGCACGCCGGCGCAGCGGGCGCGCTATCTGCCGCCGGCGCGCGCGGGCACGGGGCTTGCTGCCTTCGCCTTGAGCGAAGCCGAGGCCGGCTCCGATGTCGGTGCGCTCGCCACTGCCGCGCGCCGGGTCGATGGCGGCTGGCGGCTCGACGGCGCCAAGACCTGGATCTCGAATGGCGGCATCGCCGCGCATTACGTCGTGTTCGCGCGCTCCGACCCGCAATCGCGCGGCACCAAGGGACTCTCGGCCTTCATCGTCCCGGCGGACGCGCCGGGCCTTGCCATCGCCGAGCGGATCGAGGTGATCGCACCGCATCCGCTGGCGACGCTCGAATTCGCCGATTGCCGGGTCGGCGACGACGCGCTTCTCGGCGCGGCGGGCGACGGGTTCAAGCTGGCGATGGCGACGCTCGATCTGTTCCGGCCGAGCGTCGGCGCGGCAGCGCTGGGCCTGGCGCGGCACGCCTATGACGCGGCGCTGGAACGCACCCGCTCGCGCCGGCTGTTCGGCGCGGCGATGAGCGAGCTGCCCCTGGTCCAGGCGAAGCTCGCCGACATGGCGACCGCGCTCGACGCGAGCGCGCTGCTCGTCTATCGCGCCGCCTGGGCGCACGATGTGGAGCGGCGCCGCGTCACCAGCGAGGCGGCGATGGCCAAGCTCTACGCGACCGAGGCGGCGCAGCGCGTGATCGACGACGCGGTGCAGATTTTCGGCGGCACCGGCGTCCGCCGCGGCAGCGCGGTCGAGGCGCTCTACCGCGAGATCCGGGCGCTGCGCATCTACGAGGGCGCGAGCGAGGTCCAGAAGATCATCATCGCGCGCCAGGAGATCGGACGATGAACATCCTGCAGCCGGACGGCTGGCCGCCGCCCAAGGGTTTCGCCAACGGCATCCTCGCCGAGGGCCGCACGGTCTGGGTCGCAGGCCAGATCGGCATGGACCCCGCCGGCGTCCTCGCGCCCGACCTGCCCGCCCAGGTCGAGCAGGCGCTCCGCAACATCGAGGCGGTGCTGGCGGTGGCGGGCGCGCGGCCGGCGCAGATCGTGCGCCTCACCTGGTACATGACCGACCTCGCCCGCTACGAGGCGCGGCTCAAGGAGGTGGGCGCCGCCTATCGCCGCGTCATGGGCCGCCACTTCCCGACCATGACCGTGGTCGAGATCGCCCGCCTCGTGGAGCGCCGCGCCCTCGTCGAGATCGAGGCGACGGCGGTGCTGCCGTGACGGCGCGCCCGGCTATTTGAGCCGCGCCGCCGCTTCCTTCACCAGCGCGAGATCGGCGTATTTCTTGACGTCGAGGCTCGCCTTGACGAAGCCCAGCTTGTGCTGCAGGTCGATGTTGGATTGCAGCGCGGTGAGATCGGGCAGGCCGTTCGGGTCGTGGTAGAAATCGCCCTTGGTGAAGGCCCAGCTCTGGAACGCCGCGACCGGATGCTTGGAATAGTCGGCGAGCAGCTTCACCGCCGCGTCATGGTTGGCCGGATCGAGGAACCAGTGCTGCGCCCGCAACTCGTCCTCGAGGAAATCGACGACGGCGGTGCGGTGCGCCGTCAGGAACCCGGCCTTGGCGACATTGATGATCATTTCCGACCGGCCGATCGCCTGGCGCTGATCGAACAGCGTCCGCGCTTTCGCGCGCAGCTCCGGATCGGCGGAGAACGGCCGCACCGCGCTGATGAGATCGACCTTCTTCTCCAGGAGCTCGGCCTTCATGTTGGGAAAGCCGACCTCGACGAAGGTCACGTCGCGGCCGGGTCGCAGGCCGTGCTTGGCGACCATGGCGCGGATCGCCATGTCGACGGCGCTGCCCTCGACGTTGGAGGCCACCGCCTTGCCCTTCAAGTCCTCGATCTTTTTGATCGGGCTGTCCTTCAGGACCATGTATTCGATCGAGTAATAGCCCGGCGCGCCATCCTGGAAATTGTCGGAGATGATGCGCAAATCGCTCATCCCGGCATTGACGACGGCAAGCGCGAAGCTCGAATAGGCCAGGGGCGCGATGTCGAGCTCGCCGCCCGCCAGCGCCGTGATCATCGGCGGCGTGCCGGCGAAATGGATCGGATCGAGCGTGTAGGTCTTGCCGTCGTACTTGGCCAGGTCGGGCTTCAGGACCAGGAAGGGCGTGTCGGCGCCCGGCACGACGAAGCCAATGCGCAGCTTCACCGGCTCGGCGGCCGGGGCCGGACCGGCCCCTTGCAGCACGACCGTGCCGAAAACCGCAGCGACAAGCATTTTCCAACGCATCGGCGTCTCCTTCATGGGCGCGGCTTCGCCGCCGCGCTTGCCTTGATTGCGCGCCATCGTGCGCAAGATTGCGCCCGCGCGCAAGAGGCGGGGTGTCGCGGTCCGGCGCTGCGTCGGCAGCCCGCGTGCGTTGACGGCGGCGCTGCTCGCCGCCCGATCATGGCGGCCCCGGCTTCGGCGGGTCCGGCGTCGCGATGAGGCCGATGCGGGTCGCGAGCGCGACGGATTGGGGATCGCCGGTCGCCACGCCTTCCGCCAGCGCCGCGATCGGCGCTTCCTCGGCCGACGTGCCGAGCCGGAGACGGATCTGCTCGACCATGGTTCGGAACGCTTTTAGCGTGCGCTCGCGCGCCTCCAGGTCGCGCGCGCGTTCCTCGTCGCCGAGCCGCGCGGCGACGCCGAGCGTCGCGCCGAGAAAGGCCAGGGACCGCTGCTTGTCGAACAGCCGGACCGAGAAATCGCGGCCGCGCCGCACGACCGCGCGGATCGAAGCGGTCGCATCGGGCGAGGCGGCGCCGTCGCGCAGCCGCACGCCCTTGCGGCCGAACCGGACCAGGCTGCCGATGTCCGAGAGCGCGATGCGCGCATGCTCGCGCACGATGCGATCCGCCGACAGCGCGAGCCGGTGCGAGCGCTCCTGCTGCGCGGCGCGGATGGCGGCGCCGACCGCCGGGTGCCGCAACAGCCGCCAGGCGGCTTGCGATGCACTCTTTTCGCCATAGCCGGCGCGGATGGCGGCCGCCTTGGAGCGTCCGTCGCGCAGATACTCCTCGACGAAGCGGCGCTGCCGACCGTTCAGATGTCGATGAATGTCGATGGCAGCGCCTCGGAAATGCAGCATTTTCGGCCTATTCCTTTGACGGATCGAGGGAATCGCCGAGAGGCGCCGGGTCCGCCAGCGGCTCGGAATCGCCGTTCCGCCATGCCGGATCACTTGCGGCGCCGGCGAGCGCGGATGCGACGCGGCGCTGCGCCGGGGTGCGCTTCGGCCGGGCCCGGCGCAAGGCCGCGCCCGGTGCGGGCTCGTCGTCGCCCGCGACCGGCACGATCATCGGCGCCGCTCGTCCGCGCCCCGCCGCCGGATGGGTCGTCAGCCGCACCGTGCCGACATAGGTGCCATCGGTATCGAGCGTCTCGCACTCGAACGCCCGCCACCCATGCGCCCCCGCCGCGAGAAGGCCGACCACCAGCGCCAGCTCGTCATCGCCCAGCCCGAGCC
>DATKQE010000032.1:0-4597 GCA_035532935.1 Allostellaceae bacterium
GGCCAGTAGCCGCTGTGCCCAATAACGAAGACGTTGCTGTTCGTTAAGCGAGTGCCAGACACATTTGTCGTGTTCGAGTTTTCTTGGGTCCCGTTCACGAACATCCGACTCGCATCGGTGCCGCTCCAAGACGCCGCGACGGGATACCAAGTGTTGATGGCGGGCACTGTCGTCGAGGCGACAGTGCACTCTCCGCCAGTATCAGTGACGTAAAACCTGAAAAGCCTTGTCCCGCTTTGATCCTCGATTTGTAGATCGCAGTCTGAGGCGTTGCCGCTCTGGCCCATCAGCGCGTTGATGCCGTTCGTTCCGGCGAACGCCATGGGGTAACACCAGATCGAAAAGGTGATGGCAGAGGTAGCGACAGATTGGAGAATGTTTCCGATGCTGATGTAGCCGCCGGCCGTGCTTCCGTTCCCGTTGAGATACCGCGCCATCGCGATCACTTCCACACGATCGTCGGCATGAACACGCTCGTCGTGGTGAGGCCCCATCCCGGCGTCGCACACGAGCCGCCGCTGTTCTGACAGAATTTGATCGTCACAACGAGCATATCACCGGCCGCGGGCGTGCTGGTCAGCGGCACGTCGGCCTCGAGATAACTGTCTGCGGCCGTGAATGTCATCGTCGTTTCGGTCTCGGCATTGAGCGTTGCCGTCGCCGGATTACCGCCGCTCGCCGATACGTTCTTGTCGCTGACGACAAGATGCACCGCATGGCTCGAATCGTTCGCGAGCGCCAAAATCCGTAGCTTGAGCGTGCCGCCAGGGATGACCTGCGGCATCGTGAAGCGCAGGATCGCGGTCGAATCCGCCGCGAGCGAGCCGGCGACGCCGATCCCCTCGTCGTAGCCCGCGCCGTTCGTGTTCGTCGCCGCCTGATAAACCGTGGTCGAGAGATTGCCCGACGCCGCGCCGAGATAGACGCTCGACGGCGAGATCGGGCCGCCCGACCAGTTCGCGACGTTGGCGCCGCCCTTCATCGCGAGATTGCCAGTCGCGTCCTCGGTCTGCGACCACGCCAGCGGATTGGCCGCGACCGGCGCCGCGAGGAGCGCCAGAATGGCAACGACGCCGAGCAGTCTGCGCGTCTTCGTCACTGGCACCCCAGCATCGTGCAGAACTCCTGCGCCTCGAACCGGCCCATGAAGGCGTAGCCGGCTGACGAGTAATGCGTGTTGTCGCTCGCGTTCCAGCCTTCACCCGACCAATAGGTCCAGCTCACGCCCGCGCCGAAGAGGTCCCAAAGCGGCACGTGGCCCGGTCCCTGTGTGTTCGCACCAGCGACGCCGTATTGCATCGCCGTCACCGCGCCGAGCGAGGTATCGCTGAAGCTGCCGGAATTCGAATGACCGTCGGCGATCAGCACCGCATCGGCGCCCGCGCCCTGGCACGCGCCGATGATCGCATTCAGGAAGCTCGCCGTCGTCGCGGCGGTTGCGCTATTGACGACCATGTCGACGGCGCCGAGCTGGATCAGGCATGCCGCCGGCGCGATCGCGGCGATATCGTTCATCGCACCGCCCGAGCCGAGATTGCCTGCGTCGCCCCAGGTCGACGCGGCGGTGCCATACGCGCCGGCATTGACGACGGAAATGCCCGGATGCGTGCTGTCGTAACAGTCGGCTCCGAGCACGTAGACCGATCCGCCCGACGCCCACGTCAGATTGAGCGCTTGAACCCCGAGCGACGCCGCCGACACGGTCGTCTGCAACAGGTTCGCCGTGAGCGCCCCCGTGCTCGTGTTCTCGTCGACCGCGACAAAGCTGCCGCTGCCGAGCTGCGCGTGCAGCACGCCGAAGCCGCTGCCGGAATAGCCATGCGTCCACAGCGTGCAGGTATCGGCCGCCTTCACCGGCTGAATCGTGAAATTTCCGGCGCTCCCGGTATTCTCGAAAAACGCGTAGGGGAAGGATGCGCTGAGATCGGACCAGCCGCCGGCATAGGACGTGATCAGGCCAGTCCATGCGGCGTGCCGATACTCCGAGCCGCCCGGATCTCCGTCACCGATAAAGCCGTCGTAATCGACCCGGAGCGCACCGCCCGCACCGTTCGGCCTGCCGTCCAGAACGCGCGCCATGACCGACGTATAGGCCGTCTTGTCGAGCGTCGTCCCACCACTCGGTATGTAGCCCTCGGTCAGACTGTCGCCGATCGCGATCACGAGGCACGGCGTCGTGCGCGTCCCGCCATCGATGGCGCTCAAGCACTTGCGCAGCGCCGGCAAATTGGCGGCCGCGAGATTGATGCCGTAGGACGGCGTGAGATTGGCCGCCGCGATCCCGCTATCGGACGGCGCCGCGCCGCCGCCGCCGAACTGCACCAGATCGCCGGCCGCGCCGGCGCCCACCGCGGCGGCGCGCGCGGGCAGCGGCGCCGCCGCGAGCGCCAGCGCCGCGGCGAGCGCGAGACCCCGCATCAGGCTCACCATACGTCCCATTCGGTCCCATCATAGGTGACGTTGATCGCACCCCGATTGGTCGCGATCACATAGGTCGCGGCGCCGTCGATGTTCCCGGCGGCCGGCGTCACCGTGATGTTGTTGGTGGCCGCGTCGCCCTTGCAGTCCTTGATCACATAGGTCAGGCCGGCCACGCCCGCCGGCAGATCGACCGCCGTCGCGGCGCCGGTCGTCTTGTCGACGCAGATGATGTAGTCGGTCGCGGCCGAGACCGTGACCGCGCCCGCGGCGGTGACGACGCGGATCGGCACCAGCCGCGCGCCGGTGGTGACGAACTGGCCGGCGGCGTTGGTGCCATAGACCGCGCTGCCGCTCACCGCCGTCCCGGTCGCGCCGTAATAGGCGCCCTGATATTGGGTCCCGGAATTGACCGTGCCCGAGCCGCCGCCCGAGGTGTTGAGATAGGAGAGATCGAGCGCGACCGCATAGGTGCCGGCGCTGGCATTGGTCGACAGCACCCGGCCGATCGTCTGCTGCCCGGTCGGGCGCGTCGCGGCGCCGCTGTCCTTGCAATCGCCCGCCGTCGCGCTCGAGATCTCGACCCAGTTGCCCGCCGTGGTGGCGCCGTCGAACACGCACGCGGCGGTGCCGCTGATCGCGATCTGCGCGTTGCCGGTGGTGCCGGCGCCGCCGATGACGATGCCGAGCTCGCCGTCGGTGTCGCTCGTCGCGGCGATCACGGCGGTCGCGGGCGCGCCGGTCGTCTTGGCGAGATGGTTGAGCGTCGTGCCGGTCGTGCCGGCGTTGGCGAGCTCGACGGCATAGGCATTGCCCTCGGCGTCGATCGTCTCGGTCGAGGTGACGAGCGTGCCGTTGTCGTTGAGCGCCGACACCGCCGGGCACGCGCCCGCGCCGCCGCCCTTGAGCAACCCGCCCGCGGTCAATGCCGAGGACGAGGCGAGCGTCGCCGCGCCGGTGTAGCACAGCACGCCGCCCGAGGTGCCGCTGGTGAGCCCGGTGCCGCCCTGCGCGACGCCGACCGGCATCGGCCCAGGGATGTAGGAGACATCGAACGGCATCGCCATGTCGGGCGCCTGCCACGGCTTGTGCTGCGGCAGAGGCACGGCAAGCCGCATCGCGTGCGGCCCGAGCGCATCGCGGCCCCAATCGACCTCGCCGAAGGCCGCGGCCGGGAGCGCCGCCGCAGCGGCGAGAGCGGCGCCCGCAAGCGCCGCCACGGCATAATTCGTCCATCGCGTCATCAGATCACCTGCCAGGTTGAGATGCCGTCGCATTGCAGCTTCACTGCCGCATGCGGCGTCGCCAGCACGTAGCTCGCGGCGCCGTCGATCGAGCCCGCGACCGGCGCGATCGTGATGGTGTCGGTCGCGGCGTCACCCTTGCCGTCCTTGACCGTATAGACGCGGCCGGCGAGCGCCGCGACGCAGGTCGGGATCGTCTCGGCCGAGGGCGAGCCGACGCTCTTGTCCCACACGATGGTCGAATCGGTGGCCGTCGCCGTGTCGCTGGCGCCGGACGTGACGACCCGGATCGGCGCGTAGAGCGGCATGAGGGCGCCGATCGTCGTCTTGCACGAATGGATGCCGCAGCCGGCGCTCTGCGACCAGATCTCGATCTCGTCGCCCGGCGCCGGCGCGGCGACGTTGCCGAGCCCGTCGATCGTGACCGTCTGCGCAGCGGCGACGGCGGCGCCGAGCACCCAGAACGCGACAGCGATGAGCGCGGGGCGGCGCACGGGATCAGAACGCTCCTTGGGTGGACGGGTTGGAGGCCATGTAGCGGCCGAGGTTCACGGCGAGCGAGCGCAGCAGCGTCGGGCTGTTGAACAGCTGCGCCACCGAGCGCGCGTCGATGTTGGAGATGCCGCCGAGATTGACGGTGACGCTGCCGCCGAGGCCGCCGCCGCCGCGGATCGACGCGGCCATGTCGGCCGGGATGATCATCTCGCCGGCGTGGACGATCGCCGGCATCGTCGCCGGCACGCTCCACGAGCCGGTGTCGAAGGCCATGACGGCGGCGAAGGCGCCCGCGGCCGCGGCCGGCGCCAGGATCCATCCGACGCCGGGGATCGCGCTGACGCTGGCGTAGGTGTTGGCCGCGGCGGCCTCGGCGTCGGTGAACTTCATCGAATCGGCGCTCGCCTTGTGAAAGGCGAGCTCGATGCCCTCCGCGATCA
>DATKQE010000033.1:0-19627 GCA_035532935.1 Allostellaceae bacterium
AATTAGGTACGATGATGACAGCATTGCTCAACACTCGCTCGCACGGCGTTTCTCCCTATCCGCCCCCGAGGGGCGGAGAGGGGGCGGTCTTCGTGCGTGGGCCGCGCCATGACCCGTGAGCGCCTTTATCTCTTCGACACCACGCTGCGCGACGGGGCGCAGACGCAGGGCGTCGATTTCAGCGTCCATGACAAGCGCACCATCGCCGAAGCGCTCGACCGCATCGGCATCGACTACGTCGAGGGCGGCTGGCCGGGGGCCAATCCGACCGACAGCGGCTTCTTCGCCGCGCCGCCGGCGCTGGCGCGCGCCAGGCTCATCGCCTTCGGCATGACCAAGCGCTCCGGCCGCAGCGCTGCCAACGACCCCGGTCTCGCCGCCGTGCTCGACGCCCGGGCGCAAGGCACCTGCCTCGTCGGCAAGAGCTGGGATTTCCACGTCACGCTGGCGCTCGGCATCACGCTCGAGGAGAATCTGCGCCTCATCGGCGAGTCGATCGCGGCGGCGGCGGCGAGGGGCGGCGAGGCGATGTTCGATGCCGAGCATTTCTTCGATGGCTACAAGGCCAATCCCGACTACGCGCTCGCCTGCCTCGCGGCGGCGGAGGCGGCAGGCGCGCGCTGGATGGTGCTGTGCGACACCAATGGCGGCACGCTGCCGCACGAGGTGGCGCGCATCGTCGCCGAGGTCGCGCGCACGATCCCATCCGACCGCCTCGGCATCCATTGCCACGACGACACCGGCAATGCGGCGGCCGGCTCGCTCGCGGCGGTCGAGGCCGGCGTGCGCCAGGTCCAGGGCACGCTCAACGGCCTCGGCGAGCGCTGCGGCAATGCCAACCTCGTGACCATCATCCCGACGCTGGCGCTCAAGCTCGGCTACGCGACCGGCGTGGACGCGGCGGCGATGCAGCGGCTCACGCATGTCTCGCGCTTCCTCGACGAGCGCCTCAACCGCCCGTCCGACCGCCACGCACCCTATGTCGGCGAATCCGCGTTCGCGCACAAAGGCGGGCTCCATGTCTCCGCAGTGGAGAAGGACCCGCGCTCCTACGAGCACATCGATCCGGCGCTCGTGGGCAATCGCCGTCACGTCGTCGTCTCCGACCAGGCGGGGCGCGCCAATCTGCTGGCGCGGCTGCGCGAGATCGACATCACCGTCGAGCCCGATCATCCCAAGCTCGCGGCCCTGCTCGACGAGGTCAAGACGCGGGAATTCGCGGGCTATGCCTATGACGGCGCCGCGGCGAGCTTCGAGCTCTTGGCGCGGCGCACGCTCGGCGCGGTGCCCGAATATTTCCACCTGCAAAGCTTTCGCGTGCTCGACGAGCGCCGCTGGAACGCCAAGGGCGAGCTGGTCACGCTGTCGGAGGCGACCATCAAGGTCGAGGTCGGCGGCAAGCAGGCGATGACCGTGGCCGAGGGCAACGGCCCGGTCAACGCGCTCGACGCGGCGCTGCGCAAGGCGCTGACCGAGCATTTCCCCGAGCTCGAGCGCATCCGCCTCACCGACTACAAGGTACGCATCCTGACGCCGCAGGACGCGACCGGCGCGGTAACGCGGGTGATGATTGAGACCGCGGACGAGGACGGCACGGCGTGGTCGACGGTGGGAGTGTCGACCAACATCATCGATGCCTCCTACAACGCGCTGCACGACAGCCTCACCTACATGCTCTGGCGCGCCGGCCGGCGCGCGTGATGGATCATGGCCGGTACTGACCGCCGCCGCGCGACGCTCTCCGGGGGGCCGGCGATCATCCTGGTCGAGCCGCAGCTCGGCGAGAACATCGGCACCGCGGCGCGGGCGATGTACAATTGCGGCCTCACCGATCTGCGCCTCGTGCAGCCGCGCGACGGCTGGCCCAATGCCAAGGCGACGGCAGCGGCGAGCGGCGCCGATGTCGTGCTGGAGGCGGCGCGGCTCTTCGACCGGCCCGAGGACGCGATCGCGCCGCTGCGCCACGTCTATGCGACCACCGCGCGCGACCGCTACATGGTGAAGCGCATCCTCACCCCGCGCGAGGGCGCGGCCGAGATCCGCGGCCTGACGGCGGCGGGCGAGAGCTGCGGCATCCTGTTCGGGCCGGAGCGCACCGGGCTCCTGAACGAGCACATCGCGCTCGCCGACACGGTGCTGTCGGTGCCGCTCAACCCGGCGTTCTCGTCGCTCAACCTGGCGCAGGCGGTGCTGCTGGTCGGCTATGAGTGGTTCACGGCCGGCGACCAGACGCCGCCGGCGCAGCTCGCCACCGGCCATTCGCGCCCGGCGCCCAAGGCGCAGCTCCTGCGCTTCTTCGAGCATCTGGAGGAGGAGCTCGACCGCAACGGCTTCATGCGCAACGCCGAGAAGCGCCCGAGCATGGTGCGCAACCTGCGCAACCTGTTCCAGCGCGCGGGCTGCACCGAGCAGGAACTCCGGACGCTGCACGGCGTCGTGACCTCCTTCGCCGGCCCGCGCCGCCGGACGCGGACCGCCGGCGGGGGCGGTTGACTTCCGGCGGTCGGCCCCTATAGTCGCGCGTTTCATTCCCAAGAACGCGGGCGCTTGCGCCCCGCCGGCCCGGATCGGGCGGGACTATTGGGACAACAACAACATACGGGTCAACGATGAGCGTCAATCGCGAAGGGTCGAAGTTCAAGATCAATCGCCGCCTCGGGGTCAATCTCTGGGGCCGGTCGAAGAGTCCCCTCAACCACAACCATGATTACGGCCCCGGCCAGCACGGGCAGCGCCGCAAGAAGCCGTCCGATTTCGGCACGCAGCTCATGGCGAAGCAGAAGCTCAAGGGCTATTACGGCAATATCGGCGAGCGCCAGTTCCGGCGCATCTACGAGGAGGCGCGGCGCCGCAAGGGCGACACCGGCGACAACCTGATCGCCTTGCTCGAGCGCCGGCTCGACGCCGTGATCTATCGCATGAAGTTCGCGCCGACGCCGTTCGCCGCCCGCCAGTTCGTCAATCACGGCCATATCCGCGTCAACGGCCGGCGCGTCAACATTCCCTCCTATCAAGTGCGGGACGGCGACACGATCGAGCTGCGCGACAAGTCGAAGGAGCTCGTGATCGTGCTCGAGGCCACGCGCTCGACCGAGCGCGAGGTCCCCGACTATCTTGAGGTCGATCACGACCGCATGCGCGGCCGGTTCGTGCGCGCACCCAAGCTGACCGACGTGCCCTATCCGGTGCCGATGGAGCCCAACCTCGTGGTCGAGTTCTACTCGCGCTGAGCCGGGGACGGCGCCATCCGGCGCCGTTCCGCTTATGCTGTAGGGAGGTGATCTCAGCGCCGTGCCGGGGGCCGCCATGCTGTGGCTGCAACTCGCTGTCGTTCTCGTCCTGATCTTGCTCAACGGCTTCTTCGCGCTGGCGGAGATGGCGGTCATCTCGGCGCGCAAGGCGCGGCTGCAGCATGCGGCCGAATTGGGCCGCAGCGGCGCGCGGGTGGCGCTCGAGCTGAAGCACGATCCCAGCCGGTTCCTGTCCACGGTGCAGATCGGCATGACCGTGATCGGCGTGCTCGCGAGCGTGTATGGCGGCGCGACGCTCGCCGAGACGCTGGCCGAATGGCTGCGCACGTTGCCCGGCTGGAGCGCCTATGCCGTCTCGGTCAGCTTTGTCGTGGTGGTCATCGCCATCACCTTCCTGACGCTGATCCTGGGGGAGTTGGTGCCCAAGCGCGTCGCGCTTAGCCGGCCCGAGTACATCGCGGCCCGCCTGGCGCGCCCGTTGCGCCTGATGGCGCAGATCCTCGGGCCGGTGGAATGGTTCTTGAGCGCGTCGACCGGGCTGGTGCTGCGGCTGTTGCCGCTGCGCGGCGGCGAACCCGGGCCCGTGACCGAGGAGGAGATCGGACTGATGCTGCGCGAGGCGACCGCCGCGGGGCATTTCGAGGCGACGGAAACCGCGATCGTGCAAATGGCGCTGCGGCTCGGCGACCGGCGGGTGAGCAGCATGATGACGCCGCGTACGCAGGTCGAATGGCTCGACCTCACCGACAGCGAGGACGAGAACCGCGGCAAGCTCCGCGACAGCGCCTATTCGCGCTTTCCCGTGGTCGAGGGCGGATCGCAGCAGGTCGTGGGCGTGGTCCAGGTGAAGGACCTGCTCTCGGCGATGCTCGCGGGCCGCGCCTTCGACATCAAGGGCGCGGTGCATCCGCCGCTCTATCTCCCCGAGACCGTCACCGCGCTGCGCGCGCTCGAGATTTTCAAGCAGCGCGGCGTGCCGATGGCGCTGGTGGTCGACGAATACGGCGACTTCCAGGGCGTCGTCACGCTCCACGACATCCTGCAAACGCTGGTCGGCGACATCGCCGAGCCCGGCGAGAGCGGCAACCGCGCCGTGGTGCGGCGCGATGACGGCTCGTACCTGGTCGACGGGATGATCGCGATCGACGAGGTCACCGACCTCACCGGCCTGCCCGCGCTTCCCGGCGCGGAAAGCGGCGATTTCCACACGCTCGGCGGCTTCATGATGGCGCGGATCAACCGCATTCCGGCGGTCGGCGACCGCGTCACGGTCGCCGATTTCGGCTTCGAGGTCGTGGACATGGACGGCCGCCGCGTCGACCGCGTCCTCATCACCCCGCCGCGGCCCGGACAAGCGGAGGCGCAGGCGCCATGACGACATTCGACAGTCTTTTCGTCTCGCACGGTTCGCCGATGCTGGCGCTCGATCCGGGACCGGTCGGCGCATTCTGGGCGGGGCTTGGCCGCGCGCTGCCGCGGCCCGGCGCGGTGCTGTGCGTGTCGGCGCATTGGGGCACCGCTTCGCCCTGTGTCGGCGGCGCCGCGCACCCGGCGACGATCCACGATTTCTATGGCTTCCCCGCGCCGCTCTACCGCCTGGCCTATCCGACCGCAGGGGCGCCGGCGCTGGCCCGGCGGGTGACGGCGCTGCTCGACGCCGCCGGCATCGCGGCCGCGGTCGATCCGGACTATGGCCTCGATCATGGCGCGTGGGTCCCGCTGCGGTCGTTCTACCCGGAGGGGATTGCGGTGACGCAGCTTTCGGTGCAGCCCGGCCGCGATGCGCGCTGGCATGTGGCGCTCGGCCGGGCGCTGGCCCCGCTCCGCGCCGAGGACGTGCTGATCCTGGCGAGCGGCGGCGCCACGCACAACCTGCGCGCGGTTGCCCGCGACGGCGGCGCGGCACCCGCATGGGCGCAGGGCTTCGATGGATGGCTGGCAACGGCGCTCGCGGACGGGCGCGAGGCAGACCTGGTGGATTGGCAGCGGACGGCGCCGCAGCCGCGCATGGCCCATCCGTCGCCCGAGCATTTCCTGCCGCTCTTCGTGGCTTATGGCGCGGCCGGTCCGGGCGCGCGCGGCGAGCGGATCTATGACGGCTTCACCCTCGCCAGCCTGAGCATGGCGGCGTTTCGCTTCGTCGCGGCGTGAAGGCGGCGTCAGGCGGGGGCGGCGACGCCCTTTTCGGCGAGATAATCCTGGAGTTCCCCCGACTCGAACATCTCGCGGATGATGTCGCAGCCGCCGACGAACTCGCCCTTGACGTAGAGCTGGGGAATGGTCGGCCAGTTCGAGAAATCCTTGATCGCCTGGCGGATCGCCGGATCGGTCAGGACGTCGATGCCTTTGAACTTGACGCCCATGTCGGTGAGGATCTGCACCACGGCGGCCGAGAAGCCGCATTGTGGGAACACGGGCGTCCCCTTCATGTAAAGCACCACGGAATGATCCGTGATGTCCTGCTTGATGCGGTCGATGACGGTGGCGTCGGCCATGGGAGATTCCTTTGCTTAATCCTTGGGCGAACTGGTCTGCAGGGCGAGCGCGTGCAGCTCGCCGCCCATCCGCCCTTGCAGCGCCTGATAGACCAGCTGATGCTGTTGGACGCGGCTCTTGCCCTTGAAGGCGGCGGAAACGACATGGGCGGCGTAATGGTCGCCGTCGCCGCGCAAATCCTCGATCGTCACGCGCGCGTCGGGCAGCCCTTCCTTGATGAGCCTCTCAATCGTTACCGCATCGATCGCCATCGAGCGCCTCCGCGTGGTCACCCGGCCGCCATGTAGGCCGGCAGCCATGCCTCGTTGATCCGCCGCAATTCCGAGATCGATATGGCACCGGCACCCGTCACTGTCAACGCGGCGCCCCCGGTCGTGCCCAGGCGCAGGACCGGCACGCCGCGCCGCGCCGCTTCCGCCGTCACCGCTTCCGGCGCGGCCGTCGCCAGGATGTAGCGGGCCTGGTCCTCGCCGAAGAGGAAACCGGCGACGGGCCCGGCTGGCACGGCGACGGTCGCGCCCCATCCGCCCGCCATCGCCATCTCCGCGAGCGCGACCAGCATGCCGCCGTCCGACACGTCGTGGCAGGCGCCGACATGCCCGGCGGCGATCATGGCGCGGACGAAGTCGCCATTGGCTCGCTCGGCGGCAAGATCGACCGGCGGCGGTGCGCCCTCCTCGCGGCCCAGCACTTCGCGCAGATACAGCGAGGCGCCGAGATGACCGTGCGTCGCCCCGACCAAAAGCAGCGTCTCGTCCGGCCGCTTGAGGGCGAGGCTGACCGCGCTCGCGGCATCGGCGACGAGTCCGACCCCGCCCACCACCGGTGCCGGCCAGATGCCGACGCCGTCGGTCTCGTTGTAGAGCGACACGTTGCCCGAGACGACCGGGTAGTCGAGCGCGAGACAGGCCTCGCGCATGCCCTCGATGGCCGCGACGAGCTGGCCCATGATTTCCGGCCGCTCGGGATTGCCGAAATTCATGTTGTCGGTGATCGCCAAGGGCGTGGCGCCGACGGCGGTGAGGTTGCGCCAGTTCTCGGCCACGGCCTGAGCGCCGCCGCGGCGCGGATCGGCGTGGCAATAGCGCGGCGTGCAGTCGGTGGCGAGCGCGAGCGCCTTCCGCCGGCCGGGAACGCGCACCACCGCCGCGTCGCCGCCCGGCCGCTGCACGGTCTGGCCCATCACCAGATGATCGTACTGCTCCCAGATCCAGCGCTTGGAGGCGAGATCGGGGCAGCCGATCAGAGTCCGCAGGGCGGCGATCGGATCGCGCTCGGGCAGATCGGATGCCGTGATCTCGGGCCGGGCAGGGGCGGCGACCCATTTCCGATCGTAGAGCGGCGCCTCGCTGACAAGCGGCCCCACCGGCAGATCCGCGACCGCCGCGCCGCCCATGCGCAGCACCAGCCGTCCGGTGTCGGTGACATGGCCGATGACGGCGAAGTCGAGTTCCCATTTCTCGAAGATGCGCCGCGCCGCGTCCTCGCGCTCCGGCTTCAAGATCATGAGCATGCGCTCCTGGCTCTCGGAGAGCATGATCTCGTAGGCGGTCATGCGCGGCTCGCGCACCGGCACGGCGTCGAGGTCGAGCGCCATGCCGAGCCCGCCCTTGCCGGCCATCTCGACCGAGGACGAGGTGAGGCCGGCGGCGCCCATGTCCTGGATCGCGACGATGGCGTCACTCGCCATCAGCTCGAGGCAGGCCTCGATCAGCAGCTTCTCGGTGAAGGGATCGCCGACCTGGACGGTGGGGCGCTTCGATTCCGCGTCGGCGCTGAATTGGGCCGAGGCCATGGTGGCGCCGTGGATGCCGTCGCGCCCGGTCTTGGCGCCGACATAGATCACCGGATTGCCGGGGCCGGCGGCGGCCGAATAGAAGATGCGGCCGGCATCGGCGATCCCCACCGTCATCGCGTTGACGAGGATGTTGCCGTTATAGGCCGAATGGAAATTGCACTCGCCGCCGACCGTCGGCACGCCGACGCAATTGCCGTAGCCGCCGATGCCGGCGACGACGCCGGCGACGAGATGGCGCGTCCTGGGATGATCGGGGCTGCCGAAGCGCAGCGCGTTGAGGTTGGCGATCGGCCGTGCGCCCATGGTGAAGACATCGCGCAGGATGCCGCCGACGCCGGTCGCGGCACCCTGATAGGGCTCGATGAAGGACGGGTGGTTGTGGCTCTCGATCTTGAAGACGGCGGCCTCGCCGTCGCCGATATCGATGACGCCGGCATTCTCGCCCGGTCCGCAGATGACGTAGGGGCCCGTGGTCGGCAGGCGCCGCAGCCACTTGCGCGAGGATTTGTAGGAGCAGTGCTCGCTCCACATCACGGAAAAGATGCCGAGCTCGGTGAGGTTGGGCTCGCGCCCCAGGATGGCGACGGCGCGGCGATACTCGTCGGCGGAAAGCCCGTGCTGGGCCACGATTGCCGGATCGATCGCGCTCAAGACAGGGCCTCGACCAGGCCGGTGAAGAAGGCGCTGCCGTCGGTCGAGCCGAGCAGCGGATCGGTCGCGTCCTCGGGATGCGGCATCAGGCCGAGCACCCTTTTGCGCGCATCGAGCACGCCGGCGATGTTGCGCGCCGAGCCGTTGTCGTTGCCGGCCTCGATCACGGCGCCGTCGGGCGCGCAATAGCGGAACGCGACGCGGCCCTCGCCTTCGAGCCGGTCGAGCGTCGCCGCGTCGGCGAAATAATTGCCGTCGTGATGCGCCACCGGCACGCGGATCACGGCGCCGGCGCGATAGCCCGCGGTGAAGATGCTGTCGCGCGATTCGACGCGCAGATGCACGTCCTTGCAATGGAACCGCAGCGTCTTATTGGTAAGTAGCGCGCCCGGCAGCATGCCCGCCTCGGTCAGGACCTGAAACCCGTTGCAGATGCCGAGCACCGGCACGCCTTTGGCGGCGCGCGCCTTCACCTCGCGCATGATCGGCGAATGCGCGGCCATGGCGCCGCAGCGCAGATAATCGCCATAGGCGAAGCCGCCGGGAATGACGATGAGGTCGACGTCAGGCAGCGTGCGGTCGCGATGCCAGACCGTGAGCGGCTTGGTGCCGGCGCAGCGGTGGAACGCATCGACCACGTCGCGCTCGCGATTGGAGCCGGGAAAGATGACGATGGCGGCCTGCATGGAGGACTGCGCCGGGAAAATAGATCAAGCAGGAGATAGCTCTTCGCGCCCTCACGATCAAGCGGCACCGGATGCTCCGAGTGCTCGCTCTCCACCCCACGGCGGCGGCGAGGGATGCCGCGCCTCAGCCGTCGAGCTCGATGCGGTAGCTTTCGATGACGGTATTGGCGAGAAGCTGGCGGCACATCGCGTCCACCGTCTCGCGCGCGCGGGCGGGGTCGGTCTCGGCGAGATCGAGGTCGATGACCTTGCCCTGGCGCACCTCGCCGACGCCGGCGAAGCCGAGCGTGCCGAGAGCGTGTGCGATCGCCTTGCCCTGCGGGTCGAGCACGCCGTGCTTGGGCATGATGTGGACCCGTGCCTTCATTGCAGGAGCTGTGGCGGCTTCACGTCGCTCGGGCCGGATTCGGGCAGGATGCCGAGCCGGCGCGCCACTTCCTGATAGGCCTCCTCGACCCGGCCCAGATCCTGGCGAAAGCGGTCCTTGTCCAGTTTCTCGTTGGTCTTGATGTCCCAGAGGCGGCAATTGTCGGGGCTGATCTCGTCGGCCAGCACGATCCGCATCTCGTCATTGCTGTAGAGCCGGCCGAATTCGAGCTTGAAGTCGACCAGTCTCAAGCCGATGCCGCGGAACAGGCCGATGAGGAAATCGTTGATGCGCAGCGACATCTGCATGATCTCGTCGAGTTCCTGCGTCGCCGCCCAGCCGAGCGCGGTGATGTGCTCCTCGGACACCATCGGATCGCCGAGCGCGTCGTTCTTGTAGTAGTACTCGACGATCGAGCGCGCGAGCTTGGTGCCCTCGGCGATGCCGAGCCGCTTGGCCAAGGAGCCCGCGACGACGTTGCGCACGACCACCTCGACGGGAATGATCTCGACCTGGCGCACGAGCTGCTCGCGCATGTTGAGGCGGCGCACGAAATGCGTCGGGATGCCGATCTCGGCGACCTCGAGCATCAGGAACTCGCTGATGCGGTTGTTGAGCACGCCCTTGCCGGTGATGGTGCCGCGCTTCTGGTTGTTGAAGGCGGTGGCGTCGTCCTTGAAATACTGCACGATCGTGCCGGGCTCGGGGCCTTCGAACAGGACCTTGGCCTTGCCCTCGTAGATCTGCTTGCGTCGGGTCATGGGAGAAACCTGTCGGGCGCGCGCGCTGCCGCCCGGGCTCTATAGCAGGGACGCGGGGGCGAGACAACGCCACCCGGGCTCACGGCCCGCGCTCACGGCCCGCGCTCACGGATAGACCGCGCGCCACGGCGCCGCCTCCGGAAGATGGGCCGCGAACCGGAATACCGGCTTGAGTTCCGGCCGCTCGACCGCCGGCAGCGCGATGAGCGCGCTCGAGACGGTGGCGAAGCCGCGCGTGGTGGCAAAGCGCATCGCCGCGGGCTCGCCATTGGCGCCGTCGCCGCCGCGGTCGAGCAAAAGCTCCTCCCAGCCGCGCCAGTCGCCGCGTCCGGGATCGGGCGCCGACGCCGCGGCGAAGAGTGGCCGGTAGCGCACGATCCGCGGCGTCGCGTCGTCGAGATCGCCCGCGGCGATCATGGCGAGCCCGGCGGGAATCGCGGTCACGTTGACCGGCAGCGTGCCGCTCGGGTCGGCGTGGCGCAGCCAGAAGGCCTCGCGGTTGTCGGCGACGATGAGGTTGAAGGTGCGGTAGGCCCTGGGCTCGATCGCGGCCAGCGCCGTGGCGGCGGCGGCGGCATCGGCGTGGTCGAGCGCCTCCAGCACCAGTTCGCCGCGCGAGCGCTGCCCCGGCGCCGGGCCGAGCGAGCCCTGGCGGTTGAGAATCCCGGCCACAACGCCGAAATCGTTGATCCCGAGCCACGAGCCGCCGGCGAGCGCGTCGCGCCCGGCCACCACGTCGGGGCGATCGGGCCAGTGGCGCGCCGGCGCCTGCCACGGCCGGTCGATCATCTCGTCGCGGTTGGCGCCGACGAGCACGGGCCAGTCATGGCCGGGGCGGCGCAGCATCACCAATGTGCACAAATGCCACCTCGCGCGCGGCCGAGGAATGGTTGATATAATGGCCGAAAGGGAATGTGGATACGGGCCAGGGGATTTTCAGCGATGACGCAGTTCGACGATCGGGAAAAGGGCTACGAACGCAAGTTCCAGCAGGACCAGGAACTGGCCTTCAAGCTGAAGGCGCGGCGCCACCGGTTGATCGGGGTATGGGCGGCCGGACAGCTCGGCCTCGTGGGCGACGCCGTCGAGGCCTATGCGCAGGAACTGGCGACGCTGGGATTCGAGCATCACGGCGACGATGCCACGGTGGCGCGCATCGGCCGCGACTTCGCCGCCAAGGGCATTGCCATCGACGCGACCCGCATCCGCCTCGAACTCGATCATTGCGAGCACGAGGCAAAGCGCCAACTCGGCGGCGCGTAGCCGCGTCTTACCCGAACACGCGGCGGAAGATCGTGTCGACGTGCTTCAGGTGGTAGTCGTCGTCGAACTGCGCCGCGAGCGCGTCGCGGTCGAGATGGCGGGCGACGTCGGGGTCGGCGGCGAGGAGATCGAGGAATTGCCCGTCGCCATCCCACACTTTCATGGCATTGCGCTGGACCGCGCGATAGGCGTCCTCGCGGCTCATGCCGGCCTGGGTCAGTGCCAGCAGGACACGCTGTGAATTGTGCAGGCCGCCGAGCCGGGCGAGGTTGGCGCGCATCGCCGGCGGATGGACGATCAGCCGATCGACGAGGCCGGTCAGGCGCGCCAGCGCGAAATCGAGCGCGATGGTCGTATCGGGCGCGATCACGCGCTCGACCGCGGAATGCGAGATGTCGCGCTCGTGCCACAGTGCCACGTCCTCGAGCGCCGGCACCACGGCGGCGCGCACCAGCCGCGCCAACCCCGTCAGATTCTCCGACAGCACCGGGTTGCGCTTGTGCGGCATGGCCGACGAGCCCTTCTGGCCGGGGGCGAAGAATTCCTCGGCCTCGCGCACCTCGCTGCGTTGCAGATGGCGGATCTCGAGCGCCAGCCGCTCGATCGAGCTGGCGATGACGGCGAGCGTCGCGAAATAATAGGCGTGGCGGTCGCGCGGGATGATCTGGGTCGAGATCGGCTCGGGCGCAAGGCCGAGTTTTCGGGCGACATGCGCCTCGACCTCGGGCGCGACGTTGGCGAAGGTGCCGACCGCGCCCGAGATGGCGCAGGTGGCGATCTCGTCCCGGGCGCGGACGAGCCGCGTTCGGGCGCGGCCGAACTCGGCGTGAAACCCGGCGAGCTTCAGGCCGAACGTGGTCGGCTCGGCATGGATGCCGTGGCTGCGGCCGATGCACAGCGTATCCTTGTGCTCGACGGCGCGGCGGCGCAGCACGGCGAGCAGCGCGTCGAGATCGGCGACAAGAATCTCGCTCGCCTGCTTGAGCTGGAGCGCAAGACAGGTATCGAGCACGTCCGACGAGGTCAGGCCCTGATGCACGAACCGCGCTTCGGGCCCGACATGCTCGGCGAGGTTGGTGAGGAAGGCGACCACGTCGTGATGAATCTCGCGCTCGATCTCGTCGATGCGCGCGACCTCGAACGTGCCCCTGGAGCGCAGCGCGGCGGCCACGCCGTGGGGGATGACACCTTCCGCCTCGAGCGCCTCGGCAGCGAGGGTCTCGATCTCGAGCCAGATCCGGTAGCGGTTCTCCGGCTCCCAGATCGCGCTCATTTGCGGCCGGCTGTAGCGTGGGATCATGGGGCGCGCCGCATCGTCGTCATTCCCGTCACTGAAGCAGGCCCAGGCTCTTGAAGCTCGAGTGCCGGCCGCGGCCGACGACGACGTGATCGTGGACGGCGACGCTCACCGCGGCGAGCGCCTTCACGACCGCCCTGGTCATTTCGATGTCGCCCTTGGACGGCGTGGTGTCGCCCGAGGGATGGTTGTGCACCATGATGACCGCCGCCGCGCCGAGGTCGAGCGCGCGCTTCACCACCTCGCGCGGATAGACCGGGACGTGGTCGACCGTGCCGCGCTGCTGGCGCTCGTCGGCGATGAGGACGTTCTTGCGGTCGAGGAAGAGGAGATGGAACTCCTCGGTCTCGGCATAGCCGGCGGTGGCGGTGAGATAGTCGAGCAGGAGCTGCCACGACGAAATGACGTGGCGGTGGCGCACTTCGGCGCGCACGAGCCGGCGCCCGGCCTCGCGCACTGCCAGGAGCGCGGCGGCCGAGGCCGCGCCGATGCCGTCCACGCCCAGGAGCGCGTCGCGCTCGGCCCCGAGCACGCCGGCGAGGCTGCCGAAGCGGGCGATGAGCGACTTGGCGAGCGGCTTGGTGTCGCCGCGCGGCCGCGCCGCGTAGAGCAGGAACTCGAGCAGCTCGTAATCGGCGAGCGGCGCCGTGCCACCGGCCAGCAAACGGTCGCGCAGGCGCTCGCGATGACCGAGATAATCGGGCCGGTCGTCACCGGCGCGCGCCGGCGTCCGGGAACGGGACGGCCGCGACGCGGCGGTGCCCTCACGCGCCATAGGGCGGCCGCTCATAGCCCTTGGGCGAGAGCGTGAAGATCTCGCAACCGTCGGCGGTGACGCCGACCGTGTGCTCGAACTGCGCCGAGAGCGAGCGGTCCTTGGTCACTGCGGTCCAGCCGTCGGCGAGGACCTTCACCTCGTGCCGGCCGGCATTGATCATCGGCTCGATGGTGAAGATCATGCCCTCGCGCAGCATCACGCCCTCGCCCGGCTTGCCGAAATGCAGGATCGAGGGGGCGTCGTGGAAGACGCGGCCGACGCCGTGGCCGCAGAAATCGCGCACCACCGAGAAGCGCTGCGCCTCGACGAAGCTCTGGATGGCATGGCCGATATCGCCGACATGGGCGCCCGGCCGCACTACCGCGATGCCGCGCATCATCGCCTCGTAGGTCACCTCGACGAGGCGGCGCGCCTTCACCGGGATGCGCTCGCCGACGTAATACATGCGGCTCGAATCCCCGTGCCAGCCATCGACGATCGGCGTCACGTCGATGTTGAGGATGTCGCCCTCGACGAGCTTGCGGTCGCCGGGGATGCCGTGGCAGACGACATGGTTGAGCGAGGTGCAGATCGAGCGCGGAAAGCCGCGGTAGTTGAGCGGCGCCGAGATGGCGCCGTGCTCGCGGGTGAAGTCGTGGCAGAGGCGGTCGAGCGCGTCGGTCGTCACGCCCGGACTGATGTGCGGGGTGATGAAATCCAAGAGCTCCGCCGCGAGTCGCCCGGCCTTGCGCATGGAAGCGAAGTCGTCGGGGCCGTGCAGCTTGATCCGCCGCTCCTCGGCCTGGCGCTGGCCGGCATAGGCGGCCAACATGTCATTCATCGTCATCTCCCGGCGCCGCGAGGGCGGCACCTGCTCGGCCCTTAGATGCGCATTCCGCGCCATTCTACAATGAGGGCGCGGGCGGGGCGAAGGGTGCGATTGCGGGCCCCCGGCGTTGCGTCTAACGTGGCGGCTTCATCCCTGGCCTCGCGGGGGGCAAGCATGAGCGCGGATACCGGCGCGCCGATCGTCACGGCCGCCGTCCTCATCATCGGCAACGAGATCCTGTCGGGCCGGACGCAGGACGCGAACCTGGCCTATATCGCCCAGGGGCTGGGTGGCGTGGGCGTGGTGCTGCGCGAGGCGCGCGTCATCCCCGACATCGCCGACACGATCGTTGCCGTCGTCAACGCGTTGCGCGCGACCTACGACTACCTCTTCACCACCGGAGGCATCGGGCCGACGCATGACGACATCACCTCGGAATGCGTCGCGCGCGCGTTTAGCCTGCCGCTCACGCTCCATCCCGAGGCGCATCGCCAGTTCCTGAGCTATTACGCGCCGGGCGAGTTGAACGAGGCGCGGCTGCGGATGGCGAAGACGCCCGAGGGCGCGACGCTCATTCCCAATCCGATCTCGCGCGCGCCCGGATTCCGCATCGGCAACGTCTTCGTCATGGCTGGCATCCCGCGCGTGATGCAGGCGATGTTCGACAGCGTGAAGGGCGACTTGAAGGGTGGGCCGCCGGTGCTATCGCGGACGGTGAGCTGCGGTGTGCCGGAGGGGCTGCTGGCCGAAGGATTGGGCGCGATCCAGAACCGCTATCCCGATCTCGACATCGGCTCCTATCCGTTCACCCGGCGCGGCAGCTTCGGCGTGGCGCTGGTGCTGCGGGGTCGCGAGGTGGCGCGGCTCGATCAGGCCAAGGACGAGGTCGCCGCCCTCATCCGCGCCCTCGGCGGCACCCCCGCCGAGGAGTAGGATCGCGCCCGCGCCCGCGTGGCGGAATGGGTAGACGCAACGGACTTAAAATCCCATGGAAAATAATATTCCTTTGTATATTCAGGTATTTAGCGCTATTCATACTTAACACATAACTAGCACAAAACAGCGCTTACAGGCCTACCGATGGACACTACCCGCCACTCCCTTATGGACAATCGCGTCCAGCTCTACATGCGGAAAAACAGCCCGCATTGGCAGTGCTCGTGTTCAGTGGCCGGACGCCAGCGGCGCACCACGACGAAAGAAGAGAGCCTCGCCCGCGCAAAGGACGTAGCCCGAGACTGGTACTTAGGCCTCATGGGAAAATACCGGGCCGGCGAGCTGAAGGAAGGAAAGACCTTCCGGGAAGCGGCGGAACGCTTCATAGACGAATTCGAGACCATTACCGAAGGTCAGAGAAGCGAGGTCTATGTCGCCTGCCACAAGGACAGGATCAACAACCATCTGAATCCGTTCTTCGGCAATTTGGTTCTCAGCGATATCACCGCAGGCAAGGTTCAGGACTACCGCATACACCGCATGAAGACGGGAATGTCGCGGAAAGACCAACACAAACTTGCGGCGCATATCAAGAAGAACGGTTCGTCCAAGGACTTTGAAAGGCAAAAGCCTCCGTCGCGCAGCGCCCTCCATCAGGAAATAGTCTGCCTCCGACAGATATTGAAATCTGCAAATCGGCAGGGGTGGCTTGACCATCTTCCCAATTTGTCCGCGCCATACCAATCGTCATCCAAGGTATCCCATCGCGCCTGGTTCTCTCCGGAGGAGTACAAGCAGCTCTATACGGCAACGGGAATGCGCGCCAAGAATCCCCCAAAGCCGCGCTGGAAGTGGTCGTGCGAGCAACTCCATGATTTTGTGCTGTTCATGGCGAACACCGGACTTCGACCCGACGAGGCACTGCGGCTTCAATTTCGGGACGTGGAAATCGAATCCGGAAGCGCCAAGAACGGCAGAGACGATATTCTTGTCATCACTGTTCGCGGCAAGCGTGGTGTCGGCTACTGCAAAAGCATGCCTGGCGCAGTAGAGCCCTTCAGGCGCTTGGAGAAGCGCCGGCGTCCGGCAAAGATGAACGAAGACCTTCGATCATCTTCTTCATCAGGCGCATCGAACGAGGAGCCGAACAAAGCAACGGTCCTTCCGAAACCGACGGACCTGGTGTTTCCCAAAACGCACAGGCAACTGTTCAAAGACATTTTGAACGAACTTGATCTCAAGACAGACCGCGAGGGCAACGAGCGAACAGCCTATAGCCTTCGTCATACCTATATCAGCTTGAGGCTCATGGAAGGCGCCGATATTTATCAGATCGCGAAAAACTGCCGTACCAGTGTCGAGATGATCGAGAAATATTACGCCTCTCACATCAAAGACAGCATCGATGCCGGAGCCATAAACGTGCGCAAGTCGCGACCGCGGACTTCGCCTCCAAAGGCAAAGTAGATCATGAGCCCGCACAAAGTCGATCCAAATGTGGATTATAAACGGCTACATGAACTCTCCGAAGAATTCACTGCGCTCTGGAACCGACTGCAGGCTCTTTACCTCGATGCGGCAGCAGGGTTCATGTTTGTGCATGCCAATGTGGAGGCATACCAGAAAAAGGCACGACAATATGTAGAAGGATCAGAGCTCGATTCGGAAGCGTTTCAGGATACGCGGAGATTCGACTACACGAACATATTGCCGGACGGCTTCGTCACGTCGGCCATCCATCAGTCCACGCAAGGCGAGGCGAAGGAGCGGAACAAGTCTGGTGGCCAAAACTTCATCATGATGGCTCAGCTATGCATCGTCTCGTTCTACGATTTCTGGGAAGAATATCTCCGCCGCGAGTACGCGGTCGCGAAAGGAAAGCTGGCCCGCGAGGAAAAGGACGATGACAGAATCAAAGAGGCGGTTCGGCATCACGCCAGACACGATATCTGGGGCGACCTCTACTATTTTCGCACCTCTATCGTGCACAAGCTCGGCGTGGCGAATTCGGACGTCGCGAGGTGTCGGGTTTTCCAGTGGTTCAAGCCGGATGACGAAATGAATTTCACGCCGGCGCAGATGCGCGAAATTTTCCTTGCTCTCCTGGCGTTTCGAAACGAGCTTTTCAGCGAGCAATTCCCTGAGCACTATATTGAAATACCTCCAGTGTGAGCTTCGAATGGATGCCTGGCCGATCGAGCGATGCCATCAAAAAGCTAAGGCGGCGTAGGCTGCTATCCAGCCTTTCCGTAACACTGGAATCCGCAGAAATGCGCGATTTTCCTTGGTTGTTAAGTGGGTTGCGGCTATAGGTGGATGTACCACGCGGGCGTGGCGAAATTGGTAGACGCAACGGACTTAAACCAGAAAATTGAGTGCGCGCGGGGAAACCCGCGATGCAGAACTGCTCAAAGTCGGGGAAACCTTTCACATGGCAATCCCGAGCCAAGCCCGGAAACGGGAAGGTGTAGAGACTAGACGGGCAGCACCTAAAGCGACGGCTATGGTGAAGGGATAGTCCAGACCACAAAGCGCCCTGTGCCGAGAGGCGCAGCGGCGAACGCGGCGAAAGCCGTAGTGGTATGAAAATCCGTAGGGCCGAAAGGCCTGTGCCGGTTCAAGTCCGGCCGCCCGCACCATCTTCCTTTCTCCACATGAGAATCTTCAAGTTGTCGGGAGCGCTGGACGGCGCTCCGGAGCCGGGCCGAACGGCCAAACGGCGACAGGCACGACAAAGCTACGGGACCGTTGCGCGTGCCGCGTCGAACACGGATCGGACGATTCCTGGGTTCGACATTTCCTCATTTGCCATCAGCAGTGCGGGCGTTGCGCTGTGTGCGCCGCCGATCTTTCCTATCGGATGTGTGAGCACACAGTCGATATCCGTCGTCTCGTTTCTAGATGAGCCTGTCGTTTCTGCCGCGCACTGCCTCACGTCAGTTCCAGCCTGTCATTCTGCGAGAACGGGTCAATGCTGATCCGAAGCGCGTGGACTGCCGCCGTCGGCACCTTGCGGTGGTTGACGGTCTTCATCCGGATGAAGCCGACCGCTTCGAGCTTGCCAAGCGTCCGCAGGACGTTCGGTGGCTTCCGGCCAGTCATTTTTGCCAGTTCGGCAACCGACTGCGGCTTACGGTCCCGGATGACGGCGAGCAACTCGCGGTTCTTAGGGGTCAGAAGGCGCAGGAGAGTCTCGACCGAATCAAAGCTCATGTCCGCCGCGTCTTTCGGTGCCGCCATCTTGCCGGTGGCGACCGCCTTCATTTCCTTTCGTAGACCGGCATGGCTCTGGATTTTCACTTCTTTCATCGCTTTTCTCCTTCGTTGTCCTCGACGGCCTCGAACGGAACCCCGCGCTCCGTGAGCACACGTTCCACCTCGTCGAAGAAATCGTCTATCAATGTCGCCGCGTTCTTGAACGCGTAAGGCCTCCCGGGGTCGTCTTCTGTCCGGTGCCAGTGGTCCGTCATGACGGCGCGCTTCTTGTAGCGTCCGCCCGCCGACGGGACCGAATGGGCGTTGTCAAAGCCAACAAGCCGCGTGTTGTCTGGACCGTGGAGCGTGAACGAATAACTGAGGCCATGGGGACGCGCCGAGGTTGTCTCAACCCGGCGAATCTCGAACTTGAGCCAGTAGCCGCCTGCATACCTGTGGACACGTCCGTCGAAGGCAAGCAGGAATTCCAGCGTATGTTCATCTGTCTTCTTTACCACAATAGTATCATATCCTCATATGATATATTCTACGTGCTTTCTGCATAAGTGTCAAGGAAGTCCGCCGCGAAGGGCATAGGGACAGCCCGCAGAGCGACCAGATAAGGCGGGCTTTCCGCGCAGCGGCGAGCGCGAAAGCCGTAGTGGCATGAAAATCCGTAGGGCCGAAAGGCCTGTGCCGGTTCAAGTCCGGCCGCCCGCACCATCTTCCTTTCTCCGCTTGAGAATCTTCCAGTTGTCGGGAGCGCTGGACGGCGCTCCGGAGCCGGGCCGAACGGCCAAACGGCGACAGGCACGCCAAAGCTACGGGACCGTAGCGCGTGCCGTGTCGAACACGGATCGGACGATTCCCGGGTTCGACATTTCCTCATTTGCCATCAGCAGCGCGGGCGTTGCGCTGTGTGCGCCGCCGATCTTTCCTATCGGATGTGTGAGCACACCCGATGACGACATTCCCTTCTGTATCCAAGCCGGGTTGCGCGGCTGCCTGCTGGAGGCCGCAGCGTTGACGAATGCGATCAGCGGGAGCCGTTCACCGGAGCTTCCGTAGTTGTGCAAGCAGGTTTTTCGAATGCCTTTTCCGCGCGCCCGTTCTTCTCGGGAATGATGGCGTGTCCCTGTTTGTGAGCGGTGGTTTTCCGGCGTTGTCAGCAATCCATCTCCTTCAAATAATTGCACCCCCCTTCGTGCATGTTCGTGCCCCCTGCCATACGCGGTCGCTTCCCGCGTCAACAGGAAGCCTCGGTTCCCCCTGAAGGTCTCCCCCAATTTTCCTGTGTGACGCTGCACCCGCTGCTGGCTCGTCGGAGGCATCGCCCGAAA
>DATKQE010000034.1:0-83551 GCA_035532935.1 Allostellaceae bacterium
ATCTTCGTGTGGCTTGTGCGTTGGGCGACCCGTGGCCATCCGTTTTATGGCCACGGCTTCCACCATTTCCATGGCGGCTGTCCCTGGTGCGGCGGCCACGGCCACGGCCGCGCCGCCCTTGACGTTCTCGACGAGCGCTTCGCCAGGGGCGAGATCGACAAGGCCGAGTTCGAGGAGAAGCGCAAGCTCCTCGGCCGCTAGGGCCATAGCGGTCATCGGCGGCGTCGCGATTAGGGCGGCACCGCGAAGGTCGTTCGGTCGCTAGTCGGGTGGGTTTTTGATCCGCCTGTGTCGCATATGAGTGGTATGGCCCGAAGCGACAAATTATTCAGCGAGCGCAATATACATCTCGCTTTCGAGATCAGCCTATGGGCAAAGGGACTTTTCGCCCTCTCCGAGATCGTCGCCGGGATCGCCGCCTACTTTGTCACGCGGCAGTTCTTGCTCGACGTGGTGCAATGGGTGACGAAGGACGAATTTGCCGAAGACCCGCACGATGTCATCGCCAATTTTCTTCTCCACTCGGTTCAAAGCCTCTCCATAAACACGCAGGACTTCGCCGCCGTGTACCTCCTCGGCCACGGCGTCATTAAGCTCTGGATCATCATCGGCCTTCTCCGCAGGAAACTCTGGTACTACCCCATTGCCGTGGTCGTGTTCGGGTTGTTCATCGTCTACCAGCTCTATCGCTACACCTTCACGCATTCCGTGTGGCTCCTGCTCATCACCGCGCTTGACATCATTATCATTGGCCTCACGTGGCACGAATACGGGTTCTTGCGCCGCTCGTCGCAACAAGAGAGCCTGTAGTCGAGGGGCCAGTGCCTCGTCTGCGCGTCGAATTGCTCCCTTGCCCTGTCGGGCTCGGGGTCTGACCACGGCGCGATCGGCGTCACTCCGTGGGAACCAAACCTCGGAGGCACTCGGATTGCGGCTTGGCAGGACGACCGATGGCAAGGACGCTCGGGAGAGTGGAATGAAATTTTATTCATTGGACATGGCGGAAGCTTGGTCGATAGAGGACCGTGCATGCCCGGCCGGTGTCGCGGTCCCGCTCTGAGACAGGAAGTCGGATCTACGCAATGTCGGCGCACGCAGAAGAGGTGCACGATCATGGATTATCAAGCTGCTGAAAATCAGGCCGTTCAACTGCAAAACCAGGCCGATCAGGTCGTCCAAGGCATCAAGGGCCTTGCCGACAAGTTGCAGACGAAGATCACGGATCCGGCGCTCGGGCGCGAGCTCGTGCTCGATCTGCGCGAGGCGGCGCTCGCCATCCAGAAGCAGAACCAGTCCACTCTCATGCTGGTCGAGCAGATGGCGCAGTATATTCACGGCCTCGAGACCCAAATGAACGCGCTGCCGCAGTCAGGTTTCCAGAGCCGGGGGTGGGCCGGTCAACCCTACGCTTCCGGCGGCGGCGGCTTCATGGGCAATGTCATGTCCGGACTTGGCCTCGGCGCCGGATTCGGTCTTGCCAGCGATCTGGTAGGCGGCCTTTTCAACGCCCTTTAGGCCGGTGACCGTTTCCATTGGGTATGGCGTCATCCGCAAAGAACGCCGTTGGCCCGTGATTTCGGCGATCACGATGGGCGCGCAAAAGCACGTCGCGCCAGCGCACAAGCAATTGACATTGTAGATAACGGCAGCGATCCCGCGGCGACGGCAACTACCGCGCAATGCGAATAAGGGCGCGGCGGCGCACCGGTGGCGCGCTATCATCGACGGCATGAGCGATGACGAACAACGACCGGAAGCTGCGACAAGTCCCGACCTGTCGCGACCGGCCGCGACAAGGGATGACAGCGAGTGTTCGCTTTCGATAGAAGGTAAGGATGTCTGGCCGCCAGGCGTATGCCGAGCATCACTGAAACGGCGCTGATCCATGCCGATCCCGATGCAATCTTCGATCTTATTTCACGCGTCGAGGAATTCCCCGCCTATTCGGGTGCGCTGCAGGATGTCACGAAAATAGGCGGCCGCACGTACCGCTGGGTGGCAAAGGTCGGAGGCACCACGCTCAGTTGGGACTCCGTGATCACAAAATTCGCGCGCCCCCACCGCATTGCTTGGCGATCGATCCGGGGGTTCACCAATTCAGGCGCGTATGAACTCACTCCCGTCCCTGGCGGCACGCTCGTCACAATGCGCATCGCTTATGACTTTCACAATCCTCTGCTGGAAAGACTTTTAGCCCCTGTCGTGAATGCTGTGGCGCGCGCAGGGGCGGCCGATATCCTCGCGAAAGTTAAGGCCCGTCTTGAGCATGACCGCGCCAAGCGGCCTACGACCGGCAGCCCCATCTAACTGTGGATGTAATGTTCAAGCTGTTCGATCGTGAATCCCTGCTCGTCGATGATGCTTTTGACCAGATCACCGATGGAGATTATGCCGATCACTCTGTTGCCATCGAGAACCGGTAAATGGCGGACGCGGCTTTCGGTCATCATCGTCATGCATTGCGCCACCGTGTAATGCGGCCGGGCAACGACGACTCGGGTTTCCATGATGTCTCCGACCGGCATAAAGGGAGATGCCTTCCCTTTGAGGACAACATTCCGCGCATAATCCCTTTCGGTGATCATGCCGAGCATTTGTCCTTCGGCCATCACGATCAGTGATCCGATGTCCTTTTCGGCCATCTTTGCCACGGCATCGAAAACGGTGGCGTCCGGGTGGATCGACCACACGGTCCGCCCTTTCGTGCGAAGCAGTTGTTGTACCGTTGTCATGCTTACCTCCTTGAGCCGCCCGACCGACTGCTCATTTCGGCGCGCGCACGCTGCACGTTGATGCGCTTGCGGTGAATAACCGCAGGTCCTCGGCTTTCGAGAAGGTGGGCTGTCTCGTGACAATGTTGGACAAAATGCCGCAGCACGAGCTTGAGCTTTGCGGAATGGAGAAAATCGCCGCGAACTCGCGCGGCCGCGATGTCATCGCGGATGATCACCCGGATTGCCTGACGCCCATTATCTGACTGGAAGAGATAGTAGCCGAGTTCTGTCGCGACGATCTCGGGAAGATGCTCATGCTCGGCAATGGCGTCGATCTCTTCCTCGGTCAGTTCGCTGAGGGCGATACAGTCTTCCAGGGTGAGCACGAAAACCTCCCTATACGTAGATACTGCATACCATTCGTGCGGCGCTTATTCCCTGATCTAGATCAGGCAGTGATGTTGCCCTAAATAGGGGACGCGTCGCGACATCGAGAGCGACTGGATTCAGTCGGTCCGGTGGTCCAACGTGGCATCCGGCTCCGACAGACCCTTGCATCGTGACCGACGCACTGAGACGCGTTCAAGCCGAGACCGCGGCTGAACCCGACGCTCTCCTCCGTCAATTTTGGACCGCGCCTTCCGCGGTGAACTATAGCGACGGCATCATCCGTCGCCGATAGTGCTCGAAACCCACTCGGTGAGAACGCGTGGGGATCAACCGGTCAGCGGCACGTCGCCCAGCACGGTGTTGCGAAGCGAGCGGTGGTACGTTGTCCGATCAACGATACGGCAAGCCAACGTCGCCCGACCCGGCAGAGCCGCCCATCAGCCGTTCTTGGAGCGCCGGCGACATGGTGCTTGCGTTCGATCCGTTGCTGCCGCTGATGGTCAGCGTCGTGTTGCCGAAATGCATGACCGACCCGCTGCTCGCGGCGCTGCCGTCAGTGAAATGCGCCGCCATCGTGTCGGTAGCACTGTCGGGGTCAGTGAAGTTGGAACTGCCGCCCGAAGTTGTCTGCGCGCTATGCACTTCGAACGCCACTGCGAGCGGCGACGTGGCGAAAATGGACGCTGCCGCGGCCAAAGCCAAGTAGACAAAACGCATCGCCACCTCCACCGCGTGGATGAGCCCACACTAGAAATAGTCTACTCCAGAACGGGACATGTATCCAGCCTCGACGGATCGGGTGGGTAAGTACCTGTGAAAGAAAAGCTCCGTCCGGCGGAGAGGCCGGCGACCGCCGCCGCGAGCAGCGCCTCTTCGGACTCGAATCCCTCGATGTTAATGAGCTGACCGAGCTTTTCCCGCTGTTTCGCGGTGGTTGCCACGTCAGGCATTCGTGCCTCCGTCCCGCTACCGACGCCCGACCATTCGGGCACCGGCTCACAGGGCAGGGCGGCCATGCTCACCCAGCGCTCATTCTACCCCGATCAGGAACAGCCTTGATGACAACACCAAGGTATGAGCGCGTGCCCGAAGAACCGGGTGTCGGCCCAATCCTTGCCACTACGCGCTTCATAGGCTAGTTCTACCGACGGCAGCCGCACTGATTTCCAGCCGGCCAAAGTATGAGGCTTACGACGGGTACTTGGTATAAGGCTTGGCGCCCTATCGACGATGCTGTCGCAAAGCGCGCAAGCGACGCATCGGGCTCGGGATCAGCGTTTATGGAGGCGTCATGTTGAAAGGCCTTGGCCTCGGCGTTGTTTTGACGGTTCTAGCCGCCGCCGCATGCGCCTTTATTATCGTGCATACCGGTCTCGTTCCAGCGGCCGCCAATGGCAAGCCATTGTGGCTGGAAAGTTGGGCTGCGAAAACATCACTGCGCGCGACGCTTGCACGGGATGCGCCCAAGGGTCCCAACCCCGTGCCGCTCACCGACGCCAACCTGATCGCCGGTATCGGGCTTTACGGTCAGCACTGCGCGATCTGCCACGGCACGGCGATGGGAGAGGCGTCGGCTTCTCCGGTGGCGAAGGGCGAATACCCGGCCCCGCCACAACTGGCGTCGGATGGCGTCGAGGACGATCCGCAAGGCTGGACTTTCTGGAAAATCGAAAACGGCATTCGCTGGACCGGTATGCCGTCGTGGAAAGCCACGCTGAGCGATCAGCAGATATGGACGCTTGCCCTGTTCCTGAAGCACATGGACAAATTGCCGCCCGCCGCCAAGCAGGCGTGGCAGCAAGTCAAAAACTGAAGCGAGCCCTGCATAACCTGCGCTACCTGTTCGAGCGCGCCGACTGCGCCGGGCAGGAGCTGAGGACGCTCCACCGTGTGGTCATGGCCTTTGCAAGCCCGCCACGTGGAGGAACTTTCCTCGCCAACAAGTGCAACCCCACCATCGCCAACCGTCGCAACCACGCCGACCGCGTCCACGACCGCTTCCCGGCGGATAAAATCTGACCCGAAGCGCCGAATGTCTGAATGTTCTCGACGCAGACGGATCAGCGCCGTCAGATATCAATGTGACATCAGCACTGGCACGGTCATGGACTGAAGGATGGTGCGCGTCACACCGCCAAGGATCAGTTCGCGGGTACTCGAATGACCGTATCCGCCCATCACAATGAGGTCGCACCCGAGCGACGCCGCCTGGGACAAGATCAGCTCGCCAGTCTCAATATCTTTCGCTACGAGGTGCGAAGCTACCGCACGAATACCATGTCGGGCGAGATGACGCGTCAAACTGGCGGCGAGCGACTCGTCACGCCCTTCGCTGGCGCGCGTCCGGCCGATCGAGAGCACCGTCACCATCTCGGCAGAGCGAAGGAAGGGCATTGCATCTCCGACCGCGCGCGCGCCCTCGCGGGTTCCGCTCCACGCCACCAGCACGTTCTTGCCCACCGCGTCGGTGTCGCCGGCGTAGGGCACGATCAACACCGGCCGGCCGGAGCCCATCATCACGGTCTCGGGAAGTTTCGCGAGCTTATCGAAGAACGGGTGATCGGGGTTGGCTTGGCCGACCACCGCGAGGTCGGCATATCGCGCCCGCTCGGTGACGTGGGCCACGATGTCCGTCGTTTTCTCGGGACAGATCTCCCAGTCGCCCGTCAACCCGGCAAGCTTGGTTTTCTCACGGAAAGTCGCCTCGATCTGCGCCGCCACAAGAAAGGCCGTATCGCGCTCCCGGACAAGGGCGGTGCGCGCCACGTTGCTCACGGCGTAGCCCTCGATCGCAAGATTGGGCAGGGTGAGATCCGGGAGCTGGAAGCCGTAGAAGCCGACGAGATGCGCCGTGTCGCGCCGCGCGATCGCGAGGGCGAGCTGCAACAGCGCTTGGTCGCCAGAGTGCGCGTCGAGGTAAACGAGAATGTCCTTGAATGCCATGGTTCTCTCCCATCGGAAGCCACCCTGGACCGGGCCCGGCGGCTTCCGCTGTCTTCCAGATTCGCCGAACGGCCAATGCTCAAGGTGAACAATATCACCAGGGCGCGGCACGACATTGATCTGGATCACGTATTGCGCCATTCGTCCGTCGCCACCCCATCGTGGACATCCCAGATCCGATTGAGCGGAGGGGCTGACCATCCCTGCCGACCCCCTCACGGGCGCGGCGTTTGGCCGCTGGTGTGCCGTAGCTGTCCGCCACCAATCTATCAATTATTGCTGCGGCTCCAACAACGCAGTCAGAAGCGCTGATATCGCGAGGAGCTGCATTGCACGCGCGCCTACGGCGCGCCGTTATTCGTGGGGTATCACGCCGTAACACGTCACGGAGTCGGCGGGCGGCGTCGAACTCCTCGACCAGCTTCGGCGCGATGGCAGCACGGCCGCGGTGATCCTCATGAGCGGAATGCCCAGTGAGCAAATACGGGAGGCTGCGGCTCGTGGTGGCGCAGCGTTCTTCGAGAACCCCTTTCGTGCCGAACAATTGATCGACGGCATCGCTCGCGTCCAAGGTATGTCGACCCGGACCGCGACAGCTTCAACACCAGGGACGCGACACCAAGGCCGAGCGAATCTGCCGCTGCACCGGCTATGCTGGTGTCGTTTCGGCCGTTCTGGAAGCCCGGATTCGAACACAGGAGGAAAGTCATGAGCAAGTCACAGGAAGCGCCTCAGGGTGCGAATTCGCTCTATCGTGAGCTCGTAACCATCAATGGCAAGAATGTCGTGCTCTCGCGCCGCGAGCCGCCAGGGATCAATGCGGGCGTGCTTGAGAACGCTGACATTTTCCGTATGTTCAACATCTTTGCCGATACGTTCTCGCCGTCGAATATCGACAAGGCGGACGGCACGCCGCTGCGCCTCTACACTTCCGATCACGTCAAGATCGACGTCTCCAAGCGGCGCAAGCACGACATGGGCTTTTGGCATCGGAATATCGATGCCCATGAGATCATCTTCTGCGTGAAGGGCGCACTCAAGTGGGAGACCGAGATGGGCGAGCGCATCATGCATCCAGGCGACATGCTGTTTATCCCGAAGGGGATCAGCCATCGCTCGATGCTGTGCCAGGATTCGACCGATGAGAACGTGCTGATCGAGCTAAAGATCGCCGACGATCTCACCTACGTCGGCGAGAACAAGTAAGCTGGGTTTTCCCGGATTGGCGCCTATCCGCCCATCCGAGGGGTAGACGAGCCGCCGATCTGGACGCCACGCAACGGCGGAGCCGCCCGAAAGCCCGCAAGGGTCCAGGCATAGCCAGCCGCCGCCGCGCCGGTGCCGCCACCGAAATGCATGCGACTGCGGCGTTCGGCAGCGCCTGCAACCAACGCTCATTCCGTCCCGCCGCGCCGTGGCCGAACGGGCAGGGCACAGTCCACCATCCGTGACTTTCTCGCGGCGCCAATCCGTGCAGAACTCGCGACCTCTCCCGCGCTCGCCCGTCCATTTTCCGGAACCTGTTTCCCATGCTACGCATCCGGCACCGAACTCCCTATGGCCGGCGCAACCGTATCTCCGAAACCCACCAAAGCCACCCGCGTCCCGCGGGCGGCGCGCGTCCCGCACACCGGGAAGCGTCCGGAACGCTGCCCACAATTGCGGTAGCACCGCAGTCACCAAGAAGGGAACGCGCAACAAGAGGATCGAGATCGTCCAACTCTGGCGCTGTGCATCGTGCAAGCGGGTCTTCACGCCGGGTCCGCCGGCGCTCCGGAACAAGACCTATCCGCTTCGCGTGGTGCTTGAGCGCAGGGGATGTCATGAGCACCAGATTATAAATCTGGGGGTCGAGCGTTCGCCTCTCTCCGGGCGCGCCAACTTCCGATGGTATTCTTCATCGTCATGGGCGATTTTCCGACGGCGGCGGGCTCGCTCCGGCGCGCCTTGCTTTCCCGGCCGCGGCCCGGGATGCTAGAATCCACGCTTTCACGCGCGCGATCGAGGCGCGGTGCGGGCCGGCGGATGGGCGGCGGGGCGGCCCAAGGGGGACGGATGAGCGCGTTCTTGGTGTTCCTCGCCGTGCTCGCGCTCTTGGTTCTGGCGACGATCGCCGCCGGCGTGAAGACGGTGCCGCAGGGCACGCAGTGGACGGTCGAGCGCTTCGGCCGCTATCGCGCCACGCTCTATCCCGGCCTCAACCTCATCCTTCCCTATGTCGATCGCATCGGCCGGAAGCTCAACGTGCAGGAGACCGTGCTCGAAATCCCGAGCCAGTCGGTCATCACCAAGGACAATGCCTCGGTCACCGTCGACGGTATCGTCTTCTACCAGGTGCTCGACGCCGGCAAGGCGGCCTACGAGGTGCAGGACCTCGAGCGGGCGATCACCAATATCACGATGACCAACATCCGCACCGCGATCGGCGCGCTCGACCTCGACGAGACGCTGTCGCGGCGCGACGAGATCAACGACCGCCTGCTGCATGTTCTCGATGCTGCCTCGGGGCCGTGGGGGACCAAGATCACCCGCGTCGAACTCAAGGACGTGCGTCCGCCCGAGGACGTGGTCGTATCGATGTCGAAGCAGCTCACGGCCGAGCGCGAGAAGCGCGCCGCCATTCTCCAGGCCGAAGGCATCAAGCAGTCGGCGATCCTTCAGGCCGAGGGCGACAAGCAGTCGCAGATCCTGGCGGCCGAAGGGCGCCTCGCGGCGGCCAATCGCGATGCCGAGGCGCGCGAACGCCTGGCGCAGGCCGAAGCCGCCGCGACCGCGTTCGTGTCCAAGGCCGTCGCCGAAGGCAGCGTGCAGGCGCTCAACTATTTCGTCGCCCAGAAATATGTCGAGGCGATGCTGCAGATCGGCAAGTCGGACAATGCCCGCCTCGTGCTGATGCCGATGGAGACGAGCGGCCTCATCGGCGCGATCGCCGGCATCGCCGAACTCGCCCGCGGCGCCGGCGCGGCGCCGGCGCGTCCGGACGGCGGTACGAGCGCCTGACCATGGCCTGGATCTGGGCGATCGGCGCGCTCTTCCTCGCGCTCGTCGAGCTTCATTCCCCCGGCATGTATCTCATCTGGATCGCTGCCGGCGCGGCCATCACCGCGTTCGCGACCTTGCTGTTCGACCTCCCGCCCGAGGGGCAGCTTGTCGTCTTCGCGGCGTCCGCGCCGCTTAGCTGCGTCGCCGGGTATTTCGTCTATCGGCGCGCGATCCGTCGCAGCCGCGCCGCGCGCCTCCCCAACCAGCGGGACCGCACGCTTGTCGGCGAGCACGGCACCGTCGCCGAGCCGATCCGCGACGGCCGCGGCAAGATCCGGCTCGGCGACACGGTCTGGCTCGCCGAAGGTCCCGACCTGCCGCAGGGCGCGCCGGTGGTGGTCAAGGCGCTGCGCGGCACGACGGCCATCGTCGCGGCCGTCGAATAGCGCGGCCGGCGCGAGGCCTTGCCGTCGCACCACCTATTGAGCCGCGAGGAAGTCCGTGACCTCGCTGATTTCCTCAGGCGTCAGGTTCTTCGAATTTTCGTGCATGATTTCGTTCCGGCGCGCGTTCGAGGCGAAATTCTGCAACTGCTCGACGAGATATTGGCGATGCTGACCGGCAAGGCGCGGAAACGCAGCCATCCCCTCGGCATGCGCGCCATGACAGGCCTGGCAGGCGGGAACGTCATGGCTCGGAATCCCGTCCTCGAAGATTTTCTTCCCCGCGGCAATGTCCACAGGACTGCCCGCTTTGGTCCCCGAAGCAGGCGTTTGCGCTGCGTAATAGGCGGCGATGCCTTTGATCAGCGGATCCGTGAGATGCGCCGCCATGCCCCACATGTAGGTGTGAGCATGCGGGTCGGCACGCGTGTGATCGCGGAACGCCTTCAGCTGGGCCTCGATGTACTCGGCGCGCTGTCCGGCAAGGCGCGGGAAGGTGGGCGAAATGCTCCGGCCATCGAACCCATGGCAGGAAGAGCAGACATGGACCGTGCCCGCAACCTGGGCCGGGGTCGCTTGCGCCTCCTGAGCCGCCGCGCCGGACCTTGCCGGGGACGTCCCGTTGCCCGTGCAGGCAGCGAGGGCAGCAAGCGCGGTGACAGCGGCCGCCACGCGCGCCATTCGGCAGACCGCCGCCGTCATGGTCGAGCGATTTTTCCCCGCGGGCGTTGCCGGCAATGTGATCGTCATGGGCCACTCACCCTGATTCAAAACGCGAGCCAGACAAAAGCATAAAGCGTGTCGTTGTTCTCGGCCGGGCGGCCCCTGTCTCCGTTGAATTGCGGGTAATAGATATACTGGAGGCCGAGCTTCATGTTGAGCCAAGGCCAGAAATTGGGGCCGCCATAATTGAACGGGATGTAGTCGAGTTCGCCGATCACGCCGGTCGAATTGGGACTGTTGTTCGGGGGATTGGCATAGAGCGTTGGGTCCGGCGTGCCCTGGAGGCGGAACACGCCCAGCGTGGCGCCGTAAGTCTGTTTGTAGAAATAAGTCGCCTTGGCGTGGTAACTGCGCAGGGTATTGTGACCGTTCGACGCAAAGCCCAGGGCCGGATTCGCACTCGCATCCAGATTCTGGTTCTCGAAGATCGCGCTCGCCTGAACCGAAAAGCTATTTTTGTCCGCAAGGAACTGGTATTGCGTGTCGATGCCCACATCGGTGAGGCGATCCTTACCAAAGCCGGACATGCGCTGCGGCGTGATGCTGGCGGTCATGCCGAACAGCCCCGCCTCGATCGAATTCCGTTGCCAATCATGCTGAAGCGCCAGTCGCCAATAGGGCGCAATGCCGTTGATGACATTGTTGGTTGGTGAATTGGCGCCGACGGTCGACTGAAACTTAGGCGACAAAGAGCCATAGCCGCCGACTTCCAGATAGATCAGACGGTTCCAATAGGTATAGGCGGTGAGGCCCGCCACCTGTTGCGCGAAGCCGCCTTCGATCATGGTCGCCGCCCCCGGAGTTGGCGCGAGGGCCGATCCAACGAACGGAAAGCTCCAGGCGGGCGTCGTGTTCCAGACGTCCTGAACGGTCGGGTTGTTGTTGAGGCTTACGCCCAGCACGGTCTCGGCATTGAAAATGCTCGCCGTTCGCGCGTAGCGAATATCCGTATTGTCCCAACTCAGAACGCGGCCGACGCCGTCATAGGTGACCTGGGCGAAGGCACCGAGATGGGGCGCGATCGCGCCGCCATAGAAGAGACTGGTCTGATCGACAGCGAAATTGTCATTCGGGCCGAAATGCGGCGTGGCGCCGGCCTGATTGGTCTGCGTGTTGGTGAAGGAGCCAATGGTCATCACAGCGATCGGGGGATATTTCGACGTCCCGCCACCGAACGTGTAGCCGTTCAGTTTGAACAGCCTGCCATAGGGCGTCAGTTCCGGAAAACCGTTGTGGCATGCGGCGCATTGCTGGCCGGTCTGCCGCGCGAAACTGGGGAGGGCCCGGGCTGCGGGAACACCGGCGACGAGCGCGGCCCCGGCGGCGATCACCAACACAAGACACAGGCGAAGAGCGGAGATCGCGCCGCCGCCATTCCTGCCTTCGATGTCCATGACCATCCCCTCGAGTTTCGGACCACTGCCTAGGCGCGGTTGGCATCAACGCCAAACTTGGCAATGCGCCGCGTTGTCGCAAACCGCGACATTATTGCGTCGCCTGCTTCAGATAGGCGATGACGTCGCGCCGCTTCTGTTCGTCCTTGACGCCCGGAAACGGCATCTTGTTGCCGGCGATGAACGCATGCGGATCGGCAAGATACTTGGACAATGTTTCTTCGTCCCAAGTCACGTTGGCGTGCTTCATCGCTGCCGAATAATTGTCGTTCGGTACCGCTCCCGATTTTCTGCCGAACAGGCCGTGAAGGCTCGGCCCGACACCGTTCTTGCCGGCTACCAGGCTGTGACAGGCTGAACACTGAATGAAAACAGTCCGGCCGATCTTCGGATCGCCTTGCTCCCGCGCCACCGTCGTCGCTGCGTGGAGCACGCAGCACACACAGGGCAGCATAGATCAACCATTTCATCCATCACCCGATCAACCACATGGTAGAGCATACGCAACGTTTTGCGCAACTTCAAGCAGTGCCCGGCGCTGGGTAGTGGGCCAGTTTGAAAGCGGCTTAGCGCTTACGATCCGCCGCGTCGGCGACGGCGAGGACTAATTGCGCTTGTGCCTCGACAATCAGCTTCAGCACCTGCTGTCGTGTTTCTGGCTTGGAGCGAAGCTTCAGAAGTTCCTGATAATGTCGGATGTTTAGCCGAATGATTTCCGGGTCTTCCATCATGGCCACGTCCTCCACCATGCAGGCGGGAGCGCGCGCAACCACTCTTGAAGGGGGCAGGCGTTGTCTCTCAGCCGCCGGCGCCTGTAGCGTCGTTACCGGCGATAGCAATATGCTACACCTCTTTATGTCCGGTATCGAACAGAATCGCTAACTTCTCAAACCGCCCCACGACCCGGCTCTGTCGACTGATGCGCGCTCGCAGACGAGGCGCGATGCCCGCGGGGGCATGCGCGAACCCGCGGCAGGTCTCCGCCGCGCCTTAGGCGATGACGCGGGTGCGGATACGGGCGAGGCCCAGGATCTCGCGGCCCTCGTCGGGGGTTGCCGGCTCGGCGCCGAGGATGCGCATGAGCCGGACCGCCTTCTCGACCAGCGCGGCATTGTCGGCGAACACGCCGTGCTCGAGATAGTGGTTGTCTTCGAGCCCGACGCGGCAATGGCCGCCCAGCAGCACGGCCTGCGCCACCATCGGGAATTGCTGGCGCGAAATGCCGAACGCGGCCCAACGCGAGCCCTCGGGCAGCAGGTTGCGCATGTGCAGCATCGCCTCGGGCGTCGCCGGCGCGCCATAGCTGATGCCCAGCACGAGTTGGAACAGCGCCGGCGCCGCGAGCACGCCGTTCTTGATGAAATCCTTGGCGAGGCCGATGTCGCCGGTGTCGAAGCACTCGAGCTCGGGCAGCACGCCCGCGTCGCGGATGAGCCGCGCCATCGCGGCGAGGATCTCGGGCACGTTCATGAACGCCCGCGTGCGGCTCCACATCGTGCACAGATCGAGGCTGCAGATGTCGGGCTTGAGCGCCAGCACATGCCGCACCCGCACCTCGGCGCTGCACATGTTGGTGCCGGGTCCCGGCATGCCGGGATCGTCCTTGCTCGGCACGAACATCGCGCCCGGGCCGGTGGTGAGGTTGATGAGGACATCGGTGCCGCTGTCGCGGATGCGTTCGACCACCTCGCGGTAATAGGCCAGTTCCATGCTGCCCTGGCCGGTCTTGGGCTCGCGCACGTGGATGTGGCAGATGGTGGCACCGGCCTTGGCCGCGCCGATCGCCGCCTCGGCGATCTCCTGGGGCGTCACGGGAACGGCGGGATGTTTCCCGATCGGGCCGCCGCCGGTGACGGCGCAGGTAAGAATGGTCTTGGCCATGGATGCGTCCTCCTGCATCCATCCTAGCAAATCGCCCGCCGCCCGCCTATCCGGCTGGCCCGCGCCATGATGCGCGCGCCCGAGCCACGTCCATATTACGGGTGAGGTCGCGGCGCGGATCACGCGCCGCCGTCGGCTCAGGAGGCGAAGCTGCGTTGCGAATCGGTGTCGAGCTGTTCGGCCTCTTCCTCGTAGCGTGCCGCGAGTGCGCGAAGTTGACGCGCCAGAATCGGCGCCGCTCTTCCAGCCTCGAGCGCGACGCTCCGCGACTTGCGCCGGAGCTGCGCAACCATGTCATACCGCTCCCGCTCGAGCATTAGGGGCTCCATCCTCGATCTGCCGCACGATGTCTCGCGCGCGTCGCCTATCGCCCGAATCCATGCATGTTCCGTGCCGGAACCGATCGCGCGGCCGGACCGGCGGCGCATGGCGCAGCATCGCGTCGCGAGTCGATCCGCACGGCAAAGCGGCGCACGAACGGCCATTTCGGGCGCCAATTGCATCGTGGCGGCACGGCAAAGCACCATCCCTGCATGCCGGCGCGCCGCGCGCTGTTGCATTTTTAGGCAACATGCCTTGTAAAGAATCCCGACATCGATTCGGCATTGACGGGCGATCGGCGTTAACGACGATGGCTATCGCGGCTCGGGGCAAGGCTATGGCTGCAACCACACCAGGCGGCGACGGGGCCGCGCGCGGCGCAACACTTCCCGATCTGCTCTGCGACGGGCTCGACGTAGTCTTCGTCGGCATCAATCCATCGCTCTATGCTGTCGCGCGCGGACATTATTTTGCGCGGCCGGCGAATCGCTTCTGGCCGTGCTTTTCGCGCTCGCGGCTGAGCGGTAGCGTGCGCGCGGCGATGGGGCTCGACCGTCTCGAGCCCATCCACGACCGCATGCTCTCGGCGCATGGCTTCGGCTTCACCGATCTCGTGAAGCGGCCGACCGCACGCGCCGATGCACTCGATCGCGCCGAGCTTGCGGGCGGTGTCGGGGATCTGGCCGCGAAGCTCGCGCGGCATCGCCCGCGCGTCGCCTGCCTGCACGGCATGACGGTCCTGCGCCATGTCCACGCCGCCTTGAGCGCCGACGACGCACCGCCTTCCCTCGGGCGGCAGACGCTTCGCATCGGCGGCACGCTTGTCTTCGCCGTGCCCAATCCGAGCCCGGCCAACGCGCATTTCACACCGGCGGATCAGACCCTGTGGTACGACCGCCTCGCCGAATTTCTCGCCGCGCTGGGGGCCGGAAATGACGCGGCATGACCGGGCGCAGCTGCGTCGGCGCGTCGCGTTCGGTTCGCTTCGGCGTACTGACGTGATTGTGCTAGAAGGCGGCGTCAACGGGCAGCGCGGACGAGACAAGGGATGACGCAGGTGCGCACACTCTTCGGGGCCGCAGCGCGGCGATGATCCATCGCCTCTCGCCCTTCCTTGCGGTCATGCTCGCGCTGGGGCTGTTGTTCCTCTACGGGCCGATTGCGTCGGTCGTGGTCTATTCCTTCAATGCCTCGCGGCTGGTGACGGTGTGGGCCGGGTTCTCGACCTACTGGTATGGTGAATTGATGCGCAACGAGGCGATCCGGGCGGCGGCGCTCATCAGCCTCGAGGTTGCGCTTGCCGCCGCGACCGGCGCCCTCGTTCTCGGCACGCTCGCGGGCTATGCGCTCGCGCGCTATCGCCGCTTCCGCGGCCGGGCGCTGTTCGGCACGCTCGTGACCGCGCCGCTGGTGATGCCGGAAGTGATGACCGGCCTGTCGATGCTGCTGCTGTTCGTGGCGCTCGAGCAGTTCACCGGATGGCCGCGGGGACGGGGCGTCCTCACCATCGTCATCGCCCATATCACGCTCGGCCTCGCCTATGTCGCCGTAGTGGTCGAGGCGCGGCTCGCTTCCTTCGACCGTTCGCTCGAGGAGGCGGCCCAGGATCTGGGCGCGCGGCCGTGGAAGGTCTTTGCCGTCATCACCCTGCCGCTCATTGCCCCGGCGCTCGTGGCCGGATGGCTCCTCGCCTTCACGCTGTCGGTCGATGATCTTGTCATTGCAAGTTTCACCGCGGGACCGGCATCGACGACGCTGCCGATGGTGATCTTCTCGAGCGTGCGGCTTGGTGTCAGCCCGCAGATCAACGCGCTCGCAACCATCATCCTCGGCATCGTCGCCGTGCTGGTGACGGCCGCCTCGCGCCTCATCGGCCGGGGTCAGGACTCGTAGGCCAGCACCGAGGTCAGCGGCACGCCGATCCTGTCGCGGCCGTCGAGGAAGGTGAGCTCGATGATGCACGCGGCTGCGACCACCTCGCTGCCCACGCTGCGGCACAGCTCGATCGCCGCCGACATGGTGCCGCCGGTGGCGAGCAGATCGTCGAGCACGGCCACGCGCTGCCCCGGCGCAATCGCGTCGGCCTGGATTTCGAGCGTATCGCTGCCGTATTCGAGGGCATAGGTGTGGGGGATGGTGCGGCCCGGAAGCTTGCCTTTCTTGCGGATCATGACGAAGCCGCAATTGAGGCTGTAGGCGAGCGGCGCGGCGACGAGAAAGCCGCGCGACTCGATGCCGACGAGCAACTCGGGCCGGTGCGGCTCGAGCGCGCGCGACAATTGCCGCACCGTCTCCTGCCACGCCCCTGCATGGGCCAGCAGCGTCGAGATGTCATAGAACAGGATGCCCGGCTTCGGAAAATCCGGCACGCTGCGGATGTGCTGCTTCAGGTCCACGCGCTACTCCTCATGCCCGCTGCCGCACGCACCGAGCCGCCTCGACGCCACTCTAGCCCAGTCTGGGGCGACGGAAAGCGGCATTTCGTCCCGCCCGGGACTGGCGTATAGAGTGGCCCGCATGGCCGATGAAGGGTGGATCGAGGCTTCGGGCGAGGGCGATGCTCTCGTGCTGCATGCCGGCGGGCAATGGCGCATCACCGAGGCCGCGGCGCTCGACGCCAAGCTCGGTGCGCTGCGCCTGCCGCCGGCCGGGCATGTCCGACTCGATCTCGGCGCCATCGCCGCGCTCGACACGGCGGGTGCCTGGTTGGTGCTGCGGCTCGAGCGCGCGCTCGCCGCGCGCGGCTGCGTCGTCACCATCGCAAACCTCGCCCCCGATCTCAAGCCGCTGCTGCGTCAGGTCGAGAAGGGTCCGGCGGAAGCGCTGCCGCCGCCGCGGCGCGTCAATGCCGTCATCGCCGGCATCGCCGCGATCGGCGCCGGCATGATCGAGTTCCTGCGCACCGCCGTGGGCCAGCTCGACTTCCTGGGCCTCGTCGTGCTCGGGCTGCTGCGGACGCTGTCCCGGCCGGGACGCGTCCGCTTCATTGCGCTTTCGACGCATATGGAACGCGCCGGCGTTGCGGCGCTGCCGATCGTCGGTTTGCTGTCGTTTCTCGTCGGCATGGTGACGGCGTTCCAGGGCGCCCAGCAGCTCCAGCGCTTCGGCGCCGAGATTTTCGTCGTCGATCTGCTCGGCATCGGCTTCCTGCGCGAGATGGGCGTGCTACTCACCGCCATCATCGTCGCCGGACGTTCGGGCAGCGCCTTCACCGCCGAGATCGGCGCCATGCAGGTGAACGAGGAGATCGACGCCATGACGACGCTGGGGCTCGACCCGATCGAGGTCCTGGTGCTGCCGCGACTGTTTGCGCTGCTGCTGATGCTGCCGCTGCTCGCCTTTTACGCCGATGCGATGGGTCTTCTCGGCGGCGCCTTCCTGTGCTGGGTCTCGCTCGACATTCCGCCGCCGGTCTTCCTCAATGAGCTGCATCGGGCGCTGGTGCCCGAGACCTTTTGGCTCGGCCTCGTCAAGGCGCCATTTTTCGCCGGGACGATCGCGCTGGTCGGCTGCCGCGAGGGCTTGCAGGTGACCCGCAGCGCCGAAAGCGTCGGCCGCCATACCACCCGTTCGGTCGTCCATTCCATCTTCCTCGTCATCCTCCTCGATGCCGCCTTCTCCATCATCTTCTCCTGGCTCAACCTCTGAGCCCGTGCTTCGCCTCACGGGCCTGGCGACGCGCGTGGCGGGCCGGGTGCTCCACCGCGACATCAATCTCGAGCTTTATCCGCGCGAGGTTCTGGCCGTGGTCGGCGCCTCGGGGGCGGGCAAGTCGGTCCTGCTCAAGACCATTGTCGGCATCCTGCCGCCGGCCGCCGGCACGATCGAGGTGTTCGGCCAAGACGTCGCGCGGGCACGCGCCGAGGCGCTCGCCGACATCATGCGGCGCTGGGGCGTGATGTTTCAGGACGGCGCGCTGTTCAGCTCGCTCACGGTGGCCGAGAACGTCGCGGTTCCGTTCAAGGAGTGGCAGCACTTGCCGAAGCCGCTGCTCGACGAGCTGTGCGCCCTCAAGCTCGCGCTGGTCGGATTGCCGCCCGAGAGCGGGCGCCAATATCCGGCGGAGCTTTCCGGCGGCATGCGCAAGCGCGCCGGGCTCGCGCGGGCGCTCGCGCTCGACCCGCCGCTGCTCTTTCTCGACGAGCCGACCGCCGGGCTCGATCCCATCGCCGCCGACGATTTCGACCGCCTCGTGCGCGACCTCAAGGAGAGTCTGGGCCTTACCGTATTCATGGTGACGCACGATCTCGACAGCCTCATCGCCGTCGCCGACCGAGTCGCGGTGCTGGTCGACAACCGGATCAAGATCGGCACAATGGCCGAATTGCTGGGCGATCCGAATCCGTGGATTCACGCTTATTTCCATGGACCACGGGGCCGTTCCGCGGTTCAGGCGAGGGCCTGAGGGAGCCGACTGACGCACCATGGAAACACATGCCCGCTACGTCCTCGTCGGGAGTTTCGTGCTGGTGCTTCTGGCCTCCCTCGTGGTCGTCGTGCTGTGGCTCGCGCGCTTCGAGTTCGGCGAGCGGGTCAACTACTACGACATCTATATCACCGGCTCGGTGACCGGGCTCAACCAGGGCTCGGCCGTGCTCGAAAACGGCATCCCGATCGGCCGGGTCGCCGAGATCCGCCTGGATCCCGAGGATCCGACCCGGGTCCGCGTCACGGTCGAGATCCGGGCCGGCGCCGTCATTCGCTCCAACGCGGTCGCCTCGCTCGAGGTCCAGGGCCTCACCGGCGGCGCCTATGTCAACATTACCGGCGGCAGCCGCGAGGCACCGCCGCTGGTGCGGCAGGCCGACCAGCGCTATCCCGTCATCGCCTCGGCGCCGTCGGGGCTGCAGCGCGTGGTGACGAGCGCGCCCGAAGCGCTGTCGCGCCTGATCGCGCTGACCAACCAGCTGAACGATGTTTTCAGCGCCGAGAATCGCCAGGCGATCGCCGAGACCCTCCAGAACATGCGCCGCCTGACCGCGACCGTGGCCAGTCACACCGGTGAGATCGACAGCGCCATCAGCGACAGCACGGCGTCGCTGCACGAGCTGCGCATCACCCTCGAGACGGCGCAGGCAATCCTCGCCTCGCTCAACCAGGTCATCGCGCCGGGCGGCGATCTGACCGCGGCGCTCCGGTCGTTCGACGAGACCTCGAAGCGCTTCGCGCTGGTGGCCGACCAGCTCGACGCGGTCCTCGTCGAGAATCGCCCGGCGCTGCGCAATTTCGGCCGCAACGGGCTCGATCAGATCGATCAGCTCGTGACGCAGACGCAAGCCCTGGTGGCGCAATTGAACCGCATCGCCGACGACTTCGAGCGCAATCCCTCGCGGATCATCTATGGCGACCAGCGCCAGGGGTATCGGCCGCAATGACGACATGGCTGCGTCTTGTCGCTGCGGCGATGCTGCTCCTTCTGGCCGCATCCTGCGGCGGCATCCTGCCGGCGCCGCCGCCGGCGCCGCGGCTGTTCCGCCTCACTTCGCTCGCGCCTGCCGCTTCGGTGGGCCCGCCGATTTCGCTCCAGCTCGTCGTCGCCGCGCCCACCGCGCCTGCCGCGTTTGACACCCAGCGAGTCGCGCTCGCCCGCGGCCCCAACAGCATCGACTATTTCGCCGACGCCGCCTGGACCGATCAGGCGCCCCTGATGCTGCAGGGGCTGATCGTCGAATCGCTGAAGAATGCCGGTCGCTTCCGCGTCGTCGCCCTGCAATCGGCGGCGGTGCGTGCCGATGTCGTGCTGACGGTGGATCTGCGCCGCTTCGAAGCCGACTATAGCGGCGCCGGACCGCCCGATATCCGCGTTGCGTTCGACGGCCTCCTGGTGCGCATGCCCGAGCGCAGCGTCATCGCGACCCGGACCTTCGCTGCATCGGCCCCGGCCGCCAAGAATGAAACGCAGGCGATCGTCGCCGCCTTCGATGCCGCTTTTCATGCGGCGATGGCACAGATGGTTCCGTGGGCGGCGGACGTTCTTGCTACGCCCGCGCGTTGAACCTGCCGGCTCTTGTCAGCACCATCGTCGCGTCGCATAAAGCGCGGGGGATTCCGCATCGGGACGATGAATGCTCGATCTCGCTCGCCTGGGCCGTGACGAGCTCGAGGCCATGGCCGCCTGCGGGCGCGCTGTCGCCGCGAGCGAAGCCGCGCTGACCGGGAGCGGCGCCGGCATCATCGGTGCGGCGCTCGCGGACGAGGGCATGGAAGCGTGGCGGCATTATCCTGCCGAAGACATCTACGATCCGGCGAGCCACGCCCAGTATTTCTATCACGCGCACGCGCCGGACGAGCGCGGCGCCGAGCACGGCCATTTCCATACCTTCCTGCGCGCGCGCGGCATGCCGGCTGGGGTCCGGCCGCTGGTGCTGCCGGAACTCGCCATCGCCGGCAGCCCGGCAGCGCCCGTGGCTGGACCCTCGGCGCCGCAGGCGCACGAGGACGGCGATCCCTGGTGCCATCTCGTCGCCATCGCGATGAGCCCGGCAGGACGGCCGTTCCGGCTCTTCACCACCAACCGCTGGGTGACGGGCGAGACCTGGTACGGCGCGGCGGACGTGGCGGCGATGCTCGGCCGGTTCGCGATCGGCAATGCCGGACCGTCACCGCCGCTCAATTGCTGGATCACGGCGATGATCGGACTGTTCCGGCCGCAGATCGCCGCGCTGGTCGCGGCACGCGATGCGGCGGTCATGGGCTGGCGGCGGCGCCGGCGGGGCAAGGTGCATGTGTTCGAGGACCGCCGCCTCGAGGTCACCTCGTCGCTCGAGATCGATGTCGCGATGCAGATCGAGGCAGTCGAGGCTTCGCTGCGCGCGCCGGTGTGAGGCGCCGGATCAGGCCGTGTCGCGGCGCCTGCGCCAGACGCGCACTGGCATCAGGACGAGACCATAGCCGACGAGCGGCGCCACGACGAACAAGACGCATCTCGCCCGCTCGCGCCGCAGCAGCCATCGCGTCCGTTCGCTGCTCCGGGCGAGGCATCGTGCGGCGTCCAGCCCGACCCGCCGGCCGCATGTCCCGGCGCGATAGTCACGGACCGTGACGACCCTGCCATCGACGCGGATGCTGTCCCGGAACAGCGGATAAACGCGCCAGGTCATGGCGGCCATCCACAGCAGGACCAGGGCGGCGGCAAGGCGCTGCGGCATCGGCCTCAGGCGACGGCGGCGGCGTGCTGCACGCTCCAGATCATCGAGCTGCGCAAAAGATAGTCGCGGGCGCGCGCCTTGTCGGCGGCGGTGCGGCGCAGCTCGTCGAAACGCGCCGCGCGCACGGCGGGATCGCGCTCCTCCAGCAGATGCTTGTTGCGGATCGACTGCGCCTGGACGAATTCGACGTTGGCGGCGCGGCGCTGGCGCACATAGAGGTCGAGCCGCGTCTCCGGCGCCTCGCCGCGCCACACGGCGGCGAGTTTGTCGGCGAGATTGAAGGCGCCGTGCAGCGCGCCGTTGAGGCCGAACGCGCCGAGCGGATTGTTGACATGGGCGGCATCGCCGACGATCAGCATGCGGCCGGTGCGGAATTCGGCGGCCACGCGCTGATGCACGCGGTAGGTGCTTTTGGCGGCGACCATGTAGCGCACGGGCCGGGGAATGAAATTCTGCAGTAGCCGCTCGACGAAATCGGCGTCGAGGATCTCGGCCTCGGGCAATTCGGCATCGGTCGGAAACAGGACCCGCCACAGCCCGGCCGGCGTGTCGCCCGGCATCTTGAAGATCGCCGACCAGTCCACCGGATCGGCGATATAGGCATTGGGCGTGTAGCCGTGTTGGGCGAGATCGTACTCGGTGCCGGCGACGAGAAAACGCTCGGGCCAGGTGAAGCCCTCGAAGGCGACGCCCATGGTCTGGCGCACGGCGCTGCGGCCGCCATCGGCGCCGACGATATAGCTGCCGCGCAAGGTCTCGATCCCGCCCGGCGTCTCTACCCGCGCGGTGACGCCGTCGGCGTCCTGGGTGGCATCGAGGAAGGTGTGGGCGAAGCGCACTGCGCCGCCCAGCGCGGCCAGGCGCCGTTCCAGCAGCGGCGTCAGCTTGAACTGCTCGCAATGGAAGCGGAACGGATAAGGTGTGGCGTCGGCGATGAGGGAAAGGTCCCACTCGACGATCACGCCCTCATGGCGGCCCCTGATCTGCCACCGCGGCACACGGATGCCGATCGCGAGGAAAGCCTCGGCGACCCCGAGCGTTGCCAGCATCTCGAGCGTCGGCGGGTGGAACGTCCCAGCGCGCAGGTCAAGCGGCAGCTTGGGCTCGGCCTCGAGCACGACCACCGCCACGTCGCGCCTCAGCAGATTGGCCGCCAACGCCAGACCGGCCGGCCCCGCGCCAACGACAATCACCGGGTCACGACTCATGGCCGCACCCTAGCAAGATGCCTCATGCTGTCAATGACGGCTCGATCCCTGGGCGCCGACGCGCGAGCCCCGCCAATGGTACGTGGCGGGGCTCATTCCGGGTGGCTCGTGAAGCTCACCGCTCGGTCACGCGACCGAGCCTCGGTTCGGGCGCTGATCAACACTGGTCCGGTGGAGTCATGCTTGTTAGGCACCCTCCGGTCTGGTTGCGCCATCAAAACACGTAGGCGCTCGATCGCGCCGTTCAACGCATTCGATGGAAAATTATCTTGCGAATTTCATCGTCGGGCACCCGGTCACATCGGCGGCTTCACGCCGTTCTTCTCGGCGGTGACGCTGGCCGTGGTCAAGCTGCCGTCGGGCTTCTTCAAGGCGATGATGAACACGGCGGCGCCCGGCTTCAGCAGGCTGTCGCCGCCCGGGACATAGCTCACGATGGGGATGTTGGGCGGCACGATCACTTCGGTCTCGTGGCCCTTGAACGTGACTTTGAGCGTGTTTCCCTTGGGTGCGGCGGCGATCCCGGTGACGATGGCGTTGGTCATGATGCTGCCGGGGACCAGATCCCAGGGCGTCTGGAGCTCCGGGACCACGCCCTTGAGCGTCGGCGGGAAGATGTGAATCTCGATCGCGTGCAGCTTGCCGTCGGCACCCTTGACCGAGGTGGAAGCGACGAAATCACCCTGGTGGATGTCGGCGAGCGTTTTCTTGACGACGCCGCGGATCGCGATTTTTTTTGCCAGCGTGACGGTGTCGGTTTTGCCGTCGCGATCCTTGACCATGAGCGTGTGCCCGTCGAGCTTCTCGACCGTGCCGCGGATGTTCACCCGCTGTCCCGCCGGCGCGAGGGCCAAGGCCGGCACGGCGGCGAGGGTCATCGCAAAGGCGATGGCGAAACACGTTGAACGCATGGCTGCCCTCCCTCGTTCTGAAAACGCCCGGTAAGTCCTACCACGATGTCGGGCCTCCGGGGACTGGCGCTCCGGTCCCGCGCCCGTCACTTTTGCGTGACGGATCCGCTCCGGCGGCGGTTGAATTGCGCCGCCTGCCCAACTAGATAAAGCGCGCATGAACGCGCTCGCCGCCGAGATCGCCAGACGGCGCACCTTCGCCATCATCTCCCACCCCGATGCCGGCAAGACCACCCTCACGGAGAAGCTGCTGCTGTTCGGCGGCGCCATCCAGCTCGCGGGCGAGGTCAAGGCGCGGGGCGAGCGCCGCCGCGTGCGCTCTGACTGGATGGAGGTCGAGCGCGAGCGCGGCATCTCAGTCAGCTCGGCGGTGATGACCTTCGAGCATGAGGGGCTCACCTTCAACCTGCTCGATACGCCGGGCCACCAGGATTTCAGCGAGGACACCTACCGCACCCTCACCGCCGTCGACAGCGCCGTCATGGTAATCGACGCCGCCAAGGGCATCGAGCCACAGACGCTGAAGCTGTTCGAGGTGTGCCGGCTGCGCGACGTGCCGATCATCACCTTCGTCAACAAGCTCGACCGCGAGGGCCGCGATCCGTTCGACCTCATGGACGAGATCGAGCGCCGGCTCGCGCTCGACGTGACGCCGGCGAGCTGGCCGATCGGTATGGGCCGCGACTTTCGCGGCACCTGGGACCTGTTCGAGGATGCGCTCTTGCTGTTCGAGCGCGGCGCGGGCGAGCGCGTGACCGCGCCGGTGCGGCTCGAAGGGCTCGACGATCCGCGCCTTGCCACGCTGCTGCCCGAAGCGGCGCTGGCGCAGCTGCGCGAGGAAGTCGCGATGGCGCGGGCGCTCTGTCCGCGCTTCGACCGCGAGAGCTACCGCGAGGGCCACATGACGCCGGTCTTCTTCGGCAGCGCGCTCAATAATTTCGGCGTGCGCGAGCTGCTGCGCGGCATCGCCACGCTGGCGCCGGCGCCGCGGCCGCAGCCGGCGCTGCCGCACGCGATCGAGCCGAGCAACGACAAGGTCACCGGCTTCGTGTTCAAGGTCCAGGCCAATATCGATCCTCAGCACCGCGACCGCGTCGCCTTCCTGCGCCTGTGCTCGGGCCGCTTCCGCCGCGGCATGAAGCTCAGGCACGGCCGCAGCGGCCGCCTCATGAGCGTGCAGAACCCGGTGTTCTTCCTGGCGCGCGAGCGCAACCTCGCCGAGGAGGCGTGGCCCGGCGACATCCTCGGCATTCCCAATCACGGCACGCTCCGCATCGGCGACACGCTCACCGAGGGCGACGAGATCCGCGTCACCGGCATCCCCAATTTCGCGCCCGAAATTCTTCGCCGCGTCCGGCTCGACGATCCGATGAAGTCGAAGCATTTGAAGCGCGCGCTCGAGCAGCTTGCCGAGGAAGGCGTCACCCGCCTGTTCAGGCCGGTGACGGGCGGCGACTTCATCGTCGGCGTCGTCGGCGCGCTGCAGCTCGACGTGCTCGCCGCGCGGCTCAAGAGCGAATACGGGCTGGGGGTGCGGCTCGAACCCGCGCCCTACGAGACCGCGCGCTGGATCGAAGGCCAGTCGCCCGAGCTGCGGCGCTTCGCCGACACCGTGCCCTCGGCACTCGCCGAGGACCGCGACGGCGCCCCGGTGTTCCTCGCGCGCAACCGCTGGGACCTCGACCGCACCGAGAAGGATTGGCCGAACCTCCACTTCAAGGCGACGCGGGAAGAGGCGTGACCCTGCTCTCCGTCCTCGACCAATCGCCGATCCGCGCGGGCGGCACGCCAGCGCAGGCGCTGGCCGAGACCGTGCAACTCGCGGCGGCGTGCGAGGCGTCGGGCTATCACCGCTATTGGCTGGCCGAACATCATTCCTCGGAAGGGCTCGCCGGCACCGCGCCCGAGGTGCTGGTCGCGCGCGTCGCCGCGGCGACGCAGACCATGCGCGTCGGCTCGGGCGGCGTGATGCTGAGCCATTACAGTCCGCTCAAAGTGGCCGAGAACTTCCGCGTGCTCGAGGCGCTCTTTCCCGGCCGGATCGATCTCGGCATCGGCCGCGCGCCGGGCAGCGACTTTCGCACCGCGATGGCGCTCCAGCACGGCCCAGGCGCGCTCGGGATCGATCAATTCCCGCGCCAGGTCCAGGACCTGCTGGCGTTTCTCGCTGACACCCTGCCGGCCGATCATCCCTTCGCCGGCGTGCATGCGCAGCCGCGCGGCGCGACCGTGCCCGAGCCGTGGCTGCTCGGTTCGAGCGACGGCAGCGCCGCGATCGCCGCCTATTTCGGCTGCCCGTTCTCGTTCGCGCATTTTATCACCGATGTCGGCGGGCCCGAGATCATGCAGGCCTATCGCGACAATTTCCGCCCGTCGCGCTGGACGGGTGCGGCGCGGGGCAGCATCGGCGTGTTCGTGCTGTGCGCCGACACCGCGGCGGCGGCAGAGCGCTTGGCGCGGTCGCGCGATCTGTCGCGGCTGCGGCTCGAGAAGGGGATGCTCGGGCCGGTGCCCAGCATCGAGGAGGCCGAAGCCTATCCCTATACGCCGGACGATCTCCGCCGCGTCGCCCATAACCGCCGCCGCCAGATCGTGGGCGACCCGCAGCAGGTGCGGGACGGGCTCCTGGCGCTGGGCGCGGCCTATGGCGTCGACGAGTTCGTCGTCGTCTCGATCTGCTATGATTTCGCGGCGCGGCTGCGCTCCTACGAGCTTCTCGCCGCGGCGTTCGGGCTTCAGCGCCGCAGCGGCGGCGCCTCGGCCTCGGCGGCGGTCTGAGGCGGCGCCAACTCGCGCTCGAGGTGGCGCTGTTCCTCGGCGTTGCGGCGCAGCCCGTAATAGGAGCGGACGCTGATCGGGATCGACACGATGTAGAGCAGCCCGATCGCGAGCAGCGTACCCCAGGGATCGGTGGTGAGGAAGGCGGCGAGCCCGCCGACGATCAGCAGGCTCGGCAGGATCCATTCCCGCGGCACGCGGATGCGCTTGAACGAATAGGTCGGAACCCGGCTCACCATCAGCGCCGCCACCGCCGCCAGAACCAACCCGTTGAAATAAGGCGAGCGGAAGAACGATCCGCCGAACTCGAACCACAGCATGATCGGTACCATGACGAGCCCGGCCGCCGCCGGCGCCGGCACGCCGGTGAAGAAGTTGTAGGCATAAGGCGGCAGCGTGGCGCCGATCTGGGTGTTGAAGCGCGCCAGCCGCAGGCCGCAGCACACCGCGTAGAGCAGCACCAGCGCCCAGCCGATGCTCTGCATCGCGCTCATCGTCCAGACATAGAGGAGTACCGCGGGCGCGACGCCGAAGCTGACGAAATCCGACAGCGAATCGAGCTCGGCGCCGAAGCTCGACATGCCTTTCAAGAGCCGTGCGATGCGCCCGTCGATGCCGTCGAGAATGCCGGCGATGATCACGGCCGAGACCGCGGCCTCGAATTTTCCGGCGATGGCGAGCCGGATCGCGGTCATGCCCGCGCACAGCGCCAGCAGCGTCAGGACGTTAGGGATCATGCGGTTGAGCGACCACCCGGTGGTCGCCTTGTCCCGCATGCGGCGGCGGCGGCGGCGCAGCATCTCAGTGCTCGATGCCGCGGCGCGGGGGCTCGTTCGCGCCGGCATCGGCGATCACCGTCTCGCCGCCGACCGCGCGCTGGCCGACAATGGCGAGCGCCGCCCAACTCGGCGGCAGATAAAGATCGGTGCGGCTGCCGAAGCGGATGAGGCCGAAGCGCTGGCCGGCGATCACTTCCTCGCCGGCATCGACGGTGCAGACGATGCGGCGTGCGACGAGGCCGGCGATCTGCACCACCGCGATGTCGGCGCTCTCTCGGGTTGCGACGCGCACGGCCATGCGCTCGTTCTCGGCGCTTGCCTTGTCGAGGCTGGCGTTGAGGAACTTGCCTTTGTGGTAGACGCGCTTGGTGATGCGGCCCGTCATCGGCATGCGGTTGATGTGCACGTCGAAGATATTGAGAAAAATGCCGATGCGCAGCATCGGCGTGTCGCCCATCTCGAGCTCGGGCGGCGGCGGCGCGCGATCGACCGCGACGATGCGCCCGTCGGCCGGGGCGACCACAAGCCCCGCCCGGTCCGGCGTGACGCGCCACGGATCGCGGAAAAAATATACGCACCACGCCGTGGCCGCGACACCGATCCAGCCCAAGGGCGGGGCCAGCCAAAACAGCAGCAGGCTCGCCACGGCGAACACCGCAACGAACCGCCACCCATCGGGATGGATCGGCGCAAGCGCCTGTCTCAGCACGAAATTTCTCCCCTCGGCCGACGGCAGGTTAGCGCAAAGGCCGGGCCGCGCCCATGCCGGTTTTCCGCCTACCGGCCTCCCTCGCGCCGCCAGGCGAGCAGCAGCGCGCCCAGGGCAAGCAGCAGCGCCAGCAGGCCGGGAAGCAGCGGCGTCTCGTTCATGCCGGTGACGATGTAGTCGCCATTGGCGCGCAGCCCGATCCAGCCGCGCCCCTCGGCGGGCCGGTCGGGAGCGACGCTGCGGACCTCCGGCACTGGGCCGGGACCGACCCAATGGATGCTGCCGCCCAGCGCGGCGACATCGGCCTTGACCTTGGCGTCGGTGGTGCGCACGTCGCCCAGTTCGATCGGATTGAGCGCACCGGCCGCGGCGAGCGCGGTGCGGCTCCCGTCCTTGACGCGGTAGAGCCCGCTTTGGTGGATCGGCATCGCGCCGGTGCTGCGGCCGCCGCCGGCCGGCTTGAGCGCGAGGGTCTGCGGCTTGCCGTCGGGGCCGGTCACTTGCACCGGATTATTGTCCGGCTCGAGCGATTGGCGGGTGACGACCAGCCGGTTGCCCTCGACCGTGGCGCGCAGGGCGTTCTCTTCGAGATCGGGCTCTTTCATCAGCCAGTAGACGACGCGGCGCAGCAGTTCCGCTTGTGGCCCGCCGCCCTCGTAGCCGCGCGTCCACAGCCACATCTCGTCGGAGAGAAGCTGCGCGACCCGGCCCTTGCCGACGCGGTCGAGCACCAGGAGCGGCCGGTTGTCGAGGCCGCTCATGACCACCTCGCCCTTGTGCGGGACCGCCTCGACCTGGCGGAACCAGCGGCCCCAGGGCGGCGGCTTGTCGGGGTCCGCCGGCAGACCCGGAAGATCGTCGGTCACGGGGTCGCGCCGGCCGAGCGCGGTGACGCGCGGCACGAAGCCCTGCTCGTACACGTTGCCGGTCGGCTCGGCCGGCAGCACGCTGCCGAGCGGCGTGCGGTAGAGGCTGAGCGGGCCGCCGAAATTGGGCCCCGCCGCCTCGAGCAGCGCGCCGCCATTGCGCACGTAACGGGCGATGTTGGCGAGATAGGCCTCGGGCAGCACGCTGCGCTGCCGGTAGCGGTCGAAGATGATGAGGTCGAACTCGTTGATCTTGAGGTCGAACAGCTCGCGGATCGGGAACGCGATCAGCGACAGCTCGCGGATCGGCGTGCCGTCCTGCTTCTCCGGCGGCCGCAGGATGGTGAAGTGGATGAGATCGACCGACGGATCGGATTTGAGGATGTTGCGCCAGGTGCGCTCGCCCTGATGCGGTTCGCCGCTCACCAGCAGCACTTTGAGCCGGTCCCGCACGCCGTTGATGACGAAGGCGGCGCGGTTGTTGTCGAGGGTCAGCTCGTGCGGGCCCGGATCGACCGAAAGCTCGACCACGTTGGGGCCGCCGTGATCGATCGGGATGCTGACCGGCACGTCCCGGCCGACCGGGATGAGGCGCGTCGAGCTGGCACCGCCATCCTTGCGCAGCGTCAGCCGCGCCTCGCCGCTGCCGCCGCCGGGCAGATCCTCGACGCGCACCTTGAGCTGCACGTCCTTGCCGACGAGGCCGAATTTCGGCGCGTCCTTGACCACGAGCCGGCGATCGGCCTCGCCCGGCGCGCCTGCCAGCAGCACGTGCAGCGGTGCGCCAAGCGTGAGCCGGTCGGGCGGGGGCATGTCGTGCACCTCGCCGTCGGTGATCATCACCGCGCCGGCGACGCGCTGGCGCGGCACGTCGGAGAGCGCGCGGGTCAGCGCCGAATAAAGCTCGGTGCCGGTATCGGTGAACGCGGCATTGGGGTCGGGCGCGCCGGCATGGATCACCCGCACGTCGAGATTCGGCAGCCGTTGCAGCCGCGGCAGCAGCGTCTTGAGCGCTTCCGCGGCATAGTTGCGGCGCGCGCCGATGTCCATGCTCGGCGAATCATCGACCACGACCGCCGCGACATCGGGTTGCGGCTGGCGCTGTTCCTGAATCAGCGAGGGATCGACCAGAATGGCGAGCAGGATGGCCACCGCCGCCAGCCGCCAGGCGATGCCGCGCGCGCGGCGCAGCGCGCCATACGACAGCACGACCGCCGCGACCGCGGCAAAGGCGATGATCGCCCACCACGGCAACAGCGGCGAGACGGCGATCGACAGGCCGTTCATTGTCCCAGCCTCTCGAGGATCGCCGGGACGTGGACCTGATCGTTCTTGTAGTTGCCGGTGAGCGCGTACATCACGAGATTGACGCCGAAGCGGAACGCCATTTCGCGCTGCGCCTCGCCGCCCGGCACGCACGGATAGATCGGCTGGCCGGAATCGTCGAGCGCCCAGGCGCCGGTCCAGTCGTTGCCGCCGACGATGACGCTCGAGACGCCGTCATTGACCAGATCCTGCGACGGCTCGACCCAGAGCTTGCCGCCGGCCCAGCGCCCGGGGAATTCCTGCATGAGATAGAACGATTTGGTGAGGACGTGGTCGGGCGGCAGCGGCACCAGCGTCGGGATGTTGAGCCCGGCGGCGAGGCGGCGCAGGGTGGCCTGCGCCTGGGCCGCGGAGAACACCGTGCGGTCGCCCTGGTCGCGCGTGTCGAACAGGATGGTGCCGCCGGTGGCGAGATAACGGTTGATCCGTTCGACCGCCGCCGGCGACGGCTGCGGCTCGCCCGGGACGACCGGCCAGTAGATGAGCGGGAAGAACACGAGTTCGTCGCGCTCGACGTCGACTGCCATCGGCGCCGCGGGTTCGACCGCGGTCCGGCGGGTGAGGATTTCGCTCAAGCCCGCGAGGCCGGCCCGCACCTCCTCGTCGACATCGGCGATGCCGGTGCGAACATAGGCGAGGTGGAACTTGCTGGTCGCCTTGATGGCAAAGGCGTCGTTATCGGCGGCATGCGCCGGCGCCACGGCCAGCACCGCCAGCACCACCGCGCCCGCGGCGGCGCCGCGCGACAATCGCGGCAACAGACCGCGCAGCGCGAAGGCGATGAGGAGATCGATGAGCACGAGCGCGAGCGCGGCGCCGAGCAGCCCGGGGCGGAAATCCACCTCCGCCGGCCGCGCATAGGCTTCGACCGCGACCCCCGGCGGCATCGCGCCGAGCGGCGCGAAGGTCTTGACCGAAGGCGCGAGATTGAGGGCGCGGCGCGAATCGGTGGTGCCGTAGAAGCCCGGCGGATGGCGCGAGGAAGCCAGCGTCTTGGCGAAGGCGCCGGCGGCGATGGTCTCGGCCGTCGCCGGTGCGCGTTTCAGCCGGCCGAAACCGTCCAGCGTCTCGACCGGCGGCAGCGGCTTGTCGGAGACGCCGGACACGCCCTGGCTGACCGCGACTACGCGGCGCAGCATGTTGACGAAGAGCCCGGACATGGCGAGGTTCGACCATTCGGGATCGGCTGTGGTGTGCACCAGGACAAGCCAGCCCTTGCCGCGCTTGGCCGCGGTGACGAGCGGCGTGCCGTCGGTGAGTCGCGCCCAGGTCTTGCCGTCGAGGTCGAGCGTCGGCTCGGCCAGCACCTGGCGCGACACGGTCACGTCGGCCGGAATGTCGAGCCCGGCGAAGGGGCTGTTGGCCGGAAACGGCGCCAGATGTGCAGGCTTCTCCCACGACAGGGCGCCGCCGAGCGTGCGCCCGCCGCGGCGCAGGGTGACGGGCAGAAGATCGTCCTCGGGATCGTCGGCGAGATGCGGGCCGGCGAAGCGCAGCACCGTGCCGCCCTTGTCCATCCACGCGATGATCGCCTGCTTTTCCGCGATCCCCGCCGGCGCCACGTCGGGCAGCGCCAGCACCGCGATGTCGCCCTTGAGCAGCGTCGTGATGTCGCCGCGGCGCACCTCGCTGAACGGGCTCAGTGCCTTGTCGAGATAATAGGCGCCGGACAGCAAGGGCTGCGAGCTTTGCGCCGCGTGCGGCACGACGATGCCGACCGGGCGGCGGCGCCAGCGCTCGTCGAGCAGCAGCACCGCGCCTGCCGATGCCTCGCCCTCGATCTCGATGGCGGTGGCGCGGTTGCGCAGCTCGCTCGGCATGGGGAGCCGCGCCACGGCGCTGGTGGCGTCGGCGGCGAGCGTCACGCGCGTGCGTCCCAGGAGCCTGCCGTCATCGCCGACCGCGCGCACATAGAGCTCGCTCGGCAGGCCGGCGGCCGCGCGCCGCACCGTCACCGTCAGGTCCTTGTCGTCGGGATTGCCCGAAGCGAGCAGGCGCGGCAGTTCGTTCCGGTCGTCGCTCATCACGCTGAGATGGCCCTTGCGCGCAAGGCCCGCGGCGAAGGACGCGGCGCTGCCGTCGTCGATGCCGTCGCTGAGCCAGACGATGTCGGGCGCACCGCCGAGATCGAGCTTGTCGAGCCGCTTCAGCGCGGCGGGGCGGTCCTCCGGCCAGGGCCGCGGCGCCAGCGCATCGGCGGCGGCACGCGCATCGACGGGACGGCGCAGCGAGAGTGCCGGCGCCACGGTGCTCCCTTCCGGCGGCGCGGTGTCGAGCAGCACGACGCGGCGGCCTTCGCGCTCGGCCTGATCGATCAGCCGGACGAGCGCATCGTGGCGCTCGTCCCAGTGCCGCGCGGCGCTCCAGCCGTCGTCGACGACGAGTACCAGCGGCCCGGTGCCGGCAAGCCGCGCGCTCGGATTGAGCAGCGGATGCGCCAGCGCCAGGATGATGAGCGCCCCGAGCGCCATGCGCAGCAGGATGAGCCACAGCGGCGTCTTCGCCGGCGTCTCCTCGCGCGGCACGAGGCCGAGCAGGAGACGCAGCGCCGGAAAGCGGATGCGCCGCGGCAATGGCGGCGTCACCCGCAGCAGCCACCACAGCACCGGCAGGACCGCGAAGCCCAGCAGCAGCCAGGGCGCGGCGAAGGCGATGGAGCCGAGCGTCAGCATCGTTGTGACACCACCCGTCCCAGGTGCGGGGCGCGGCCGCCGTTCATCCCCTCGTCGGCCGCCCCCGCCATGCGCCGCTCCCGGCCTAACGCCAAGCTTGTTGGGGCGCGAGCGCGGCGTAAAGCGCGAGCAGCGCCGTCTGCGGCGGCCGGTCGGTGCGGTGGATGCCGAAGCTCCACTGCGCGCTGCGCGCGATCGCCGCGAGCCCGTCGCGATGATGGGCGAGGCGCTCGGCATAGCTCTCGCGCAGCGTCTCCACCCGGCTGACGAGCAGCGGTTCCTCGCGCTCGAACCCCTCGAACCGCACGCGCCCGGCAAAGGGCAGCGTCTCCTCCGCCGGATCGAGCACCTGCAGCAGATGGCCCTTGAGCCCGTTCGCGGCGAACCGCGCGACCAGCGCCTGGATCTCCGCCAGCGGCGACAACAGATCGCCGATCAGCACGACATGGGCGTGGCGGGGCAGGGGCTCGAATTCGGGCAGGCTCGCGCCCGTGCCGGCGCGGGCGATCAGCAGCGCCAGCCGCTCCAGCACGACCCGCCCATGCGACGGCGGCAGGCCGGTGCCGAGCAGACTCACACGCTCGCCGCCGCGCACCAGCAGCACGGCCAGGGCCACCGCGAGCAGATCGGCGCGGCCCCGCTTGGTCGGCAGATCGCGCACGGAGGCATAATCCATCGAGGCCGAGCCGTCGCGCCAGAGATAGACGCTCTGCGCCGCCTCCCACTCCGTCTCGCGCACGTAAAGACGCTGCGATTTCGCGCTCTCGCGCCAATCGATGCGCGTGGTCGGATCGCCCGGCTGGTACTGGCGGAACTGCCAGAAGGTTTCGCCCTGGCCGACGCGGCGCCGCCCGTGCACGCCCTGCGCCACCGTGGCGGCGACGCGTTCGGCGGCGACCAGCAGCGGCGGCAGCGCGGCTGCCGCCTCTTCCGCGTGCTGGCGCAGATGCGTGGCTTCGGCCATCAGCGCAGCGGTGCAATCAGCCGCTCGATGAGCTGTTCCATGTCGATCCCATCGGCGCGGGCGGCGAAGGTGAGCGCCATGCGGTGGCGCAGCACCGGCGGCGCCAGCGCCACCACGTCGTCGACCGAGGGCGATAACCGTCCCTCGATCAAGGCGCGGGCGCGGGCGGCGAGCATCAGCGCCTGGCTCGCCCGCGGGCCCGGACCCCAGGCGATGTGCCTGGCCTCGGCCAGGCCCGATTCGCCGGGCCGGCCCGAGCGGACCAGCTCGAGAATGGCCTCGACCACCCGCTCGCCGACGGGGATGCGGCGGACCAGGCGCTGCGCTTGGCCAAGCTCGGCGCTGCTCAGCACCGGCGTCACTTTCTCCTCAGTGACGCCGGTTGTGGCGATCAGCATCTGCCGCTCGGATTCGAGATCGGGATAGCCGACGTCGATCTGCAGCAGGAAGCGGTCGAGCTGCGCTTCGGGCAGAGGATAGGTTCCCTCCTGCTCGAGCGGATTCTGCGTCGCCAGCACGTGGAAGGGCCGCGGCAGCGGATGGTACTGGCCCGCGACCGACACCCGGCCTTCCTGCATCGCCTGCAGCAGCGCCGACTGCGTGCGCGGGCTCGCGCGATTGATCTCGTCCGCCATCAGCAACTGGCAGAACACCGGCCCCTCGATGAAGCGGAACGAGCGCCGCCCGGTCTCGCTTTCCTCGAGCACTTCGGAGCCGAGGATGTCGGCCGGCATCAGATCGGGCGTGCACTGGATGCGCTTGTCCTCGAGCCCGAGCACGGTGCCGAGGGTCTCGACCAGCCGGGTCTTGGCGAGGCCGGGAACACCGATCAGCAGCGCATGCCCGCCGGCGAGCAGGGTAATGAGGGCTTGATCGACCACCGCGCGCTGGCCGAAGATGATCCGGCCGATGCGCTCGCGCACCAAGCCAAGACGCTGGCCGAGCGCGTCGATTTCGGCGGCAAGGTCGGGCGCCGCGCCGGACGCCGTGCTGTCGAACAGGGTCAAGGCAAAGGGCTCCTTTGGGTCGGATGGAGGCCGCACATCAGCGATCGGGACTCATCCGCTCGTCCTGCCGCGACGGATCCGGGCGCGGCGCTGCACCGACTTGCCGCCGCGGTAACGGCCGATAAGGTTAAGAATGCGCCGGCCGATCGCGGTCTGCCCCGCGACTGCGGCCATTTCGACATCCACATCGATCGCGATGGTAGCTGGTTCTATCGTGGTTCTCCAATTAATCGCGCTGCACTTGTCCGTTTGTTCGGTTCGATGCTGTGCCGCGACGCCGCCGGTACCTTCTGGTTGATAACGCCGGCCGAGCGCGGCCGGATCACCGTCGCCGATGCCCCGTTCATCGGCGTCGCATTGGATCGCCGCGGGCACGGCCGCGATCAGGTGCTGACCATAAGGACAAACATTGACGAAATGGTGGGGGTGGACGCAGCCCATCCCTTGCGCGTCGCCGTCGCCGCCGCGACCGGCGAGCCGCGGCCCTATGTCATGATCCGCAATGGGCTGGAAGCGCGGCTCGCGCGTCCGGTATTCTACGAGCTCGTGGAGTTGGCATGCGAGGAGCGGGTCGGCGACGCGACCCTGTTTGGTGTATGGAGCAATCGGATCTTCTTTCCGCTGGGCAGCCTCGACGCGCGCTGACGCCGGCCGAGGTGCGGGCGCGCTTTGCCGGCCACGCGGCCGGGCTCAGGGTGTCCGAGGGCGCCCGCGGCGACCATCTTCTCGCGGGCGACCCGCTTCCCGGCAGGCGCGTTCCCGCCGCCGTGCTGGTCGGCATGCTCGATCGGCCGGACGGCCTCACCGTCCTCCTGACGCAGCGGACGGCGCATCTCAACGACCATGCGGGACAGATCTCGCTGCCGGGCGGACGCATCGATCCGACCGATCCCGATCCCGTCTTCGCCGCCCTGCGCGAGGCGCGGGAAGAAGTCGGCCTGCCGCCCGATCACGTCGAAGTGATCGGGCGGCTCGACACCTATATCACCGGCACCGGCTTCGAGATCACGCCGGTGGTCGGCCTGGTGCGCGCGCCGTTCGTGCTGCAGCTCGACAGCTTCGAAGTCGCCGAGGCGTTCGAGGTGCCGCTCGCCTTCATCATCGATCCCGCCAATCACGAGCGCCATATGCGCGAGCTGCGCGGGCGGATGCGAAGCTTCATGGTGCTGCCTTATGGCGAGCGCTACATCTGGGGCGCCACCGCGGCGATGCTGGTCAATCTCGCCGAGGTGCTGGCGGCGTGACCGCGGGCGGGCAATGATGCGGCTCCTCCTCAGTATCGTGCTGCCGCTGCTGCTGCCGACCGCGCTCTATGTGCTGTGGGCCGCAACCGTGGGCCGTGCCGAACTCGCGGGGACGGCGGCGTGGCGCAGTCTGCCCTGGGCCTGGCTTGTCGTCGCCGGCGTGGCGCTGACCGTGGTCGTGCTGTTCACGGCCGTCGAGACCGGCGGCCGCCGCAACGGGACCTACGTGCCGCCGCATGTCGTCAACGGTCGCATCGTGCCCGGTCATTTCGTCTCGCCGGCCGTGCCGCAGTGACGGAGCCCGGCCGCGAGATCCCTGCCGCGCATATCGCGCCACTGCCGTGGATGGTAGCGCCGGCGACGCGCGCGGTGCTGGCGGCGCTGGGCCAAGGCAACGCCCGCTTCGTCGGCGGCGCGGTGCGCGATGCGCTGCTCGGGCGCGAGGTGCGCGACATCGACATTGCGACGCCGCTGGTGCCGGACGACGTCATGCGGCGGCTCGGCGATGCCGGGATCAAGACGGTGCCGACGGGATTGGCGCACGGGACCGTGACCGCGGTCGTGCCGCCATCGCAGTTCGAGATCACTTCGCTGCGCCGTGACATCGAGAGCTTCGGGCGGCATGCGCGCGTCACTTTCACCACCGAATGGTGCGAAGACGCGGCGCGGCGCGATTTCACCCTGAATGCGCTCTACCTCGACCCGGCGGGCGCTGTGTTCGATCCGGTGGGCGGGCTCGGCGATCTGCGCGCCGGCCGCATCCGGTTCGTCGGCGCGGCGGCCGAGCGCATTCGCGAGGACGTGCTGCGGCTGTTGCGATTCTACCGCTTCCACGCACATTACGGTCGTGGCGAGGCCGACGCCGCGGCGCGCGATGCCGCACGCGCGCTGAAGCATCTGCTGCCGACGCTCTCCGGTGAGCGCGTCGCGGCGGAAGTGCTGAAGCTGCTCGATGCACCCGACCCGGCGGCGACCCTGGCGCTGATGCGCGCGGACGGCGTGCTCGCGGTCGTGCTGCCCGAGGCCCGCACGCTCGACCGCCTGGCCGGGCTGGTGCCGCTCGAGCCCGTGCCCGATGCGCTGCGCCGGCTCGGCGCGCTCGTCTCGTGGGATGTGGCGGCGGCGGAAGCGGTGGCGGTGCGGCTCAAGCTGTCGGCGGCCGCGCGCGCGCGCCTCGCGGCGCTGGCGGCGCCGTCCGTTGCGGTCGATCTCGCCGCGCCCGACGCCGCGCAGCGCCGCGCGCTCTTTCATCTCGGCGCGGCGCTCTACCGCGACCTGGTGCTGCTGCGCGCGGCCGAGGCCGGTGCGGCGGCTCGGGCGCGGGCCGCGGCGCTCGTCGCCTTGGCGGATTCGTGGCGCGTGCCGCACTTCCCCCTCAAGGGGCGCGACGTGACGGCGCGCGGCGTGGCGGCGGGGCCGGAGGTCGGACGGCTCCTGGCCGCGCTCGAAGCGTGGTGGGAGGCGGGGGATTTTCACGCCGATCGCGAGCAATGTCTGGCCGAACTCGCACGCCGGATGGAGCCACGGCATGGCTGAGCGGCATCCCGGCACGCCCGGCGCGGTGTTCGCCGCCTTCCTCAAGCTCGGGCTCACCTCGTTCGGCGGCCCGGTGGCGCATCTCGGCTATTTCCGCGCCGAATTCGTCGAGCGGCGGCGCTGGCTCGACGAGCCGGCCTATGCCGATCTCGTGGCGCTGTGCCAGTTCCTGCCGGGCCCCGCGAGCAGCGAGCTGTCGATGGCGTTGGGGCTGATGCGCGCCGGGTTCCTGGGCGCGGTCTGCGCGTGGCTCGGCTTCACCCTGCCGTCGGCGCTGGCGATGGCGCTGTTCGGTCTCGGCGTCGGCCGGTACGGGCAGCTTGCCGGCGCGGCCTGGCTGCACGGCCTGAAGATCGTCGCTGCCGCAGTGGTGGCGCAGGCGGTTTGGGGCATGGCGCGGGCGCTCGCGCCCGACCGGCCGCGCATGACGCTGGCCGTCGCTGCCGCGGCGGTCGCGCTTGCCGTGCCCGCGACCGGGGGCCAGGTCGGCGCCATCGCCCTGGGCGCCGTCGTGGGCTGGGCGCTGTTCCGGGATGACCCGGTGCGCGCGGCGCCGCCGCTCGCCCCGCATGCGGGCCGGATGGGTGCGGCGGTGGCGCTGGTGCTGTTCTTTGCGCTGCTGCTGGCGCTGCCGCTGGCGGTGCGGGCGAGCGGCAGCCACGCGCTCGCCCTCGTCAACAGCTTCTACCGCTCGGGCGCGCTGGTATTCGGCGGCGGGCACGTGCTGCTGCCGCTGCTGCAGGCGTCGGTGGTGCCGCCGGGCTGGGTGGGCAACGACGTCTTTCTCGCGGGCTATGGCGCGGCGCAGGCGGTGCCGGGGCCGCTCTTCACCTTTGCCGCCTATCTCGGCATGGTGATGGGGCCGACGCCCAACGGCTGGCTGGGCGCGCTGCTGTGCCTCGTGGCCGTGTTCCTGCCGGGCTTTCTCCTCGTCATCGGGGCGCTGCCGTTCTGGTCGGTGCTGCGCGGCAACGCGGCGATGCAGGCGGCGCTCAAGGGCGTCAACGCTGCGGTCGTGGGGCTGGTGCTGGCGGCGCTCTATCAGCCGATCTGGACGAGCGCGATCTTCGGCCCGCGCGACTTTGTCATCGGGCTCGTCGCTTTTCTCCTGCTGGTGTTCTGGCGCACGCCGCCCTGGGCCGTGGTCGTGCTCGGGGCGGCCGGCGCCGAACTCCTGCTGCGGATCGGCTGAGCGCCGTTATTTGACCTTCAAGACCAGCTTGTTGATGTCGAGGTTGAGAGGCCCGTCGACCAGCTCCTGCGCCTTGACGAACTTCGCCACCTTCGTCACCGACACCGTGTCGGACTTGTCGAAATAATTGATCTTGCGGAACAGGTCATAGGATTTGGCGATGTCCTCGCGGTTGGTCTTCTCGACCTTTTCGAGGATGTCGATCGCCTCGGTGCGGTTCTTGCTGTCGTCGAACCAGCGGATCGCCTTGGCATAGGCGTCGAGGAATTTCTTCACGGCCTCCTGGTGGCTTTCGGCCCAGGCGCGGTTGACCACCTCGCTGGTGAAGGGAACGTCCGGCGCATAGGTCCAGGAGTCGCCGAGATCGACGAAGCCTTCGGCCTGCGCGCGGAAGAGCTGCGGCGCGGTGATCATGGCCGCGTCCGACGCGCCCGATTCGAGCGCGGCAAACCGCGCGGCCGTCGCGCCGGCATAGAGGAATTCGCAATCGCTCCGCTTCATGCCGTTCTTGTGCAGCATGATCGTGAAATAGACCATCGTGGTGCCCTTGGCCTCGTCGATCGAGACCTTCTTGCCCTTGAGGTCCTTGATGCTGTGCAGCGTCTTCTTGGCCATGAGGGCGTAGGGCCCGACCTGGCCGTCGATGCGCACGACGGCAATGCCGGCGCCCCGCATTATCGCGTGGATCGGATCCGCCAGGCCGGCCGCGATCGCGACCTTGGTCGAGCCGGCGGTCAGCGCCTGCAGCACGTTGGCGCTCGACGCCGCATAGACGAGGTCGATCTTGAAGCCGGCAGCGGCATAGAAGCCCTTTTGCTCGGCGATGTATTCCGGCCACAGCACGGCATTGGGGCTGCCGACCGCGCCGACTTCGAGCGTCTCGAGCGCGCGCGCCTGCGGCACCGCTCCGAGCGCCGCACCGATGGCAGCCGCGGCCAGCGTAACTTTCGTCCACGACGGCAATGACATCATCGCCCTCCCTCTCCCGTCGCGTCTCGCGCGCGAACGGCGCGGCACTCTAGCATGGAAGAGGATTTGCCCACCATTGCCGGCTAGGGCCACATCACCTCGGGCGGCAGCGACATCAAAATCGCCTCGACGTTGCCGCCGGTCTTGAGGCCGAACAGCGTGCCGCGGTCGTAGAGCAGGTTGAACTCGACATAGCGGCCGCGGCGGATGAGCTGGTGGCGGCGCTGCTCGGCGGTCCAGTGCGCGAACATGTGGCGCCGCACGAGCTCGGGATAGATCGCGAGAAACGCCTCGCCCACGTCGCGGGTGAAGGCGAAGTCGCGCTCGAAATCGCCGCTGTCGAGGTAATCGTAGAAAATCCCGCCGACGCCGCGCGGCTCGTTGCGATGCTTGAGGAAGAAATATTCGTCGCACCACGCCTTGAAGCGCGGGTAGTAGCCGGGATCGTGGCGGGCGCAGGCGCGCTCGAGCGCGGCGTGGAAGTCGCGCGTGTCGGCGTCGTCGGCGACCATCGGCGTCAGGTCGGCGCCGCCGCCGAACCAGTTCTTCGTGGTGCGGATGTGGCGGGTGTTCATATGCACCGCCGGCACCAGCGGCGAGCGCATGTGGGCGACGAGCGAGAGGCCGCTCGCCCAGAAGCGCGGATCGTCCGCGGCGCCCGGGATCTGCGCGCGGAACTCGGGCGAAAACTCACCCCATACGGTCGAGACGTTCACGCCGACCTTCTCGAACACCAGGCCGTGCAAAAGCGCCATGGTGCCGCCGCCGCCGCCCGCGCGCTGCCAGGGACGGCGCTCGAACCGGCCCGCCGCGCCGGCATCGGGTCGGGCGCGCGCATAGGCGTCCTCGAGCGCCTCGAACGCGGCGCAGATGCGGTCGCGCAGCGCCTCGAACCAGCGCGCCGCGCGCTCCTTCGCCGCCGCCGCCGCGGCAAGATTGGCGGTCATCCCATCCTCACCTTGTCTTCCGGCAACGAGCCGGTCTGGCGCAGGGCCTCGCCCAGGACGATCGCCGCGGCAAGCGCGACGTTGAGCGCGCGCGCGGCCGGCACGAGAGGCACCCGAAGCCGCGCATCGGCGCGGCGGTGCACCGCCGCCGGCACCCCGGCCGATTCGCGCCCCAGCAGCAGCGTGTCGTCGCCGCGGTAGGCGAAGCGATGATAAGCCACGTCGCCGGCAGTCGTCAGCAGGATGAGGCGCCCGGTCCCGCGCGCGGCGAGAAAATCCTCCCATGACGCATGGCGCGCCAGTGCCGCGCGCGCGGCGTAATCGAGCCCGGCGCGGCGCAGGCGGCGGTCGTCGAGACCGAAGCCGCATGGCTCGATGATGTCCACCGCGACGCCGAGGCAGGCGCCGAGGCGCAGGATCGCGCCGGCGTTCTGCGGAATGTCGGGCTCATAAAGGGCAAGCCGCATGCCGTCCTCGACGATGTTCGCGGCGATCCGGCTTTGCAAGCGGGACCGAATCGTCTATATGCGTCGCACAATACGCGGCCGAACGGAATTCATGCGGCAGGATGTCGCATGGCCGGTCGTGATCGATTGTATAGGTTCGTTCCGCCTGTGGCCCGTCGGCGTGAGAAGGCGCCGTGGGGGGATTGGGGACGGTCCGAGGGAGTCGGTGCTTCATGGCAGACACGGTTCAATCCGGGCCGGCAGGTGCCCATACGCATGACGGCGAAACGAGGCGCGACTTTCTGACGCTCGCCGCGGGCGCCATTGCCGGGATCGGTGCTGCCAGCGCGGTGTGGCCGCTCATCAGCAGCATGAACCCGTCCCAGGACGTGATCGCCGCCGGCGTGCCCGTCGATATCGACATCTCGCCGATCCAGCCGGGGCAGCAGATCGTGGTGGTGTGGCGCTCGCATCCCATCTTCATGGTCCGGCGCACCGCGGCCGAGCTCAAGACGCTGCAGGACCCCAAGCTCACGGGGCAGCTGCGCGACCCGAATTCCGAACAGTTGCAGCAGCCGCCCTATGCCCAGAACTGGCACCGCTCGGTGAAGCCCGATCTCCTGGTCGTGGTCGGCATCTGCACGCATCTCGGCTGCATCCCCGAATTCAAGCCGCAGCCCGGCAGCGTCCTTGCGGGTTGGGAGGGCGGCTATTTCTGCCCCTGCCACGGCTCGCGCTACGACCTCGCCGCGCGCGTGTTCGACGGCGTGCCGGCACCCTACAACCTGCCGGTCCCGCCGCACCGCTACGTCAACGACAAGGTGGTCCGCGTCGGCGAGAATCCGCCGGGCTCGAGCTTCGATTTGAACGACATCGAGCAAATCTAGGAGGACAGCGGACATGGCCGAGCCTCGCCCGCAGGGCAAGCTGGTGCGGTGGATCGATCACCGTCTGCCGGTCTTCACCTTCCTCCAGCACGAGCTCTACGACTATCCCACACCGCGCAACCTGAGCTACTGGTGGAATTTCGGCTCGCTCGCCGGGATCGTGCTCGTGATCATGATCGCGACCGGCATCGTGCTGGCGATGCAGTACACGCCGAACACGGCGATGGCCTTCGATTCCGTCGAGCGGATCATGCGCGACGTGAATTACGGCTGGCTCATCCGCTACATCCACATGAACGGCGCGTCGTTCTTCTTCATCGTCACCTACATCCACGTCTTCCGCGGGCTCTATTTCGGCTCGTACAAGGAGCCGCGCGAGCTGTTGTGGATGCTGGGCATCGTCATCCTGCTGCTGATGATGGCGACCGCGTTCATGGGCTACGTGCTGCCGTGGGGGCAGATGAGCTATTGGGGCGCCACCGTCATCACCAACCTGTTCTCGGCCTTTCCCGGCATCGGCGGCGCCATCGTGACCTGGCTGTGGGGCGGGTTCGCGGTCGGCAATCCGACCTTGAACCGCTTCTTCTCGCTGCATTACCTGCTGCCGTTCGTGATTCTGGGCGTGGTCGCGCTCCATCTCATGGCGCTGCACCAGCACGGCTCCAACAATCCCTTGGGCATCGACCGCAAGGGACCGCAGGACAGCATTCCGTTCCATCCCTACTACACCATCAAGGACATGTTCGGGCTGGGCGTGTTCCTGATCATCTTCGCGATCTTCGTGTTCTATCTGCCGAACTTCCTCGGCGATCCGCAGAACTACATTCCGGCCAATCCGCTGCAGACGCCGCCCGAGATCGTGCCGGAATGGTACTTCCTGCCGTACTACGCCATCCTGCGCTCGATCCCGAACAAGCTCATCGGCGTGTGCGCCATGTTCGGCTCGATCCTGACGCTGTTTCTGCTGCCGTGGCTCGACACCTCGCGCGTGCGCAGCGCGTTCTTCCGCCCGATCTACAAGTGGCTGTTCTGGTTTCTGGTGGTCGACTGTTTCGTGCTCGGCTGGGTCGGCGCGCACCGCCCCGAGGGCTTGTTCATCGTCATCGGCCGGATCGCCACATTCTATTACTTCTTCCACTTCTACGTGCTCTTTCCCTTCATCGGCAAGTTCGAGCGGCCGCTGCCGCTGCCGACGAGCATCACCGCTGCCGTGCTCGCCAAACGCGCCGGCCGGGCCGGCGGCCAGGCCGCAACCGTGGAGAAATCGTGATGCGCCGCGCGCTCTGGCTCCTGGCGGCCGCCGCCTTCCTCGCCTTCGCCGCGCCGGCGCTGGCCGAGGACGAAGCGCCGCCGCCGCTCCCCCATCCGGGCTGGTCGTTCGGCGGCATCTTCGGCACCTACGACCGCGCCGCGCTGCAGCGCGGGTTCCAGGTCTACAGCGAGGTATGCTCGAACTGCCATTCGATGAACCTGCTGCATTACCGCGATCTCGCCGCGCTCGGCTATACCAATGACGAGATCAAGGCGATCGCCGCGCAGAAGCAGGTGACCGCGGGCCCCAACGACCAGGGCGACATGTTTCAGCGCCCGGCGCAGCCCGCCGACCCCTTCGTCGCGCCTTATGCCAACGACGAGCAGGCGCGCGCCGCGCATAACGGGGCGCTGCCGCCCGATCTCTCGGACATCGTCAAGGCGCGCGACGGCGGCGTCGACTACATCTATGGCATTCTCACCGGGTTCACGGATGCGCCAGCGAATTTCAAGCTCAATGACGGCATGAGCTACAACGCGTATTTCCCCGGCCATCAGATTGCGATGCCGCAGCCGCTCAGCGACGGCTCCGTCACCTATGCCGATGGCACCAAGGCGACGCTGCCGCAGGAAGCGCACGATGTCGTCACGTTCCTCGCCTGGGCTTCCCACCCCAACATGGAAGAGCGCAAGCGCGTCGGTGCCAAGACGATCCTGTTCCTGCTGGCGATGACCGGCGTGCTCTACGCTGCCAAGCGCAAGGTCTGGGCCGAATTGCACTGAACCGGGCGCCGGCGCGCCCGGACCGTCACGCCGCCGGTGCCGGCCGCGCCATCTTGGCCCCCGGCCAAGTCTTGGGATTCACGCGATCGTATTGCGGCGGGAAGGCGACGCTGGCGCCCAGCGCCTCGGCCGCATGCCAGCCCCAGCGCGGATCGTCGAGCACGGCGCGCGCCAGCGCGACCATGTCGGCCAGACCCTCCGCGATCACGGTGTCGGCCTGGGCTGCGGTGACGATGAGGCCGACGGCGCGGCTAACGATACCGGCCTCGCGCCTGATGCGATCGGCGAAGCGCACCATGTAGCCTGGCGCCTGCGGCGCCGCGATCCGGCCGGCGATGCCGCCGCTCGAGGCGCAGACGAAGTCGCAGCCCCGTTCCTTGAGCGCGCGGGCGAAGACGACCGAATCCTCGATCGTCCAGCCGTCGTCGCGCCAGTCGGTCGCGCTGAGGCGCGCGCCCATCGGCTTGTCCGCGGGCCAGACCGCCCGCACCGCCTCGGCGACGCGCAGCGGAAACCGCATGCGGTTCTCGAGGCTGCCGCCGTACCGGTCCTCGCGCCTGTTGGCGATCGGCGACAGGAATTCGTGCATGAGATAGCCGTGCGCGCAGTGCAACTCGACCTCGTCGAGCCCGAGCCGCGCCGCGCGGCGCGCCGCCGTCTGGAACGACTCGACGATCCGGTCGATCTCCGCCTCGGCGAGCGGCTTGGGCGTGGGCCATCCCGCATCGAACGGCAGCGGCGACGGCGCCACCGTGGTCCAGGCATGGCGCTCCGGCGGCAGCGGGCCGGCGCCCTCCCAAGGCGGCGCCGCCGAGGCTTTGCGCCCGGCATGCGCCAATTGGATGCCGATCGGCATGCGGGAATAGCGCCGGCACGCGGCCAGCACGCGTGCGAGCGCCGCCTCGTTGGCGTCGGAATAGAGGCCGAGGCAACCCGGGGTGATGCGCCCCTCGCGCTCGATACCGGTCGCCTCGATCACCAGAAGGCCGGCGCCGGAATGGCTGAGCATGCCGAGATGCTGCATGTGCCAGTCGGTCGCCGAGCCGTCATCGGCGCTGTACTGGCACATCGGCGACACGACGATGCGGTTCGCGAGCGTGAGCCCGCGCAGGGAAATGGGCGTGAAGAGCTGGCTCGACATGGGGAACCACGGATGGTGGAAAAATCGCGCCTGACCCTAAAGGCTCGCGCCGGTGTTGCGCAACCGCCCATGATCGAGACCCCGCCGGGCGAAAAGCGCGGGGCTTAGGCAGCCGCTTGGCGGCCGCGGTTGCGCCATTTCCTGTTGCCCGCGCGGCGCCCGCCTGGAACACTGGCCGCTCACGGCGGAGCGGAAGGAATGGCCTCACCCGTCATCGGCATCATCGGAGGCAGCGGGCTCTACGAGATCGAGGGGCTGAGCGATGTCGCCTGGCGGCGCGTCGCATCCCCGTTCGGCGAGCCCTCGGACGCGCTGTGCTTCGGCCGGCTCGGCGGCGCCGAAGTGGTGTTCCTGCCGCGCCACGGCCGCGGCCACTGCATCCCGCCGGGCGAGATCAATTTCCGCGCCAACATCGATGCGCTGAAGCGCGCCGGCGTCACCGATCTCATCTCGCTCTCGGCCGTGGGCTCGCTCAAGCCCGAGCTCACGCCGGGAAGCTTCGTCGTCGTCGATCAGTTCATCGATCGCACCTTCGCGCGGGTGAAGACTTTTTTCGGCACCGGCTGCGTCGCGCATGTGTCGATGGGGCATCCGGTCTGCGCCCGGCTCGGCGACCGCCTCGCCGCGGCGGGCGCGGCGGCTTCGATCGCGCTCGCGCGCGGCGGCACCTATCTCGTCATGGAGGGGCCGCAATTCTCCACCGTCGCCGAAAGCAATCTCTACCGGAGCTGGGGCTGCGACGTGATCGGCATGACCAACATGCCCGAGGCGAAGCTCGCCCGCGAGGCGGAGATCTGTTACGCGACCATCGCCATGGTGACCGATTTCGACTGCTGGCATCCCGACCACGATCACGTCACGGTGGCGCAGATCATCGAAGTGCTGACTGCCAATGCGGCGAAGGCGAAGCGTCTCATCGCCGCTTCGGTGCCGCTGATCGCCGCCGATCGCGACTGCCCGCAGGGTTGCCGCCACGTGCTCGACCATGCCCTCATTACCGCGCCCGCCGCGCGCGATCCGGCGATGGTGCTGCGGCTCGATGCGGTCGCCGGCCGCGTGCTGCGGCAGAGCGGCTGAGCCGTGAACGTTCGCGGCAAGCCCATGCGCACCATCTGGGTCGAGCCCGACGGTGCGAGCGTGGGCGTCATCGATCAGACGCGCCTGCCGCACAGCTTCGTCACCGCCCGGCTCGAGACGCTCGAGGACGCGGCGCACGCGATCCGCGCCATGGTCGTGCGCGGTGCGCCGCTCATCGGCGTCACGGCTGCCTATGGCCTTGCGCTCGCGCTCGGGCGCGACACGGGCGATGCGGCGCTCGACGATTCCTGCCGCGTGCTGCTGGCGACGCGGCCGACCGCGGTCAATCTGCGCTGGGCGGTCGAGGCGATGCGCCGCCACGTCCTGCCGTTGCCGCCAGCGTCGCGCGCGGCGGCGGCCTGGCGCCGCGCCGCGGAACTGGCCGATGCCGACGTGGCCCTGAACCGCGCCATCGCCGCGCACGGCCTGCCGCTCATCGCCGCCGCGTGGGAGCGCAAGGACCGGCGCGGCGCGGTCGAGATTCTCACCCATTGCAATGCCGGCTGGCTCGCCACGGTCGATTGGGGCACGGCGCTGGCGCCGGTCTATCGCGCCCACCACGACGGCATCCCGGTCCATGTCTGGGTCGACGAGACGCGGCCGCGCAACCAGGGCGCCGGCCTCACCGCCTGGGAACTGGCCGAGCACGGCGTCCCGCACACCGTCATCGTCGACAATGCTGGCGGGCATCTGATGCAGCGGGGCCGCGTCGATCTTTGCCTCGTCGGCACCGACCGCACCGCCGCCTCGGGCGATGTCGCCAACAAGATCGGCACCTATCTCAAGGCGCTCGCCGCGTTCGACAACGACGTGCCGTTCTATGTGGCGCTGCCGTCGCCGAGCATCGACTGGACCATCGCGGACGGGTGCGCCGAGATTCCGATCGAGGAGCGCGACCCGGCCGAAATCGCCGAGATCGAAGGCGCGCTCGCGGACGGCGGCATCGCGCGCGTGCGCATCCTGCCGCCGTCGAGCCCGGCCCTCAATGTCGCCTTCGACGTGACGCCGGCGCGGCTCGTGACCGCGCTTGTCACCGAGCGCGGCGTCTGCCCCGCCTCGCGCGCGGGGCTGCTCGCGCTCTTCCCCGAGCGGACGGGCGGTTGACACCATCCTGACACGGTTTCGCATCAAAACCGCAATCGCCGGTCTCTAGCATGCGGGGCCACGACCAATGGCCCGCGGGGAGACGACCATGAGGGGACTGGCGACACTGTTCATGCTTGGCACTGCCGTATTCGCGGCGAGCGCGGCCGGTGCGGCGCCGGTCACGACGACGCCCATTACGCATGTCGTCGTGATCTTTCAGGAGAACAATTCGTTCGATCACTATTTCGGCACCTATCCCCATGCCGCCAATCCGCCCGGCGAGCCGCGTTTCGTCCCCGCCGACGATACGCCCAGCGTGAACGGGCTCGATGACGCCTTGCTGAACAGCAACCCCAATTCGGTGGCGCCGTTCCGGCTCGACCGCAGCCAGGCGGCGCTCGATTGCGACAACAGCAATGCCTACAAGGCGGAACAGGGCGCCTTCGACCACGGCTTGATGGACAAGTTTCCGCAAAGCACCAGCTCGACCGCCACGGGTCCGAGCGGCAGCGAAGTCGCCTGTCCTGCCGGGATCGGCATGGGCTATTACGACGGCAACACCGTGACCGCGCTGTGGAACTACGCGCAGCACTTCGCCATGAGCGACAATTTCTTCGACACCGAATTCGGCACCACGGTGATGGGCCACATCAATCTGATCTCGGGACAGACGCATCAGACCTTCGAGCCGGGCAATGTGCTGAAATCCGGCTCAACGACCAAATACGTCATCCGCAACGGCTCGGTCATCGCCAATCTCGACTCCACCCTCGACGACTGCCACACGCCAACCACCGCCGCGGTCGCGATGACCGGGCACAATGTCGGCGATCTGCTCAATGCGAAAGGGATCACGTGGGGCTGGTTCTACGGCGATTTCGCGGCCCAGACGGGCTCGACCCCGACGCACGCGGTCTGCAGCGCGCAATATGACGTGCATTACGATCCGTTCCAGTACTACGCGTCGACCGCCAATCCCCATCACCTGCCGCCGAGCTCGACCGCGCTGATCGGCCATCAAGGCGACCAGGCAAACCACCAATACGATCTCAACGCGTTCTGGGCGGCACTCGGTGCCGGCAACCTGCCCGCGGTCAGCTTCCTCAAGGCGCCGGCGAACGAGACCGGCCATCCGATGACCTCGGACGTGCTGGCGGAGCAGACCTTCCTGGTCGATACCATCAACAAGCTGGAGCAGTCGCCATCCTGGCCGCACATGGCGATCATCATCACCTATGACGACAGCGACGGCTGGTACGATCACGCCCTGTCGCCGATCCTCAACCAGTCGAACGATGTCATAGAAGACGGCATGTGCAACGGCAGCAACATGGCCGCTACCGCGTTCAACGACCGCTGCGGCTATGGCCAGCGCCTGCCGTTCCTCGTGATCTCGCCCTACGCGAAGCGCAACGATGTCGATGACACGCTGCTCGACACCACGTCGGTTCTGCGCTTCATCGAGGACAACTGGCAGCTCGGGCGCATCGATTCGCTCGATAATCCCGACGGCACGCCGAGCGGCAATCCGAAGCCCGGGCAAGGCTCGTTCGACCGGATCGCCGGCTCGATCGAGGGGTTGTTCGATTTCGACGGCAGGCTCGGCCGCGAGGATTTGGCCCCGCTCATTCTCCACGACAGCACCGGCGAGGTGGTTGGGCGTCTCGGCCGCTTCTGATCGAGAGGCTGCGGTCGAGGGCGGCGACCGCAGCGCCGCGCGATGAGAACGATGCCCCTCCCGCAGTCGGCGGGAGGGGCATGATCACAGACGCATTCAGCCGACGTGCTTGGCGAGGAATTCCTGCGAACGGCAGGCGGCGACCTGGGCCGCCTCGGGCGCGAACGAGGCGCGCTCGTCGCAGTGGAAGCCGTGGCCGGCGTGATAGACGAAGCACGGCGTCTCCGGCCGCGCCTTCTTGATCTTCTCGACGTCGGTCATCGGGATGCTCTGATCCTGATCGCCGAAATGCAGCATCGTCGGCACGCGCGGCTTCTCGTCGCAGCTTTGCGCGATCTGGCCGCCGTAATAGCCGACGGCGCAAGCGACGCCGTCGAGCCGCGTCGCCGACAGGAACGCCACCGACCCGCCCATGCAGTAGCCGATCACGGCGACCTTGCCGAACTGCTTGCCGAAATCGACCGCCGCCTGGGTGTCGAGCAGGAGATTCTCGGTCGAGATCTTGCCGCGCATGCCGCGGCCCGCCTCCATGCTCGGCTGGTCATAGCCGGTTTCGAAATCCTTCTGGGCGCGGTCGAACACTTGCGGCGCAATCGCGACATAGCCGAGCGCTGCATAGCGGTCGGCGACGCTGCGGATGTGATGATTGACGCCGAAGATCTCCTGGATGACGACGATGGTGCCGCGCGGCTTGCCATCGGGATCGGCGCGATAGGCTCCTAATTTGAAGCCGTCCTTGGCCGTGAGCGAGATCGTCTGTCCCATGGTTTGGCTCCTCCTCGGTGGTTTGACGGCAATCATAGGCGAGCGGGGGGCAAGGGTGAACAGGGATTATCGCGCCTCACACATTGAAGCGGATATGCAGGATGTCGCCGTCGGCGACGACATAGTCCGCGCCTTCGAGCCGCATCTTGCCGGCGTCCCGCGCGCCCGCCTCGCCGCCATGGGCGACGAAATCGGCATAGGCGATGGTCTCGGCGCGGATGAAGCCGTGCTCGAAATCGCTGTGGATGGCGCCCGCGGCCTGCGGCGCCTTGGTGCCCTTGGCCACGGTCCAGGCACGCGCCTCCTTGGGGCCGACGGTGAAGAAGGTGACGAGGTCGAGCAGGCGGTAGCCGGCGCGGATGACGCGGTCGAGCCCCGATTCCGCGAGGCCGAGGCTCGACAGGAACTGCCGCTTCTCGTCGGCATCGGCGAGCTGTGCCACTTCGGCTTCGATCGCGGCCGAGATGACGATCGCGGCGGCGCCGCGCGCGGCGGCATAATCAGCGACGCGCGCGGACTGCGCATTGCCGGCCGATGCCGCCGCTTCCTCGACGTTGGCGATGAAAAGGACGGGCTTCGCGGTGAGAAGCTGGAGCGCGGCGAACATTGGCTTCGCCTCCGGCGGCGGCACGAAGCTGCGTGCGGGCCGCCCCTGGCGCAGGAGCGCGAGCACCGGCTCGATCACCGCGAGCTGCGCCTTCGCCTCCTTGTCGTTGCCGCGCGCGCGCTTCTCGGCCGCGGCGAGGCGGCGCTCGAGGCTGTCGAGATCGGCCAGCATCAGCTCGGTCTCGACCGTGTCGGCGTCGCGCACCGGATCGACCGCGCCCTCGACATGGGCGACGTTCGCGTCCTCGAAGCAGCGCAGCACGTGCAGGATCGCATCGACGGCGCGAATGTGACCGAGGAACTGGTTGCCCAGACCCTCGCCCTTGGAGGCGCCGCGCACCAGCCCGGCGATGTCGACGAATTCGAGCTGGGTCGGCACGACCTTGGCCGAGCGCGCAAGGCGTGCGCACACGTCGAGGCGCTCGTCCGGCACGGCGACGCGGCCGACATTGGGCTCGATCGTGCAGAACGGATAATTCGCCGCCTCGGCCGCGGCGGTCGCGGTGAGCGCGTTGAAGAGTGTCGACTTGCCGACATTGGGCAGGCCGACGATGCCGCAATTGAACCCCATGATAGCTAGGGATGACCCGAGACGCCGAAGGTCGATCGTGCATCCTTCGACGTCGCGCCTTCGGCGCTTCGCTCAGGATGAGGAGCTTTTCTCAATGCCATAACGATTCTCCTTCATTCTGAGTGAAGTCGAAGACCGCACGATGCCGATGCCGGCCGCTCAACACGCGTTCTCCGTCGCGGCGTGCGGCGGCCGCGGCGGCTTCGCCGGCGGCGGCTTGAGGATCAGCGCGACCCGGGTCATGAAGCCCGGCGCATCGTCGCCGACGAGGAGCGGGATCGCCTCGGCCACCGCGTCGATCAGCGGCTCGAGCCAAGGCTTCTCGTCGGCGGCGAAACTCTGGAGCACATAGGGCTCGACCAGCTCCTTGATGCCGGGATGGCCGATCCCCAGCCGCACGCGCCAGAAATCCGGCCCGATCGCCGCCTCGATCGAGCGCAGCCCGTTATGGCCGGCGGTGCCGCCGCCGCGCTTCACCTTGAGCTTGCCGGGCGCGAGGTCGATCTCGTCGTGGATGACGGCGATCTCCTCGGGCGCGATCTTGTAGAAGCGGGCGCAGGCGCCGACCGCGTCGCCCGAGCGGTTCATGAAGGTTTGCGGCTTGGCCGCGAACACGCGCGCACCGGCGATCTCGCCCTCGGCGAAGGCACTGTCGAACTTGGCGCGGAACGGCGCGAAGCGATGGCGGCCGACGATCGCATCCACCGCCATGAAGCCGATATTGTGCCGGGTATGCGCGTAGCGGCTGCCGGGATTGCCGAGCCCGACGATGAGGCGCATGGCCCGCGCCGGCGCGGTGCTCAGCCGCCCGGCTTGGACGGCTGGCCGCCGCGCGCCGGCGCCGCGGCGCCGCGTGCGGGCGCCGCACCCGATCCTGCCGCCGCGGCACCTGGTGCCGGCGCCGCGCCGGGGGCTGCGCCTGGCGCGCCGGGCGCGACGACGCCTTCGGGCGTGACGCCGGCGGCTGCGGCGGCGGCGGCTGCGGCGGCGGCGGCTACGGCCGCGGCCTGCTCCTCGCGCACCGCGGTCGGCGCCGCTATCGAGGCGACGGTGAAGTTGCGCCCGCTGATGGTGGGCCGCGTCCCCGGCGGCAGGATCACGGCGCTGATATGGATGCTGTCGCCGATATCGAGTCCGTCGAGACTCACCGTCAGGCTGTCCGGAATTGCATCGACCGGGCAGCGCAGGTCGATCGCATGGCGCACGACGTTGAGGATGCCGCCGCGGCGCAGCCCCGGCGATTTCGCCTGCTCGGTGAAATGGACCGGCACGGCGACGGTAATGAGGCTGCCGGCGCCGACGCGCATGAAATCGACATGGATCGCCCGGTCGCTCGCAGGATCGAGCTGTACCTCGCGCGGGATCGCGCGCAGCGTCGTACCGTGGAGATCGAGGCTGACCAGGCGGGCGAAGAATCCCTCCTTGGTCGATTCGTGGGCGAGCTCGCGCGGATCGACCGAGATCAATATCGGCGGGGCGTTGTCGCCATAGATGATGCCGGGCACGCGGCCGGCGCGGCGCGCGGCGCGGGCCGGGCCCTTGCCGCCCTTTTCGCGCGTCTCGGCGCGCAAGGTGATGAGATCGGCCATGACCAACTCCTGTGACGATATCGCTGAATCGAGGGCGGGGCTAATCGAACAGGCTCGACACCGAGCGCTCCTCGCTGATGCGGCGGATCGCTTCGGCCATCAGCGGCGCGATGGTGAGGCGCCTGATGTTGCGCGCCACCCGTACCGCCTCGGTCGCGGCGATGCTGTCGGTGGTGATGAGCGCTTCGAGCGGCGAGGCGGTGACGCGCGCGACCGCGCCGCCCGACAGGACGCCGTGGGTGACATAGGCCGAGACCGCGCGGGCGCCGCGTTCCTTCAGCGCCTCGGCCGCGTTGCACAGCGTGCCGGCGCTGTCGACGATGTCGTCGATCAGGATGCAGCGCCGCTTATCGACCTCGCCGATGATGTTCATCACCTCGGAGACGCCGGCATGCTCGCGCCGCTTGTCGATGATCGCGAGATCGGCGTCGAGCCGGCGCGCAATGGTGCGGGCGCGCACCACGCCGCCCACGTCGGGCGAGACAATGACCAGATCCTCGCCGTTGAAGCGCTCGCGGATGTCCTTGATGAACACCGGCGCGGCAAAGAGATTGTCGGTGGGGATGTCGAAGAAGCCCTGGATCTGCCCGGCATGGAGATCGAGCGTCAGCACACGGTCCGCGCCCGCGGCCGTCACCATGTTGGCGACGAGCTTCGCCGAGATCGGCGTGCGCGGCCCCGATTTGCGGTCCTGGCGGGCATAGCCGTAATACGGGATCACCGCCGTGGTGCGCCGCGCCGAGCCGCGCTTCAGCGCATCGAGCGTGACCAGCAGCTCCATCAGATTGTCGTTGGCGGGATAGGACGTCGATTGCACCACGAACACGTCCTCGCCGCGCACGTTCTCGTGTACCTCGACGAACACTTCCATATCGGAAAAGCGCCGCACGCTCGCATCCGTGAGCGGCATGTCGAGATACGCCGAAATCGCTTCGGCCAGCGGCCGATTGCTATTGCACGCGAGGATTTTCATGCGAATGTGTCGCCCGGGGCAGCGCGGCCGGACTGTAACAAACGCCCCCCGGGCTGTAAACCGCCTTCGCCCGCGCTTCAGCCGCCTGCCGCCGCGATTTTCGCGCGTTCGACGAGTTCGGCGATACCGGGCGCCGCCGCGCCCGCGACGGCATAGGCGACGTCGCCCCAAGCGCCGTCGAGCGTGCCGGCGGGGACGGTGTTCTCCTGCGCTACCTGGCCGATCATGCCGCCGTTCGCCGCGGCCAGGACCCAGCGTACCGTGACCTGCTGTTGGCCGCCCTGGGCGGGCGCGGTCTTGACCTGGCACGAGAGCGTGAAGCGTGCCGCGGTCGCGCCGCCGCTGGCGACGTCGATGCCGGCGCGGCCCAAGGCCATAGCGATGGCGCGGGCCAGCGACGTGCTGCCGTCGCCGGGCGCGCCGGTGACTCCGCCCAGCCGCAGCATCGCCGCGACGTTAGCCGCTGCGGGCGGCGCATCGCCGGCGATGAGGTGGGCGATTGCAGGCGCCGCGTCGTGCGCAAGTTCGACGGGCAGGCCGTCGCTGCCGCCCTGCCACGCGGCGTCAGCGCCGTCGCGCCGGACCGAGCCGCGGCCGACGATCCGGTCGGCGGCATTGCGGAGCTGCCAGTCGAGCTTCACAGCCACGCGGCCGGCGCCGGCCGCTTCAGCGGAGGTCGCGGCCACGAGGCGATAGGAGCCGCGATTCTGCGCTTCGGTGCTGGCCGGCACGTCGGCATCGCGCAACGAGGCGGCGAGCGCCGCCGCCAGTGCCGCCGCCGCGGGCGCGGGCGCGTTCTGCACCGGGAGCACGATGACGCCGACGCCGTCGGGCGGACGCAGCACCGGTCCCCCAGGCAGCGTGGCGCTGTCGGCGAAGGGATGCGGCACCGGCTGGCAGCCTGCAACCAGCAGCAACGCGGCGAGGACCGGTGCAATTCGCTCAGGGCGCAAGGCAGATCGCCGACAGCAGATGGCCGAATTGCCGTTCGCCCGCGAGACAGGCGCGGCGATAGGAGAAGAACCGCTCCGGCTCGGCGCAGGTATCGGCGGCGATGCGCTCGACGATGCCGAGGCCGAGCCGGCGCAGCTTCGCCTCGACATAGCGGCCGAGATCGAAGCGCCAATGCCGCTCGCGCGGCGCCGTCGCGAAGAAGCGCGCGTTGTCGGGGCTCTCGGCCAGGAACGGCGCCGGGAATTCCGGCCCGACCTCGTAGGATGCGCCGCCGATGCAGGGGCCGATCGCGGCGCGGATGCGGGCTGGCGCGGCGCCCTTCTGCTCCATCGCCGCGATCGTCGCCTCGATCACGCCGCCGATCGCGCCGCGCCAGCCCGCATGCGCCGCCGCGATCACCGGGACCGCCGGATCGGCGAACAGCACCGGCGCGCAATCGGCGGTCAGGATCCCGAGCGCAATCCCCGGCACGCGCGTCGTAAGGGCGTCGGCTCGCGGGCGGTCCGCGTGCGGCCACGGCCGCTCGACCGAAGCGACCGCGGCGCCGTGCACTTGATGGACGGTGGCGAGACCACCGGGCGCGGCGCCCAAGGCGTCGAGCGCGCGGCGGCGGTTCTCCTCGACCTTGGCGAGATCGTCGCCCGAGCCGAGGCTGCAATTGAGCGACGCGTATAGCCCGTCGCTCACGCCGCCGTCACGGGTGAAGAAGGCATGGCGGATGCCGCCAAGCCCAAGCGCGGCGGCGCGCAGCGGCATCATGCCGCCTCTCCCGCATCGCCCGGCCCGAAGCCGGCGGGCGGCGGCGCGGCGGGATGCGTCAGGGCAAGCACCTTGAACAGCCGTCCCATCGCCGCCGGATCGACGAGGCGGACGGTGCCGCTGCGCAACAGCGCCGCCTGCGCCGGCGTGGCCTTGGCCGCCAGCGCCTCGGTCCGCGCCGCGATGCCGAGGGCGCGCAGGAACCGGCCCTGCGGGACCGGCCCCCAGGCGCGCGCGCCGGAAGCGACCGCCGCCGCGGCGAAGGCGGCGAAATCGACATGCGCGGTGAGATCCGCCGTGCCTGGCGCATCCAGAACGTCGTGGCGGCGGTGCCGGCGCACCGCCTGGAGCGTGTCGCCGCAACCGCTTTCCGCGTGGCCGTAATCGATGAAGAGCGCGGCCCCGCCGTCGCGCGCGAGCCGCGCGCCGAGCGCCTGCGCCAGCGCCAGCGCGGCCGGCCGGGTTTCGCGGATGCTGCCTTCGGGCGCGTCGGCGAAGGCGTCCGCCGCCGGCACGGGGTCTCGTGCGAAGCGGAGCGTGCCGTCGCCGCCGGCAGCGATGCGGCGTTCGTGCCAGCGCCCGCCGACGCGCTCGTACTGGCGGATCGGCAGCGCATCGAGGAACTCGTTCGCGACAACGATCAGCGGCCCCGGCGGCAGCGTCGCCGCGGCGTCGTGAAATTCGACGGCGGCGCCGCGCAGCGTCTCCTGCTGCGCCGCGCGCAACACCGGGCTGCGCTCGACGAGATGCAGCCTGAGCGCGCGGGCGAAGGCGGGAACGATCGCGGCGGCGCGGCGCGCGTCGCGCATCATCGTGCCGCGCCCGGGACCGAGTTCGGCAAGAACGACCGGGTCGGGCGCGCCCAGGCGCTGCCAGAAATCCGCGGACCACAGCCCGATCAGCTCGCCGAAGACCTGGCTCACCTCGGGCGCCGTGATGAAATCGCCGCGCGCGCCCAAGGGATCGCGCGTCGCGTAATAGCCCCACCGCGGATGGAACAGCGCCGCTTCCATGTAGCCGGCGACGCTGATGGTGCCGGCGGTGGCGGCGATCCGGGCCGCGAGATGCGCTTGCAACGAGGCGGCCGCGGCCGCCGCGCCGCTCAAGGTCGCGGTGCCCGCGTCCATACGTGCCAGACGAGGATGAGGCCGGCGATGAGCACCGGCAGCGACAGGAGCTGCCCCATCGTCGCGCCCATGTACAGGAAGCCGAGATTGGCGTCGGGCTCGCGGAAGAACTCGCCGATGATGCGCGCCACCGCGTAGCCGATGAGAAAGGTGCCGGTGAGCGTGCCCTGATGCTCGCGCAGGCGGCGCGAACGCTGCATCCAAAACAGCACGCTGAACAGCACGATGCCTTCGAGCGTCGCCTCGTAGAGTTGGCTCGGATGACGCGGCAGCGGCCCGCCGGTGGGAAACACCATCGCCCACGGCACGTCCGTCACCCGGCCCCACAATTCGTCGTTGATGAAATTGGCGATGCGGCCGAAGAACAGCCCGATCGGCGCGGCGCAGGCGATGATGTCGGACAGCCCGAGCAGCGGGATGGCGCGCTTGCGGCAGAACAGCACGAGCGCCGTCATCACCCCGAGCAAACCGCCGTGGAACGACATGCCGCCATGCCAGATCTCCAGGATCTGGTGGGGATGGGCGAAATAGTATTCGGGCCGGTAGAACAGCACATAGCCGGTGCGCCCGCCGAGCACCACGCCCAGCGTCGCCCACACCAGGAAATCGTCGATGTCCTCGGGCCGCGCCACCCGCGGCGGCTTGCGCGCCAGCGCCAGGCAATAGCGCCAGCCGAGCACCAGCCCGGTGATATAGGCCAGCGCATACCAGCGGATATCGAGCGCGAACGGCCCGAAACTCCAACCGAAGGCGTGAAACTCAGGGATCGGGATCGACAGCGCGATCGGCGCGTCCGGGCTGGTGAACGGATAGGGAATCGTCATGGCGCTCAGCGGTAGGGATTGTCGGCGGCGAGATAGGACTGCACGTAATCGCGCACGCCGTCTTCGAGCGGCGTCGCCGGCCGGTCATAGCCGACGCGGCGCAGCCGTTCCATCCGCGCCTCGGTCAGGTACTGGTAGCTGCCGCGGATCTCGGGCGGCGTGTCGACGTATTCGATGCGCGGCTCGCTGCCGACCGCGCGATAGACCGCTGCGGCCAGTTCGGCAAAGCTCCGCGCCGCGCCGGTGCCGGCATTGAACAGCCCCGACACCTTGGGATGGTCGAACAGCCACAGCATCATCGCGACGCCGTCGCGGACATAGACGAAGTCGCGCTGCTGCCCGCCATCGGCGATCCCCGGGCGGTGCGAGCGGAACAGCCGGCACGGCTCGCCTGCGGCGGCGCGGGGAAAGATCTGCGCGGCAACGCTCTTCATCGCCCCCTTGTGGTATTCGTTCGGTCCGAACACGTTGAAGAACTTGAGCCCCGCCCATTGCGGCGGCGTCGCCGCCCCGGACGCCGCCAGCCGCGCGATGCGGCGGTCGAACAGATGTTTCGACCAGCCATAGGCATTGAGCGGCCGCAGCCGCGCCAACGCCTCGGGCCGAAAATCGTCGTCGAAGCCGGCGCTGCCGTCGCCATAGGTCGCGGCCGAGGAGGCATAGATGAAGCGCGTCTCGGTCGCGGTGCACCAGCGCCACAAATCCAGCGACAGGGTGAAATTCGAAGCGATGACGAGATCGGCATCGCGCTCGGTCGTGGACGACACCGCCGCCATGTGGAAAACCGTCTCGATCGCGTGCGCATGCGCGGCGAGAAACGCCATCAGCCCCTCGGGCGGCACGATCGCCGCCAGCTCGCGCTTGGCGAGGTTGCGCCATTTCTCGTCGCTGCCGAGCCGGTCGCAGACGACAAGGTCGCGCTCGCCGCGTTCGTCGAGCGCCGCCGCGAGGTTCGAGCCGATGAAGCCGGCGCCGCCGGTGATGACGATCATCGCCGGCGTTATAGGCGCCGGCCGCACCGGCTCACAAGCCGACGCGGGATGCGTGACTCGTTTATCACAGGCGCGTTCGCTATGATGCGCCATGAGCGGCGCAAGGAGCCCCGGCCATGGCAACGGAAAACCGCCTGTTCGACGATCTCGCCCGCGTCGCGTCCGGTGCGCTGGGGACGCTGAGCGGCGTACGCACCGAACTCGAGACCCGCATCCGCGAGCAGATCGAGCGCGGGATCGAGCGCATGAACCTGGTGCGGCGCGAGGAGTTCGACGCGGTGCAGGAGATGGCGGCCAAGGCGCGGATGGCGCAGGAGGCGCTCGAGGTGCGCGTCGCGGCGCTCGAGGCCCGGCTGGCCGCGCCGCCGCAGCGGCGCCCGCTGCGCCTGCGTCCGCCGCCGGGACGCCGGCCGCAGAAGCCGGTTTAGTCCGCCGATGCAATTCCGCGCTTGCGCCATCGCCCTCTCTTTGGCAACCTTGATGTGGTAGTAGGTTGCGTTCTAGAACACAAGATATTGGATCGCTGGAGGCGGAATGACCTCTCCGATCGTCGAGACCGCCCTGCCGGGACCCAATCCGATCGATCTCGTCGAAGAGGTGGTGCTGGCCAATGAGTGGCGCCACGACCGTGCCAGCGACGAGGAGATGCTGGTCGAGATCACCGGCCGCTGGTGCGACTATCGCCTGCTCTTCGTGTGGCAGCGCGAAATGAGCGCGCTGCATTTCTCCTGCGGCTTCGAGATGAAGGTGCCGCGCGTGCGCCGCGCCGCGGTGTTCGAGTTGTTGGCGACGGTGAACGAGCGCCTGTGGCTCGGCCATTTCGACCTCGCGCCCGATGACAGCACCCCGGCCTTTCGCCATGGCGTGCTGCTGCGCGGCGCCAGCGGCACGAGCGTCGAGCAGATCGAGGATCTGGTCGAGATCGCGCTGGCCGAGTGCGAGCGCTTCTATCCCGCGTTCCAGTTCGTCGTCTGGGGCGGCAAGAGCGCGGAGGAAGCGATCGCGTCGGCGATGATCGATCCGGTCGGCGAGGCGTGAGCGGCGGCGCCCGATCGGCCGCGCGCCCGATCCTGCTCGTCGGCTGCGGCAAGATGGGCGGGGCGCTCCTCGCCGGCTGGCGCGAGCGCGGCATCGCCCCGCATTTCATCGTGGTCGAGCCCGAAGCCACGGTCGCGGCGGCGCCGGATGTGACGCTGCACCGCTCGCCCGCGACGCTGCCGGCCGAGCTCGATCCGGCCGCGATCGTGCTCGCGGTCAAGCCGCAATCGCTCGACGCCGTGCTGCCGCCCTATCGTTCCTTCGCCGCGCGCGGCGCCGTGTTCCTGTCGATCGCCGCGGGCAAGACGCTGGGCTATTACGGCCGTGCGCTCGGCGCCGGCGCGGCGGTGGTGCGGGCGATGCCCAACACGCCGGCGGCGATCGGCCGCGGCATTGCCGTGCTCTGCGCCAGTTCCGGGGTGAGTGCCGCGGCGCGGGAGCTGTGCGACCGCCTGCTCGGCGCCGTGGGCGAGGTCGCCTGGGTCGAGGACGAGAGCCTGATGGACGCCGTCACCGCGGTGTCGGGCAGCGGCCCGGCCTATGTGTTCCTGTTGATCGAATGCCTGGCCCGCGCGGCGGTCGCGGCCGGGCTGCCGCCGGCGCTGGCGGAGAAGCTCGCGCTCGCCACGGTGGCGGGGTCGGGCGAGCTGGCGCGGCTGGCGGCGGAGCCGCCGGCAAGGCTGCGCGAGAACGTGACCAGCCCGGGCGGTACGACCCGCGCGGCGCTCGACGTGCTGATGGCGGCGGACGGGCTCGAGCCGTTGCTGGTCAAGGCGGTGGCGGCGGCGACCCGGCGTTCGCGCGAACTGGCCGATTGAGCCGGCGGGCGATTGGCGCCGCCGCGGCGACGCCCCATATTCATGAGAGCACGCGGTCAGGAGGGGAGCAGGCCATGGCCAGAGCGCGAGCGCCGCGCCGGCGGCGCGTCGAAAGCAGCCCCGAGCAACGTCTCGTCGATGCCGCGCTCGATCTCGCGGCGCGTCAGGGCTGGCGCCGCACCGGGCTGGCCGAGATTGCCGCGGCTGCCGGGCTCAAGCTGCACGAGGCCTATGCGCTCCATCGCAGCAAGGGCTCGATCCTGCGCGCCTTCATGCGCCACGTCGACACGGTCGTGCTCGAGGGTGCCGCGGCCGCAGCGGCGAACGAAAGCCCGCGCGAACGACTGTTCGAAACGCTGATGCGACGGTTCGACGCGTTGAAGCCGCATCGTGCGGCGCTCGGCGCCATCCTGCGCGAGAGCATCGGCCATCCCGCGGCGGTCTTGGGGCTCGTCCCGCTGCGGCGGTCGATGGTGTGGATGCTCGAAGCCTCGGGCATCGCGACCGCGGGCTGCCGCGGCCGGCTGATCACCCACGCGACGCTCGGGCTTTACCTTGCCGTGCTGCGGGTCTTTCTCGCCGACGACAGCGCCGATCTCGCCCGCACCATGGCCGCGCTCGACCGCGGCCTGCGCCGTGGCGAGGCGTTCTGCCGATTTGCCGAAGGCCGCAGCGCCGGGCCCCGGGAATCGACCGCGTGAGTTTTGTGTTGCAATGCAAAATTTTTCATCATCCACCCTTGACCAACGCTAAAGACTGGCCATATTATTCATTGTGCATTGCAATATGACGTACCCCTAGCCACCAGGAGGCCGCGGCATGATCAACGGCAAGCAACCCTTTCTCGACATGGATGTCGGCAAGTTCTTTGCCGGCCTTAACTTTCCCGGCTTCGACGTCGAAACGATCCTGACCAGCCAGCGCAAGAACATCGAAGCCCTGACCCAGGCCAACCAGCTTGCGGTCGAGGGCGTCCAGGCGGTCACGCGCCGCCAGGTCGAGATTGCCCGCCAGGCGTTCGACGAGGCCTCGACGATGCTGCGTGACATGACCCAGCCGAGCGCGCCCGACGTGCGCGTCGCCAAGCAGGCCGAGATCGCCAAGCAGGCCTTCGAGAAGGGGCTCGCCAATGCGCGCGAACTCGCCGAACTCGTGACCAAGGCGCAGACCGAAGCCTTCGACGTCATTTCCAGGCGCGTCACCGAGAGCTTCGACGAGCTTCGCGATCAGGCCGCGCGCGCGACCACGCGCTGAACGCCGTCATCGCAGGCGTCGCGTGTGAACCCCCAGAGCGACGCCGGGCCGCCTCTTCGAGGCGGCCCTTTTTTTGGCCTATAGGGTGATCGTCAGCCCGTCCTCGGCGGTCTCGTGCGCGATCCCGCCGCGCGCTTCCAGCATGTCCGGATTCATGTGGGTGAGGATGACGCGCTTGGCGCCGATCTGGGCCAGACGCGGGGCCAGCGCGTCATAGTCGAGATGGCCGCTCTGGCGGCGCGCATAGCTCGAGCATTCGCAGATGAAGAGATCGGCGCCGCGTGCGGCGGCGACCAGCGCCTCGGTCCAGGCGGTGTCGCCGGAGTAGGCGAGAATGCGGCCGTCGATCTCGAGCCGCAGCGCGAAGCAGGGCGCGCCCGCCGCATGCGCCGCAGGGAATGGCGTCACGGCAAAGCCTTCGCCCACGGCGCGCTCGCCCGCTTCGATTTCGCGATAGCTCAGTGGAAACCGCAGCGTCGTCTCGGTCGAGCCGGGGAACAGCGCCTCGCGGGTGCTCGCCAGCCGTGCGGCAAGCCCGGCCGGACCCCACAGGAACAGATTGCGCCGGCGCCGGCTCAGGTGCTGGGCATCGAGCAGAAGGAACGGCAGGCCGCCGAAATGGTCGCCGTGGAGATGGCTCACCACCACCCCGTCGAGGTCGTTGGGGTCGATGCCGCGCTGCTTCAGCGCGACCAGCGACGAGGCGCCGCAATCGATCAGCAGCCGGCACCGTGCGCCCGCGAAGAGGAAGCAGGTGTTGAACCGGCCGCCGCTGCCGAAGGCATCGCCACTGCCGATGAACGTCACCTCCATGACCGGGTCCTCAATCGGGCTTCAACACATAGCCGGTGCCGCGCACCGTCTGCAGGAAGCGCGGAAATCGGGGGTCCGTCTCGAGCTTGCGCCGGAGCCGCGTCATCTGCACGTCGACCCCGCGTAGCGTGCCGCCCAATCCCGCCGCATTCGACAAATCCTCGCGCGAGACCGCCTCGCCCGGCCGGCGCGCCAGCACCAGCAGCAGCGCCGTCTCGGCCGCGGTGAGCCGCACCGGCTCGGTGCCGCGGAACAGCTCGCCGCGCCGCCTGTCGAGGCGATAGGCGCCAAAGCGCAGCTCGGCCGCGCCCTCTGCCGCCGGCGGCAGGCGCTGCAGGATGTTGCGAATGCGCAGCACCAGCTCGCGCGGCTCGAACGGCTTCACCACGTAGTCGTCGGCGCCGCGCTCGAGCCCGTCGACCCGGTTCGCCGGCTCGGCCATTGCGGTCAGCATCAGGATCGGGATGCGGCTCTCGCGTCGCAGGCTGCGGGTGAATTCATAGCCGTTCTCGCCTGGCATCATCACGTCGACGATGAGGAGATCGAAGGTGAAGCCGGCGAGCTTGGCCCGCGCCTCGGCGGCATCGACGGCGGTGGTGATGCGGAAACCCTGATCGCGGAGATAGCGCCCCAGCAGCTCGCGCAGGCGTGCGTCGTCGTCGACGACGAGAAGATGGGGCTCGCTGCCTTGCATCGCCGCGGATCAGCGCTCGAAGCGCTTGCGGTCGGGCGCGCCCGAGATGATGCCGAGCATGACGCGGCGGAAGCCCGCGACCGCGTCGGCACCAGCCTCGCGATAGGCCCGGGCGATGCGCTGGCGCTGGTTCTCGGATAGCTGGCGCTCGAGCGCGATGCCCTTGGGCGTCAGCTCCAACAGCCGCTGGCGCCGGTCGCGCTCGCCGGTCCGCTGCACGATGAAGCCCTGGTGCACGAGCTGGCTCAGCACCCGCGACAGGCTCTGCTTGGTGATGCTCAGGATGCCGAGCAGGCTGCTCACGCTCATCTGCGGATGGCGCCCGACGAAGTAGATGACGCGGTGATGGGCACGGCCGAAGCCATAGCGGGCGAGCATGGCGTCGGGCTCGGCGGTGAAATCGCGATAGGCGAAATAGAGCAGCTCGATCCCCTGCCGCAGTTCGTCCTCGCGGAACGGGTGGCCGACGTCGGATTTTATGTCAGCCATGTTGACTTAGTTTCGGCACGGCGAGAAAATCCCTTAAGCCCGGTCTGGGATAATCCGACATAATGGACGAAAATCGCGCGAGGAACGAGGAACGCTGACATGGCCCTGATCCCCTTTGACGACCGCGACGGCTTCATCTGGTACGACGGCAAGCTGATACCCTGGCGCGCGGCGCAGCTGCACGTGCTGAGCCACGGCCTGCATTATGCAAGCAGCGTGTTCGAGGGGGAACGGGTCTATGGCGGCGCCATCTTCAAGCTGCGCCAGCACAGCCAGCGGCTGATCGATTCCGCGCGCATCCTCGGCTTCGAGCTGCCCTATAGCTGTGCCGAGATCGAGGCGGCCTCGAATGCGGTGGTGCGCGCGCAGGGGATCAAGGACGGCTATGTCCGCCCGATCGCCTGGCGCGGCGCCGAGCAGATGGGCGTGGCGGCGCAGGCGGCCAAGATCCACGTCGCCATCGCGGTGTGGGAGTGGCCGGCCTATTTCTCGCCCGACGCCAAGATGAAGGGCATCCGCATGAGCTGGGCCAAGTGGGCGCGGCCGGCGCCGCACACCGCGCCCACCGCGGCCAAGGCGGCGGGGCTCTACATGATCTGCACCTTGTGCAAGCACGATGCCGAGGCGGCCGGGTATGACGACGCGCTGATGCTCGACTGGCGCGGCCAGGTCGCCGAAGGCACGGGCGCCAACATCTTCCTGGTCATCGACGGCGTGCTCCATACCCCGACACCCGACTGCTTTCTCGACGGCCTGACGCGCCAGACCGTGATCGCGCTGGCGCGTGCGCGCCAGCTTACGGTGGTCGAGCGGGCGATCATGCCCGAGGAATTCGCCAAGGCGCAGGAGGTGTTCGTGACCGGCACCGCGGCCGAGGTGACGCCGGTCGCCGAGATCGGCCAATACCGCTTCACCCCGGGCAAGGTGTGCAAGACGCTGATGGACGATTTCGACCGCGCGGTGCGGAGCGAAACCAGCTCGGTCGGCGCCGCCTGAGGCTCTGCACCAGGCACGGCGTCGCCATCGTGTGCCCGCCGACGCCGCGGTCGTGCGGGTGAACGGCCGCTCTGCTCAGGGTGAGGCAGGTTATGGATGGCAGCAAGAAAAGCGCTTCATCCTGAGCGGAGCGCGCAGCGCGAAGTCGAAGGACGCAACGACCTCGATCCAGGGCGCGGGATGAACGCGCGATGAGCGATATCCGACCCGGCGATTGGGCCGATCGCTACGCGCCGCCGCGGCTTCGGCCCTATATCCGCCTGGCGCGGCTCGACCGGCCGATCGGCACGTGGCTTTTGCTGTTTCCCGGGTGGTGGGGCATCGCGCTCGCCGCGGCGGACTGGCCCGACGCGCGGCTCGTCGCGCTTTTCGCCATCGGCGCCGTGGCGATGCGCGGCGCCGGCTGCACCTTGAACGACATCGCCGACCGCGATTTCGACGGCCGCGTGGAGCGCACGCGCACGCGTCCGATTCCGAGCGGCGCGGTGAGCGTACGCGCGGCCGCATGGTTCATGCTGCTTCAGCTCGGCATCGGCGCGGCGGTGCTGGCGAGCCTGTCGCGCACGGCGATCCTGCTCGGCTTCCTCGTCCTGGTGCTGATCGGGACCTACCCGTTCATGAAGCGGGTGACCTATTGGCCGCAATTCTTCCTCGGGCTCAACTTCAACTGGGGCGCGCTGATGGGCTGGGCGGCGGTGCGCGACGGGCTCGCTGCGCCGGCGCTGTGGCTCTATCTCGGCGGCATCGCCTGGACGCTCGGCTACGACACGATCTATGCCCATCAGGACAAGGAGGACGACGTGCTGGTCGGCGTCAAATCGGCGGCGATCGCGCTGGGGCAGCGGACGCGGCCGTTCCTGTTCCTGTTCTATGCGGCGGCGGTGGCGCTGTGGGGCGCGGCGGGTGCGACCGACGGGCTCGGGGCGCCGTACTGGGCCGGGCTTGCGCTGGTGGCGATCCAACTCGGCTGGCAGGCGGCACGGGTCGACATCGACGATCCGGCCGACTGCCTCGCCAAGTTCAAGTCGAACCGGCTGGTCGGCTGGCTCCTGCTCGGCGCCATCGTCGTCGCCCATGCCGCCTGACCCGGCCGCCTTCGTCCGCGCCCACACGGTCCTCGCCGCGCCGCCGCTGGTGCCGGAGATCCGTCTCCATCTCGCGACCGAGGTGACGCCGCTGTGGCAGGCGACCGAGGCGACGCTCGCGGCCACCGGGCTGCCGCCGCCCTATTGGGCCTTTGCCTGGGCGGGCGGGCAGGGCCTGGCGCGGCACGTGCTCGATCATCCGCTCCTGGTGCGCGGGCGGCGCGTCATCGATGTCGGCGCGGGCTCGGGGCTCGGTGCCATCGCCGCCGCCCGGGCCGGCGCGCAGCACGTCACCGCGCTCGAGATCGACCCCTTCGCGGTGGCGGCGATCGCGCTCAATGCCGCGGCGAACCGCGTCGCGGTCGTCACCGCCGCCGCGGACGCGGCCGCCTATGCCGAGCCGGCCGATGTCGTCCTCGTCGGCGACATGTGCTATGAGCGCGCGCTCGCTGCGCGTCTCGTGACATGGCTCGCGGGCCGTGCCGCAAGCGGCGCGCTGGTGCTGCTGGGCGATCCCGGCCGCGCCTATCTGCCGCGCGTAGGGCTTGCGGAATGCGCGCGCTATACCGTGCCGACGTCGCGCGAACTCGAGGATCGGGACAGCCGCGAGGCGGTGGTGTGGCGGCTCAGTGCAGACGCTTCGCCGCTTCCGCCATGAGGCCCAAATCGGCGTGGCTCTGCACGTCGACCTTGCCGTTGAGGAATCCCGTCGCGCGCTGCAGATCGATATTCGACTGCAGCGCCGCGAGATTGGGCACGCCGTCGGGGCTGCGATATTGGTCGTTCTTGGTGAAGGCCCAGGCGAAGCGCGCCGGCGGCTGCTTCAGGAAGCGCGCGACCTCGGCCACCGCCTTGGCGTGATTGGCGGGGTCGAGATACCAGCGCACGCCGCGTAGGAAATCCTCCATGAAGTCGAGCACGGCCGCGCGGTTCTTCTGCAGGAAATCCGGATGCGCCACCCAGAACGCGAGCAGCGAGGTGCCCATCGCGTCGCGCTCGGTGAAGAGCGTGCGCGCGTTGGCGCGCAGGCCGGGGTCCATCGAGAACGGCTCGACCGCGCTGATGAGATCGACCCTGTGGTCCGCCAGCATCGCCCGCATGTTGGGGAAGTTCACTTCGATGATGGTGTAGTCGCGCTTGTTCTCGAGCCCGTGCTTGCGCAGGAGCGCGCGCATCGCGATGTCGACGGCGCTGCCGAAGACGTTGGTCGCCAGCACCTTGCCCTTCAGATCCTCGATCGTCTTGATCGGGCTGTCCTTGGCGACCATGAACTCGTTGCTGTTGTAGCCGGGCGCGCCGTCCTCGGCCTCGCCGCCGATGATGCGGAGGTCGGTCATGCCGCCGTTCACCACCGCGAGCGCGAACGAGGAGAAGGCGAGGGTGACGATGTCGATCTGATGCGCGCCGAGGGCCGTCATCAGTGTCGGCGATCCCTGGAAATGCGTCAGCTCGATGTTGTAGGAGGAGCCGAGATGTGTTGCGAGATCCTTCCGTTCGACCAGCAGCGGAACGATCGTCGCCGGCACCACCGCCCAGCCGAAGCGGATCGTCACCGGTTCGGCACGGCCCGGCGACGCCGCGCCGGCGACCAAGGCCAAAGCGGCGAACAGGCTCGACAGCCAACGATGTAAGCGCATGTCCCCTCCCTCGTATTGGCGCGGCGCCGCTGCATTTACGGACCGCATTTGTGTGTTGAATTTCATGCTAATGGCTCCGGTGCCGCAAGTCGAGCGAACGGGCCGACCGGAGGACGGGTGGGCGCATGCGCGTCGAGGGTCGACATTGCCGGCGCCGCGCTGCGCGTGGTCGAGGACGGCGCATCCCGCGCGCGAGGCGGCGCCGACCCGGGCTTAGCCGGCGCGTTTTCCCTCGGCGATGATGCGGTACCAGATGGTGGCGTCGTCGATGGTGGCGCGCGCGCGCGCGGACCACTGCGCATAGGCCTCGTCGTAGCTGGCAAAGGGACCGATGCGTTCCTCGCGCCGGCCCGGCGCCAGCGTCGTGAAGGTGGTGTCGGTGTATTCGCCACCCACGACCCAATATGCCATCGCCCCTGCTCCTCGTCCCCGGAAGCGGCCCCGAGGTGGCCCCGCGCCCACGGGGCGACATATAGTGGCGCCCCGACCGCGGCCAAGGTCCCGCCATGCCTTATGCATCGCTCCGAGAGTTCATGTCGCGCCTCGAAGCCGAGGGCGCCTTGAAGCGCGTGACGGAGCCGGTCTCGCCGCATCTCGAGATCACCGAGATTCACACCCGGCTCCTTGCCGAAGAAGGGCCGGCGGTACTGTTCGAGCACGTGCTGCGCGCGGATGGCGGGCGCTTCGGCATGCCGGTCCTGACCAATCTCTTCGGCACCGTCGCGCGCGTCGCGCTGGCGATGGACCGCCTGCCGCATCAGTTGCGCGAGGTCGGCGAGACCCTGGCCTTTCTCAAGCAGCCCGAGCCGCCGGGCGGCTGGCGCGAGGCGATCGAGCTGCTGCCGCTCCTGAAGACCGTGCTGGCGATGAAGCCGCGCACGGTCGGGAGCGCGCCGTGCCAGGAGGTCGTGCTCAAGGGCGGCGACATCGATCTCGGCCTGATGCCGGTGCAGACCTGCTGGCCGGACGAGCCGGCGCCGCTCGTCACCTGGCCGCTGGTGGTGACGCGGGGACCGGGCGAGGGCCGCGAGGACGGGTTCAATCTCGGCATCTACCGCATGCAGGTGCTGGGGCGCGACCGCACGCTGATGCGCTGGCTCGCCCATCGCGGCGGCGCGCAGCACCATCGCCGCTGGGCCGAGCAGCGGCGCGAGCCTTTGCCCGCCGCGGCGGTGATCGGCGCGGATCCGGCGACGCTCTTGGCGGCGGTGACGCCGGTGCCGGACACGCTGTCGGAATACCAGTTCGCCGGACTCCTGCGCGGGCGCAAGGTGGAGCTGGTGCCGTGCGTCAGCGTCCCGCTCAAGGTCCCGGCCGAGGCCGAGATCGTGCTCGAGGGCCATGTCGCGCTCGACGAATACGGCGACGAGGGACCCTATGGCGACCATACCGGCTACTACAACGCGGTCGAGCGCTTTCCGGTGTTCCGCATCACGGCGATGACGATGCGGCGCGAGCCGATCTATCTCTCGACCTTCACCGGCCGGCCGCCGGACGAGCCCTCGGTGCTGGGCGCGGCCTTGAACGAGGTGTTCATCCCGCTGTTGCAGCAGCAATTCCCCGAGATCGTCGATTTCTGGCTGCCGCCCGAGGGCTGCTCCTACCGCATCGCCGTGGTCTCGATCCGCAAGGCCTATGCCGGCCACGCCAAGCGGGTGATGATGGGCGTGTGGTCGTTCCTGCGCCAGTTCGTCTATACCAAATTCGTCATCGTCGTCGACGCCGACATCGATGCGCGCCAATGGAAGGACGTGATGTGGGCGGTGGCGACGCGGATGGACCCGGCGCGCGACATCACCGTGATCGAGAACACGCCCATCGATTATCTCGACTTCGCCTCGCCGGTGGCGGGGCTCGGCGGCAAGATCGGGCTCGACGCCACCGACAAGTGGCCGGGCGAGACGACGCGCGTGTGGGGCCGCAAGCTGCGCATGAGCGACGACATCGTCGCCGCCGTCACCGAAAAATGGCCGCGTCTCGGCCTCCCCGGCTCGGGCAAGCCGATCTGGCGCTGAGCTGCGCCCGAGGCCGGCGGCCCTGGCGGGGGCGGCATCGCTTCCCCTATGCTGGCGCGGCGGGGATATTGTGAAGGAACACGCCATGGCGCAGGAACCGGATGCGCTCGGATTGCTCGGCGATTTCATCGCGCACGCGCTGAAGCAGGGCGCCGACGCGGCCGACGCCGTGCTGTTCGAGGGCACGGCGCTGTCGCACGCGCAGCGGCTCGGCCGGATCGAGAAGCTCGAGCGTTCGGAGGGCTTCGACATGGGGCTGCGCGTGCTGGTCGGACGGCGCCAGGCGATGGTCTCCATGAACGAGCGCAACGCGGAGCGGATCGACGAGATCGTGACGCGCGCGCTCGCCATGGCGCGGGCGGTACCGGAGGATCCCTATTGCGGCCTCGCCGCGCCCGATCAGCTCGCCCGCGACTGGCCCGATCTCGACCTCGCCGATCCCGACGAGCCCGCGCCCGAGACGCTCATCGCCTGGGCTGCCGCGGCCGAGGATGCCGCCCGCGCCGTCGCCGGCGTCACCAATTCCGAGGGCGCCGAGGCGAACTGGAGCCGCGCGCGCGTCGCGCTCGCCGCCTCGAACGGCTTCGCCGGAACCTATATCGGCACCGGGTTCGGGGTCAGTGCCGCCGTGCTCGCCGGCGAGGGCGCCGGCATGGAGCGCGACTACGATTATACGAGCGCGGTCTACGCCGCCGATCTCGAGGATCCCGCCGCGATCGGCAAGCGCGCCGGCGAGCGCGCGGTGCGCCGCCTCAATGCGCGCAAGGTGGCGACCTGCCGCGTGCCGGTGATCTACGATCCGCGCGTCGCCGGCTCGCTTTTGCGCCATCTCGTCGGTGCGATCAGCGGCCCTGCCGTGGCACGCGGCACCAGCTTCCTCAAGGACAAGCGCGGCGAACGCATTTTCGCCGCGGGCATCACCGTCACCGACGATCCGCATCGCCGGCGCGGCCTGCGCTCCAAGCCGTTCGATGCCGAGGGCGTGCGCAATGAGCGCCGCGCCATCGTCGCCGACGGCGTGCTCGAGACCTGGCTGCTCGACCTCGCCTCGGCGCGCCAGCTCGGCCTGGTCTCGACCGGCCATGCCAGCCGCGGCACCGGCGGCCCGCCCGGTCCGTCGCCGTCCAATCTGTGGCTCGAGCCGGGCGTCGTCACCGCCGGCGAGCTGATCGGCGACATCGCTTCGGGGTTCTATGTCGCGGAGCTGATGGGGATGGGCGTCAACGGCGTCACCGGCGACTACAGCCGCGGCGCCGCCGGGTTCTGGATCGAGAACGGCGAACTCGCCTATCCCGTCAGCGAGGTCACCATCGCCGGCAATCTCAAGGACATGTTCCGCCACCTGAGCGCGGCGAGCGACCTGCGCTTCCGCACCGGCGTCGATGCGCCCACGCTGCGCATCGACGGCATGACCGTCGCCGGCGCCTGAGGCGGCATCGAGGTGGCGTGACCACGCCTGCGCGCTTCGACGATCGGTTTCGGGCCCGGCTGCGCGAGCTGCTCGCCTGGCGCCGCGATGTTCGGCGCTTTCAGCGCGCACCGCTTCCCGCCGGCCAAGTGGAGCATCTGATCGAGATCGCGCGCCTCGCGCCGTCCGTCGGCCTGAGCGAGCCGTGGCGCTTCGTCGTCGTCGATGATCCGGCCCGGCGCGCGGCCGTGCGCCGGAACTTCGAACGCTGCAATGAAGCGGCGCTGGCGATGCAAGAGCCCGACCGCGCCGCGGTTTATGCCCGGCTCAAGCTTTCCGGCCTGGCCGAGGCGCCGTGTCATCTCGCGGTCTTCGCCGACCGCCTGACCGCCCAGGGGCACGGCCTTGGACGCCTCACCATGCCGGAGATGGTCGAATATTCCGTGGTGGCCGCGGTCAATATCCTTTGGCTGGCGGCCCGCGCCGAAGGGATCGGCATGGGATGGGTCTCGATCCTCGACCCCGATCAAATGGCGGCGATTCTCGCCGTGCCGCCGGCGTGGAAGTTCATCGGTTACTTCTGCCTCGGTTATCCCGAAGCCGAGGACGACACGCCCGATCTGGAACGGAGCGGCTGGGAGCGGCGGCATCCCGAACAGCCGATCCTCATCCGCCGCTGATTTTCAACAGGATTCGCGGCCCGTCTTGCGCCCGCGCTTTGCCTGGCGCCGGTGCGGCCTGTACAATCGGCGCCGCGAAAGGACCGGATTTGACGGCAAGCGGCAACAGTTCGGGGATGGCGGCGGAATTCAGCCACCGCACGGGCACGCTCGTGCGCCGGCTGGTGGGACAGTTCCTGCGGCCGCATCTGGGGCGCATGGGGCTGTCCTTCGTCGCCATGGCGATGATGGCGGCGGCGACCGCGGCCAATGCGTGGCTGATGCAGCCGATGCTCGACCGCGTCTTCGTCGCCCGCGACGAGCGGCTTCTGGTCGTCATTCCGGCAGCGGTGATGGTGCTCGCGTTCGTCAAGGGCATCGCCAATTACGGCCAGGCGGTGCTGATGACGACGGTGGGCCAGCGCGTCGTCGCCGACATCCAGATGACGCTGTTCGCGCGCCTGATGCGCGCCGATCTGGCCTTCTTCCACGCCAATCCGACCGGCACGCTGATCTCGCGCTTCACCAACGACGCCAACATGCTGCGCGCGGCGGCCACGAACGTGCTGGCGGGGCTCGGCAAGGAAGCGGTCACGGCCAGCTTTCTCGTGGCCCTGATGTTCTATCAGGACTGGCTCCTGGCGGTGACGGCGCTCCTGGCCTTTCCGCTGGCGCTGCGGCCGTTGGTTGCGGTCGGCAAGCGCATGCGCCGCGTCTCCGCCGACACCCAGGCGGAAATGGGCGAGTTCACCACGCTGCTCGACCAGACCTTCCAGGGCGCGCGTCACGTCAAGGCCTATGGCATGGAGGATTACGAGACGCGGCGCGCCGGGCGCGTGATCGAGCGCCTGTTCCGCCTGGTCCAGCGCGCCGCGCGCACCCGCGCCGTCGCCTCGCCGCTGATGGAGACGCTGGGCGGCGTCGCCGTGGGGCTCGTCATCCTCTATGGCGGCCATCAGGTCATCGCCGGCAGCCGCACGCCCGGCACGTTCTTCTCCTTCGTCACCGCGCTCCTTCTGGCCTATCAGCCGCTGAAGAATCTCGCCGGCCTCAATGTCAGCCTGCAGGAGGGCCTGGCCGCGGCGCAGCGCATCTTCACCGTTCTCGACATCGAGCCCGCGATCCGCGACCGGCCGCAAGCGCGGCGGCTGATGGCAACAAGCGGCGAGATCCGCTTCGATGACGTGCGCTTCGCCTATGCCAACGGCACGCCGGCCCTGAAGGGCGTGAGCCTCGCGGTGCCCGCCGGCAAGACTGTGGCGCTGGTTGGCGCGTCGGGCGCGGGCAAGAGCACCATCCTCAACCTCGTGCCGCGCTTCTATGACGTCGATGCCGGCGCGGTCACGATCGACGGCATCGATGTGCGCGACGTGACCTTGGCCTCATTGCGCGGCGCGATCGCGCTGGTGAGCCAGGAGGTGAGCCTGTTCGACGACACCGTCCGCGCCAACATCGCCTATGGCCGCTTCGACGCGGGCGCGGACGCGGTCGAAGCCGCGGCGCGGGCGGCGGCGGCCGACGAGTTCATCCGCGCCCTGCCGCAAGGCTATGACACGCCGGTCGGCGAGCATGGCGTCAAGCTCTCGGGCGGCCAGCGTCAGCGCATCGCCATCGCCCGCGCCATGCTCAAGAACGCGCCGATCCTGCTGCTCGACGAGGCGACCTCGGCGCTCGACACCGGCGCCGAGCGCCAGGTGCAGGCGGCGCTCAAGGCGCTGATGCAGGGCCGCACCACGGTGGTGATCGCGCACCGGCTGTCGACTGTGATCGACGCCGATCTCATCTACGTGGTCGAGGCGGGCCGCATCGCCGAAGCGGGCACGCATGCCGAACTGCTGCGCCGCGGCGGCGTCTATGCGAGGCTTCATGCGCTGCAATTCGCCGGCCGGGCGGAAGCGGCGGAGCTGCGGGCGTGAGGCAATGCGGCTGCTGAAGCGGTGGCTGCGCGCCGAGGCGAGCCGCGCGGTGCTGTGCCGGCTCATCCAGCTCTATATCCGCCTCGTCTACGCCACCAGCCGCTGGACCACGATCGGCGCCGAGATTCCGGCGGCGCTGGTGGCTGAGCGGCGCGCTTTCATCGTCGCGTTCTGGCACGGGCGGATGCTGATGCTGCCGCTGATGTGGGCGCGGCGCGCGCCGCTCTTCATGCTGATTTCGGGCCATCGCGACGGCCGCATCATCGCCGGCGCCGTCGCCGGGTTCGGCATCGGCTCGGTCGAGGGCTCGACCTCGTCCGGCGGCTCGATGGCGCTGCGCGCGATGCTGCGCCACATGCGCGCCGGCGAGTCCGTCGGCATCACGCCCGACGGTCCCAACGGGCCGGCGATGCGGGCCACGTCCGGGATCGTCGCCGCGGCGCGGCTCGCGCGCGCGCCGATCGTGCCGATGACCTATGCGACGAGCCGGCGCTGCATCCTCAACACCTGGGATCGTTTCCACCTCGCGCTGCCGTTGAGCCGCGGCGTGTTCCTGTGGGGCGAGGCGGTCGAGGTGCCGGCCGAGCTCGATGCGGCCGGGATCGAGGAATGGCGCCGGCGGATCGAGGAGCGCATGACCGCGCTGACCGAAGAGGCCGACCGCCGCGTCGGCCGCGAGGCGACGGCGCCCGGCACGCTGGCGCGGCATGAATTCCAGGCGCGGCGTCGGGCCGCGGGCGGCGGCGGATGAACGCCACCCTCATGGCCTATCGCGGCCTGAGCGGCGCGCTCGGTCCCGCGATCGATTTCTACCTCGCCCGCCGGCTCGCGCGCGGCAAGGAGGACCGCGACCGCTTTGCCGAGCGCCGCGGCCATGCCGGCCGGGCGCGGCCGCCCGGGCCGCTCGTCTGGGTGCATGCGGCGAGCGTGGGCGAGGCGGTGTCGATGCTGTCGCTGATCGACCGGCTGCTGGTGGACCGGCCCGGCCTCGGCGTGCTGGTGACGACCGGGACGGTGACCTCGGCCCGGCTCCTGGCCCATCGCCTGCCGGCGGACCGCGCCTGGCATCAATACGTGCCGGTCGATCGCACGGCTTATGTGCGGCGCTTCCTCGATCATTGGCGGCCCGATCTCGCGCTCTGGGTCGAATCCGAGCTGTGGCCCAACCTGCTCACCGAGACGCATGCGCGCGGCATCCCGCTGCTGCTGCTCAATGGCCGCATGTCAGCGTCCTCGTTCCGCCGCTGGGGCCGGTTCCGCGGCCTGATCGGACCGCTGCTGGCGAGCTTCGCCTTGTGCCTTGCGCAGGACGCGGCCCAGGCCGACCGCTTCCAGCGTCTCGGCGCCGTCAATGCGGCGACCGTCGGCGACCTCAAGGCCGCGGCCGCGCCGCTGCCGGTCGATGAGGCGCAGTTTGCGCAACTCGCCGCCGCGGTGGGCGCACGGCCGCTCTGGCTTGCCGCCAGCACGCATGAGGGCGAGGAGGAGATCGCCGGCTTCGTCCATCGCGCGCTGATGCATGCGGCGAGCGGGCTGCTGACGATCGTGGCGCCGCGCCACCCGGCGCGCGCCGGCGCCGTTCGCGCCATGCTCGAGGCGCGCGGCCTCGTGGTGGCGCAGCGTTCCGCGGGCGAAGCGGTCGGCGCTGCGACCGATGTCTATCTCGCCGACACGCTGGGCGAGTTGGGGCTGTTCTACCGGCTGGCCGGCATCGCCTTCGTCGGCGGCTCGATCGCGCGCAAGGGTGGGCACAATCCGCTCGAAGCAGCGCTGCTCGACTGTGCCATTCTGCACGGCCCCGACATGAGCAATTGCGCGACGATGGCGCGAGGGCTGGCGGCTGCCGGCGCGACCATCACCGTCACCGACGGTCCGAGCCTCGCCGCGGCGGTCGGCCGCCTCATCGCCGATCCGGTCGAACGCGCCGCCCGCGCCGCCGCCGCTTCCGGCGTTGCCGCGCACAATCGCGACGTGCTCGATGCGGTGATGGCGCGGCTTGCGCCGTGGCTCGACCGCCTCGCTCGCCATGAAGCTGCCGCCTGCGCCTGAATTCTGGAACCGGCCCGGGCTTGGCGCGCAGCTGCTCGAGCCGCTCGCCTGGGCCTTTGCCGCAGCCGGCGCGGCGCGGCGCGCGCTCGCGCACCCCTATCGGGCGCCGGTGCCGGTCCTTTGCGTCGGCAATCTCGTCGCCGGCGGTGCCGGCAAGACCCCGGTGGTCCTGAGCCTCGCCCGAAGGCTGACGGCGCAGGGCGCGCGGCCGCATCTTCTCAGCCGCGGCTATGGCGGAAGCGAAGCCGGCCCGCTCGCGGTCGATCCGGCGCGGCACGACGCGGCCCAGGTCGGCGACGAGGCGCTGCTGCTCGCCCAAGTCGCGCCGACCTGGATCGCGCGCGACCGTGCCGCCGGGGCACGCGCAGCCGCCGCTGCCGGGGCCGGGATCATCGTCATGGATGACGGGTTCCAGAATCCGAGCCTCGTCAAGGACCGCGCGCTGCTGGTGGTCGATGGCGGCTATGGCTTCGGCAACGGCCGCGTCATGCCGGCGGGGCCGCTGCGCGAGCGGGTGCCGGCGGCGTTGGCGCGGGCCGACGCGGTGGTGCTGATGGGCGCGGACGCGGACGGGGTCGCGGCGCGGCTCGGCGGGGCGAGGGTGCTGCGCGCCGAATTGGTTGCAGTGGCAAGCACCGTGCCCGCCGGCCGCGTCGTCGCCTTCGCCGGAATCGGCCGGCCGGAAAAATTCTTCCGCACCGTGGCGGCGACCGGCGCGATCGTGGTCGCGCGGCACGCCTTCGCCGACCACCATCGCTATGGCGCCGCCGAACTGGAACGCCTCGGCCGCGACGCCGAAGCGGCGGGCGCGCGTCTCGTCACCACGGCCAAGGACGCGGTGCGGCTGCCGCAAGCCTGGCGCGCGCGGGTCTCGGTCCTCGAGGTCGAGGTGCGGTGGCAGGACGATGCGGCGCTCAAGGCGCTGCTGGCGCCGGTGGTCGCGGCGGCCTTGCGGCATGGCTGAGCGGCGGCGGCTCGCCGATGCGCTCGAGGCGCTGGGCGCACGGTTGCTGTTCGGATTGTTCGCGCTCTTGCCGCTCGACCGCGCCTCGGCGGTGGGCGGCGCGCTCGGGCGCTGGGTCGGGCCGCATCTCGGCGCCTCCAAGCGCGCCGTCGTCAATCTCCGCCGCGCCATGCCCGAGCTGGACGAGGATGCAATCGCCCGCATCATCGCCGGTATGTGGGACAATCTCGGCCGCGTCGTCGCCGAGTACCCCCATCTGCGCGAGATCGACGTGTTTGCGCCGGGCGGCCGGGTCGAGGTCTGCGGCGCTGATATTGCCTTCGCGCAGCGCGAGGCGGGCCGGCGCACCATCTTCTTCTCGGCGCATTGCGGCAATTGGGAGATCGGCGCCCTGGCGGCGACACAAGCCGGGTTCGCGGTGGCGCAGATCTACCGCGCCCCCAACAACCCGCTGATCGACAACCTCATCCGCGCCGCGCGCGGTCCCGATGCCGGCGAGCTGATCCCCAAGGGAAGGGCGGCGGCGCGGCGGGCGATCGCGGCGCTCGAGGAGGGACGCATTCTCGCCATGCTGGTCGACCAGAAGATGAATGACGGCATCGCGGTGCCGTTCTTCGGCCGCGATGCCATGACGGCGCCGGCGCTGGCGCGACTCGCCCGGCGCTATGGCTGCACCGTCGTGCCGGTGCGGATCGAGCGCTTGGAAGGGGCACGTTTTCGCCTCGTCTGCGAGCCGCCCTTGCCGGTGCCCAGGACCGCGGACGCCCATGCCGACGTTCTCGCCCTCATGACTGCGGTCAACGCCACGATCGAACGCTGGATCCGTGCCCGGCCCGAGCAATGGCTGTGGGTCCACCGCCGCTGGCCGGATTAGGGCAGCTTACAGCAGCTTGCCCTGCTTGGCCGCGGCACCCTCGCGGTCCGGGCGCTTGCCGGCGGCGGTGGCGGCGACGCTGCCGTCGTGGAATTCGAGCGTGAGCGCCGCGCCCGGCGCCACCGCGGCGGCGCTTGTCAGCACCTTGCCGGCGGCGCCGCGGACGCGGACATAGCCGCGCTCCAGCACCTGAAGCTGTACCTGCTGCCAGCTCGCGAGCCGCCCGGCAAGGCTGGCGAGCCGCGTCGCGTGGAGCGCGACGATCCGCGCGGCGGCGGCGCCAAGGCGCGGCGCGTGATCGGCCAGGCGCTGCCGCGACGACGCGATCTGTGCCGCCAGCAGCGCCGGCGCCAGCCGCCGTGCGGTCGCGTCGAGCTGTTGCGCGCCGAGGCGGACGCGCTGGCGGAGCGCGAGGACGAGACGCTCGGCGCGGTCGTCGAGCCGCTGCGCCGCCGCGTTGATGAGCCCGTGCGGATCGGGCAGGCCGCGCGCGGCGGCGCGCAAATTGCCGGCGCGTGCGGCAAGCTCGCGTCCGAGCGCGTGCTTGAGGCGCAGCGACTTGCTGTCGAGTTCGGCCGCGAGTTCGAGCCGCACCGGCACCGCCATCTCGGCCGCCGCCGTCGGCGTCGGCGCGCGCCGGTCGCTGGCGAAATCAATCAGCGTCGTGTCCGTCTCGTGCCCGACCGCGGAAATGAGCGGGATCGCCGAGGATGCCGCGGCGCGCACCACGTTCTCCTCGTTGAACGCCATCAGGTCCTCGATGCTGCCGCCGCCGCGTGCGACAATGAGGAGATCGGGCCGCGGCGGCTCGCCGCCGGGGACGAGCCGGTTGAAGCCTTGGATCGCCGCGGCCACTTGCGCCGCCGCGCCCTCGCCCTGCACCGCCACCGGCCAGATGAGGACGCGGCGTGGAAAGCGGTCGGCAAGGCGGTGCAGGATGTCGCGGATGACCGCCCCGGTCGGCGAGGTGACGACGCCGATCACCTCGGGCAGGAACGGCAGCTTGCGCTTGCGCTCGGGCGCGAACAGCCCCTCGGCGGCAAGCCGCGCCTTGCGCTCCTCGAGCAGCTTCAAGAGCGCCCCGATGCCGGCGAGCTCCATGCTCTCGACCACGAGTTGATAGCGCGAGCGCCCGGGATAGGTGGTGAGCCGCCCGGTGCACACCACCTCCATTCCGTCCTCGGGCTTGAGCGCGAGCCGCGTGCCGCGCCAGCACACCGCGTCGAGCACCGCCGCCTCGTCCTTGAGCGCGAAATAGGCATGGCCCGAGGAATGGCGCTTGAAGCCGGAGATTTCGCCGCGCACGCGGACATAGGCGAAATTCTGCTCGATCGTGCGCTTCAGCAGCGCGGCGATCTCGCTGACGCTGTATTCGGGCAGGTTGGCGCGTGCCGGGGTGGCGGCGAGGGGTGTTTCCGTCATTGCGCGGCATGATACAAGGTCCGGCGGTCGGACGCATGCGCCGGCCGGAACGGAGCGGCGAGGGACGATGCGGGTTCTGGTCATCGGATCGGGCGGGCGCGAGCATGCGCTGTGCTGGGCGATCGCCGCCTCGCCGCTCTGCGATGCGCTCTACTGCGCGCCGGGCAATCCCGGCATCGCCAATGAGGCGGCATGCGTTCCGGTCGCCGCGGTCGATGGCGACGGCATCCTCGCGCTGTGCCGGCGCGAGCGCATCGATTTCGTCGTCGTCGGCCCCGAGGCGCCGCTGGTCGCGGGGCTGGTCGACCGGCTCGAGGCGGCAGGCATCGCCGCGTTCGGTCCTTCGGCGGCGGCGGCTGCGCTCGAAGGCTCCAAGGGCTTCACCAAGGATCTGTGCGCCCGCCATGGCATCCCGACCGCCGCCTATCGCCGCTTCGGCGATGCGGCGGCGGCGCACGCCTATATCGCGGCGCATGGCGCGCCGGCCGTGGTCAAGGCCGATGGGCTTGCCGCCGGCAAGGGCGTGACCGTCGCCGCGTCGGTCGAAGAGGCGGTCGCCGCGATCGACGACGCGCTGCTGGGGCGGCGTTTCGGCGCGGCCGGGGCCGAGGTGGTGATCGAGGATTTCCTCACCGGCGAGGAGGCGAGCTTCTTTGCGCTCGTGGACGGCGCGCAGGCCCTGCCGCTCGCCTCGGCGCAGGACCACAAGCGCGTCGGCGACGGCGACACCGGCCCCAATACCGGCGGCATGGGCGCCTATTCGCCGGCGCCATGCCTGACGCCGGCGCTCGAGCGCCAGGTCATGGACCGCATCGTCACCCCGACCGTCGCCGCCATGGCGGCCGAAGGCCGGCCCTACAAGGGCGTGCTCTATGCCGGGCTGATGCTGACGGCGGAGGGGCCGCAGCTCATCGAGTACAATGTCCGTTTCGGCGATCCCGAATGCCAGGTGCTGCTGCCGCGCCTGAAAAGCGATCTCCTGACCGCGCTCGTGGCCGCGCATGACGGCGTGCTTGGGAGCTACGATCTGCGCTGGTCGGACGAGACCGCGCTCTGCGTCGTGCTCGCGGCCAAGGGCTATCCCGACGAGCCGAGGATGGGCGGCGTCATCACCGGCATCGAAGACGCCGCCGCCGATCGGCTGGTCACAATCTTCCATGCCGGCACGCAGCGCCACGGCGACCGCCTCGTCGCCTCGGGCGGGCGCGTCCTCGACGTCGTCGCGCGCGGCAAGACCGTGGCCGAGGCGCAGGCCCGCGCCTATGCGGCGGTGGACAAGATTCATTTCCCCGACGGCTTCTGCCGCCGCGACATCGGCTGGCGCGCGCTCGGGCGTTAGCGGCGCGCCGCGAAGAACCGCTTGAGCAGGGCCGCCGCGCGCACGGCGTCGATGCCGCCATAGACTTCGGGGCGATGGTGGCAGGTGGGCTGGGCGAAGAAGCGCGGCCCGTGCTCGACCGCGCCGGCCTTGGCGTCCGAGGCGCCGAAATAGAGCCGGCGCAGGCGCGCGAACGAGATCGCCGCCGCGCACATCGCGCACGGCTCGAGCGTGACATGGAGATCGCAATCCGGAAGCCGCGCCGCGCCGCGCGCGGCGGCGGCGGCGCGGATCGCCAAAAGCTCGGCATGCGCGCTCGGATCGCGCAGCTCCTCGACCCGGTTGCCGGATGCGGCGATCACCGCGCCGGTCGCGGCCTCGACCACCACCGCGCCCACCGGCACCTCGCCGCGCGCAAACGCGCGCTCGGCCTCTTCGAGGGCGAGCGCCATCGGCGTCTTCGTGCTCATGCCGAAGGCTCCGGCGCGAAATGTCGGCGCAGCGCGACGCTCGATTTCGCGCGCGACAATCCGCTCACATGCGACCTCCGTTCCTCGCGTTCGCACCCGGTGCCCGCGATGCCGCCAGCATGGCACAGAAGGCTTCCGGCCTCATCCTCGATCGCGCGCCCACGCGCCGGCGCTCGCGCCGTCCCTTGTTCGCCCGCGCCGCGCACCCTAGATTCGCCGACGCATGGCACAGCCGGTCATCGGACTCACCCTCGATCGCGAGCCGCCCGGGGGATATTCGCGGACGCATCCCTGGTACGCGCTGCGCGAGAATTACTGCGCGGCGATCGTCGCGGCGGGCGGGCTGCCGATCCTGCTGCCGCACGAGCCCGCGGCGGCGGAGGATTATGTCGCGCTGATCCAGGGCCTCGTCGTCACCGGCGGTGCGTTCGATGTCGATCCGGCGCTCTTCGGCGCGACCACGCGCCACGACACGGTTTCGACCAAGGACCGCCGCACCGCGTTCGAGCTCGCCGTCACCCGCATCGCGCTCGCGCGCGACCGGGCGGTGCTCGGCATCTGCGGCGGCCAGCAGCTCCTGAACGTCGCGCTCGGCGGCACGCTGATCCAGCACATCCCCGACGAGGTGCCGGGCGCGCTCGCGCACGAGCAGCCCAATCCGCGCACCGAGCCCGGCCACGACGTGCGCATCGCCCAGGGCACGCTGCTCCACCGCATCACCGCGCTCGATGCGATGGCGGTCAACAGCGCGCATCACCAGGCGGTGAAGGATCCCGGCTCCGGGCTCGTGGTCGATGCGGTCGCGCCCGACGGCGTGATCGAAGGCATCGAGGACCCGCGCCGGCGCTTCTGCCTCGGCGTGCAGTGGCATCCCGAATACGGGCTGAGCGAGGGCGACCGGCGCATCTTCGCCGCCTTCATCGCCGCCGCAGGATGAGCATGGACGAACCGGGCGAGCGCATTGCCAAGCGCCTCGCGCGTGCCGGGCTGTGCTCGCGGCGCGAGGCCGAGCGCTGGATCGCGGAGGGCCGCGTCTCGCTCGCGGGGAAGGTGCTGACCAGCCCCGCCGTCACGGTCACGCCCGATGCCGATCTGCGCGTCGACGGCAAGCCCGTGCCGGCGCCCGAGCGGGCGCGGCTGTGGCGCTATCACAAGCCGGCGGGGCTGGTGACGACGCATCGCGACGAGCGCGGCCGGCCCACCGTCTTCGCCAAGCTGCCGGCCGAGTTGCCGCGGCTCGTCTCGATCGGGCGGCTCGATCTCAATTCCGAGGGGCTGTTGCTCCTCACCAATGACGGCGGGCTCGCGCGCTCGCTCGAACTGCCGTCGCGCGGCTGGATCCGGCGCTACAAGCTGCGCGTGCACGGGCAGCCCGATCCGGCGGCGCTGGCGCGGCTCGAGCGCGGCGTCAGGATCGACGGCGTCGCCTATGGCCCCATTCGCGCCGCGCTCGAACGCCTTCAGGGCAGCAATGCCTGGCTCACCGTCAGCCTCACCGAAGGCAAGAACCGCGAGGTGCGCCGGGTGATGGCGCATCTGGGGCTCGAGGTGACGCGGCTCATCCGCCTCGCCTACGGCCCATTCCAGCTCGGCAATCTGGCGCGCGGCGCGATCGCCGAGGTGCCGCGCCGCGTGCTCGACGCGCAACTCGGCGACAACGATGCGCATCATCGCCGGCATCCATCGCGGCCGGCGGCTTGAGGCGCCGGCGGGCCTCGCCGTGCGCCCGACCGGCGAGCGCGCGCGCGAGGCGCTGTTCGACATCCTCGCCCATGGCCGCTTCGGTGCGGCCCCCGCATTCGAGGACGCGCGCGTCCTCGACGCCTTCGCCGGCACCGGCGCCTTGGGGCTCGAGGCGCTGTCGCGCGGCGCCCGCTTCGCCACGTTTCTCGAGCGCGACCGTGCCGCGCGCGCGGCGCTTGCCCGCAACATCGCCGCCTTGGGCGAGAGCGCGCGGGCCGCGGTGCTGACGGCCGACGCGCTCCACCCGCCGCGCGCGACCGGCCCGTGCGATCTGGTGTTTCTCGACCCGCCCTATGGCGAGGATTTGGCGGCGCCGGCGCTCGCGGCTTTGGCGGCGGCGGGCTGGGTCGCGGCCGATGCCATCGCGGTGGTGGAGTTGCCTGCCCGCGAGGCCTTCGCCCCGCCCGCCGGCTTCATCGTCGCCGACGAGCGCCGCTACGGCGCCGCGCGGATCGTGTTCCTGCGTTATGCCGTGGCGCCCGCGCCTGGACAGACAGCGCCCCGGAGATATGAGAAAATCGTAAATACTCACATCGGCCGAGGGTCGGTTCGTGTTCGCGTCTTGCACGGCGCACGGTCGATCGGCGCGCCGCTGTTCGGGGAAGGCGTCGAGTGATTCGGCGCCTCGCGGCGGCGACTGCGGTCGTGTCGTCGCGGCATTGGCAAAAGCACGTGCGGCGCCTATCGTTGCCGGGGCGCGTTGGGGCCTCAGCGACGGAGTTGTGCATGTTCTCGCAGGCGGATAACGAGCTTCTGACCCGCGTCGGGCCGGGCACGGCGATGGGCAATCTGTTGCGCCGGTTCTGGATGCCGGCGCTGATCGAGAGCGAGCTCGCCGCACCCGACGGGCCGCCGGTGCGGCTGCGGCTGCTCGGCGAGGATCTGGTCGCCTTCCGCGACACCAGGGGCCGGATCGGCATTCTCGAGGCGGCCTGCGCCCATCGCCGCGTCAGCCTCTATTTCGGGCGCAACGAGGAATGCGGCCTGCGCTGCGCCTATCACGGCTGGAAATACGATGTCGACGGCAACTGCGTCGACATTCCGTCCGAGCCCGACGGCGGCACCGCGCTGAAGCCGATGGCCAAGCGCGTCTCCTATCCCACCGCGGTGCGCGGCGGCGCGGTGTGGGTCTATATGGGCCCCAAGGAATTCGCCGCCGCGCCGCCCGATTTCGAATGGTCGCTCCTGCCCGAGCGGCAGCGCACCGTGACCAAGCGGCTGCAGGAATGCAACTGGGCGCAGGCGGTCGAAGGCGGGATCGATTCCGCCCATGTCTCGTTCCTGCACCAGCGCGTTACGCTCGCGCCCTTGCCGGTGCCGCGCAATCCGCTGATCGTCGCCGATCGCCAGCCGATCTTCGAGGTCAAGGAGTCGCGCTTCGGCCTTCTCGTCGCGGCGCGGCGCGATGCCGGGCCGGCCAGCTATTACTGGCGCATCACGCCCTTCCTGCTGCCGTTCTTCCAGATGATCCCGCCGGTGGTGGAGGCGCCCGACACGCATGACTGCGCCTATAGCGGCCATGCCTGGGTCCCGATCGACGACGAGAACATCTGGAACTGGAGCTTCGCCGCCAACCCGCACCGTGCCTTCACCGATGCCGAGCGCGCCTTCCACGAAAGCGCCGACAGCCAGTGGGGCCCGATCGACGGCAATTACCTGCCGCTGCGCAACCGCCGCAACGATTACGGCCTCGACCGCGCGGCGCAGAAGCAGGGGCTTTTTCCCGGCGTCGAGGGGCTGGCCAATCAGGACGCCGCGGTGCAGGAGAGCATGGGCGCGATCGTCGACCGCTCGCGCGAGCTGTTGGGCACGTCCGACCGGCCGATCGTGCTGTTCCGCCGCCTGATGCTGCGCCTCGCCGCCGCGCTTGCCGCCGGCACCGAGCCCGAGCCGGCGCGGCACGGCGACTGGTACAACGTGCGCTCCGCCTCGGTCGTGCTCGACCGCAAGATACCGTTCGAAGAGGGCGCCGCCTGGCTGCTCGAAGGCGCTGTGCGCCAGGCCGCCGAATGAGCGGCAAGGGAGAACCTGTCATGGCCGATTTCGTCGCCACCCATCGCATCACGCACGAGGCCTGCCGCAAGATGCTCGATGCCGGGGTCGCCAAAGCGAACGAGCTGGGCTGCGCCGTCAGTCTCGCCGTGGTCGATGCCGGCGGCACGCTCATCGCCTTTCTGCGCATGGACGGCGCGCGCTTCTTCTCCGGCCGGGCGACGATCAAGAAGGCGATCACCTCGGCCTCGCAGCGCCTGCCATCGGGATATTTCCCGAAGGAGGGCGAAGTCAGCATGCAAATCCGCATGGACGGCGACTTCACCAACATCGCCGGCGGC
>DATKQE010000035.1:0-70282 GCA_035532935.1 Allostellaceae bacterium
CTTGAACCCCGGATCAGCGTCTGTTCGGCGCACGACCTCGACCACGAAGTCGGGGAAGGCCGCCTTGTCGAGGAGCGTGCGACGATCATAGGCGCCATCGGCGAAGAAGTGCTTCATCCAAGGCCAGCGCTTGCGGATCGCATCAAGGATCGGCTGGGCTTCGGCGCGATCGGAAATGTCCGCCGTCGTCAGGTTCACAGCGAGGAGACGCCCGTCCGTGTCCACCGCGATATGCCGTTTGCGGCCGACAATCTTCTTCCCGGCGTCATAACCGCGCTGTTCCGCCATCGGCGCCTTGACGGTCTGGCTGTCGATGACACCCGCCGTCGGGCTGGCTTCCCGCCCAACCCGCTCGCGATCGATCATCAGGACAACGTCGTGGATGGTCCGGAACACGAGCAGACGGACAAAGCGGCGAAACCACCAATACACGGTTTGCCACGGCCGGAAGTGGACCGGCAGCATCCGCCACTCGCATCCGGAGCGCACCATGTACCGCAGCGCGTTCACGACCTCGCGAAGGTCGGTCGTTCGTTCGCGCCCTCGCTTCGTCGGTTGCGGCAGAAAAACTTCGAGCGCAACCCATTCCTCATCGGTCAGGTCGCTCGGATATCGCTTCGTCTTCTTCTCAATCGCCACCATCCGGCCGCGCGTCGCTGTGTTCCACATCCACAGCTTGAATCACAACCGAGCAACGCCTTCAAGCAATTATCAAACAGCCTCTGAGACAGTGCCGCCGATTGCCGCCGCGTGCGATTTCGACTATGACGCTGTATCATGCACGCCGCGACGGGCCGTTCCGACGGTGCGACGGCACCTGGATGGCCTGCGTTGGTAAGACCTGCATCGAGGCACGGCTGGATGACAGAGTACCTGTTCGACCTGGCGACCGAAGACGGGCAGATGCCCGTCTTTCTCAGCCATCCCGAAAAGGGCGGCCCATTTCCGGCCGTCATTCTCTACATGGACATGTTCGGCGCCCGCGAGGCATTGTACGAGGTCGCGCGCTACGTCGCGGCGGTCGGCTATTGCTGCGCTGTGCCCGATCTCTATTACCGGCAGGGGCGCGTACTCTACGATTTCCGCGATGAACGGAATCGGGTGCTTTCCACCCACCGACTCGGCCCCGGCGTCCGTGATGCGATGATTTCCGAATCGCGCAAGTTGACGGATGAAATGGTGCTGGCCGATACCGGTGCCCTGCTCGGCTACCTGTCCGACGGCGCGCGGGCGCGATCCGATGAAGTCGGCGTGTTCGGCTACTGCATGGGCGGGAGGTATGCGATACTCGCGGCAGCGCGCTATCCGGAGCGTATCGCTGCCGCTGGCTGTCTCCACGGCACCAACCTGGTGACCGACAAGCCGGATTCGCCGCACCGGATGGTGGGCCGGATGCGTGGCGAACTCTATTGCGGTTTCGGTGCGGACGATCCTTATGCAAAGCCGGAAACGATCGAGGCGTTCCACGCCGCGCTGTCCCAGGCGCCGGTGCGCTACGAATACGCCATCCATCCGGGGGCCGGCCACGGTTATGCACTGCCGGACCGGGACATTTACGGCCCGCAGGCCACCGCGCGCGACTGGGAGATGATCTTCCAGATGTTCTACCGCCAAGTCCCACCCTATGGCGGCAGCCCGCCGAAATAGCGCCTCGACCGCGTGAGCCTCGCGAGCTTGCCTCAGCCCGTCCCAACATAGTGGCGCACTGCCGGCGGCGTCGTGTCGGCATGGGTGAGGATGGCGTGTTCTTGCCGATTCAGCCTCGGTTCATTCGGCGGCAAGTAGACTTGCGAGCCGTCATGCGGTGCCCGCTCGCGACAACCGTCTGATGCGCAGGCGCGGCATCGCGGCCGCCGCTCATCCCCAGACGTCGCGCGCAACCGTCACGACGCGCTCGAGCTTGCGCTTCTGATCATCGAGCGCGATGGGATTTCCCTTGTCGCGGCTGGCGAAGCCGCATTGTGGGCTGAGGCACAGACGCTCAAGCGGGATGTAGCGTGCCGCCTCGTCGATGCGCCGCTTCAGCGTGTCTACCGACTCCAATTCTCCGGTCTTGGTGCTCACCAGTCCGAGCACAACCGTCTTGTCCGGTGCCACATGTGCGAGCGGCGCGAAGCTGCCGGCTCGCGGCGTGTCGTATTCGAGAAACAGCGCATCGACCGCCACCCCGCCGAGCACCTTCTCGGATATGTAGTCGTACCCGCCGTCAGCGAGCCAGCGACCCATGCTGTTGCCGCGGCAGAAATGCATCGCGATCGTCAACTCCTTGGGCCGGCTAGCCACGATCCGGTTCACGATCCCGACATAAGAGTCGACCAACGCTTCCGGACGATCACCTCGCGCCTCAACCGCCGCGCGGATCGTCGGATCGCATAGAGCCGGCAGAACGACCTCGTCGAGTTGAACATAAGTGCATCCGTTTGCCGCGAGCGACGACAACTCCTCGACATAGATTGCGACAAGGGCATCGAAATAGGCGCTCGAATTGTCGTAGGCGGACGGGCTGAAGGAGTCCTCGCCGAGGAAGAAGTGCATGTAGGAGGGTGCCGGCAGCGTGACCTTAGGCGTACGAGTCGTGAGCGAGCGGAGGAAGATGAAGTCATCCGTCACGATCTCGCGGATACGCCGCAGAGGACGCCCTGCATAGGGAGGATCGGCGAGTAGGCTGGTCTTCCCGTTGGCATCGCGCGCCGTGCCGACGGTCGCGCGCTGCGGCCTCCGCTCGAAGCCGTCCACCTTGCTGACAAAGCCCGAGCGCCAGGATTCGCGCCGGAATTCACCATCTGTTACCGACTGCAGGCCGATTGATTCTTGGAACGAGACGACGTCGCGAATCGCCTGATCCTCCAACACGCGCAGCGCTTCCGGCGACGGTCGATCCTCGGGCGCGGCGTAGCGGAGATCGAGCAGCGCCTTGGGCCGCAGCAAACTGCCGACGTGGTCTGCGCGGAATGGCGGATTGATCCGGGTCGGAGACTTGTCGTGCCTTTGGGTATCGGCGGTCATCACGTTACCCTCACCCTCGCTGAACGATCATACTTGTACCCGAACGAGCACGCCACACGCTGGGACGCGCCGGATCCGTGTCCACACTATGGGCAAGCTCTGCCATGGGCAAGACCTACGGCATAACCGCCAGGCATCGCGGGGCGCACGTCATTGCGCTTACGCGAAGATGAGGTCGGCAGAGGGCGGAGCTGGCTTTCGGGCTTGCGTCGAGATCTTCGCCGCGGTGAAGTAGACGACGGCCAACTGCGGCGTGGCCGCCGACAACAAAAAGGGTAGGATGCAGCAGCAGATGTTCGTGTAAATCCCGGTTTCGTCGCACGACTGCGTGACCCGTCAGGACCAGCTTGAGACGCGCCAAGGTCATACATTCAAGACACCGGACAGGCGGGATCCGTCGGCGCCTCGCGTCCGGCTTGCGGAAAGGGCAGAAAGGCGCGACTATTAAAATCAGATGGGGACCCTTCGGGGCATTTCGTTGAGAAGGCGATTCTGGATGGACTACGGGCGCTTACCCACTTCCGCTGCAGCCGGCGCATGATGCCGGATGCTGGCGTCGCGACTCGGGCGCGCGGTCGACCTGGGTTCATTCACGAATGAATGTGAAATCAGCTGGCCTTTCCGACCCAACGATCGGAAACATCCATGATCATCATTCTGCAATCAGATCTTCGGAGCAAGCCGTGAACAAAATCGTCCTGAACATTTTTCTCGCGGTGCTTATCATCGCCTGTGGGTCACCGGCATTCGCCGCCACGATACTGAACGAAGGCAATTCGGCTCGAACCTCCTCGGCAGAACTGCCGGTCGATGTCGGCGTTCAAGCGGGCATTTTTGCCAAGCACGGTCTCGATGTTCGGATTTCCTATTTTGAAGGCGGCAGCAAGCTATTTCAGGCGATGACCGCCGGCAGCATCGACATCGGCGTCAGCGCGGGTCCGGAGATGGCGCTCACGGCAAAAGGCGCGCCCATGCTCGCCGTCTGTAACATGGCCCCGCCGGTGTCATTCATCGGTATCGCCGTACCGGAAGGTTCGCCGATACATACCGTCGCCGAATTGAAGGGCAAGAGAATCGGCGTTGCCAGTGCCTACTCGCTCACGCATTGGCTTGCGCTGGAACTCGCACGCACACAAGGATGGGGACCGAACGGCGTTACGCCCATCTCGATCGGCAACGCACCCTCCGCTCTTATCGCGGCTTTCCGCACACACATGGTCGACGCGATCATAACCTCGACCGTGTTTGCCTTCGACCTGGAGGCTCACCATCAGGGACGGCTGTTGGTTACGGCATCGAAATTCGAGGGCAATCTCGCCGCCGGCACGATCTTCGCGACGAACCGCGTCATCGCCAAAGATCCGGATGCAATCCGGCGCTTTCTCGCCGCCTGGTTCGAGACGATCGACTTCATGCGTAAGAACAAGGCTGAAACAGTCAAGATCGAGAGCAAGGTTACGGGCTATCCGGTCGACGTCCAAGGAAAGGAATACGATCTCACCATCGGCATGTTCAGCAATGAATGCACGTTCGATGCCGAGAGCCTCGCGAACCTGAAACGCTCCTTTATCGATCTCAAGCTCCTCTCCTCCCCACCCGACATGTCGAAGCTTTATACCAAGGCATTTATGCCGAAGCGCTAAAGTCCCGAACCACCGTCGCGTGCCCGGTCAGGACTGCGCTGATAGCATCGGAAATACCATGATCGTCCGAGAATTCCGCATATGAAAAGCGATGTGAGGCTGGACGCGAAAAGGCCTCTGCGCGTTGACGTGTCCGAGATCGGCACTTTCGACGTCGAGGTGGATGTCGTTGTGGCTGGCTTTGGCTATGCCGGTGCCGTTGCGGCGATTGAGGCGCATGACGCGGGCATGCGCGTGCTTTTGGCGGAAAAAATGCCTGATCCCGGTGGCATTTCCATTCTCGCGGGTGGCGCGTGGCGATTCGCGCACGATGCCGATCAGGCGTTCTCGTATCTCAAGGCGACGAATGACGGGCGCACGCCGGACAGCGTCCTGCGCGTGCTCGCCGACGGAATGACCGAAATCGACGCATATATTCGCAAGCTTGCGGCCGCAATCGACGCGCAAGTGACAGAGCACACGGGCGTGGATGCGGGCGGCAAGGGCGGCGGCAATTATCCGTTCCCGGGCTGGGAGACCTTCGACAACAACCACATCGAGGGCATCCCGAATTTCGATCCGATGGCCGCCTATCCGCAGATTTATCTGCGCTCGCCGACCTCCCGCGGTCCGCTACTGTTCCGGCTCGTCGAACATCACGTGCGCGAACGGCGCATCGATGTTCGGCTCAATTCTCCCGTCGCGCGGCTCGTCACTGGCCCGGGAAACGTCGTCTACGGCGCGGTGCTCGCAACGCCCGACGGTGAACTCGCCGTCAAGGCGAAGCGTGGCGTCATTCTCGCCTGTGGCGGGTTCGAAGCCGACGATTCGATGAAGCAGCAATACTGGCAGGTCAAGCCGGTGCGTTCGGCGGCGTTCCTCGGAAACACCGGTGACGGCGTTCGCATGGCGCAGGCCCTCGGCGCCGACCTCTGGCACATGTGGCATTTCCACGGCTCCTATGGCTTCCGTCACTATGATCCCGACTATCCGTTGGCGCTTCGGGTGAAGCGGTTGCCGGATTGGCGGCCCGGTCTGAAGCATCTCATGAACGTGAAGATGTGCTGGATCGTGGTCGACAGCCGTGGACGCCGCTACATGAACGAGTGCGAACCTTATGTTCAGGATACCGGTCACCGGCCGATGCATGCATTCGACACCGAAACGATGGGCTTTCCGCGTCTCCCTTCGTTCCTTATTCTCGACGAGGAAGGGCGAAAGATGTACCCGCTCGGCGACGGCAAATCGAACGACCGGCGTTACCGCTATGTCTGGAGCCCGGACAATACCGAAGAGATCAAGAATGGCATTCTGAAGCAGGCGAATTCGATCGCGGAACTCGCGGGCAAGATCGGCGTCGATACGGCCGCACTCGAGGCTAGCATCGCTCGGTGGAACAAGCTGTGTGCCAACGGCGAGGATGCGGATTTCGGCCGCCCGCCGGCCTCGATGATGCCGATCCGGACGCCGCCCTTCCTTGCGGGCGAGGTCTGGCCGGTCGTCTCCAACACCCAGGGCGGTCCCGTTCACAATGCGCGCCAACAGATACTCGATCCCTCCGGACGCGCAATCTCGCGCCTCTATGCCGCGGGAGAGCTTGGAAGCTCCTTCGGCTATCTCTATCTTTCTGGCGCAAATATCGCCGAATGCTTCATCACCGGCTGGATTGCAGGCCGCGAGGCTGCGTCCTTGCCGCCATGGGACGCGCGCGCGAATGGCTAAATCGGGAAGTAACGCATGATCGAAACAATCGATCTCGAGCGCTGCACCGGGTGCGGCATCTGTGACATCGTCTGTCCGGCCGATGTGATTCACATGACCGAGGCAACCGTTCATTCCGAGCTGCCTGGGCTCGTTGAGCGCCGGCTCTTGCCGGTGATCAAGTATCGCGAGCACTGCATCACCTGCTTCAACTGCGAGATCTACTGCCCAGAAAAGATCGTCGACGTGCACCCGGTCGTGAAAAACCGGCCTCGGCCATGGTAGGTAATTCAATGCCAGATCTGGACGGAACATTGATCGACACCGACGTGCTGGTGATCGGTGCAGGTGCAGGCGGCCTGCTTGCCGCCCTCGGGGCCAAGCGGCGCGGCAAGCGGGGGACGCGCGTCTCGCTCCTCGACAGTTGGACGGTTGGGCGCACCGGCCACACTGCCTTCACGAGCGCGCACTTCATTGCCACCATGCCGGGCGATGACATCGACGCCGTTGCACGCGAGATCATAGAGGGCAACGACTGGATCGCGGATCAGCGCCTCGTGCGCGAGGTCGTGGCCACGTCCGCCGAACGTGTCCGAGACATCGAAGGTCTGGGGGTTGCGTTTCCGCGCGACGCCAAGGGCGACTATGTCCGCCGTCCAACCCGCGGGCTCGATTCCGCGCGGCTCATTGGCGCCGTGGGCGGCGGGCTCGAATTCTGCTGGCGATTGCGGCTCGGGCTAGAAGCGGAAGGCGTACAGATTCTCGATCGCATATTTGTCACCGGGCTCATGCGCGGCACGGGCGAGCGCATCATAGGCGCGGTCGGAATACACAGCCGCTCCGGCGCCTTCCACGTTATCAAGGCGCGGACGACCATCATCTGCACCAATTCCGTCTCATTTCGCTCGGGCTTTGCTCGCGATATCACTGGGACGGGTACGCTCCTCGCGTATCGTGCCGGCGCAACGTTGCGAAATGCGGAATTCAGCTACACGCGGCCGGGTGCGCCAAAATTCTATTTCGAGGGCATCACCTTCGCGGCGCAGGAGGGCGCATGCTTCGTCAATGCCCATGGCGAGCGCTTCATGCCGAAATACGAGCCGTTGTGGGGTGACGAGGCGGACGTTCCGCGCATCGCGCGTGCCATGGTTATAGAGCGGCAGAAGGGCAACCACCCACTCTACCTCGACATGTCGGGAATTCCCGAATCACTCCATCCCTTTTTCCTGAGCAGCAGCAAGGTGAAGTGGATGGAGTATTTCTACCGAAAGCTCGGCGACGAGGTGAAGACCAATATGTTCGGCAAGACGCCGTATTACCCGCTCAATCAGATGACCAAGATGGGTGTACGGACCGACGAGACCTGCCGCTCTGATGTGCAGGGACTTTTGGTCGGCGGCTTGGCCCAGGCGGGCTGCGCAAACCACTTCGCCGGCTTTCACATCGGACTCAGCATCGGCAATGGTTGGATCGCCGGGTGCAGCGCCGTCGAGGACCTGGACCGCCTGCCGCCGCCGCGGCTCGACCCAATCGAGGTACGGGCGCTCCACGGCGACACGTTCCGAGCGCACAGCGATCGCGCCGTTGAGGCGAGCGACCACGTGTTACGAGAATTGCAGGCGCTGATGTTCGCTTATGACATCTCGATCTGGAAGCAGGAGGAGCGGCTGAGGGGCGCGCTCAAGCGCCTTGAGACGCTAAAGGACGAGATGGCGCAGGTCTCGGCGCCGCACGTTCACGAACTCGTGCGGCTCAAAGAAACCGACGCAATGCTGCTGGCGGCGGAGCTCATCCTGCACGCCTCGCTTTATCGCACGGAATCGCGCGTGAGCCACTTCCGCGAGGATTACGATTTCCGAGACGACGGGAATTGGCTTTGCTGGGTCGATATCAACGATGTCGAAGGCACGCCACAGCTTGCGAAAACGCCGGTACCCACGCCCCTGTACCCAGTCACTGCAACAAGAACTGAGCCCGTGCAAAGGCGCATTCGAGGCGCGACCGTTTAGACCCGACGTTCGCTGTGTGATCGGTGGCCCTTCCTCGGCATAGGGTGTGACGACGCGTCGAACCGTGACCCTTACAGAAATCGTCGCCGACGATTTGATTCTGCTTTCCTTTCATGAGCTTGGGCTGTCCTTACCGAAAACATCATCCGGGGTCGCGATGGGTGGAGAACGGGTTTAGACTGGGGGTGGATGATCGGCGCCGTGAACCTCGTCTTCGGTATCGTTGCACCGCTGTTCAAGTCGCGGGCGCAGCTCGAGGCGGAGATTTTGGTTCTGCGCCATCAACTGACGATCTTGCAGCGGGGAGCGCAACGTCGGCCGCGCCTCGGTGCGATTGACCGACTGATTTTCAGTATGGGCGTATCGGTTGCGCCCGTCGGTGCTTGATGTGATTTCGATCGTAAAGCCCGAGACCGTCGTATGGTGGCACCGAACTGATTTCCGTTGGTATTGGCGCTGGAAGTCCCGCTCGCGAGGCGGCGGGCCGGCGATCCAAGACGAGTGGCGACGCCTCATTCACGAGATTAGCGCGGCCATTCCTCTATGGGGCGCTCCGCGCATTCACGGCGAACTGCTGAAGCTCGGCATCGAGGTCGCACCGTCGACGGTGGCTAAATATATGGCGCGAGGGCGACGTCCGCCAAGCCAGGGCCGGAAGACCTTCCTACGCAACCACGCGGGCGGGATTGCCGCCATGGACCTGCTCGTCGTGCCGGCGATCGGCTTTCGGCTGCTCTATGCCTTTGTGATCCTCCGCCACAATCGCCGGCGGCTTGTCTCGATCGCGGTGACGTCTCATCCGACAGCGGAATGGATCGCCCGGCAGATCACCGAAGCTTTTCCCTGGCAGGAGGCGCCATGCTACCTGCTCCGCGACCGCGACGGCGCCTATGGGGATGTCGTCCGCCAGCGACTTGCCACGATGGGTATCCGCGACCGGCCGATCGCGGCCCGTTCACCCTGGCAGAACGGCTATGTCGAACGGCTCATCGGCTCGATCGGGCGCGAGTGCCTCGATCACGTCGTAATCCTCGGCGAGCGTCATCTCCGGACAATTCTCAAACTCTATGCTGATTACTACAACCGTGTGCGCACGCACCTGTCCTTAGATAAGGATGCGCCGATCCATCGCGCGCCCTGCCTCACGGGAACCATCGCTTCGGTTCCGATGCTCGGAGGCCTGTATCACCATTATGTCAGAGCTTGACCTTCAATCGACAGGGGGCGACGTCATCGGATGATGTTTTCGGTAGGGGTGGGGACTCCATGAGAATGGAATTTGCCTTCAATCGAACACTGAGGATCACCATCCGCCACAGACAACGCTTTTCTTGCATTTATTGCGCGAACGGGTTGAAGCTCAAAGCTCATGAACGCGCCTAACGATAACAGGGAGGAAAGTCATGCGTAGGATCGTCCTAGCTCTCGCCGTATCACTCGGATTGGCATCGACCGCACATGCCGACCCGGTCCTGATCCGGCTCGGCTACATCGTCCCGGTCGCGAACTGAGCAACGATGCTTTTCCAGGTGCCCGGCATCGCCAAGCACGAGGGCAAGTCCTACAAATTCGAGGCGGTCCATTTCCAGGGATCGCCGCTTCAGGTTCAGGCGCAAGCGGTGAATGAGCTCGAGATCGGCGACCACGGCTATTCCTCGTTCGTGTTCGGCGTCGTCAATGCCGGGATGCACCTGCGCATCATTGCCGACGAATTGCAAGACGGCGTTCCCGGATTTTATAGCAACCAGTACCTCGTCCGGAACGGCAGCTCGATCAAGAGGATCGAGGATTTGAAAGGCAAGGTGGTGGCGGTCAACATCAAGGGCAGCGCTAGCGACATTCCAATGCGCGCAATGTTGCGCAAGCATGGACTCACGGACAGCGACTTCACCCTCATAGAAGCGCCGCTCCCGGCCCAGCCGGCAATGCTCGCGGAGCACAAGATCGACCTGGCGTCGGAACCGCTTCCCTTCACCGCGGAGCCCGAAGTGCTCGCGAACGACCACCCGTTGTTTCTCCAGCGGGACATTTTCGGGATTTCTCCGCTCGCATTCTGGGCGGCGCGCACGAGTTGGCTCGAGAAGAACCGCGCTGCGGTCGTCGACTTCCTCGAAGACGCGCTCAGAGTGGAGCGCTGGTATCTTGACCCAGCCCATCACAAAGAGGCAGTCGCCATTGCGTCCAAAGTCGGGAAGGAACCGCCTGCCTTCTATGACCGATGGCTCTTCGTGAAGAACGGCGAAACCGGCGACTATTACCGCGACCCGCGCGGTCTTCCGAACATCGATTCGATCCAGAAGACCGTCGACCTGCAAAAGAGTCTGGGCTTCTCCCATAGCACGATCGACGTCGCGAAATACACAGATCTCTCCTATATCCGCGAGGCTGCCGCTCGCCTCAAATAGTTTCGTCGTTCACCACGCTGGCACGCTCGGTCCAATGACATCGACCGGCCGTCGCGTCGCACGCATCGCGACCATGGATAGAATCACAACCGCGTGTGTACGCACTTGGCTTTGGGCAAGGACGCGCCGGTTCACCTGTCCATCGCACGGGAAAGGCTGCGATCGGCCAGAAATCCTTCCTTCATCAACCCGCCCGTTCCGTCTCACGAATGCCGACTACAGACACCTGGCAATATGTGCTAAAGTAAAATATTCCTAGCGCGGCCCTGGCGCCGCGAAGGCATGGGCAACACGTGCCGTGGACCGGGCCATGAACAGGGATCCGATCGTCATCGCCGGCGCCGGACCCTGCGGCCTCGTCACGGCGCTGGGCCTTGCGCGGCACGGTGTTCCGACCGTCGTTCTCGAGGCGGAGCCGAGCCTGCCGCAGGATCTTCGTGCGACCACGTTTCACCCGCCGACGCTCGACATGCTGGCGGAATTGGGTGTGGCGGCGCCGCTGATCGCGCTCGGCAATGTCGCGGCCGAGTGGCAGTTTCGCGATCGCAGCGCCGGGCGGGTTGCCGCGTTCGATCTCGCCTTGATCGCCGACGAAACGCGCTACCCCTACCGCCTGCAATGCGAGCAGTTTCACCTGACGGCCGTCTTGGCCGACGCGCTGCGCGCGACCGGGGAAGGGCGGGTCGAATTTGCCGCCAGGGTCGAAGACGTGAGCCAGACCGACAGCGCCGTGACAATTCGTTTCCGCACTGCCGAAGGACTCGGGGCGATACGCGCGGCCTACCTCGTCGCCGCCGACGGCGGCCGCAGCGCCATTCGCAAGGCGCTGCCAATCGCCTTCGAGGGCTTCACCTATCGCGAGCGCATTGTCCAGGCCGGAACCGCGTTCGATTTTCGCACAGCCATCCCCGACCTCGCCGACATCAACTACATCTCGGATCCCGAGGAATGGTGCGTGCTGCTGCAGATCGCCGGCTACTGGCGCGTGAGCTTTCCCTTGCCGCCCGAGGCCGATGAGGAGGAGGCGGTCGGCGACGCTGCGCTGCAGCGGCGCTTGCAGGGCCTGGTGCACCAGACCGGCGATTACGCGCTGGTCCATCGCCGCTGCTGGCGCATTCATCAGCGCGTGGCCAGCGATTTCCACCATGGTCGCATCGTGCTCGCGGGCGACGCTGCCCATGTCAACAGCCCGCATGGCGGCATGGGCATGAACAGCGCCATTCACGACGCCGTCAATCTCGCAGGCAAACTTGCGGCGCTCTGGAAAGGCGCCGCTGCGGCGGATGTGCTCGACCTCTATACCCGGCAGCGGCGCTTCATCGCCCTCGAGGATGTCCGCGTCCAGTCGATGCGCAACTCGCAGCTCATGAGCGAACGCGACGCCGAGATCCGCCGCCGACGGCTCGACGACATGCGGCGCATGGCCGACGACCCGGTCCGCGCCCGCCGCTTTCTTCTCGAATCCTCGATGATCGCCGGCCTCAGGAAGAGCGAGGAGATTGTCTAGAACGCGCCGTTCACGTTTTCCGTGATGCGATGCAGAAGCACCTGAAGCCGTTTCAGATCCTGTTTGCTCAAACCCGCAACGGCCGTTTCGATCTGCTGCCGCGCCACCGGCAGGATCTCGCGAAAGACGCGGTGGCCGGCGGGCTCCAAATGCACCGCGGTAAAGCGCCGGTCGCCGGGATAGGGCTTGCGCCGCACAAAGCCCTTGCGCTCGAGCCCGGCGATGATGCGGCTCAGCAGCGTGCGGTCGATCACCGATTCCTGCGACAGCGCCCCGATATGCATCCCGTCATGCTCCTGCAGGATCGCTAGGACGCGCCAAACTGTCGGAGTCAGGTTCCGGCTCTTCAGCGCCTCGCCGATATTGGCGTTATTCCTGGAAATGATTTGATGCATGAAGATGAACGGATAGTCGCGCACGCTGAATCGCGAACCGTCCCGTTTGCGTCCTGACGCATGCGCGCGCGGTCCCGTCGGCAAGGTGCAGCACCCCAGTGATTCAGCCCGCACCAGCTTTGCCACAGGATCCCGCGAAGAACAAGTCCGGGACGGCGAATTTGTGTTGACCGCAGAATCATGTGACTTTAACATGTGAAAAATCACGTATTCGGCGATGAAGGACCGCGTCCATGCGTCCTCCGCGCGGCGCTCTCGGCGGGAATCGCTTCAAGCTCGGTATCTTCCGCATGAATTGCGGCGGCGGCCTGGCGATCACCCGCGCGCCGGAGCGGTGGGCGGCCGCATGGGACGATATCGCCGCGGTGGCGCGGATGGCAGATACTGCCGGTATCGAACTGATCCTTCCGCTTGCGCGCTGGCGCGGCTATGGCGGCGCGCTCGACAATGCCGCATGGTCCTATGAGACGCTGACCCACGGAGCGGCGCTTGCCGCCATCACGTCGCGCACTGCGATCTTCGTCACCGTCCATGTTCCGCTGGTCCATCCCGTTTTCGCTGCGAAGGCGGTGGCGACGATCGATCACGTGAGCCACGGCCGCGTCGGCCTCAACATCGTGTGCGGCTGGAACCAGGACGAATTCGGGATGTTCGGCATGAACATGGTCGAACACGACGCGCGCTATGATCAGGGCCACGAGTGGTTCGAGGTCTTCACGCGACTGGTGCGGGGCGAGCGCTTCGATCACGACGGCCGCTACTACACGATTCGCGATGCCTACACGGTACCGGTGCCGTTGCAGCAGCCGCGACCCGTGACGCTGTCGGCCGGTGGCTCGCCCAAGGGCCGCCAATTCGCGGCGGCCGTCGCCGACTATCTTTTCGGTGTCGTGAGCGACATGGACCAAGCCAAGGCGCTGGCCGCGAGCGTATCGTCGAGCGCGGCGGAGGCGATGCGTCATGCCGGCGTCTTCACCATCAGCCACGTGGTGTGCCGGCCGACCCAGGCGGAGGCCGATGCAGTCTATCGCTACTTCGCCGAGGAGATGACGGACGACGAGGGGATCGACGCGTGGACCGGTGCCAAGCAGGCGACCTCGCAATCGACGCCGCCGGAAGTGCTGCGGATGCGCCGCCGCCTTGCCGGCGGGCACGGGACCTATCCACTAATCGGGACTCCGCAACGGATCGCAGAGGAGATGACGGCGCTGAGTCGCGCCGGAATCGCCGGCACGACCTTGTCCTTCTTCGATTTCAAGGCGGAACTGCCCTATTTCATCGACGCCGTTCTGCCGCTTCTGAAGCAGGCGGGTTTGCGCGCTGCCGACACGCACGCGGCGCGACCGTGAAAAGAGGGGGATGAAGATGCGTCGATGGATCGCCGCGTGTTTCGCCGCCGTCCTTGCCCTCGGCACGGCGCGGGCGGAAACCATCTTGATCGCGCAAATCCCGATCGGCAATCAACCGGAAATCGTCGCCCAGGCGCTCGGGCTTTACAAGAAATACGGGCTCGATGTCGAGGTGAAGCTGTTCCGCGACGGCCCGGCCATGATGCAAGGACTGCTCTCCGGCGACCTTCAGATGGTCGATTCCGGGACGGTGCCGATGCTGCACCTCGTCGCGCAGAGCGTGCCGCTCTATTACCTCGTCAGTTCCGGCATCAATACGCCGTCGACGCCCCTCGGCGCGATCATGGTGCGGAGGGAAGAGACGGCGATCAAGTCCTTCGCCGACCTCAAGGGCCGGAAGATCGGTCAGCTCGGCAAGGGCGTGAACACCGATCTTTGGCTATCGGACGCCGCGGCGCATTACGGCATGGTGCCCGATGCGATCCGCCAGGTGTTCGTGCCCTTCCCGCATATGGGCAACCTGCTCGCGAGCAAGCAGGTCGATGCCGTCTACACCTGGGCGCCGTTCGACACGATCATATCGCTGGCCCGGCAGGGACGGGTGCTGCAGACGGATGTCGCGTGGAATCCCTATGCCGAAACCGGCGGCATGGTCGTCCGCAAGGCATGGGCCGACAAGAACCCCGCGCTGGTCGGCAAGCTCGTGCGCGTCGAGATTGAGGTCAATCGATGGATCGACGACCATCCGACCGAGGCGCGCGCGATCCTCGGCAAGGCACTCAACCTTCCCGCGCCGGTCTATCGCAAGATGCACCTCGCCTATTTTCCGCGCAATGGCTATCCGCTCATGCCCGGCGTGTGGGATTTCTATTACCTGATGGTCAAGAGCGGCGCGATGGCGCCGATCGCCGCGCCGAAAGCGAGCTTCGACAAATATTGGGTCGAGCCGGCCCGGCGCTTCATCACGCCGGCGCTGAAAGCGCTGGGGACCGAGCCCGATCCGCTGGTCGAGCGTGTGCTCAAGATCCGCCTCCCGGATTTGCCGAACCCCCCTCAGACCTACTTTGCCGCGTGGGACCGCTGAGACGGCCCGGCTGCGCTCATGACATGAAGGACGCGATGAAGATCGTCTCGACGCTGGTTCTGCTCGTTCTCCTTGCCGGTCGCCAGATCGCGGCTGCGGACACGATCAATATCGGCTACATGCCGGTGATCAACCAATCGGAAATCGTCGCCGAGGCGACCGGGCTCTACAAGAAATACGGGCTCGACGTGAAGCTGCACCGGTTCCAGACCGGTCCTGCGGCGCTGCAAGGGCTGCTTTCCGGCGACCTGCAGATGGTCGAGGCGGGCGGCGTGCCGATGCTCAATCTCGCGGCGCAGAATCTGCCGCTCTATTTCCTCGTCAGCGGCGGCATCAACACGCCCGGGTACCCGGCCGGCGCCATGATGATTCGGCCGGACGACACGTCAATCAAATCCTTCCAGGATCTCAAGGGCAAGAAGGTCGGTCAGCTTGGCAAGGGCACGATCACGTATCTGTGGCTTTGGAACGCGACCGCGCATTTTCACATGAAGCGCGACGACTTTCAGGAGATCTTCGTGCCGTTTCCGCAGATGGGCGGCCTGCTGGCGAGCAAGCAGGTCGATGCCGTCTATGCGTGGCCGCCCTTCGACACGATGATCGCCGATGCAGGCCAAGGGCGCATTCTGGTCAACGACACCGCGTGGAACCCCTATGCGGTGGTCAACGCCATGATCGTGCGCAAGGAATGGGCTGACCGGAACCCGGTCGAAGCGCAGGCGCTCGTGCGCGTCGCGATCGAGACCGGCCGCTGGATCGACGATCACTCGGACCAGGCGCGCGCGATGATTGGCGCAGGGCTGGGCCTGCCGGCCAAGGTCTACGAAAAGATGCGGATGTTCTATTTTCCGCGCAATGGTTATCAGCTCATGCCCAGCATCTGGGATTTCTATTACCTCATGATCAAAGCCGGGCAGCTTCAGCCCTATTCCGATCCGCGCGCCGTGATCCGCAAATACTGGATCGAGCCGGCCCAGCGCTTCATCACTCCGGCGCTCGCCAAGATCGGCAAGCAGCCGGACCCGGTCGTCGCCAGCGTGCTCAAGGTCAGGCTGATGAATCTGCCCGCGGCGCCGGAGAATTATTACGCGCCGTGGGAACGTTGATCCACCACCGACCCCGCTTCAGCCGAGACGCAGCGTGAAGATCGACGCGATCGGGCTGGGCAAGGACTTCACCCTTGGCGCCGTTGGGCTGCCGGTGCTCCAGAACGTGAACGTCTCGATCGCGGACGGCGAATTTGTCTGCCTGCTTGGACCGAGCGGCTGCGGCAAGACGACCTTCCTGCGCTGCGTTGCGGGTCTCGATCAGCCGACGCGCGGCACCATCCTGCTCGATGGGTCGCCGGTTCGCGGTCCCGGCCCCGATCGCAGCATGGTCTTCCAGGATTATGCGCTCTTTCCCTGGTACACGGTGGCGCAGAACATCCAATTCGGCCTGACGACGCGACGCAACTGCCGCCGTCGACGCCACGATCTCGCGGATGTCACACGCGACCTCGTGGCGCTCGTCGGGCTGCAGGGATTCGAGCGAGCCTTTCCGCACCAGATCTCGGGCGGCATGCGGCAGCGTGTCGGCATCGCCCGGGCGCTGGCCGTCGATCCGGGGGCGCTCCTGATGGACGAGCCCTTTGCGGCGATCGACGCAATCACCCGCGAGGCACTGCAGCAGCAGCTTGTCGACATCTGGTCACGGACGCAGAAGACGGTGCTCTTCGTCACCCACAGTGTGGACGAGGCCGCCTATCTCGGCGATTCCGTCCATGTGTTCGGTCCGCGCCCTGCGACCATCCACGAAACGGTCGCCATCGAGCTGCCGCGGCCGCGCGACAAGACATCGCCGGACTTCATCGCTGCGGTCGGGCAATTGCGTCGCTCCATCGACGCAGCGATGCACGTCGCGAACGGGGCCGCGCCATGAATTCGTCGGCGCGCCGGCTTGTCTCGGTCCTGGTTCTCGTGGCGGTCTGGGAGGGCGCGGTTCGCCTCGGACTGGTCCCGGCGTTCTTCCTTGCAGCTCCGTCGACGATCCTCTTCCAGATCGTCAAGCTGGTGGAGAGCGGGGTCCTGCCGCAGAACGCCGGTGCCAGCATGATCCGCATGCTGTCCGGCTATCTTTTGGCGCTCGCCAGCGGCGTGGTCGTCGGCGGACTCATGGGCTGGTTCCGCTGGGCCGACGATGTCCTGGACCCCCTGGTCGAGCTGGTCCGGCCGGTATCGCCGCTCGCCATACTGCCGCTGGCCATTCTATGGCTCGGCATCGGCCAGGCGTCGAAGATCTTCGTCATCTGGTACGCCTGCATCTTTCCGGTCCTGCTCAATACCTACGCCGCTGTCCGCAGCGTGCCGAAATCCACGATCGAAGCGGCGTGGACGCTGGGTGCATCACCGGACGAGGTGTTGCGGCGCGTCGTGTTTTTTCATTGCCTGCCGCCGATCTTTACCGGCGCACGCATCAGCTTCGCCGTCGGCATGATCGTCATCATCGCGGCCGAGATGGTCGCGGCCGATCGCGGGCTCGGCTACATGATCCTGACCGCGCAGCAGGACTTTCAGACGGCGGACCTATACGCCGGCATCGTTACCATCGCCGCGATCGGCTTCGTCGGCGACCGGTTCATTCGCTGGCTTCGCACCCGAATCTGTCCGTGGTACGTCGAGATCGAACAGACATGACCGGCATGGACGAGGTCGAATCCGTCGTCATTGGCGCCGGTGTCGTCGGCCTCGCCGCTGCACGCGCGCTCGGTCTGGAGGGGCGCGAGGTCGTCATCGTCGAAGCCGGCGCGACCATCGGCGGCGAGACCAGTTCGCGGAATAACGAGGTCATACACGCGGGATTCCTCTACCCCTACGGCACGTTGAAGAGCCGCCTCTGCCGCGTCGGGCGCGATGCGCTCTATGCCTATTGCGCCGCGCGTGGCATCGCCCACCGAACCGTCGGCAAGCTGGTGATCGCGACCGACGAGACGGAGTCAACCGTGCTCGATGCGCTCGCGGCCTCTGCGTGGGAGAACGGGGTTGCGGACGTCGAACCGCTCGATGGCACGGCGGCAGGTCGCATGGAACCGGCACTGCGCTGCAAAGCGGCGCTCTATTCGCCTTCGACCGGCATCATCGACGTGCATCAACTGATGCTGTCCCTTCTCGGTGACGCCCAGGCGGCCGGCGCGGCACTGGCGCTGCATGCGCGTGTCGTTGCGGCGCGAACGCATCGAGGCCGCATCGTCCTGCGCATCGGCACGGATGAAGGAAGTGGCTACGAGATCGCCTGCCGAAGGCTGGTGAACGCGGCCGGTCTCGGCGCCAATGCGATTGCGCGTATGCTTCATCATGGGGCGCTGGCCATCCCGCCGCTTTACGGTGCCAAAGGAAATTTCTTCGCCTTGCGCGGCTCCGCGCCCTTTCGGCGGCTCATCGTGCCGGTGGCGAAGACGCTGGAGCAGGGCGGCGCCTTCACCCTCGACCTCTCCGGCCGCGGCAAATTTGGACCCGATGTCGAATGGGTGGAACGCATCGACTATGCCGTCGACCCGCGGCGCGCACCGTTCTTTGTCGCCGCGATCCGCCGCTACTATCCCGACATCGTGCCCGAAGCGCTCTCGCCCGATTACGCCGGCATACGACCGCGCAATCAGGGCGAAGGCGCGCCGCCGACCGACTGGCTGATTCTCGGACCGAACGAGCATTCCGTCCCGGGCGTGGTGCATCTCCTCGGCATCGACACGCCCGGGCTTACTTCCTGCCTCGCGCTCGGTGACCATGTCGCCAGGTTGCTCTGGCAGGACGAAAAAGGATGACCTCATGCCGGACTGGCGCATTACGGCGACTAACCATACCGCGTTTACCGTCTCGGACCTGCCGCGGGCGCTTACCTTCTTCTGCGACGTGCTGGGCTTTAAGGCCACGGGCACGACACGTCAGCAGGGTGATGCCGTGGCCAAGATCACTGGTCTTCCCGGCGCCGTGCTCGACATCGCCTTCGTCGACACGCCGGCGCACAGGATCGAGCTGATCCAATACCTGGCGCCGCAGGGACAAGCGACATTGCCACTCCGTCCTTGCGACGCTGGTTGCGCCCACGTCGCGTTCGAAGTGGACGATGCCGAGGCCGCCGTCGCCGCGATCCGTGCCGCCGGATATCTCGCCGTGAGCGATCCGCAGATTGTGCCGGCCGGCCCGCGGAAAGGCGGCAAGAACGTCTATGTCAGGGGCCCTGACGGCATCATCGTCGAATTTCAGCAGGCGCCAGCGCGGGGCATGAGCGCCGAATAGGAGGGCTAGGAATGAGGATCATAATGTTGGGTACGGGCGCGGCGCTGGTCGATCCCGACCGCAACCATTCTTCGATCCTGGTCACGACGGGCGGTCGCCACTACCTCCTTGATTGCGGCCATGGGGCGACGCATCAGTTGGTGCGTGCCGGGATCGATCCGACCGATGTCGATATCGTGTTCCTGTCGCATCTGCATTTCGACCATATCGCCGATTTCCCTTATTTCATGCTCTCGACCTGGATCTTCGGCCGGCAGCGTACGCCGACCGTGATCGGGCCGCCCGAGACCGACCGCTTCGTTCAGCACCTCTTCGCCAAGGGAGCCTTCGCCAAGGACATCGAGGCACGCGCGCAATACCCGCAGCGGCAAAAGAATTTCCACGTGCTCGAGCCGGTCGTGCGCGCGTGTCAGCCGGGCCTCGTCTACGAGGACGATCTCGTCCGGGTTCAAGCCTGCTACGTCGAGCACATTCCCCGCGAGATCTCGCCCTGCTTCGGCCTGCGCATCGACGCGAAGGAAGGAAAGTCTGTCGTCTTCAGCGGTGACACGGCGCCGTGCGAGCGCCTCGTCGAGTTGGCGCGCGACTGCGACCTGCTCATCCATGAATGCACTTTTCCGCAAAGGGCGATCGAGTTCCGCAGCAAGGCGGGCATCGGCACCTGGGCCCATACGAGTCCGCTCGATCTCGGGCAGATTGCGGTCCGGTCACGCGCCCGGGCACTGGTCGCAACGCATTTCGGCCATTTCGACACGACCAACGTCGTCCTGAAGAAGCATCTCGCCGCTCACATGCCGCTCGAGCTTGTCGGTCCGGAATTCATGGAGGATGTCGTGACCGACATACGCCGGAGCTATGCCGGCCCGCTGCACGTGGCGCGCGATCTCATGCGGATCGATCTGTAGAACCGGGTACACACGCAGCAGCAGAATCCAGTGGCCCGGTGGTCCAGCGTTGGGGGCAAGCTCACAAGCCGGCATCGCCGATCAGATCTGGACCTACGAAGGGATCGCCGCGCTGGCGGACGGGGCAAACTGATACACTACCTTTGCTTACAACACCTTGACTTATTTGGGTTTTTTCTGGTAGCGGGGGAGGGACTTGAACCCCCGACCTTGGGATTATGATTCCCCTGCTCTAACCAGCTGAGCTACCCCGCCGCCGAAGGCCCCGCATATAGGCTGCCGCGGTGTTGGCCGTCAAGACGCGGAGGTTGCGGCGGGGTGCCCTGGTGCAGCTTCCTATCCCCACACCTCGCGCGCCACCTCGACGACGAGGCGGAGCTTCCTGATCTCGTCGTCGAGCGTGATCTTGTTGCCCTCGACGGTGCTGGAGAAGCCGCATTGCGGCGACAGCGCGAGCTGATCCAAGGGCGCATAGCGCGCCGCCTCGTCGATGCGGCGCTTGACCGCGTCCTTGCTTTCGAGCGCCCCCACCTTGGTGGTGACGATGCCGAGCACCACGGTCTTGCCCTTGGGCAGGAAGCGCAGCGGCTTGAAATCGCCCGAGCGCGGGTCGTCGTATTCGAGGAAATAGCCATCGACATCGATGGCGTTGAACAGCACCTCGGCGACCGGGTCATAGCCGCCTTCGGCCACCCACGCGCTCTGGAAATTGCCGCGGCAGAGATGCATGGTCACGACCATGTCCTTGGGCCGCGTCGCGATCGAGGCGTTGATCAGCTTGGCATAGGTCGAGGGCAGAGTCTTCGGGTCCTCGCCGATATTGCGCACCTGCTCCTGCAGCTTGGGGTCGCAGAGATAGGCGAAGTTGACCTCGTCGAGCTGAAGATAGCGGCAGCCGGCATCGGCCAGCTCCTTCACCTCCTCGCTATAGACGCGGCCGAGATCGGCGTAGAACCCGGCCAAGTCGGGATAGGCCTGCTGATCGATCGCGCCGCGGCCGCCGCGGAAATGCATGTTGCTCGGCGACGGGATGGTCTGCTTCGGCGTCGCGTGCGCGACCGATTTCAGGAACTTGAAATCCTCGACGAAGATGCCGCGCGGCCGGCTCAATTTGCCATCGACGCGCAGCCCCGGCGGCGCGAACTCGATGTCGCCCGTATGGGTGTGAAACTGGGCCTTGATCCGCGGCGGGATCACGGTGACGTTCTCGAACTTCTCGAGGAAGTCGAGATGCCAGAAGGTGCGGCGGAACTCGCCGTCGGTGACGCATTGGAGGCCGATATCCTCCTGGAGCTTGACGGCGTCGCGGATCGCCCGGTCCTCGATCCGCCGCAGCGCCTCGGCGGAGATCGCGCCGCGCTTCCTCTCCTCGCGCGCGGCGAGCAGTTCGGGCGGGCGCAGCAGGCTGCCGACGTGATCGGCGCGGTAGGGTGGCGTGGTGCGGGCGGCCATGGGTGCCTCCTTTGGTTGCCACCATCGTCGCCGCCCGAAGCGTCGGCGTCAAGAAAGCGCCCCGTCTGGAAATGCCGCAGCAATCGCGCTACCTTCAACCCGCGCTGACGGAGTGTACGAGGCATGGACGCCAATTATCTGCCGTTCCACCCCAATCCCTCGAAGCCGCGCTTTGTGCCGCCGGCCGGCGCAGTCGATGCCCATTGCCACGTGTTCGGTCCGGAAGCGAAATTCCCGTTCGCGCCCGAGCGGAAATACACGCCCTGCGACGCGCCCAAGGAAAAGCTCTTCGCGCTCCGCGACTATCTCGGCTTCGCGAAGAACGTGATCGTGCAGGCGACCTGTCATGGCACCGACAATCGGGCGCTCGTCGACGCGCTCGCGGCATCGGACGGCAAGGCGCGCGGCGTCGCCGTGGTCGGCGCCGCGGTCACCGACGCCGAGCTCGCTGCCCTGGACCGCGCCGGGGTGCGGGGCGTGCGCTTCAACTTCCTGCCGCGCCTCGTCGATGCGACGCCGCGCGAGGCGTTCATCGGCATCGCCGAACGGGTGGCGCGGCTGGGCTGGCACACGGTGGTCTATTTCGAGGCGCCGATGCTCGACAACATGACGCCGTTCCTGAAGGCGCTGCCGACGCCGATCGTGCTCGACCACATGTCCGTGCCGAACGTGAAGAAGGGCGCCGACCATGGGGATTTCCAGCGCTATCTTGCGCTCGTTGCCGAACAGAAGAACGTCTGGGTCAAGGTGACCTGCCCCGAGCGGCTGAGCCCGAGCGGACCGCCCTATGACGACGTCATCCCGTTCGCGCGCGCGCTCGTCGACCGTTTCCCCGACCGCGTGCTGTGGGGCACCGACTGGCCCCACCCCAACATGACGACGCACATGCCCGACGATGGGCAGCTTGTCGACATGATCCCGAAATTCGCCCCCGCCGCGGCGCAGCAGAAGGCGCTCCTGATCGACAACCCGATGCGGCTCTATTGGGCGAAGTGAGGAGGGCGGCCATGGCGACATCCGACCCGTTCGACGACATTCCCGGCACCACGCTCTTCGATGCCAAGAAATCGCGCGAGGGCTATCATCTCAACATGTTCTGCATGTCGCTGATGAGCGCCGAGAACCGCGCCGCCTTCAAGGCCGACGAGGAGGCCTATCTCGACCGCTTTCCGATGACGCCGGCGCAGCGCAAGACGGTGCGCGAGCGCGACTGGAACGGGATGCTGCAACTCGGCGGCAACATCTATTACACCTCGAAGCTCGCGGCGTGCGACGGCCTCACCTTCCAGAACATCGCCGCGATCATGACCGGCTCGACCCAGGAGCAATATGCCGAGATGATGCTCAAGGGCGGCCGGCCGATCGCGGGCAACCGCAGCAGATCGGAATGGAAACGTGGCTAGGATCATCGCAGGCGTAACCACCTCGCACGTGCCGGCGATCGGCGCGGCGATCGACCGCGGCCGCACCGGCGACGCCTATTGGCAGCCGCTGTTCAAGGGCTACGAGCCGTCGAAGAAATGGATGGCCGAAACCAAGCCCGACGTCGTGATCCTCGTCTACAACGACCACGCCTCGGCCTTCTCGCTCGAGATCATCCCCACGTTCGCCTTGGGCTGCGCCGAGGAATTCCCGCCGGCCGACGAGGGCTGGGGCCCGCGGCCGGTGCCGATGGTGAAGGGCCATCCCGATCTCGCCTGGCACATCGCGCAATCGGTCATCCTCGACGAGTTCGACCTCACCATCGTCAACAAGATGCCGGTCGATCACGGCCTGACCGTGCCGCTGTCGCTCCTGTGCGGCCAGCCGGCGCAATGGCCTTGTCCGGTCATCCCGCTCTGCGTCAACGTGATCCAATATCCGCCGCCCACCGGCCATCGCTGCTACAGCTTCGGCAAGGCGATCCGCAAGGCGGTGGAGTCGTTCCCCCAGGACCTGCGCGTGGTGATCTTCGGCACCGGCGGCATGTCGCATCAGCTCCAGGGCCCGCGCGCCGGGCTCATCAACAGCGCCTTCGACAACCGCTTCCTCGACCTCATGGCCAAGGACCCCGAGGCGCTGACGAAGATCGAGCATATCGAATACGTGCGCGAGGCCGGGTCGGAAGGGATCGAGCTGGTGATGTGGCTGATCATGCGCGGCGCGATCGACCGCGACGCCAAGGAGGTCTATCGCTTCTATCACGTGCCGGCGTCGAACACGGCGGTCGGGCACATGATCCTCGAGAACCGGCGCTAGCCATCCCCAGAACACGGAGCGAGCAAAGCCATGAAGATCTGTCTCGCCGGACAAGGCGCATTCGGCACGCGGCACATGGAGGCGATCGCCAACATCCCCGGCATCGAGGTGGTGACGCTGACCGGCGGCCGCCGCGAGAGCACCGAGGCCTTCGCCAAGAAATGGAAGATCCCGCATTGGACGCAGGATCTCGCCGAGAGCCTGAAGCAGCCGGGCGTCGAGGCCGTCATCATCACCAGCCCGACCCAGGTCCACGCCGAGCAGGGCGAGATGTGCATGCGCGCCGGCAAGCACGTCCTCATCGAGATCCCGATGGCCGACACGGTCGCCGATTCCGAGCGCCTGGTGCAGGTGGCGAAGGAAACCGGCGTGATCGCCATGGGCGGCCATGTCCGCCGCTTCAACCCGAGCCACCAATGGGTGAACCAACGCATCAAGGCGGGCGCGTTCAAGATTCAGCAAATGGACGTGCAGACCTATTTCTTCCGCCGCACCAACATGAATGCGGCCGGCCAGCCGCGGAGCTGGACCGACCATTTGCTATGGCACCACGCCTGCCACACCGTCGATCTGTTCCAGTACCAGACCGGCGAGCTGCCGCGCGTGGCGCATGCGGTCCAGGGGCCGATGCATCCCGAGCTCAAGATCGCCATGGACATGAGCATCCAGCTCAAAGTCCCCTCGGGCGCGATCCTGACGCTGTCGCTGTCGTTCAACAACAAGGGGCCGATCGGCTCGTTCTTCCGCTATATCGGCGACACCGGCACCTATCTCGCCTATTACGACGAATTGAGCGACGGCGACAGCAAGGCGATCGACCTGTCGAAGGTGGACGTGTCGATGAACGGCATCGAGCTTGAGGACCGTGAGTTCTTCGCCGCCATCAAGGAGCACCGCGAGCCCAATTCGAGCCTCGCCCAGTGCCTGCCCGCGATGCGCACCCTCGACCGGCTCGAACGCGAGATGAACGCCGAGCGCTAGGCGCCGTCCGCGGCGCGGCCGCGGCGAGCGCCACGCCGCGATCTGCTTGCATGGGAAATGGTCGTCACCCCGGCGATCGCGCTGTCGATCCGTTTCACGAGGCCGCACCCTACGCCCGCACCTCCTGGCGCTGGAACGCGACGTAGGCGATGACGAAGAGGATGATCGTGCCGGCGACGAGGCCGATCACCTGCGGCCAGACGAGAAGCAGGCTCTGGCTCAGCGACAGCGGCGTTCCCATCACCGCCCCCTCGAGCTGCGACATGAAGATCGGCCCCAGCGCCCGCGTTGTCGGATGCAAGATGCCGAGCAGCGATTCGGCGAACAGCGTGCTCGGCGAGATGCGCGACAGCGCCTGCTGCAACTCGATCTGATGGAGGCTCGGCTGGCCGAACAGGATCTGCGCCGCGCCGGGCGGATAGATCGCGGTCGCGATGAACTGCACGATGAGCGGCCACAGCACGCTCACCAGCAGCCACAAACCCAGCGCCACCAGCGCCGAGGTCGCGGCCGAGCGGAAGAACACCGAACACATCATCGCCACCGCAAGCCACACCCCGCCATAGAAGATGGCGACGACGAGGAACGCGGCGCCGCGCGCCACCTCCTCGCCATTGGGCGGCACGCCCAGCGTGATGAGGCCCAGCCCGATCACCACCAGCCACAGCGTGATCAGCGACACGGCGATGGTGGCAAGCCCGGCCAGGAACTTGCCCAAGAGCAGCGCGTCGCGGTAGATGGGCTGCGCCAGCAGCCGGCTCAGGGTGCGGCGGTTGAATTCCCCGTTGACGCTGTCGAAGCCGAGCCCGATCGCCATCAGCGGAATCAGAAACGCCAGCACCGACACGAAGGACGGCAGCGGATCCTGCGCCTGGGTGAACAGGCGGAGGAACAGGAACGGGTCCTGCCCGGTCGTCTGCTTCAGATTCTGAATCGCGGTATAGACCGCGCCGATGCCGGTGAGCAGCACCAGCCATTCGAGCACCAACATCCGCGCGCCGCCGAGATGATCGGCGAATTCCTTGAGGAAGACAGTGCCCGCGCCGGTGAACGCCGAGCCGCTACGCCGTGCCATGGCGTCCCTCGAAATAATGGCGGTAAACGGTATCGAGGCTCGGCTCCAGCGCGGTAAGACGCAGCAGCCGCGCGCCTGCCGACACCACAGCCTTGGCGAGATCGGCGCGCAGGTCGCGTTCGGCGAGGATGCGGAAGCGCGGGCCGCCCTGCGCCGTCACCTCGCGTGCGCCGGACACGGTGGAGATGATCTTTTCGATCGCGCCGCCCTCGGCCTCGAGATCGTAGATATAGCCGCCACCGAGGACGCGATGGGCAAGCTCGGACACCGTGCCCTCGAGCACGATGTGGCCCTCGTTGAACAGCGCGACGCGGTCGCACACCGCCTGGACCCGGTCGAGCAGGTGCGACGAGATCAGCACCGCCGTGCCGTCGGCCTTCATTGCGCGGATCATTTCCAGCAGCTCGAACGTCGCCTCGGGATCGAGCCCCGAGGTCGGCTCGTCGAGGATCGCCACCTCCGCGCCCTTCATCTGCACCTCGGCGAGTCCGAGGCGCTGCCGCATGCCGCGCGAGAACGTGCCGACGCGCTTGTCGATCACGGCGCCGAGGCCGACCCGTTCGAGCGCGGTTGCGACGCGCCGTTCGATGTCGGCACGGGCGAAGCCGGCGAGGCGCGCGGTATAGCGCAGGTTCTCGCGCGCCGTGAGGTTGTCGTAGAACCCGACCGAATCCGGCAGATAGCCGATGCGCCGCTTCACCTCCAACGGCTCGCGCATCGGGTCGAAGCCGCCGACATCGATGCTGCCGCCGCTCACCTCGGTGAGCCCCAAGAGCATCAGGATCGTGGTCGTCTTGCCGGCGCCGTTCGGGCCAAGCAGCCCGAAGATCTCGCCGCGGTGCACATCGAGGTCGATGCCGTCGACGGCCGCGACCTTGCCGTAGAGTTTGCGCAGGCCGCGGGCGGTGATGACGTTGTCGCTCATCGCCGGCCGTAGCGTGCGACCGCGCCGACCGCCACCAGGAGCGCGATGGCCAGGAAGCCGACGCCGACCAGGCCCCACAGCGTCGAGGTCGCGACCGTGATACGGAAATCGGCCGAGGTCGAATCGTCCTTGCCGTTGGCGTTGAACGTCGTCATGTAGTCGCCCGCCACCGCCTTGGCCGACGGCGTCAGCAAGGCCTGCACGGTGCGCTTCTCGTTGGGCGCGAGCGTCGGGATCTTATCCGGCTGGAACGTGACCTTCCAATCCGACGGCGGCGAACTGGACAGCTCGATGTCGCTGGCGGGCGCGCTGCCGTTATTGCGGACGACGAGATGGATCGGCGTGGCTTCGCCGGCTTCGGCCTGGGCACTCAGCCGATCGTTCTCGCCGGAGAGCGAGAGCTTCGGCTGGCCGGTGATATTCATCGTCAGATGGGTCGCGGCCGTGGCCCCGTCGGCGGAGGCGACGACCTCCACGGGATAGGTGCCCGCCGTCACGTTCGCGGGCGGCGTGACGTTGACCTTCATGTCCTTGTTCTTGCCGGCCTCGATCGGGATCGAACTCAATTGCTGCGTGCCGTAGGCCTCGGTGAAGTTGGTCTGGAAGCCTTGCGGCGGCTTGGCCACGAGCTTGACCAAGAGGTCCTTGTCGCTGTCGTTCTTGACGTTGAACTGGTAGCCGAAGCTGGTCGTCGGCGTGCCGTCGAGCGAGGGAAGCTGAGCCTTGAGCGCGAGTTGCGCCGGCAATTGCGTGCCGGTGGTGACGTCGATCGGCAGATCGGCGCTGCCGCCGGGGTATTTGGCATGAACGACGAGATGCTGCGTTCCCTTCGACGCATTGGCCGGCACGTCGACGCGCAGCGTCAGCGGCACGTCCTTGTCGGTGGACGGCATCGCCGCGGTCACGGGCGTGCCCTTGCCCAGGATCATCGCCCTCCAGCCCTCGGGCGCGCCGTCGACGCTGAGCGCCACCCGCTCGGGCGGCAGGCCGTAATTCTGCAGCTTGAGCTTGATCGACGTCGTCTGGCCGTCTTGGGCGGCAACCGAGGGATAATCGGTCGTCAGCCACATGCCCTTGAGATGCGGTATGGCGGTCGCCAGCGGCGGATCGGCGGCCTGCACCACCGAGGGCAGTGCGAGGAAAGCGGCAAAGATCGGAATGATCCAAAATGCCCGATGCATCGTGGCGGGTCTCCGGTTGCGTTCGACAAGGCCGGGCTACGCGCTTCTTGATTGCTTTCCCAGGCGCGGCCGTTGCCCCGGCGTGAGGCTCGGCGGACCATAGCCCAGCACCAAGCGACGCAACAGTTAAAATCCTGTAAGCCCGAAGAGAAATCCCCGACGCATCGCCTCGCGCGGGCGCAGACGCAGCGGCTAGATCGGGAAGTCCGGAGCGAGGCCGAGCGCGACGCGACCATAGATCGCGCCGTTCAAATCCCAGCTCACGCCGGCATGGCCGTTCGCCGCGTGCACGTCGCGCAGCGCGCGCTGCAGCGGATGGGCCTCGTGAATGGCGCCGCCGCCGGTGCCGGCGAAGACGATGTCGACCGCCCGCGCCGCGAGCAGTGCGGCATAGGCGCCGTCGCGGCGCCACCGCGCGCGGTCGAGCAACGCGGGCCCGCGGCCCGCGGCGGCGATCGCCATCGCTTCGTCGCAATCCTTGAGCAGCACGGTTTCGGCCGCATCGACCAGGGTTGCGGCCTCGGCGAGCCGGATCTGCGCGGTCGCGAGCTCGGCCAGCGCCTTGCCGGAATAAGTGGCGAGGCGGCCGCGCGTCGCCGCTCCGTAGTCGCCGACCGCGCCCTGGGCGATGCCGAGCGAGGTCCCGGCGGTGACGAACGAGAAGAGCGCGAGCCAGGGCAGGCGATAGAGCGGGCCGGGATTGACCGCGCTGCCGGGATGCGGTCCGCCGCGCCCGACCGCGGTAGCGACGGCGCGATGGGACGGCACAAACGCATCGTCGACCACCACGTCCTTGCTGCCGGTGGCGGCGAGTCCCATCACGTGCCAGGTGTCGATGACGCGATAATCCGCCCGCGGGACGAGGAAGAGATGCGGCTCGGCGGCCGCGCCCGGTTCGCTCGCGAAGCGGCTCCCGAGCATGAGCCAGACGACCGGATCGACGCCGCTCGAATAGGGCCAGCGGCCGCTGAGCCGCCAGCCGCCCTCGACCCGGCGCACCGAGCCCGCGGTCATGACGAGACCCGAGCCGACCAGCGCCCCACCGTCCTCGCCCCACACCTCGTCCTGCGCCTGGGGCGGCCAATAGCCCAGCATCCAGTTATGGCTGACGAGATTGTTGTAGACCCACGAGGTCGAGCCGCAGCCGGTCGCGAGCAGCGCGCCCAATTCGATGAAGCCGCGAAGCGGCGCCTCAATGCCGCCATAACGCGCCGGGCGGAACGCCTTGAAAAGCCCGGTGGCGCGCAGATCGGCGATGGTTTCGTCGGGAAGCCGGCGCAGCGCCTCCGCCGCGCGCGCACGCTCGCGCAGCACCGGCGCGAGCGTGCGCGCGCGCTGGATCAAGTCGTCGTAGCTGGCCGCCTCGCTCATGCGTCCTCGGCCCGCGCAGCGCTACCAGCCGATCGGCAGCGAGTACATCAGCAGCAGGTTTTCGGTCCCGGGATTGTGCTTGGTCAAGCCGGCGTTCGAGATGTGGTCGAAGGCAAGGCCGAGTCGCGTGCCGCCATCGAAACGGTAGGCCAGTTCGAGCCCGGTCTTGAATTCGACCGGCGAGCCGAGGTTCTTGCCGTTGCCGCGGGTATAGAGGCCGACCGCCGCCACCGGCATGAGGACGTAATGCTGGTAAAAGATGAGGTCGGCTCGCAATCCGCCATAGGTATAGGTCGTGCCGCGGCTCGTGACGAGCATGCCGACGATCGGCTTGATGAAATAGAAGCCGGCGCCGAAGCGGTATTCGCCGCGAAACTCGGCAGCGGGCATCGAGTGGTCGAAATCGTAGCCGCCGGCGCCCAGAGCGAGGAGACCGGTGTCGTCGGCAAGCGCGGCGGACGCGACGAGCAGCGCCGCCGCGAACGCTGCGGCCGCGACGGCTTTGTGACCGATCATGCTGTTTTCCCCTCGCAACACGTCCACGCGCGCAAGCATCTTACGGCACGGGTGACTCCTTGGCAAAGCGCGAACGTCCTCAGAATTTGCGCTTGAGGCGCTCGGTGGCGGCGACGAGCTGGCTGCGGATGCCGGGTTCCATCGCCGAATGGCCGGCATCGGGCACGACGATGTATTCAGCCTCGGGCCACGACCGCGCCAACTCGTCGGCGCTGACGATGGGGCAGACCATGTCGTAGCGCCCCTGGACGATGGCCGCCGGCAGGTGGCGGATGCGCCGCGAATGGGCGACGAGGTCGTGCTCCGGCGGGATCACCCCGTAGAGGAAGTAATGCGCCTCGATGCGCGCGAGCCCCAAGGCCATGCGATCCTCGCCGAACGCCGCGACCGTGTCGGGACTCGGCAGCAGCGTGGAACAGGCGCCCTCGTAGGAGCTCCAGGCGCGCGCCGCCGGCATGTGCAGTGCCGCGCTCGCATCGATGAGGCGGCGATAATAGGCGGCGAGCAGGTCGGTACGCTCGGCTTCGGGAAGAAATCCGGCAAAGGCGCGCCACGCCTCGGGAAAGACCGTGCGCATGCCATAGAGGAACCAGTCGATCTCATGGCGCCGGCAGAGGAAGATGCCGCGCAGCACGAGCCCGCGGCAGTGCTCGGGATGGGCCTCGGCATAGGCCAGCGCCAGGGTCGAGCCCCACGAGCCGCCGAACACGGCCCAGCGTTCGATGCCGAGATGGCGCCGCAGCGTCTCGATGTCGTGGACGAGGTGCCCGAGCGTGTTGTCCTGCAGCGCTCCCAGCGGTAGCGAGCGGCCGGCGCCGCGCTGGTCGAAGATGACGATGCGGTAGTAGGCGGGATCGAAGAAGCGGCGATGGGTCGGGGTCGCTCCCGCGCCCGGCCCGCCATGCAGAAACACGATCGGCACGCCATGCGGATTGCCCGATTGTTCCCAATACATCGTGTGATGGGCGTCCAGGGCCAGCATGCCGGTCGTGAAGGGCTCGATCGGCGGAAAAAGATCCTGGCGGTTCATGCGCTCCGTCCGTCACTCGTCGCTGCCGCAGTCTAAAGCGAAGCCCGGTGAAGGCAACCCAAAGCGGACGCGTATCGCGCGACAGGCCGTGACGACGGCTTTGCCGCAGCGTGACCATGGGTTATGGTTACCGCATACGGCGCGCCCATCGCAGAGCGGCAGCGCCGATCGGGAGGATGGCATGACCCAGCGGATCGATCGCCGCGCGTTCGGGATTGGCGCAGTTGCAACGGGCGCGGTCCTGTCCGGCACGGCGGTGCTCGGCGCCAAGGTCGCCCGGGCTCAGGCCCCGCCGTTGAAGATCGGCCGGCTCACCCCGGTTTCGGGCTTCGAGGCGCTCATCGGCCAGCACATGCGCCAGGCGGTCGCCGTCGCCAAGCCCATGCTCAAGGACATGGGCTACAACATCGAGGTGATCGACGCCGATACCGAATCGAAGCCCGATGTCGCGCGCACCCAGGCGGAGAAGCTGATCCAGGAAGGCTGCCACATGCTGGTCGGCGCCTTCGATTCGGGGCAGACCTTCGCCATCGCCCAGGTGGCCGAACAGCACGGCATCCCCCATGTCATCGACATCGGCGCCGACCCGGCCATCACCGAGCAGGGCTACAAGTTCGTCTTCCGCAACTTTCCGACGGCGATCATGCTGGGCAGCCAAGGCCTCGGCAATTTCAAGGCGCTGTTCGCCGCCACCGGCAAGACGCCCACGACCGCGGTGCTGATGCATTTGAACGACACCTTCGGCGTCGCCATGACCAAGGGCATCAAGGCCTATGCCGCCAAGGTCGGGCTGCCGTTCAAGTTCGTCGCCGACATCGACTATGCCCCCGACGCCAGGGATCTGTCGGCCGAGGTGGCGAAGGCGAAGGCGGCGAAGGCCGAGCTTCAGGTAGTCGTGACGCGCCTCAACGACGCGATCCTGCTGGTGCGCGAGATGGTGAAGCAGAAATACGACACCATGGGCATCATCAGCCCCGGCAGTCCGGGGATGTATCAGTCGCAGTTCTTCAAGGCGCTCGGCAAATACGCGAATTACTGCATCACCAACATCCCCTGGTTCGATCCGAAACAGGCGCTCGCCGGCACGTTCCAGGCCGCCTACAAGAAGGCCTATCCCGACGATTTCGCCATCCTCGACGACGGCTTCACCTTCGAGGGCCTGCTCGTCTGCGCCGACGCCTACAAGCGCGCCGGCTCGACCAAGCCGCAGGCGCTGGTCGAGGCGCTCAAGGCAACGCATATCGACAACCGCGTCATGCTGGGCGGTCCCATCACCTTCGACGCCAAGGGCCAGAATACGCATCTGCCCTCGGCCGTGGTGCAGAACCTCGACGGCCGGCCCACGGTCGTGCTGCCGGAGGCCAATGCCGCGGCGAAGCCGGTATTTCCCATGCCCGCATGGTCGCAGCGCACATAAGCAGAACGGTACAGGACACGGATCAATCGGCCCTCTCGCCGTGCCGGGCGAAATCCACTGAAACGGGCCATCGTGAGGGAGGACATGATGACGCTATCTCGCCGCAGCTTTACCCGGGGCGCGCTCGCCGCGGGCGCGCTCGCAGCCTCGCCCGTCGGCCGCGCCCGCGCCCAGATGGCACCGATCAAGATCGGCAGCCTGCTGCCGCGTTCGGGCTTCGAGGCCTTCATCGGCAAGGATTGCCAGATCGGGCTCGAGGTCGCGGAAAAGATCATCAAGGACATGGGCTATTCCTTCGAGGTGATCGACGGCGACACCGAGTCGAACCCCCAGACCGCGCGCACCCAGGCCGAGCGCCTGATCCGCGACGGCTGCCACATGCTGATGGGATCGTTCGATTCGGCGCAGACCTTCGCGCTCGCCCAGGTGGCCGAACAGCACGGCATCCCGATGGTGGTGAATATCGGCGCCGACCCCGCCATCACCGAGCAGGGCTACAAGTTCGTGTTCCGCAATTTTCCGACCTCGCACATGTTCGGCGACAACGGCATGGTGCTGTTCGACCAGTTGTTCAAGATCACCGGCACGACGCCCAAAACGGCGGTGCTCACCTATGTCAATGACAGTTTCGGCGAGGCGACGCGGAAGGCGGTGATCAGCTATCGCGACCGCTTCGGCCTGCCGTTCAAGATCGTCGAGCAGATCGGCTACTCGCCCCAGACCAACGATCTGTCCGTCGAGGTCGCCAAGGCCAAAGCGGCCAACCCCGACCTTCAGATCGTCATCCACCGCCTCAATGACATCATCATCATGGTCCGCGAGATGGTGGAGCAGCGCTACCAGCCGATGGGCATCATCAGCCCCGGCAGCCCGGGCATGCAGTTCCCGCAATTCTTCAAGGCGCTCGGCAAGTACGCGAATTATTGCATCACCAACCAGCCGTGGCTCGATCCCAAGCAGCCGCTGGCGCATCGCTTCCAGACCGATTTCTACAAGGCCCATCCCGACTATTTGTGCGGGCTCGAACAGGGCTTCATGTTCGAGGGGCTGCTCGTCTGCGTCGACGCCTACAAGCGCGCGAAATCGACGAAGCCCGAGGCGCTGGCCGCGGCGCTCCGGACGACCCACATCACCGAACGCGTGATGATCGGCGGCGCCATCACCTTCGACGCCAAGGGGCAGAACACGCATCTGCCCTCCGCCAGCGTCGAAAATCTCAACGGCAAGCCGACCGTCGTGCTGCCCGAGGCGAATGCCGAGGCGAAGCCGGTCTTCCCGATGCCGCGCTGGTTCTAGCGCGGCGCGCGCGCCCAGCCCCCTGCCAGAGCCGTCGCGGCGCGGTGCATGCCTCCTTATGTGACCTTTGTCGTCGACGGCATCCTCACCGGCGCCGTCTACGGGCTGATGGCGCTGGGGCTGTCGGTCATCTTCGGCGTCGTGCGCATCGTCAATTTCGCCCATGGCGAGATGATGGTGATGGGCATGTACGCCACCATCCTGCTGCACAAATATCTGGGCCTCGACCCGCTGCTGTGCGCGCCGCTCAACGCGCTCATCCTGTTCGTCTTCGGATTTGCGCTGCAGCGCGGCCTCATCAACCGCTACATCTTCCGGCCGGAGCACGAGCAGTTCATCCTCATGCTCGGCATCGCGACGCTGCTGACGAGTTCGATGCTGATGGTCTTCGGACCCGATGCGCGCAACGTCCAGCCGGACTACGCGCTCGATTCCTTCCAGATCGGCAGCCTCATCCTCGACAAGGTTCGGGTGTTCGCGGCCGCGGGCGCGGTGATCAGCGTCACGCTGCTCTGGGCCTTCTTCCGCTACACGCGGACCGGCAAGGCGATCCGCGCCTGCGCCGACAATCAGGTGGGCGCGCAAGTCGTCGGACTCGACGTTAGCCGGCTCTATGGCGTGACCTTCGGCCTCGGCGCCGCCTGCGTCGGCGCCGCGGGGACGCTGATGCTGCTCCTCGTCGACGTGCAGCCCTATATCTCCACCGACTACACGCTCCTTTCCTTCGTCATCGTCATCGTCGGCGGCCTCGGCAGCATGCCGGGGGCGCTGCTGGGCGGGCTGCTGATCGGCGTGTCGGAAGGGCTCTCGGCCTATCTCATCACCCCGTCGCTGAAAAGCATGTTCAGCTTCGGGCTGCTCATCGTCGTCCTGCTGATAAGGCCGCAAGGGCTGTTCGGGCGCAGCGCATGAGGGTGCCGACCGGTCGCCGCACCAATGCTGCATTGCTGGTCGCCGCCGCGGCGGCGCTGGTGCTGCCGCTCTTCGCCGGCAGCTATGTGTTGTCGGTGCTGGTGGTGTTCATGCAGGCCGCCTATCTCGGCCTGTGCTGGAACATCATGATGGGATTCGCCGGGCAGCTATCGCTCGGCCATGCGCTCTATGTCGGGCTCGGCGCCTATGTGGCCGCTGCGCTCTACGTTCATTTCGGCCTGCTGCCGTGGGCGGGCCTGCTGGCCGGCGTGGCGGTCGCAGCGCTCGCCGGCGCGTTCATCGGTGCGCTGTCGTTCCGCTTCGGGGTCACAGGCGTTTATTTCGCGCTGCTCACCATCGCCTTCGACGAGGCGACGCGCATCCTGTTCGATCATTTCAGCTGGGTGGGCGGTTCGGCCGGCCTGTTCCTGCCGGTGAAGACGCTGACGCATAACGACGTGCTGCATCTGCGCGGCGCGCCGGAGATGTTCTATTACATTCTGCTGGTGTTTTCGGCCGCCGTCCTGGCGCTGAGCCGCATGCTGCTCGGCCGCCGCGTCGGCTATTACTGGCTCGCCATCCGCGAGGACCAGGCCGCGGCGCAATCGCTCGGCATCAACGTGTTCCGCTACAAGCTCGCGGCAGTGACGCTGTCGGCGGCGCTCACCGCGGTCGCGGGCGCGGTGATGGCGTTCTACGACAACAATCTCTATCCCGACACCGTGTTCACGACGGCGGGCTCGGTCGCGATCATCACCGCCCCCGTCATCGGCGGCGTCGGCACCTTGTTCGGCCCCGTTCTGGGCGCCTTCGTGCTGACGACGCTCGGCGAGGCCATGACCGATGTCGGCGCCGTGTTCGGCGTGCCGGGGCTGAAGCAGTGGTTCTATGGCGCGGCGCTCGTCATCATCGTGCTGGCGCAGCCGGCGGGATTGTGGCCGTGGCTGCGCCGCCGCCTGCGCGTCGGCGAGGACGAGCGGTGAGCGCCGCCGCGCTGCTCGTGCTGGAGCGCGTCTCGAAGCGCTTTCGCGGCCTGCTCGCGGTGGACGAGGTCAGCTTCGAGCTGCCGGAAGGCGGCATCGTCGGGCTCATCGGCCCCAACGGCGCCGGCAAGACGACGATCTTCAACCTCATCGCCGGCGTCTTTCGCCCCGACCAGGGCCGCATCCTGCTCGCCGGGCGCGACATCGCCGGGTTTCGTCCCGACCAGGCCTGCCATGCCGGCATCGGCCGCACCTTCCAGCTCGTCCGCCCGTTCGGCGCCTTGAGCGTGCTCGAGAACGTCATGGTCGGCGCGTTCCGCAACGGCGCGGCGCCGCGCGACGCCGAAAGCCGCGCGCTCGCGGTGCTGGACCGGCTCGGGCTCGCGGACAAGGCGGCGGCGGCGGCGCACAGCCTCACCTTGCCGGAACGCAAGCGCCTCGAAGTGGCGCGCGCGCTCGCGACCGCGCCACGCCTTCTGCTGCTCGACGAGGTGATGGCCGGTCTGCGGCCGGTCGAGATCGACGCGATGGTGGCGACCTTCACGGCGCTGGCGCGCGAGATGGGGCTCACCATCCTTCTGACCGAGCACGTGATGCGCGCGGTGATGGCGCTGTCGCAGCACGTGATCGTCGTCCATCACGGCCAGAAGATCTGCGAGGGCCCGCCCGCGCACGTGGCGCGCGACGCCAAGGTCATCGAGTGCTATTTCGGGACCGGGGCATGAGCATGCTCGAGGTCGCCAACCTCGATCTCTTCTACGGCGACGCCCAGGCCCTCGACGACGTATCGCTCACGGTCGGCGAGGGCGAGATCGTCGCCATCGTCGGCGCCAACGGCGCCGGCAAAAGCTCGCTCATCCGCGCCATCTTCGGCATGGCGCGGGCACGGCGCGGCACGATCCGCTTTCGCGACGCAAGCATCCTCGGCGTGCCGCCGCACCGCATCTGCAACATGGGTCTGGGCCAGGTCGCCGAAGGCCGCCAGATCTTTCCCAACATGACCGTGGTCGAAAATCTCGACATGGGCGCGGTGGTGAAGCGGGCGCGCGCCGGGCGCAAGGCGGCGCTCGCGCGCATGTTCGAGCTGTTCCCGCGCCTGGCCGAGCGGCGGCGCCAGCTCGCCGGAACGCTGTCCGGCGGCGAGCAGCAGATGCTGGCGATCGCGCGCTGCCTGATGGGACAGCCGCTCCTCATCATGTTCGACGAGCCGTCGCTGGGCCTCGCGCCGGTGGTGGTGGAAGACTTGATCCGAACGATCCGCGCCTTGAACGAGCGCGACCGGCTCACCGTCCTCCTGGTCGAGCAGAACGTGGCCCAGTCGCTCGCCTTGGCCCATCGCGGCTACGTGCTCGAGAACGGCCGCATCGTCATGAGCGGCACCGGCACCGCGCTCCTGGCCGATGACCGCGTGCGCCGCGCCTATATCGGGCTTTAGGGCGCGCCGTCCGATCCAACGGAACGCTCTCCCTTTCGCCGTCATGGTAGGATGAGTCAACCCGCCGCGCGGGCGCCGCGGCGGCGGGACCGGGGAGCGCATCATGCCGGAACGAAGGGTCCCGCGCTTTGCCGCGGCAGCGGTCGAGGTCGAGCATCTGCCGCAGGGCGGCATGATCCTGCGCTCGCCGATGGCGCTGGGCGCCACGGCGCGCGCGGTCGGCGAGAAGCTGGCGCAATGGGCGGCGTGGATGCCGCACCGCGTGTTCCTGGCCGAGCGCGCGGGCGCGGATTGGCGCCGGGTGACCTATGCCGAGGCCCATGAGGCCGCGCGCGCCATCGGCCAGGCGCTGCTCGACCGGCGGCTCGGGCCGGAGCGGCCGGTGATGATCCTGTCCGACAACGGCATCGATCATGCGCTCCTGGCGCTGGGCGCGATCCATGTCGGCGTGCCGGTGGCGCCGATCTCGACCGCCTATTCGCGGCTCGGCCCGGACTTCGCCCGGCTGCGCCAGGTCGCCCGGATGGTCGGGCCGGGCCTCGTCTATGCCGATGACGGCGAACGCTACGGCGCCGCGCTCGAAGCGATCCGGACCAGGGACGCAGCGGTGGTGGTGTCGTCCCATCCGCCCGCCGGGATGGCGGCGACCTCGATCGCGGCGCTGCGCGCGACGCGGCCGCGCCAGGCGCTCGAGGACGCCTTCCACCGCATCGGACCGGACACGGTGGCGAAGATCCTGTTCACGTCGGGCTCGACCGGCGAGCCCAAGGGCGTCATCAACACGCAGCGCATGCTGTGCTCGAACCAGGCGGCGGTGCGCCAGGTCTGGCGCTTTCTCGAGGACCGCCCGCCGGTCGTGCTGGACTGGCTGCCGTGGAGCCACACCTTCGGCGGCAACCACAATTTCAATCTCGTCCTGTTCAACGGCGGCACGCTGTGGATCGATGACGGCAAGCCGGCGCCCGGTCTGATTGAGCGCTCGATCGAGAATCTGCGCTTCGTCTCGCCGACGCTCTATTTCAACGTGCCGCGCGGCTTTGCCATGGTGCTCGACGGGCTCGAGCGCGATGCGGCACTGGCGCGCTCGTTCTTCGCCGAACTCGATCTCCTGTGCTATGCCGGCGCCGCCTTGCCGCAAAGCCTGTGGCAGCGGATCGAGGCGGCATCGCTGGCGGCGACCGGCCGGCTGCCGGTGTTCGTGTCGGCCTGGGGCACGACCGAGACCGCGCCGGCAACGACGCATGTCCACTATCCGCTCGAGCGCGCCGGCAATATCGGCCTGCCGCTGCCGGGCTGCGCGGTGAAGCTCGCGCCTGAAGGCGACCGGCTCGAGATCCGCGTGCGCGGCCCCAACGTCACGCCCGGCTATTGGCACCAGCCCGAGCTCACGAGCGCGGCCTTCGACGAGGACGGGTTCTACCGCTCGGGCGACGCGGTGCGGCTCGCGGACCCGTCCGCGCCGGCGGCCGGCCTCGTCTTCGACGGCCGCATCGGCGAGAACTTCAAGCTCGCCTCCGGCACCTGGGTCCTGGTCGGCGCGCTGCGGGTCGCTGCCATCGCCGCCGGCGCGCCCGTGATCGAGGATGCGGTGGTCGCCGGCCACGACCGCGACGAGATCGGGCTGCTCGTCTTCCCGAGCCTCGCCGGATGCCGCTCGCTCTGCCCGCATCTGCCGGCGGATGCCCGGCTGACAGCGCTCATCGCCGAGCCGGCGGTGCGCGACGCGCTCGCGGCGGGGTTGGCACGCTACAATGCGCATGCGGGCGGCAGCTCGCACCGCATCGCCCGCGCGCTGCTGCTGGCCGAGCCGGCGTCGATCGAACAGGGCGAGATCACCGACAAGGGCTATATCAACCAGCGCGCTGTGCTGCGCCGGCGCAGCGCCAGCGTCGCGCGGCTCTATGCCGTGCCGCCGGGGCCGGAGATCATCGTGCCTATGCCGGCTCCCTGAAGCAGCGCATCAGCAACGCCCAGGCAGCCTGGATGAACCGCATCCGGGCGCGGACGAGAACGCGTTGCGGGCCCTGCAGCTCGTCGGTCAGATCGGTCATCCGAGACGCTCCGGCGATCACCCTCGCCCGCCATCCTAAGGGCGAGGGTTTCCCAAAGCTTGAACGCCCAAGATTTGGATTCGGAAAATCGCCGGTGTTTTGCGCCAAATCCGCGCTATCGCGCCGGGTGCGGCCGCTTCCATTCGCTATAGCGCAGCACGTCGATATCCACCGCCGTGCCGTGGCCGCGCGGCGGGCCCTTGGGCAGCGCGTCGGCGCCCTTGAAGCCCGCTTCGCAATAAAGCTCGATCACGTTGCCCGACGGGTCGCGGAAGAACATCAGCGCCTCGACCCCGCGGCGCGTCCAGAAATTCGAGGTCGGAACGCCGCACTGGTTCAGCCACGCCTTCATCTGCAGCAGTTCGTCCGGCCCGACGAAGAAGGCAAAGTGCGGATATTCCGCGCTCTGCGCGAGCCACGAACAGCCCTCGATGCCGATGCCGACATCGACGCCGCCGAGACGGAACGACGCGAAGGTCGGCTGATCGACGTGCAATTCGCCGCCGAGCACATCACGGTAGAACGCCTTGCCCTCCTCGAGATCGCGGCACGGCACGCTCACATGGGCAAAGGATTTGAGCCGTGCCGGTCCCACCGCCTTGGTTTCCTCCATCGCCGCCTCCCATCGCTGGACGCCATCCGAGGTCAGCATTGCCGATCGACAGGCATCGTCATCCCCGCCCTTTCGATGCACTCCCCGAATCGCGCAGTTTGAAGCGCTGGATCTTCCCGGTGGCGGTCTTCGGCAGTTCGTCGACGAACGCGACCCAGCGCGGGTACTTGTAGGGGGCCAGCCGCGACTTCACGTGAAGCTGCAATGCCTCGCCCAGCGCCGGCGACGCGGCGCGGCCGGGGCGCAGCACGACGAAAGCCTTGGGCTTCACCAGTTGCTGCTCGTCCATCGCGCCGACGACGGCGGCCTCGAGCACCGCCTCATGCGTCATCAGCACGGCCTCGACCTCGAACGGCGACACGTAGATGCCACCGACCTTCATCATGTCGTCGGTACGGCCACAATAGGTATAGAAGCCGTCGGCATCGCGGACATATTTGTCGCCGCTGCGCGTCCAGGCGCCGAGGAAGGTGCTGCGCGACCGCTCGCGATTGTTCCAGTAATGCGCCGCCGCGGTCGGGCCCGCGACCTGCAGCTCGCCGATCTCGCCCGGCCTCGCCTCGCCTCCGGTGTCGTCGACGATCCGGACCTCGTAGCCCGGCACCGGCACGCCGCTGGTGCCATAGCGCACCGCGCCCGGCCGGTTCGACACGAAGATATGTAGCATCTCGGTCGAGCCCAGGCCGTCGAGGATCTCGACGCCGAAATGATCGTTCCAGCGCCGTCCGATCTCCTCCGGCAGCGCCTCGCCCGCCGAGACGCAGCGGCGCAGCGCCACCTCGTCGCGCCGCGGCAGCTCGGAACCGGCCAGCATCGACGCATAGAGCGTCGGCACGCCATAGAAGATCGAAGGCCGCTTCGCCGTGAGAATGCGCGCCACCGAAGCCGGCGTCGGCCGCTCGGCATAAAGCAGCGTCGTCGCGCCCACGGCCAGCGGGAAGGTCAGCGCATTGCCGAGTCCATAGGCGAAGAACAGCTTCGCCGCCGAGTACACGACATCGCTTTCGGCGATGCCCAGCACCGGCTTCGCATAAAGCTCGGCGGTCAGGATGAGATGCGACTGGAGATGCACCGCCCCTTTGGGCGCGCCGGTCGAGCCCGAGGAATAAAGCCAGAAGCACGCATCGTCGGCCGTCGTCGCCGCCGCCTTGGCGCGCGGCTCGGCGTCGGCGAGAAGCGTGCCGAACTGGAGCCGCCCGCTCATCCCCTCGCCGCCTGAGACGATGACGTGGCGCAGCGCCGGCTGCCGCACCAGCGTTGGCGCCAGCCGATCGTAGAGCGCGTCCGACACGATGAGCGCGCGGGCGCGGCTGTCGCGCAGCATGAAGTCGTAATCGGCGGCCGTAAGCAGCGTATTGACCGGGACCGGCACGATGCCGGCCTTGATCGCGCCAAGGAAGGCGACCGGAAAATCCACCGTGTCGAGCAGGACGAGCAGGACGCGCTGCTCCGGCTCGATGCCGAGGCGGCGAAAGGCGTTGGCGGCGCGATCGACGCGCTCGGCAAGCTCGGCATAGCTCAAAGCGCCGCGATCATCGACGAAAGCCGGCTTGGCGCCACGCCCGGCCGCGAGATTGCGCTCGATCAGATCGACCGCGGCATTGTAGTCGCGCGGCAGCGCGATGCGCGGCGCCCCGCCTGCCATGTCATCGGCGGTCATTCATTCCCCCTGCGCCCGTGCGCTGCATCCTCTCTCGACGCTATGTCGCGCCCGCGCAGCGCGCGCGTCAAGCCTCACGCGAGCGGCGAGCCGCCGCAGCTTCGTCCGGCACCGATCCCGCCCGTCGCCAGATTGAGCGCGCATCGCACGACGGGTATAATTCAGACTCCATGGTTACGAATTATAATGCGCAAGAGGCGCCGGACGGCGATGCGGATTACCTGCGCCGGCTCGGCGAGCGCATTCGCGAGGCGCGCCTGCGGCGGGGGATGACGCGGCGCATCCTCGCCCATGACTCCCGCGTCTCCGAACGCTATCTCGCGCAGCTCGAAGGTGGGCAAGGCAACATCTCGATCGCCTTGCTGCGCCGCGTGGCGCAGGCCATGGGCCTGCCGCTCGCCGACCTCGTGCGCGACGAACCGGATCGCCCGATCGAGCTCACCCTTCTGATTGAGACGCTGTCGCGGCTCGCCCCCGGCGAGCTGGACGAGGCGCGGCGGCTCATCGGCAGCGCGTTCGGCGATCGGACGGCGCGCGACCGGCGCCAGCGCATCGCCCTCATCGGCCTGCGCGGCGCCGGCAAGTCGACGCTCGGCGCCGGCCTCGCCGCCGCCCTGGACGTTCCCTTCATCGAACTCGACCGCGAAGTCGAGCAGGCCTTCGGCACCAGCCTGGGCGAGGTTTTCGATCTGTACGGCCAGGCGGCCTATCGGCGGGCCGAGCGCGACGCGCTCGCCGCGGTGGTGGCGCGCTACGACCGGGCGGTGATCGCCGCCGGCGGCAGCATCGTGGCCGAGGCCGCCACCTATGACCTGCTGCTGTCCTGCTGCTTTACGGTCTGGCTCAAGGCGGCGCCCGAAGAGCACATGGCGCGCGTCCAGGCGCAAGGCGATCTGCGGCCGATGGCGGCGAGCGCGGCGGCGATGGCCGATCTGCGCCGCATCCTTGCCGGCCGCGAGGCGCTCTATGCGCGCGCCGATGCGACCGTGGACACCGCCGGGGTCGGCGTCGCGGAGGGCCTGCGGCGCCTGAAGGAAGCGGTCGGCGCCGCAGCCTGACCAGACAAATCCCTAATTCTCGCGGGGTTGACAGGCGGGCGCAAAGAACCAAGCTAAGCAAGATCGCGGGGAGAGACCATGTTCATCCAGACCGAGACGACGCCCAATCCGGCCACGCTCAAATTCCTGCCCGGCCGCACCGTCATGGCGGCCGGCACGGCGCATTTCGCCGCCGTCGAGGATGCCGGCCGCTCGCCGCTCGCGCAGCGGCTCTTCGCCGTGCCCGGCGTCACCGGCGTGTTCCTGGGCGCCGATTTCGTCTCGGTGAGCAAGGACGACACCCAGGACTGGTACCGCCTCAAGCCCGCGGTGCTCGCCGTCATCATGGAGCACTTCACCGCGGGCGAGCCCACCTTCGTCGGCGATGCCGCGCCGCAGGAGGACGAGGACGACGACGACATCGTCACGCAGATCAAGGAGCTGCTCGAGACCCGCGTGCGTCCCGCGGTCGCGCAGGATGGCGGCGACATCATCTTCCACAGCTTCGAGGGCGGCGTCGTCTATCTTCACATGCAGGGTTCGTGCTCGGGCTGCCCCAGCTCGACGGCGACGCTCAAGGCCGGCATCGAGAACATGCTGCGCTATTACGTCCCCGAAGTGGTCGAAGTCCGCCCCGTCTGATTCGCCATCATCGGCCGCGGCAGATCGGCGTCACGCAGCAGCGGAAAGCGCTTGGCGTCGAACAGTTGATAATGCCACCACTCGTTGCTGTAGAAATCCCAGCCGGCTGCCGTCATGAGACCAAGAAGCAGCAGGCGGTTGCGTTGCGCCGCGGCGTTCACCGCGAGGCTGGCGTGATGCGACAGCTTGGTGAAGGCATCGAATGCGGTTCCCATCTCGAGTTCGGCGCCGTCCCCGTCGATCAGCGTCACATCGACCGCGGCGCCGCGCGAGTGCGGCGAGCCGCGCCGCGGATCAGCGAGAAACTCGGGATCGGGCCGCGCGTTCCACAGCTTCCATTGCGCCTCGCTCGGCCGCAGTGCATCGAAGATCTTGAGCCTGAGCCCGAGCGGCCGGGCCAGCGCCACCGCCGTCTCGAGACAGCGCGCCGCCTCGGCATTGAGGTAGCAGATGGCTTGGTGGTAGACCGGAGCGCCGGTGATGTTGACGGCGCTGGCATAGGCGAGTTCGATGACGACGCCATGCTCACGTTCCGTGATCTCGATGATCTCGACCGGCCCCGCCATCGCGTCGTGCCCTTCCGTCATCCGTGGCCTCGCGTCTCGCCGCTTCCCTTCTTAGCATCATCGCGCCGGCGATGGTGAATGTCCTCGCCTTCGACTGTGCCGGCCGGGGCTGCGCGGCGGCGGTCGTGGCCGACGGGCGCGTGCTGGCGCGGCGCTCGCAGCCGATGGAACGCGGCCAGGCGGCGGCGCTCCTGCCGATGATCGAGGCCGTGCTGGGCGCGGCGGCATTGGGCTGGCCGGCGCTCGATCTACTCGCCGTCACCGTCGGGCCGGGCGGCTTTACCGGTGTCCGCATCGGGCTCGCCGCCGCGCGCGGCCTGGCCTTGGCGCGCGAGCTGCCGGTCATCGGCATCACCAGTTTCGCCGCCGTGGCCGCAGCGGTGCCGCCGCCCCTGCGGACCGGACGGACGCTCGCGGTCGCGCTCGACAGCAAGCGCGCCGAAGTTTACCTGCAATGCTTCGCCGCCTCCGGCGCAGCGTTGGGCCCGGGCGAGCTTCTCGCTCTCGACGCGATCGATGCCCGCATTCCCGCTGGCCTGGTGCTGCTCGCCGGCGATGCCGCCGAGCGGGCGGCACCGTTCCTGTTCGGCCGCGCCGCGGTAGCGCCGGCGACGGAAGTGCCGGACCCCGCCGATATCGCGCGGCTCGCCCTGGCCGAATGGCGGCCGGGCCGGCGCCCGCCTTTGCCGCTTCCGCTCTACCTGCGCGCGCCCGACACGACGGCGCCGCGCCGTGCCGGGGCCATGCCATGAGCGTGCGCCTGCGCAGCGTCGGCCGGGCCGATCTCGAACCGCTCGCCCGGCTGCATGCGCAGTGTTTTCCCGAGGACGCGTGGGACGCGGCGGCGCTGGCTGGAATCCTCGCCATGAAAGGGGCCGAGGCACGGCTCGCCGAGGAAGCGACACAGCCGCTCGGGCTGCTCTTCGCCACCATCCTGGGAGCGGAGGCCGAGATTCTGACCTTCGGCGTAGCGCCGGCGGCGCGCCGGCGCGGCATTGCGCGGATACTGCTCGACGACTTCTTCGCCCGCGCCCGCGCCCTGGGCGCGGCCGGCGTGGTGCTCGAGGTCGCCGCCGACAACGGCCCCGCCTTGGCGCTCTACGAGTCGGCCGGGTTCCGCACCGTCGGGCTGCGCCATGCCTATTACCGGCGCGAGCGGGGGCCGGCGATCGACGCCTGGTTGCTTCGCGCGGCCCTTAATCGATCGCCCTAGTCTCGGCGTCGATTGGGGCGGGCAGCAAGCGCCAAGTCCGCTGCCAAGTAGCCGGCGAAAAGCCAGAGAGACGGGCTTCTATTCGCGCCTCCCGGTAAAAAAATAATCTGCCGGGCAGCTTGTACGTTGCTTAGGGTAAAAAAAATACTAATATCCGAGCGATCATGCGTAGAGGAAAGAGCGAATGATGACTGACGCTGATAATTCAAATGATCTCTTGGCCTTAACGACGGAAATCGTCGCGGCCCATGTGTCAAACAATACCGTGGCCGTCGGCGATCTTCCGGGTCTCATCAACCAGGTTTATCAGTCCCTCGCCTCGATCGGCCAAAGTCCCGTCGCGCCGGCGGAGCGGCCGCAGCCGGCCGTGAGCGTGAAGCGCTCGGTCCACCCCGACTACATCATCTGTCTCGAAGACGGCAAGAAGCTCAAGATGCTGAAGCGTCATCTCAAGACCGCCTATAATATGACGCCCGAAGAATATCGCGAGCGCTGGCAACTTCCGCCCGACTATCCGATGGTGGCACCCAATTACGCGCGGCAGCGCAGCCGCCTTGCCAAAGAGATCGGCCTGGGCACGCGCGGACGACGCAGCGGCACGGCCTGAATTCCCCACCGCAACGAGCCGCGCCGATGCGCGAGCGGAAACGGGGTCGACACGACTCGATCGGTCTGCGTTTGACCCGCCAGGACGAGGCGACCGTCGCTAGAGACGCAACCCGGGTTACGCTATAGTGATCGAGCGACATCGCGCCGCCGTGAGAGGGAATGCCTTCGCGCCTGGAACAACTCTGTCTCGACAAAGGGCTGAAGATGACCGAGCAGCGCCGCGTGATCGCGCGCGTGCTGTCGGAATCGATCGATCATCCCGATGTGGAGAGCGTTTATCGGCGGGCGATGGAGATCGACCCGAAGATCAGCATCGCCACCGTCTACCGCACGGTGCGCCTGTTCGAGGAGGCCAACATCCTCACGCGTCATCATTTCGGCCAAGGCCCGGCGCGCTACGAGGAGATGCCGCTCGACCACCACGACCATCTGATCGATCTCCAGAGCGGGCGCGTCATCGAGTTCCGCAACGAGGAGATCGAACGCCTCCAGCGCGAGGTGGCGGCGCGACTCGGCTATGCGCTCGTCGACCATCGCCTCGAACTCTATGCCGTTCCGGCCGCGAGCCGGTCCGGTACGAAGAAATGACGCCTTCCGGCGCCGTGCCGTGACTATTTCCCGTTCCCGCCGCCAGCCCGTCGTGCCGGCCATGTCCGAAGCGAAGGTCGATGTCTGGTCGGGCGCGCTCCAGGTGCGCCTCGCCGCGACCATGGCCGATATCGATGCGGCGCAGACGCTGCGTTACCGCGTGTTCTATGAGGAGATGGGGGCCCATCCCACGCCCGAGATGGCCCGGGCCGGGCGCGATTTCGACGCCTTCGACGCCATCTGCGACCATCTTCTGGTGATCGACCACGCCCGGGCAGCGGCAGTGGTCGGGACCTACCGCCTGATCCGCCGCAGCATGGCGGAGCGGCATCGCGGCTTCTACTCGGCCGGCGAATACGATATTGCGCCGCTCGAGGCCTTTCCCGGCAAGATCCTCGAACTCGGGCGCTCGTGCGTCGATGCAAGCGCGCGCAATCGGCCGACCATGCAGTTGCTGTGGCGCGGCATCGCCGCCTATGTCTTCGCGCACGACATCTCGATCATGTTCGGCTGCGCCAGCCTGCCCGGCACCGACATCGACGCGCTCGCCGTGCCGCTCTCCTATCTCCATCATCACCATCTGGCGCCGCCGGCGCTGCGGCCGCGGGCACTGCCCGCACGCTATGTCGAAATGAGCCGGCTCGAGCGCGGCACCTACGACGCCGCGCGCGCGCTCGCCGAGGTGCCGCCGCTGATCAAGGGCTATCTGCGTCTCGGCGGCTTCGTCGGCGAGGGCGCGGTCATCGACCACCAGTTCAACACGACCGATGTCTGCATCGTGGTGCAGACGGACCTCGTCACCGAAAAATATTATCGGCACTACGAGCGGCATGCGCGTGTGGACGCGGCGCTCTGATGGGCGAAGGCAGCTTCCTCCTGCGGCTCTGGCGGGCCACCCTCTATCTCGCGCTGACCGTCTCGGCGGGGCCGATCCAGGCGGTGCTGCTGCTCATCAAGAGCCCGCTCGCGCGCCGTTTCCCGGCGGCCTATCATCGTCTTTGCTGCCGCGTGCTCGGCTTTCGCATCGAACGTTTCGGCACCTTGTCCACGACGCGGCCGACGCTGTTCGTCGCCAACCACCAGTCCTATCTCGACATCCCCATCCTCGGCAGCATCATCGAGGGCTCGTTCGTCGCCAAGGCCGAGATCGCGGACTGGCCCTATTTCGGCGCTCTCGCCAAGCTGCAACGCTCGATCTTCATCGATCGCCGTCCCGGCTCGACCGCCAAGCAGCGCGACGCGATCATGCGCCGGCTCGAGGAGGGCGACGATCTCATCATCTTTCCCGAGGCGACGAGCAGCGACGGGCTTCACGTGCTGCCCTTCAAGAGCGCACTGTTGAGCGTGGCCGAATTCCATCCGCGCGGCGCGCCGCTGGTCGTGCAGCCGGTGACGGTCGCCTATACCCGGCTCGACGGCATGCCCCTGGGACGGTTCTATCGCCCGTTCGTTTCCTGGTATGGCGGAATGCAAGTCTCGTCCCATCTATGGACCATGCTGGGGCTGGGCAAGCTCACGGTGAGGATCATCTTTCATCCGACGGTAACCATCGCGGAGTTCGGCTCGCGCAAGGCGCTTGCCGAGCACTGTTACCGCGTGATTGCGAGCTCGCTGGCGCTGACGCTGGCGGGCCGCGGACCGGGCGATGAGGCGGCGTTTGCCCGGGCCGCCGACGCCGTGCTCGCCGATTGGGGCGACGCGGCCGAGGCCGACATCGCCGAAGTGGAGTGAACGCATCCGTGGCCGCGCCGAAGAAGCTCTTCATCAAGACCTATGGCTGCCAGATGAACGTCTATGATTCCGCCCGCATGGCGGATGTTCTGGCGCCGCTCGGCTATGGCCCCGCCGCCGCGGAAGACGACGCCGACATGGTCATCCTCAATACCTGCCACATTCGCGAGAAGGCGGCGGAGAAGGTCTTTTCGGAGCTGGGGCGCCTCAAGCCGCTCAAGGCGCGCAAGGCCAAGGCGGGCGGCCGCATGATCGTCGCCGTCGCGGGCTGCGTCGCCCAGGCCGAAGGGGCGGAAATCCTGGCGCGCGCGCCCTATGTCGACATCGTCCTCGGCCCGCAGACCTATCACCGCCTGCCGGAGATGGTGGCACGCGTGGCGCGCGCGGCGGGCGCCGTGCTCGACACCGAGTTCCCGGAAGAGGCCAAGTTCGACGCCCTGCCCGAGGCGCAGGCGAGCCCCGGCGTCGCCGCCGTTCTCACCGTGCAGGAGGGCTGCGACAAGTTCTGCACCTTCTGCGTCGTGCCTTACACCCGCGGGGCGGAGTTCTCGCGCCCGGCGGCGGCGGTGATCGCCGAAGCGCGGGCGCTCGTCGCCCGCGGCGCGCGCGAGATCACGCTACTCGGCCAGAACGTCAATGCCTATCACGGCGCCGCGCCCGATGGCGGCGTCTGGGGCCTGGGCCGTCTCATCCAGGCGCTCGCCGCGATCGCCGGCCTCGCGCGCATCCGCTACACCACCTCGCACCCGCTCGACGTCGATGACGCCTTGATCGCCGCGCATCGCGACGTGCCGCAGCTCATGCCGTTTCTGCACCTTCCGGTGCAATCCGGCTCCGACCGCGTGCTGGCGGCGATGAACCGCCGCCACCGCGTCGCCGATTACCGGCGCACGGTCGAGCGGCTGCGCCGGGCGCGGCCCGATCTCGCCTTGTCCTCGGACTTCATCGTCGGCTTTCCGGGCGAGAGCGAGGCCGATTTCGAGAACACGCTCGCGCTCGTGCGGAATGTCGGATTCGCGCAGGCGTTCTCGTTCAAATACAGCAAGCGGCCCGGCACGCCGGCGGCCTTGCGCGACGACCAGGTGCCCGATGCGGTCAGGACGGCGCGGCTCGCCATGCTCCAGGCGCTTCTTTCCGAGCAGCAGCGCAGCTTCAACGTCGGCATGACGGGCCGGATGATCCCCGTGCTGTTCGAGCACCGCGGCCGGCATCGCGGCCAGCTCGCGGGGCGCAGCCCCTGGCTCCAGCCGGTCCACGCCGACGCGCCCGACGACCTCATCGGCCGGATCGTGCCGGTGGCCGTGCTCCGCGCCGAGCCCAACAGCCTCGCCGGAACCCTGGCCGCGGGCCGCGAGGCGACGGCATGAACGACGTGCCGCATCCGCCCGAGAGCGACGCCCGCGTCAGCCTCGAATTCGCCGACAACTCGCTCTTGCCACAGCTCTTCGGCGAGCGCGACCGCAATCTCGAACGGATCGAGCGCCACCTCGGCGTGTCGGTCGTGACGCGCGGCAACCGGATCGCCATCTCGGGGCCGGGCGCGCGCACGGACCAGGCGCGCACGGCGTTGCAGTCGCTCTACCAGCGGCTCGAGCGCGGCATGGACGTCGACAATGCCGCGGTCGATGCCGCGCTCCGCCTGGCCGAGGCGCGCGCCGGGCGGCGCGGCGCGCTGTGGGAGGAAGGCGAGGAAATCCGCACCCGCAAGCGCCGCATCGTGCCGCGCGGGCCGACCCAAGCGCAATACATCAAGGCGCTGCGCGCGCACGAGCTCGTCTTCGGTCTCGGCCCGGCCGGGACCGGCAAGACCTATCTCGCGGTGGCGATGGCGATCGACATGCTGATGAGCGGCGCGGTCGAGCGCATCGTCCTGTCGCGGCCGGCGGTCGAGGCCGGCGAGCGGCTGGGCTTCCTGCCCGGCGATCTGCGCGAGAAGGTCGACCCCTATCTCCGGCCGCTCTACGATGCGCTTTACGACATGCTGCCGGGCGAGCAGGTCATGCGCCGTATCGAGAGCGGCGAGATCGAGATTGCACCGGTCGCGTTCATGCGCGGCCGCACGCTTGCCAATGCCTACGTCATTCTCGACGAGGCGCAGAATACGACGCCGGTGCAGATGAAGATGCTGCTCACCCGGCTCGGCGAGAACGCCCGCATGGTGGTGACCGGGGATCTCTCCCAGGTCGATCTGCCGAGCGGCACCCGCTGCGGCCTCAGGGACGCGCTCGACACGCTCGACGGCGTCGAAGGCGTCGCCGTGGTCGAGTTCACCGAGGCGGACGTGGTCCGCCACGCGCTCGTCGCGCGCATCGTCTCCGCCTACGACCGCCGCGACCGGCGGCTTGCGGCGCAGCGCCGCAAGAAAGATGGCGAGTGAGCGATGGAGCCACGCCTCGCCATCGACATCGCCGCGCCGGCACCGCAATGGCGGAAGGCCGTCCCCGACATCGCCGCGCGGGTTGAACGGACCGCGCGCGCCGCGCTCGCCGCCGCTGACCTCCCGGCGGCAGAGACCGACAGGATCGAATTGTCCGTCGTGCTCGGCGACGACGCCACGGTGCGCGCGCTCAACCGCCGCTGGCGCGGGCGCGATGCGCCGACCAACGTGCTGTCCTTCGCGAGCGGAGAGGCGCCCAGCCGCGGGCGGCCGCTGCTCTTGGGCGATGTCGTCCTCGCCTATGAGACCGTGGCGCGCGAGGCCGCCGAACAGGGCAAGACGCTGCCGGACCATCTGGCGCATCTCGTCGCGCACGGCACGCTCCACCTCCTCGGCTACGACCACGAGACCGCGCGCGACGCGGCGCGCATGGAGGCGCTCGAGCGCCGGCTCCTGGCCGGGCTCGGCATCGCCGATCCGTACCGCGTCGGGGAGACCGCCCGTGGCTGACGCGGCAGAGGGCAACGGTGCATCCGGTACCAACGGCGAGGGTCCCTTCGAGCGCATCATCAACTGGCTGAAGCATCTCGGCCGGCGCAACGGCGAGCCGAATCTGCGCGAAGAGCTCGAGGAGCTGATCGAAGAACACGAGGAGGCGCCGATCGATGCGCACGAGCGGCGCCTTCTCATCAACATCCTCAAGCTGCACGAGGCGACCGCCGCCGACGTCATGGTGCCGCGCGTCGACATCGTGGCGATGCCGACCGAGACGACGTTCGCCGACGCGGCGCGTCAGATGGCCGAACATGGTCACTCGCGCGTGCCGGTCTATCGCGAGACCCTCGACGACGTGATCGGCATCGTTCACTTCAAGGATCTTCTGCCCTACGCGGTGGATGGCCGCGCCGTGCCGCTGGCCGATCTCGTGCGCAAGGTGCTGTTCGTGGCACCGTCGATGCCGGTGCTCGACCTCCTGCTGCAGATGCGGCTCTCGCGCGTGCATATGGCGCTCGTGATCGACGAGTTCGGCGGCATCGACGGGCTCGTCACCATCGAGGACGTGATCGAGGAGATCGTCGGCGAGATCGAGGACGAGCATGACGACGCCTATAAGCCGCCGCTAATCGAGCGCGGCGACGGCTCGGTGATCGCCGATGCCCGCACGCCGATCGAGACGCTCGAGGCGCGCGCCGGGGCGCCGCTTCGGCGGCCAGGCGACGAGGAGATTCACACGCTGGGCGGGCTTGTCTTCGCGCTGGCCGGCCGGGTGCCGGCGCGCGGCGAGGCGATCAAGCATCCGGCGGGCCTCGAATTCGACGTGCTCGACGCCGACCCGCGTCGCGTCAAGCGCCTGAGGGTGCGCGGCCTGCCACCGGGAGGGACCGACCATGGGTGAGCGGCCCGGCGCGGCGATTTCGGTCCTCTTCCACACCGCGGGCCCGCTGTCGCCGGTGCAGCGCGCGGCGCGCTCCGCCGCCGCGCAGACGGGTTGGTCGCGCCACGGTTTGGCCATCGCGCTGGGCGCGCTGGCCGCGGTGGCGTTGCCGCCGTTCGATTTCGCGCCGGCGCTGATCGTTTCCTTCTCCGGCCTCGTCTGGCTCGAAGACGGCAGCGCCAATCGGCGCCAGAGCTTCGCCCTCGGCTGGAACTTCGGCTTCGGCTTCTTCGTGGCGGGGCTCTATTGGATCGCGGCCGCGCTTCTCGTCGATGCCGCGCGGTTCTGGTGGCTGGTGCCGTTTGCCGTGCTTGGCGTGCCGGCGGGGCTCGCGATCTTCACCGCCCTCGCCCTGCTGCTGTGCCACGAGATTTGTCAGCGCCTCGGTCTCGGCGGCGCGGCGCGCATCCTGGTGCTCGCGGCGTGCTGGGCCGGCGCCGAGTGGCTGCGCGGCCACGTGCTGACCGGATTTCCGTGGAATCTCATCGGCTATGCCTGGGCCGGCGGGTTTCCGGGCGGGATCGCGCTGCTGCAGTCGACGGCCTATGTCGGCATCTACGGGCTCAGCCTCCTGACCGTCCTGGCGGCGGCGTTGCCGGCGCGGCTCGGCGACCTCACGGGCGGGCGGCGGGCGGCGCCGCTGGCCGCGCTGCTGATCGTTGCCGCGCTGGCGGGCGGCGGCGCGCTTCGCCTCGCCGGCGACCGCGACGCGATGGTGCCCGGCCTGAACCTGCGGCTGGTTCAGCCCTCGATCCCGCAAAGCCTCAAGAACGATCCCGCCGCCGATGCCGCCAATTTCCGCCGGCTCCTGGCGCTCACGGCGACGCCGGCGCGGGTGCCGCCCAACCTGGTGATCTGGCCCGAGGCCGGCGCGCCGCCCTTCCTCGAGCGCAACCCCGCAGCGCGGCGCGAGATCGCCGCTTCCATTCCGCCGGGCGCGGTGGCGCTGGTCGGCACCGTCCGCACCGACCCGCTGCCCGAACGGCCGCAGCATATCTGGAACAGCCTCGAAGCGATCGACAGCAGCGGCCAGATGGTCGCGTATTACGACAAATCCCACCTCGTGCCGTTCGGCGAATACGTGCCGTTGCGCGGCTGGCTGCCGATCAACAAGATCACGCCCGGCACGATCGATTTCTCGGCCGGCGACGGCCCGCGCACCTTGACGATCAAGGGCATACCACCCTTCAGCCCCCTCATCTGCTACGAGGCGATCTTCCCGGGTGCGGTGATCGACGACGCGCATCGGCCGGACTGGCTTCTCAACATCACCAACGATGCCTGGTACGGCTTCACTTCCGGCCCATTCCAGCATCTTGCCATCGCCCGCACGCGCGCCGTCGAGGAGGGATTGCCGCTCGTCCGCGACGGCAACAACGGCATCTCGGCGGTGTTCGATGCCAATGGGCGGGTGCTCGAGCATCTCGATCTCGATGCCATCGGCGTTCTCGATACGCGGTTGCCACGAGCGCTGCCGCCGACGCTCTATGAAGCCATCGGCGACGGCGGGTTCGCCGCGATGCTGGTGGCGCTTTTGGCGCTCGCCGGAGCCAAGAGCCTCGGGCGACGGCGCCGCTTGGAGCCCTAGCCTACACCGGCGAGGTGCGTCCGCGCCGACGGCGGCACCGCCGGCGGGTGCGACCATGCACCGCAATCGGCACCGGAATCCGTCTTGTCCTTTTGGGTCAGGTCGCATACTATCGCGTGCAATAAATTGCATGCCATGCGTGAGTCTGCGACCTGATGAACCTCGACCCCGGCGGCGGCGTCCGCAGACGCCACGGTTCCGAACATCCGCATCCGGTGGATGTGCATGTCGGGGCGCGCGTTCGGCTGCGGCGAACAACCTTGGGCATGAGCCAGGAGAAGCTCGGCGACGCCATCGGCCTCACCTTCCAGCAAGTGCAGAAATACGAGCGCGGCACCAACCGCATCGGCGCCAGTCGCCTCTATGAATTGAGCCGGGTTCTCGACGTCCCGGTCTCGTTCTTCTTCGAGGAGCTCAGTCCCGGCACGGCGGCCGCGCCCGTCGGGTCCGGGCTCAGCGAGCCGCCGGCGCAGCCTTTCGGCGACGCTGCCGGCGGCAACCGCGAGCGGCTCGAGCTCGTCCGCGTGTTTCAGCGCATTTCCGACGCCACCTTGCGCCGGCGCCTGTTCGATCTCGTCAAGGCCATCGCGAACGGCTATTTCCGGGCTTGACGGCGCGCCTGTCCGCCGTCACATCGCCGGTCATGAGCGCGCCAGAAATCGGAACGGCGCCGCGTGTCCTCTACGGCCGCCGGCGCGGACGCAGCCTGCGTCCGGGCCAGCGCCTCCTCGTTGAAACCCGGCTGCCGGCGCTGCGGATCGCGGTGCCGCGCGACGGCGTGCTCGATCCGAGGCGGCTGTTCGCCGCGCCGGTCGCGGCGGTCTGGCTCGAGCTCGGCTTCGGCGGCGGCGAGCATCTCGCGGCGCAGGCGGCGCTTCATCCCGAGATCGGCATGCTCGGCGCCGAGGTGTTCGAGAACGGCGTGGCCAAGCTTCTGGCCGAGATGCAGCGCCGTTCCCTCGAGAATATCCGGCTCTTCGTCGACGACGGCAGGCTGCTGCTCGCCGCGCTCCCGGATGGCGCGGTCGCGCGCGTGTTCATCCTCTTTCCCGATCCCTGGCCCAAGGCGCGGCACGCGAAGCGGCGCCTCGTTTCGCGCGACACGCTCGACGCGCTCGCGCGCATCATGGCGGATGGGGGCGAGCTGCGCCTTGCCACCGATGACATGGATTACGCCCGGGCCATGCTCGCGCTCGGCACCACGCATCGCGATTTCCGCTGGTGCGCGCAGAGCGCGCGCGACTGGCGCGCGCGTGCCGATGACTGGCCGCCGACGCGCTACGAGCAGAAGGCGCTCGCCGCCGGCCGGCTTCCACTTTATCTGCGCTTCGCCCGCCTGCCGCGGGCGCACTGAGGGCCGCGCTTTCAACCTTGCAGGCGTCGCCGAAACAGCTATATTGCGGGAAAACCTCATAGGCTTGGCTCTGCCGGGCAGCAGCAAGGGGTGGGCCGAGGGCCCACCCTTTGCTTTAGGACCCACGGGGAACCGAACGACGTGATCGACGCCGTCGCCATCGAAAGGCTCATCGCCCCCGCGCTCGAGGCGATGGGCTACCGCGTCGTGCGCGTCGCCTTCACCGGCGGCCGCCGCGCGACGCTCCAGATCATGGTCGAACGCGGCGACGACGGCGGCATGACGGTCGAGGACTGCGCCGACGTGAGCCGCACGGTTTCCGCGCTGCTCGACGTTGCCGACCCGATCGCGTCCGCCTATTACCTCGAGGTAAGCTCCCCGGGCATCGACCGGCCGCTGCTGCGGCGCGAAGATTACGAGCGCTTCGCCGGCTTCGAGGCCAAGGTCGAGCTGAACGAGCCGCGCGACGGACGCCGGCGCTTCCGCGGGCGGCTCCTCGGCCTCGAGGGCGACGACGTGAGGCTCGATCTCGGCGCCGAGAAGGTGACGCTTCCCCTGGCGGCGATCGCCCGGGCGAAGCTCGTCCTCACCGACGCGCTCATCACCGCGACCCAACGATCAAACCGCACTTAGAGACGACCATGGCAGTCACCACGACAATTCCCAACCAAGAACTCCTCCAAGTTGCCGACACGGTCGCGCGCGACAAGGGCATCGACCGCGACGAGGTGCTCCAGGCGATGGAGCAGGCGGTGCAGAAGGCTGGCCGCTCCAAATACGGCCAGGAATACGACATCCGCGCCGAGATCGACCGCAAGACCGGCGAGATCCGGCTGATGCGCTTCCGCGAGGTCGCCGATCCGGTCGAGAACGAGGCGACGCAGATCCCGGTCGCCGAGGCGCGCCGGCTCAATCCCGAGGCGGAGATCGGCGACTTCCTCAGCGATCCGCTGCCGCCCATCGACTTCGGCCGCATCGCCGCGCAGACGGCGAAGCAGGTCATCGTCCAGAAGGTGCGCGACGCCGAGCGCCAGCGCCAGTTCAACGAGTTCAAGAACCGCGTCGGCGAGATCGTCAACGGCCTCGTCAAGCGGGTCGAGTTCGGCAACGTCGTCGTCGATCTGGGCCGCGCCGAGGCGATCCTGCGCCGCGACGAACTCCTGCCGCGCGAGAGCTTCCGCCAGGGCGAGCGCGTGCGCGCCTTCATCTACGACGTGCGCCAGGAGGTCCGCGGCCCGCAAATCTTCCTGTCGCGCACCCATCCGCAATTCATGGCCAAGCTGTTCGCCCAGGAGGTGCCGGAAATCTACGACAGCATCATCGAGATCCGCGCTGTCGCGCGCGATCCGGGCTCGCGCGCCAAGATCGCCGTCATCTCCAACGACAGCGGCATCGACCCGGTCGGCGCCTGCGTCGGCATGCGCGGCTCGCGCGTGCAGGCCGTCGTCGCCGAGCTGCAGGGCGAAAAAATCGACATCATTCCCTGGTCGGCCGATCCCGCGACCTTCGTCGTCAACGCGCTCGCGCCCGCCGAGGTCGCCAAGGTAGTGATGGACGAGGAGCAGCGCCGCATCGAGGTGGTCGTGCCCGATGACCAGCTCTCGCTCGCGATCGGCCGGCGCGGGCAGAACGTGCGCCTCGCCTCGCAGCTGACCGGCTGGGACATCGACATCCTGACCGAGGCCGAGGAAAGCGAGCGCCGCCAGGAAGAATTCCGCACGCGCAGCAAGATGTTCATCGAGGCCCTCGACGTCGACGATGTCATTGCCCATCTACTCGTTACCGAAGGCTTCACCTCGGTCGAGGAGGTCGGCTTCGTGCCGATCGGCGAACTCGCCGGGATCGAGGGCTTCGATGAGGAGATCGCGAACGAACTGCAGCAGCGCGCCCGCACCTTCATCACCGAGCAGAACGAGCGGCTCGAGGCGCGGCGCAAGGAACTCGGCGTCTCGGACGAGATTGCAGCGATCCCGGGCGTGACCCCGGCCCTGCTGGCGGCACTCGGCGAGAAGGGCGTGAAATCGCTCGACGATCTCGCCGATCTGGCCGCCGACGAGCTGATCGAGCTGGCCGCCGGCCAGGTCAAGCTCGAGGAGGCTGACGCCCAGGCCATCATCATGGCGGCGCGCGCGCATTGGTTCGCGGACGAGGACGCCGCCGCCGCCGCGGCGCCCGCTGCACCATCGGCGGAGTGAGCATGGCCGCACCGGCAGCGACCGCGGCGATCGCGCCCGCCCCCGTCGGTTCCGGGCCGGACGGCGGCGATGCGGCCGCGGTCGAGCGGCGCTGTTTCGTCACCGGCGAAGTACGCCCGAAGGCGGAGATGGTCCGCTTCGTCGTCGACCCTGCCGGCCGGATCGTGCCGGATGTGACGGCGCGCTTGCCCGGCCGGGGTTTGTGGTTGACGGCGCGGCGCGATATAGTGGAGCGCGCAGTGGCCAAGCGCCTGTTTGCTCGCGCGGCTCGGGCGTCTGTCGCCCTCGACGAGGGGTTGGCGGACCGCATCGAGGCGCTGCTGGCGGCGCAATGCTGCAGCCTGCTCGGCCTGGCGCGGCGCGCCGGCCAGGCGGTCACCGGCTTCGTCAAGGTGCGCTCGCTCGTCGCGGCCGGTGGTGCGGCGGCGCTGGTTGAGGCGTCGGACGGCGGCGTCGATGCGCGCGGCAAGCTCGAGGCGCTGGCGCCCGGGTTGCCGGTGGTCGATCGCCTGACCTGCGCCGAACTGAGCGCGGCCTTGGGGCACGCGCATGTCGTGCACGCGGCGCTCGTGCCGGGACGGCTGGCGCGCAGCTTCCTTGCCGAGGCGGCGCGGCTCGGCGGCTTTCGCGCCGCCCGGACGAATTTTGCGACTGGAGCGTAATGATACCGGATGACCGACAGCACCGATGACACCGATCAAGACTCGAAGCGGCCGCTGAGCCTCGGCCGTGCCGGCGGTCGGCTCGAATTGCGCAAGCCGATCGAGAGCGGCCAGGTCCGGCAGACCTTCCCTCATGGCCGCTCCAAGACCGTCCAGGTCGAGGTGCGCAAGAAGCGCGCCGTGACGCCGGCCGGCACTCCCGAGAAGCCCGAGACGCCGGCCGCCAAGGAGGCGGGATCCGGCACCGCCGTCCCGGCCACTTCGCCGGCGCCGCGACGCGGGCTCGTGCTGCAAGGCCTCACGGCTGAGGAGCGGGCACACCGCACCCGCGCTCTCAAGGGCGCGATTCAGGCCGATGTCGAACTGCGCCGCCAGGCGCAGATCGACGCCGAGCAGCAGCGCGCCGAGGCGGCGCGGCAGGCCGAGGAGGCAGCGCGTCGCAGGGCCGAGGACGAAGTCCGCCACAAGGCCGAGGAGGACGCGCGCCACAAGCAGGACGAGGAGACGCGCCGCGCCGACGATGACGCGCGCCGCAAGGCCGAGAAGGCCGACGAGGATTCGCGCCGCGAGGTGGCGGAGCGGGCCGGCAAGGCAGCGGCGGCCAAGGTCGCCGCCCTCACCGCCGCCGGCAAGGTCAAGCCGGTCGAGGAAGAGCCCGAGGAAGAGGCCCCGGCCAAGCGCGGGCCGCGCGTCGAGGTCAAGAAGGCGCCGACCCTGGTACGGCGCGAAGAGCCGCGCCGGCGCACCGGCAAGCTCACCATCACCAAGGTCCTGAACGAGGACGGCGACGAGCGCCAGCGCAGCCTCGCCTCGCTGCGCCGCCACCGCGAACGCGAGAAGCAGCGCGCGCTGCAACAGCTTCAGGAACAGACCAAGATCGTGCGCGACGTGGTCGTGCCCGAGCACATCACCGTGCAGGAACTCGCCAACCGCATGGCCGAACGCAGCGCCGATGTCATCAAGGCCCTGATGCGCATGGACGTCATGGCCACGATCAACCAGACCATCGACGCCGACACCGCGGAACTCCTGGTCAGCGAATTCGGCCACCGCATCCGGCGCGTTTCCGAAGCCGATGTCGAGATCGGTCTCAAGGGGGAGGAAGACGTGGGCGAGACGTTGGTGCCGCGGCCGCCGGTGGTGACCGTGATGGGCCATGTCGACCACGGCAAGACCTCGCTGCTCGACGCGCTGCGCCACACCGACGTGGCAGGCGGCGAGGCGGGCGGGATCACGCAGCATATCGGCGCCTATCAGGTCACCCTCAAAGGCGGGCACCGCATCACCTTCATCGACACGCCGGGTCACCAGGCCTTCACCGCCATGCGTGCGCGCGGCGCCCACGTCACCGATATCGTCGTGCTGGTGGTCGCCGCCGATGACGGGATCAAGGAACAGACGATCGAGGCGATCCGCCACGCCCGGGCGGCAGCGGCGCCGATCATCGTCGCCATCAACAAGATCGACCGCCCCGACGCAAAGCCGGAGCGGGTGCGCCAGGAACTGTTGCAGCACGAACTCGTCGTCGAGGAGATGGGCGGCGACGTGCTCGACGTCGAGGTCTCGGCAACGAAGCATCTCGGGCTCGAAAAGCTCGAGGAGGCGATCCTGCTGCAGGCGGAGATCCTCGATCTCCGTGCCAATCCGAACCGCCCCGCCGAAGGCACCGTCATCGAGGCCAAGCTGGAGCGCGGCCGCGGCCCGGTCGCGACCGTCCTCATCAAGCGCGGCACGCTCAAGGTCGGCGACATTTTCGTCGCCGGCAGCGAATGGGGCCGCGTCCGCGCGCTCGTCGACGAGCGCAACGCGAACATCAAGGAGGCGGGACCGTCGATGCCGGTCGAGGTGCTGGGCCTCAACGGCACGCCCTTGGCCGGCGATGATTTCGTCGTCGCCGAGAACGAAAACCGCGCCCGCGACATCGCCGACTACCGCCAGCGCCGCCGGCGCGAACAGCTCGCGGCCCAGGGCGCGCGCGGCACGCTCGAGCAGATGTTCTCGCAGATCGCCGCGGGCGCCGCCAAGGAACTGCCCGTGGTGGTGAAGTCGGATGTGCAGGGCTCGCTCGAGGCGATCACCGGCTCGCTCGAGAAGATCTCCACCGACGAGGTCCAGATGCGCGTGCTGCATGCCGCGGTGGGTGGCATCAACGAGAGCGATGTGATCCTGGCCAAGGCCTCGAACGCGGTGATCATCGGCTTCAACGTCCGCGCCAATCCTCAAGCCCGCGACCTCGCCCGCCGCGACGGCGTCGAGATCCGCTACTACTCGATCATCTACGACGTGATCGACGACATGAAGGCGGCGCTCAGCGGGTTGCTGTCGCCGGCCAAGCGCGAGCGCTTCCTCGGCAATGCCGCGATCCGCGAGGTCTTCGCCATCACCAAGGTCGGCAAGGTCGCCGGCTGCATGATCACCGACGGCGTCGTCCGCCGCGGGGCGAAGGTACGGCTCTTGCGCGACAACGTCGTGATCCACGAAGGCAGCCTCAAGACGCTGAAGCGCTTCAAGGACGAGGTCCGCGAAGTGCGCGAGGGCTTCGAATGCGGCATGGCGTTCGAGAACTACCAGGACATCCAGGTCGGCGACGTCATCGAGTGCTTTGAGGTCGAAGAGGTCGCGCGCGCGCTGTGACGGGCGGATCAGCCTGATGGCGACGCACACGCCGGGACAGCGCTCGCTGCGAGTGGGAGAGGAACTGCGGCACGCGCTTGCGCGCATCTTCGAGCGCGGGGAGTTGCGCGATCCGGCGCTCGCTGACGCGACCGTCACCGTTACCGAGGTGCGCGTGACGCCCGACCTCAAGAGCGCGACCGCTTTTGTCGTGCCGCTCGGCGGGTCGAACGGCGCCGAGATCATGGCGGCGCTCGGCCGCAGCGCGCCCTTTCTGCGCCGCGCGCTCGCGCACGAGGTGCGGCTGCGCCACGCGCCGGCGCTGGCTTTCGCGCTCGACACCTCGTTCGATTACGCAAGCCGCATCGATGCGCTCCTGCGCACACCGGCAGTCAAGCGCGACCTCGCGGCGCCCGAACCGCCCGAAAGCGAGGACGGCGGCGATGGCGCGTAGGCGGCGCGGCACGCCCATCCACGGCTGGATCGTGCTCGACAAGCCGCGGGGCCTGACTTCCGCGGCGGCCGTCGCGGCGGTGCGCCGCATCACCGGCGCGGCCAAGGCAGGGCATGGCGGCACGCTCGACCCGCTCGCCACGGGCGTGCTGCCGATCGCGCTCGGCGAGGCCACCAAGACCGTTTCCTGGGTGATCAACGGCCTGAAGCACTACCATTTCACGCTGCGCTGGGGCGAGGCGCGCGACACCGACGACGCCGAGGGGGCGATCGTCGCGGCGAGCCCGGTACGGCCCGAGGCGGCCGCGATCGAACGCGTGCTGCCGCGCTTCGTCGGCACGCTGATGCAGCGACCACCGGCCTATTCGGCGCTCAAGATCGCGGGTGCACGGGCCTACGACCTCGCGCGGGAGGGCATGAACCCGGAACTCGCGCCGCGACCGGTGACGATCGTGAGCCTCGAACTTCTCGACCTCCCGGACCCGGACCATGCGGTGCTGACCGCGGCGGTAGGGCGCGGCACCTATATTCGTGCGCTGGCGCGCGATCTTGGCGAGGTGCTCGGCACGCATGCCCACGTCACCGCGTTGTGCCGACGCACGGTCGGCCGGTTCCGGATGGAACAGGCGATTTCCCTGGATAAACTTGCGGCGCTGGGGCATAGTGCGGTTGTATCGGAGCATCTGTATCCGATCGAGACCGCGCTGGACGACATCCCGGCGCTGGCCCTGACGGATGCCGAAGCCCATGCGCTGCGTCACGGCCAGTCCGTGACCGCGTTGCGCCCGTCGGATCGGGCGCGCATCGATCAAATCGGCGACGGCGTGACGCTGTGCGCCATGAGCGAAGGAAAGCTCGTGGCGCTGGTCGAGGTCGAAGCGGGCGGCTTGCGGCCGATACGCGTGTTGAACTTGTGACCCTTGGGAGCAGCAAGATGTCGATTACGGCCGTGCGCAAGCAGGAGCTGATTGGCGAATACGCCCGCAAGTCCGGCGATACCGGATCGCCGGAGGTTCAGGTTGCGATCCTGTCGGAACGCATCCGCAATCTCACCGACCATCTGTCGACGCACAAAAAGGATTTTCATTCGCGGCGCGGCCTCTTGGTCATGGTCGGCCAGCGCCGCAGCCTGCTCGACTATCTGAAGCGCACCGGGCCCGCCCGCTACGAAGAGTTGATCGGGCGGCTGGGGCTCCGGCGCTGAACGCCGCGTCCCGACCTTGTCCCTCGCCCACCGGGGCGAGGCCATCCTGTTGTCCCATGATTCGCGCGGTCCGCATGCGGCGACGCCCGGCGTCGCCCGCGCCGCGCTCACTTTTTCCCCAGAGAGAAGAGAGAGAAGAGAGCGATGTTCGACGTTTTCCGCAAGGAAGTCATGTGGGGCGGCCGCCGCCTCACGCTCGAAACCGGTAGAGTTGCGCGCCAGGCCGACGGCGCGGTGCTCGCGACCTATGGCGAGACGACGGTGCTGTGCACCGCCGTCGCGGCCAGGCAGTCGAAGCCCGGCCAGGATTTCTTCCCGCTCACCGTGAACTACCAGGAGAAGACCTTCGCCGCGGGCAAGATTCCGGGCGGCTTCTTCAAGCGTGAGGGCCGGCCGTCGGAGAAGGAAACGCTGACGTCGCGCCTGATCGACCGCCCGATCCGGCCGCTCTTCGCGTCCGGCTTCCTCAACGAGACCCAGGTCATCTGCACGGTGCTGTCGCACGACCTGGAGAACGATCCCGACATCGTCGCGCTCGTCGGCGCCTCGGCGGCGCTGACGCTGTCCGGCATCCCATTTCTGGGGCCGATCGGCGGCGCGCGGGTCGGCTACATCGACGGAAGCTATGTCCTCAACCCGCGCCTCGACGAGATGGAGAACAGCGCGCTCGACCTCATCGTCGCCGGCACGAGCGCCGGCGTGCTCATGGTCGAGTCCGAGGCGAAGGAGCTGAGCGAAGACGTCATGCTCGGCGCCGTCATGTTCGGTCACCGCGAGTTTCAGCCGGTCCTCGCGGCGATCATCGAGCTGGCCGAGGCCGCGGCCAAGGAGCCATGGAATCTCCCGTCGAAGGAGGACGAGGTCAAGGCGCTCGAAGCGGAACTCCGCGCGCACGGCATCAGCGACAAGCTGCGCGAGGCCTATGGCGAACAGCAGAAGCAGGCGCGCGCCAACCGGATCGAGGAGATCAAGGCCGAGATCGGCAGCATCGTTCCCGACGAGAGCAAGCGCACGCTGGCCGGCAAGATCTTCAAGGAACTCGAAAAGGAGATCGTGCGCGGCGCCATTCTCGAAGGGAAGCCGCGCATCGACGGACGCGATACGAGCACGATCCGCCCGATCGCCTGCGACGTCGGCGTGCTGCCGCGCGCACACGGCTCGGCCATCTTCACCCGCGGCGAGACCCAGGCGCTCGTCGTCGCCACGCTCGGCACCGGCCAGGACGAGCAGATCATCGACGCGCTCGAAGGCGAATACCGTTCGCATTTCATGCTGCACTACAATTTTCCGCCCTATTCGACCGGCGAGACGGGACGGATGGGCTCGCCCGGACGGCGCGAGATCGGGCACGGCAAGCTCGCCTGGCGCGCCGTGCATCCGCTGCTGCCGACCAAGGAGAGCTTTCCCTATACCGTCCGCATCGTCTCCGAAATCACCGAATCGAACGGTTCGTCGTCAATGGCGACGGTGTGCGGCGCCTCGCTGTCGCTGATGGATGCGGGCGTGCCGCTGGCGCGGCCGGTCGCCGGCATCGCCATGGGCCTCATCAAGGAGGCGGACGGGTTCGCCGTGCTGTCCGACATCCTCGGCGACGAGGACCATCTCGGCGACATGGACTTCAAGGTGGCGGGCACCGACAACGGCGTCACCGCGCTGCAGATGGACATCAAGATCACCTCGATCACCGAAGAGATCATGCGCATGGCGCTGGAGCAGGCGAAGGACGGGCGCCTGTACATCCTGGGCGAGATGGCGAAGGCGCTGTCCGCCGCGCGCGAGGCGGTGAGCAGCAACGCGCCGCGCATCACCGTCATCACCATCCCCAAGGACAAGATCCGCGAAGTGATCGGCTCGGGCGGCAAGGTCATCCGCGAGATCTGCGAGGTGACGGGAGCGAAGATCGACATCGAGGACGACGGCACGGTCAAGGTGGCCGCCGTCGACGCCGATGCCTCGCGCGCGGCAATCGATTGGATCCGCGGCATCGTCGCCGAGCCCGAGCTCGGCGTCATCTATACCGGCAAGGTGGTGAAGACCGTCGATTTCGGCGCCTTCGTCAACTTCCTCGGCGCACGGGACGGGCTCGTCCACATCAGCGAGCTCGCCCCCCAGCGCGTCGGCAAGGTGACCGACGTGGTCAATGTCGGCGACCAGGTGAAGGTCAAGGTGCTCGGCTTCGACGACCGCGGCAAGGTGAAGCTCAGCATGAAGCAGGTCGATCAGGCCACCGGCGCCGACATCAGCGCGCGGCTCGAGGAAGAACGCCGCCCGCGGCGCGAAGAGGCCAAGGCGGCGACGTGAGCCGGCATCGCGCCTTCCTGCGCTGCGACGCGGCCGCCATGCCGACGCACCATCGATGACGCCGCGGTACTGACCCGCGGCAAGGGTGAACGCCATCCTGTCGTCATCACCGCCGCCGCCGCGCATCATCGGCCATCGCGGCGCATCGCTGAAAGCGCCCGAGAACACGCTCGCGGGCCTGCGCCATGCGCATGCCCTCGGCGCGCGCTGGGTCGAGTTCGACGTCCAGGCGACGCGTGACGATTGCCCGATCCTGCTCCATGATGCGCGGCTCGAGCGCACCACGGACGGGCGCGGCATCGCCGCCGAACGCAGCGCCGCGGACATCGCCACGCTCGACGCGGGCAGGTGGTTCGCCGCCCAATACCGTGGCGAGCGCGTGCCGCGCCTCGACGAGGCGTTGGCGCTGCTCGATGCACTCGCCATGGGCGCAGTGATCGAGGTCAAGGCGGCGCCCGGAGACGGGCCGCGGACGATGCGCGCGACGCTCGCCGCTCTCTCCCGCTGCGGCACGGCCGGCGGCATCGTCCTGTCGAGCTTCGCGGCCGATGCCCTCGCTGTCGCGCAGGCGGCGGCGCCTGGAATCCCGCGCGCGCTCATCGTCAAATCGGTGCCGGCGGATTGGCGGGTTCGAACCGAGCGGCTGCAATGCGCCGCGCTGCATGCCGACCACCGCGCCCTCGACGCGGCTATCGTCGCGGCGGTCAGCGCGCATCTGCCACTGCGCGCCTATACCGTCAATGCGCCGGAACGGGCCCGGACGCTGTTCGCCTGGGGCGCCGCCGCGGTTTTCACCGATTGCCCCGATGTGTTAATCTCGGGCGTCCGCCACCAGACGGCAGGACCGGCTGCGGCCGGTCTCAAGGGGAGTCGAGAGAAGTGAGGCCGCTCAATGCGCTGGTCGTCTCCGGCCGTGAGGTGCTGCCGCTCGTCGAGGGCGGCAAGGGGATTTCCGTGTCGAACGGCGAGAGTTCGGGCGCGTGGGCCGCGTGCGGCGGCGTCGGCACGTTCTCGGGCGTCAATGCCGACAGCTTCGGCGCCGACGGCAGCCTGGTCGAGCAGCGCTATCTTGGCCGCACCCGGCGCGAGCGCCACGAGGAACTGATCCGTTACGCCATCGCCGGCGGCATCGAGCAGGCGCGCGTCGCCTGGGAGCAGTCGTGCGGCCAGGGCCGCATCCACATGAACGTGCTGTGGGAGATGGCCGCGGCCGAGCGCATCCTGCACGGCGTGCTCGAGGGCGCGCGCGGCCTCATCAACGGCGTCACTTGCGGCGCCGGCATGCCCTACCGCATCGCCGAAATCTGCGCCCGCTACGGGGTCCAGTACTACCCCATCGTATCCTCGGCCCGCGCCTTCCGCGCACTGTGGAAGCGCGCCTATCACAAGTTCTGCGAATGGCTCGGCGGCGTCGTCTACGAGGACCCCTGGCTGGCCGGCGGGCATAACGGCATCTCCAACAACGACGATCCCGAGAATCCTGAGCCGCCCTTCCCGCGGGTTTACGAGCTGCGCCAGATGATGCGCGAGTTCGGGCTCGCGGAGACGCCGATCTTCATGGCGGGCGGCGTGTGGTGCCTCAAGGAGTGGGAGGACTGGATCGCCAATCCCGATCTCGGGCCGGTGGCGTTTCAATTCGGCACGCGGCCGCTCCTGACCAAGGAGAGCCCGATTTCCGACGCCTGGAAGCACAAGCTGCTGACGCTCAAGAGCGGCGACGTCTATCTCAATCGCTTCAGCCCGACCGGGTTCTATTCCTCGGCCGTGCGCAACAACTTCCTCAACGAGTTGCAGCAGCGCTCGGAGCGCCAGGTCGCCTATTCGGTCGAGGCAGTGGGCGATCATCTGGCGCCGCTCGAGGTGGGCGCGCGGCGCCGGGTCGTCTATCTCACGCCGCACGACCGCGAGCGCGCCCTCATCTGGATCAGCCAAGGCTTCACCGAGGCGCTGCGCACGCCGGACAGCACGCTGGTCTTCGTCACCCCCGAGAAGGCATACGAGATCCGCACCGACCAGATCGGCTGCATGGGATGCCTCTCGGCGTGCCAGTTCTCCAACTGGGCGCAGACCGAGCCGGGCTCGACCGGCAAGAAGGCCGATCCGCGCAGCTTCTGCATCCAGAAGACGTTGCAGGCGATCCGCCACTCCGACGACGTCGAGTTCCAGCTCATGTTTGCCGGCCACAACGCCTATCGCTTCGCCCGCGACCCGTTCTATGCCAACGGCTTCATTCCGACCGTTCGCGAGCTGGTCGACCGGCTGCGGACCGGCGACTGAGCCCGCCGGCGCCGCGTGCGGGCGCGGCGATCGCGCCGCCCGGCGCCGCTGCGAAAATTCAAGCGGAGTTCAAGGGGAGGAAAAAATGTTGCACAAGTTCCTGAGCTTCGACGAGATGGTCACGCCCTTGGTCATCCACGTCCTTTACTGGATCGTGATCGCCCTCGTCGTCATCGGCGTGATCACGTCGTTGTTCCATGGGTTCTGGGAATTCGTCCTCAGCATCATCGGGGCGGTCATCGGCTTGATCTTCTGGCGCGTTACCTGCGAGATGATCCTCGTCGTCTTCCGCATCCACGGCCAGCTCGGCGACATCGTCCGCAACACGTCGTCCACCGTGGCGCGGACCTAGCCCGGCGGCATTCCGGCCATTGTCTGCGGCAATGCCATAAGCGGCGGCCGATGACGGGCCGGCGGCGATCAACTGCCTTTCCCGTCCGGGCGGCCTGAGCTAGGATCGCGCGTCCTTTCAATCCAGCCTGTCCGGCCCCATATTCGACCCATGACGGCGTCACGGCCTTTCACCAATGCCCTCGACATGCTGCGGGCGGCACGGCTTCGGCCGACCCGGCAGCGGCTGGCCCTGGCGCGTCTGCTGTTCGAGCAGGGCGACCGCCATGTCAGCGCCGAGCAGCTCCACGGCGAGGCTCTGGCCGCGTCGATCCGGGTGTCGCTCGCTACCGTCTACAACAGCCTGCATCAATTCGTCGATGCCGGGTTGCTGCGCGAGGTCGTGGTGAATTCGGGGCGGTCGTATTTCGACACCAATATGAGCGACCACCATCATTTCTTCTTCGAGGATTCGGGCCGTCTCCTCGACATTCCGGGTGAGCATGTCGACGTCACCGGTCTCCCCGACCCGCCCGAGGGTGCCTCGATCCGGCGTGTCGATGTCATCATCAGGATCGAGCGCGGGCATTCTGCCGCGTCCTAAATTAGAATTTTTCTAATCTATCTTGACAGTGCCGACCGCGCTTGGCATATTCCAAGCGTTGCATCCGTCCATGAGGAGGGGACCATGCCGTCTCTCAAGGGTACCAAGACCGAACAGAACCTGAAGGACGCCTTCTCCGGCGAAAGCCAGGCGAACCGCCGCTATCTCTATTTCGCGCAGAAGGCCGATGTCGAGGGCTTCAACGACGTCGCCGCCGTGTTCCGCTCCACCGCGGAGGGCGAAACCGGGCACGCGCACGGCCATCTCGAATATCTCGAGGAGGTCGGCGACCCCGCCACCGGCAAGCCGATCGGCCCGACCCCGGACAACCTCAAGGCCGCAGTCGCCGGCGAGACCCACGAATACACCGACATGTATCCCGGCATGGCGCGCACCGCCCGCCAGGAAGGCTTCGACGAAATCGCCGACTGGTTCGAGACGCTCGCCAAGGCCGAGAAGTCCCATGCCGGCCGGTTCCAGAAGGCGCTCGACGCGCTCTAAGCCGCTCCCCTCGCCCGCCCGTTGAAACGGGCCCCTCGCCGGCCCGTTTCGGGCCGGGCGAGGGGTGAGGGGCATTTATTGCCCCCGAAGGAGGATGCAATGCGGGAAGGCAGCCTCGAGGCGCCGACGCGCCACCCGATCGACTGGCAGAACCCGGAGTTCTATGACGCGGCCAAGATCGAGGCCGAGATGCGGCGCGTGTTCGAGATCTGTCACGGCTGCCGCCGCTGCTTCAATCTGTGCGACAGTTTCCCGCGGCTGTTCGACCTGATCGACGGCACCGAATCAGGCGAGCTCGAGGCGGTCGATCCCAAGGACTACCGCAAGGTGGCCGACGCCTGCACGCTCTGCGACATGTGCTACATGACGAAGTGCCCGTACGTGCCGCCGCATCCGTTCAATGTCGACTTCCCCCATCTCATGCTGCGCTTCCGCGCCGCCGAGGCGAAGGCGGGCAAGACCGCCTGGGGCGCGCGCCAACTGGTCGAGACCGACCGCAACGGCGGCCTCGCCGCCAAGGTGGCGCCGCTCGCGAACTGGGCGACGCGGCGGGGCAACCGGGTGACGCGCCCGGCCATGGAGGCGCTCGCCGGCATCGATCGCGCGGCCGAACTGCCGAAATTCCACGGCCGCACCTTCATGATGCGCGCCGCCGCGGCTGACGTCGCGATCAACGATCAGGCGCCCGCCTTCGGCCGCAAGGCCGTTCTCTATCCGACCTGTTTCGTCAATTACAACAACCCGCGCATCGGCGAGGCGGCGCGCGCGGTCCTGGCGCATAACGGCGTCGCGTGCGCGGCGCAGTATCCCGGCTGCTGCGGCATGCCGCAGCTCGAGCAGGGCGAGCTCGAACGGGTAGCGGCAAGCGCGCGGCGGACGGCGGCGGCATTGCTGCCGCGCATCGAGGCCGGCTTCGACGTGGTGACGCTGGTGCCGTCCTGCGCCCTGATGCTCAAGTTCGAATGGCCGCTGCTCTTGCCCGGCGATGCGGCGATCGCGCGGCTCGCCCGTGCCACCTTCGACGTGAGCGAGTACATCGTCGACATCGCGAAGAAGGAAGGGCTCGCGCCCGGTCTCGCCTCGCTTCCGGGCGGGGTGAGCCTGCACATCGCCTGTCACGCGCGGGCGCAGAACATGGGGCAGAAGGCGGCGGAGATGCTGCGGCTGCTGCCGCAGCCGGACCTGGCGGTGATCGAGCGCTGCTCGGGCCACGGCGGATCGTGGGGCGTGATGAAGGAGAATTTCGCGGTCGCGCTCAAGGTGGGCAAGCCGGTGGCGCGCCAGGCGGCGCGCAACGCCAAGGCCTTTCTCGCGTCCGAGTGCCCGCTCGCCGCGACCCACATCGTGCAGGGCATGGCAGCCGAGGACGCAACCGCACGTCCGGCCGAGCCCTTTCACCCGATCGAGTTGATGGCGCTGGCCTATGGGCTTCTGCCGCTGGACGGCGCACAGCAAGGATCGAGACCATGAGCGAAAAGCGATGGCTGACACGGGCCGACATCCAACCGGTCGAGGCCTATGCCGCCGAACGCCGTGCCCACAAGGCGCGCATCGCCGCCGTCAAGGCATCGCGCCGCGTCGAGATCGGTCCGTTCGTCACGTTCTATTTCGAGAATTTCGACACGATGTGGCATCAGGTGCACGAGATGCTCTACATCGAGCGCGGCGGCGAGGCGCAGATTGCCGACGAGCTCGGCGCCTACAACCCGCTCATCCCGCAGGGCGACGAACTCATCGCCACGGTGATGATCGAGATCGAGGACCCGGCCCGGCGCGATCGCGAGCTGACGCGGCTCGGCAACATCGAGAACCACATGTTCCTCATGGTCGCCGGCGAGAAACTGCGCGGCATCCCCGATCCGACGCGCGAGAACACCTCGCCCGAGGGCAAGGCCTCGTCGGTGCAGTTCGTGCGCTTTCCCTTCACGCCGGAACAGAAGGCCAAGTTCCGCAGCCCCGGCGCCGAGATCATGGCCGGGATCGATCACCCCCACTACCACCACATGGCGGCGATCCCCGCGACCGTTCGCGCCGCGCTCGCCGAAGATTTCGCCTGAGCGCACGCTCCAGGCGCGGTGCGCCCGGCGACGGCGCCCGGCCCTACTTCACGGTCTCGTCGGGCAGCACGCCCCAGATCTCGCTGCGCTTGATCCAGCCCTTGATGTCCTGCGCCTCGATGCGGCACCACGCGCCGCGGCATTCGAGCAGGCGGGCGACGACGCCGGGCTCGGCGCGGGCCACGACCGATGCCGCGGCGTCGGGATCGCTGCGCAACGGACGCAGCGCGCCCCTGACCACGACGCTCCGCGCGGGCGTGAGCATGCGCTCGTGCATCCATCCCTCGGTGCCGTCGCTGTCGCGGACCTTGCGCCAGACATCGAACGCGGCAAGGACTTCGATCGGCAGCCCTTTGCGCTGATAGACCCAATCGATCGGATAGCGCTCGCCCGGGCCGGCGCGCATATTGACGAGATCGACCCGCAGCGACGCGAAATATGGCATCTTCTCGACGGCCGCCGTCGTCCGCGCCATGGCCGCCAACAGCAGCGCCGCGACCATCGCGCACAAGACCGGGTGAAAGCGGACGAAACGCACCGGCGCGACCCCAC
>DATKQE010000036.1:0-7027 GCA_035532935.1 Allostellaceae bacterium
CGGCAGGCGCTCGACTACGCACGCAATCGATACCACCAAGCCTAGCGGCCGGCTGGTGTTCCACCTCTTTGGGGCACTCGGCCAGTTCGAACGCGACCTCATCCAGGAACGCACCCGCGCTGGCCTTGCGGCCGCTGCCGCACGAGGACGCAAAGGAGGGCGCAAGCCGGTAGTCAGTGCCGACAAACTGGCGCGCGCCCGCAGCATGGTCGCGAAAGGATTGACCGTACGGGAGGCTGCCACCCGGCTAAAGATCGGCAAAACGGCGCTCTATGAGGCCCTCCGGCTCGCTGCAGGCGAGAGTGCGCCACCCGCTGCTTCCTATGGCTGAAAGGGGCGAGGCCATCGCCAGCGCCGACGACATCAATCGAGATATTGCGGCCCTGAAGGATCGGCTGACCGCGCTCGACCGGGAACGGTCGAAGCTCGCCGACCGATTGAGCGTGCTCGAACACGCGCGGATCAGGGAACCAGCAAGCCAGCGGCTACCCCAGCTCGCCGCGCGCGTGACGACGGCCTCGCCAACCGCAGAGAAGATCGCGCTCTTCCGGAGCCTGTTCCGAGGGCGGGCGGAGGTATTTCCGCGCCGATGGGAGAATCCGAAAAGCGGAAAGTCGGGCTATTCACCTGCGTGTCGGAATGAGTGGGTCCGAGGAGTCTGCGGAAAGCCACAGGTCAAGTGCGGAGAGTGCCCAAATCAGGCATTCGCCCCGTTCGGTGACGACGTTATTCGCTCCCATCTGACCGGGAAAGCAGCTGGAAATTCGGCCGATTTCACCGCTGGAATCTATCCCATGCTGCTGGACGAGACATGCTGGTTCCTCGCTGCGGATTTCGACAAGAAATCCTGGGAGCAGGACATCGTCGCATTCCGCGATACCGCGAAGGCAAAGGGCGTCCCCGTTGCAATCGAGCGATCGCGCTCGGGTAATGGTGCTCATGCTTGGATCTTCTTCAAGGAACCCGTGGCGGCGAGCGATGCAAGGCGCCTCGGGGCGCTCCTCGTCACGGCAACGATGGATCGCTGCCCGGATATCGGCTTCGATTCGTATGATCGGTTCTTTCCAAGCCAGGACACGATGCCGGCGGGCGGCTTCGGCAATCTAATCGCGCTGCCATTCCAAAGCCGGCCTCGCGAGAACGGCAATAGCGTCTTTGTCGATGACGATTTCCATCCGTACGAAGACCAATGGGCGCATCTGTCAGAGATCGGCCGGCTATCGCGAGGGGAGCTGCTATCGCTCGTGAGCGAAGCAGCCGGTACCGGTCAGATCCTGGGCGTACAGCTTCCCTCGACCGACAAGGACGACGAGCCATGGGCTGCGCCACCGTCCCGCCGCAAGAAGGAGCCGCCGATCGAGGGGCCGCTTCCCAACTCGGTCGAGATCGTGCTTGGTAATCAGGTCTACATCGACAGGTCGACGCTTCCGCCGGCGCTGGTGAACCGGATCGCACGGCTGGCCGCATTCCAAAACCCTGAGTTCTACGCAGCGCAGGCGATGCGACTGCCGACGTTCGGCAAGCCACGCATCATCTCTTGTGCCGAGCTGTTCTCGAAGCACGTCGCCCTCCCGCGCGGATGCCTCGACGATTTGATGGGCCTTCTCGGCGACGCAGGCATTGCGGCAGAGCTGCGCGACGAACGCCAGCAAGGACAACCACTCGGCGCCCGGTTTCTCGGCGAGCTGACGCCGGAACAGAGCGAGTCCGCCGCAGCTCTTCTCAAGCATGACACCGGGGTGCTTGCGGCAGCCACGGCGTTCGGCAAGACCGTCGTCGCCGCAAAAATGATCGCTGCACGCGAGCGGAATACCCTGGTCCTTGTCCATCGCCGGCAGCTTCTCGATCAATGGGTAGCGAGGCTGCAGGCATTTTTGGACATCGCGCCGGGCAGCCTTGGAGTGATCCACGGCGGAAAGAAGACGCCGACCGGAATCATCGATATCGCCCTTATGCAAAGCTTGGTTCGGAGGGGAGTCGTCTCCGATCTGGTCGCTGATTACGGCCACGTTGTCGTCGACGAATGTCATCACCTCTCCGCCGTGGGCTTTGAAGCCATCGCACGAGCGGCCAAGGCCCGATATGTGCTCGGGCTGTCTGCCACGGTGACGCGGAAGGACGGCCACCACCCGATCATCTTCATGCAATGTGGCCCGGTCCGTCATCGCGTCGATGCCAAGAAGCAGGCAGCGATTCGACCGTTCGACCACAAGGTCATTTTCCGGCGTACTGAATTTCAGCTTCCTCGACGTCAGCCGGATGAGAAGCCGGCAATCCAGGAGCTGTACGCAAAGCTCGCTCAGGACCCCGCACGAAATGATCTGATCTTCGACGACATCCTGTCGGCGCTCGAAGATGGCCGCTCGCCGGTTGTCATCACCGAGCGCAAGGATCACCTCGACATCCTGGCTGGCCCTATCGAAGTTCGCCAAAAATGTAGTCGTTCTCCGTGGGGGCATGGGCGCGCGCCGTTCACGGGCGGCAAGCGAGGCCTTGGCGGCAATCTCGGACAGCGAGGAACGGGTGCTTGTCGCCACGGGCCGCTACCTCGGCGAGGGCTTCGATGACGCGCGGCTCGATACCCTGTTCCTGACGATGCCGATCTCCTGGCGCGGAACGCTCTCCAATGCCGGCCGACTGCACCGTCGGCACGCGTCGAAGCGAGACGTCGTTATCTACGATTACGTCGATGAGAATGAGCCGATGCTCATGAAGATGGCCACCAGGCGAGAGGCGGGATATCGGAGCCTCGGCTACCGGCCTGTCCGCAGCGTCGAACTTGATCTGACCCAGCCAGCTCGCGAGCGGACATAGCGGCAGGGTTGCGCCACTTATTGTTCAAAATTCTACGCCAGATAATGTTCAAAATGACACCTCTTTTCTTTGGCCTCGGGGGCGATCTGCGCAACTTGCGTTTTTTACACAATTAGCGTATATTGGTGCTAGTGGAAAGAGAGGGCCTCATGGACGCACCAGAAGCCGTGCCGGCTTCCGAGTTCACCCGCAACTTCGGCCGCTATCGGATGCGGGCCCAGCGCGTCGCGATTGCCGTGTCGAGCCACGGCCAGATCACCGGCTACTTCGTCGGCCCGGACGAATACGAGGAGTTCAGGCGGTTCCGCGAGAGCCGCCGGAGCTTTGCGACCGCCGAGCTGCCGGAAGAGAAAGTCGAGGCAATCCGAGCCTCGCGCATGGACCCGCGGCACGCCCATCTCAACGCGATCCTCGATCCCAAGTAGCGGAGCCGCATGCCGATCCCCAACCCGGAGCCGGGCCTCGTCATCTCCTATTCCTATCTCTGGCATCATGAGCACCGGGCCGGCCGAGAAGAGGGTCAAAAGGACCGGCCGAGCGTCATCGTCCTCGCCGTCGAGCGCGAAGCAGACGGCGCGATCACAGTCACTGTGCTGCCGATCACCCACAGCCCGCCGACCGATCCGGCATCGGCGGTCGAGATCCCCTTGCCGGTCAAGCGACATCTCGGCCTCGACGATGACCGCTCGTGGGTTGTCGTCGCCGAAGGTAACGAATTCCTCTGGCCGGGCTACGATCTGCGCCGCCGGCCGTACAGCGACCGCTACGATTACGGTTTTTTGCCCCCACGCTTCTTCAATCAAGTTCTCGACGCGTTCGTCGCCTGCCATCGTGCCAGTAAGACCAGCCTTGCCCCGCGCGGATAGTGAAACATAAATTCATCAATCTTTCTATCATATTGATATACCTTACTAATTATTGCTACATAACGTCCTTTATATTACACTTCTGTCTCGGGCCCCGGTTGGTCAATCCCCCTTGAGCCATGATCCTGTCGCCGGTGTCTTGCTTCTGTCCGGGGTCGGCGCATGGCCGCCACCTGATGGGGTCGGGTGAGGAACAGGTCGGCCAATCTAAGCGAGCGCGGTCATCCTCGCGGTGCCGCGGTGTAACATGCGGTCTGACCTGATCCATCGTCCCGGCGACGGGACCTTGCTCCGGGCGGCTGGTGTCTCGACCGCCCGAACCTGCGATTTCCTTTCCTTAACGGGTTGCGGCCGCAGCCGCTTTGTCGGCGAGGAAGCTCGTCCCGTCGGCCAGCATGCGGTGCAGCACCACGGCGAGCTTGCGCGCGAGCGCGACCTTGGCCTTGCGCATTCCGGCACGCGCGGCCAAGCGCATTCCCCAGCTCTTCAGGGTCGAGCCCTTTACCGGCCGCGTCAGGATGACGTTGGCCGCCTCGTAGAGTGCGGTACGCACGCCACGGTCCCCGATCTTGGATATGCGGCCGGTAACGTCGGTCTCGCCCGATTGATATTTCCGGGGGATCAGCCCGAAAAGCGCGCCCACGGTCTTGGAGGATTTGAAGCGGCCGGGATCATCGATTGCCGAGGCGTAGGTGAGCGCGACGATCACACCGACGCCTGGCGCGGTCATCAGCAGCCGCACGCGGCGATCCTCACGCGCCAGGGATCGCAGGCGCTTCTCCAGCTTCTGCCACTCCGCGAACAGCGTGTTGCGCGCCGCGAGCAGCGCCTCTGCCACCACCGACAGCGTGGTGTGGCCGGCGACCAGCTCGCCGATGCGGGCGGCGAAATTTCGCGGCGTCGTCGCGCCGACCTTAAGCCCGAAGCCGCGCAGCACTCCGCGCAGGCACATCTCGACGTCATGATTCTTCGTCTGCAGCAGCTTGCGCGCCGTCAGCGGTGCTCGCATTTCTTGCGCCGGCAGCGACGTGCAGTGTACCGGACGAAACCAGCCGAGCCGCATCAGCTGAGCGATGCCGCGCGCGTCCTTGCGATCCGTCTTGACCGGCATCGTCTTGAACGCGGCCCGGACGTGCCGCGTCTCGATCAGCTCGACCGCCGATCCGGCGTCCCGCATGCCCGCATACAGCCATTGCGACAGCGGTCCGGCCTCCAGCCCGATCCGCGTCACCACGAGCCCAAGACGGCTGAACCAGCCGATCAGCACCTCGGGCTCGCTGGCCACCTTGGCCTCGCGAACGATCCGCCCGGTCGCATCTACGACGCACAGGCTCGCGCTTTCCAATGAGACGTCGATACCGGCATAGTACTCCATGGTCGTCCCTCGCTGATGCTTGGAGCAGGCTCAGCCCGACTCCGTTTTTCGACATCATCACTCTGAGGGACGGCCACGTCCGCAACCACGGTCGGTTGCCGGCCCGTGACCCCATCTAACGATTGAGATCCCGGCCTTGACAATTATATATATTTACATATAATTCCATGATGGATGAACGGGAGCCCAAGCAGCTCGTCTGGGTAGGATCGAGCCGTAGAGATCTCCGGTCATTTCCGCCGGAGGTGCGGCGCACTTTTGGTGTTGGGCTGTTTGCCGTCCAGCTCGGCGAGACGCCGCCCGACACAAAACCGCTCAAAGGTTTGCGCATTCCGGTGAAGGTGATCAGCCATTCCGGCTGAAGGTGATCACCGATTCCGGTGATCGTGATCACGCGATCACGGGCTTGTAGAAGCCCGGCGTGATGGTCGTGGCGCGCCGCGCCGCCGACGTAAGCGTAGGTTGCATTGGCATGGCAGGGCGGGTCAAGCCGGCTGCGGATCGTCCACGGAGTCCACGGAGGGGACCCGCGCGCGACGCGCAGCGACCGCCACGAGTCTGACGGAGCGGCGCGCGTGGGGAGGCGCTGTGGGCCCCCGGGGGCGATCTGGCCACGGGCGGTCATGCATCGGTGCTCTCGACGGTGACGGGCGGGCGCCGCATTGACGGGCCTTTCAGCTCGATGCGGTGCGCACGGTGAACGATGCGGTCGAGGATCGCGTCACCGAGCGTGGGATCGGCGATCACCTCGTGCCATTTACTGACCGGGACCTGGCTGGTGATCAGCAGCGATCCGCGGTCGTAGCGGTCGTCAACGATCTCGAGCAGATCGCGGCGCTGCTCGGCATTAAGCGTCTCCGGCCCCCAATCGTCGATGATCAAGAGCCGGACGCGTTCGAGCGTGGTGAGCAGCCGTGGCAGGCGGCCCTCGCCGCGTGCTTGGGTCAGGTCACCGAACAGGCGGCTGGCGCGCTTGTAGAGCACCGAGAAGCCGTCTCGGCAGGCCTTATGGCCGAGGGCACAAGAAAGCCAAGACTTGCCGATTCCGGTCGGCCCGACGATCACCAGATGGTGATGATCGCGCACCCATTCGCAGGTGGCGAGCTTTTGGAACAAGGCACGGTCGAGGCCGCGTGGGGCATGCAGGATGACGTCCTCGACAACGGCAGCCTGGCGCAGCTTCGCCTCGCGCAGACGGCGGGTGAAGCGCTTGTTCTCGCGGCTGGTCGCCTCGCGGTCGACCATAAGGCCGAGCCAGTCCTCGCGGCTCAGCTCGGCCGCCTCGGGCGCGTTCTGCATCTCGATGAAGGCGTCGGCCATGGCCGACAGGCCGAGCGCGCGCAGCCCCTCGACCGTGGGGTGGATCAGCATCCTCTCTCCTTTCAATGCAGGGGTCAGTGCCAGGGGGTCAGTGGTAGTAGCCGGGGCCGCGAATGTTCTCGTGGATCAGCACCGGCGCTTCGGCCGTCGCCGGCGGGGTGTTCTCGCGATGGTTCTTCAGGATCGTGGCGACCGAGTTGTAGGAGCGGGTGCCGAGCACCAGCGCACGGGCACAGGCGGCCTCGACCCGCGCCGCGCCGTAGCGTTTGACCAGGCCGAGGATGCCGATGCAGGAGCGGAACCCCTGCTCCGGATGCGGCCGTGAGCGCAGGATCACGTCGGCCAGGATGGCGGTATTGTCGCCGACCGCGGCGGCTTCGCGCCGGATGCGCTCATGTGTCCAGTCGCGATAGCGCCGGTGCGAACTCGGCATGTGCTCGGCGACGGTGGTCGGCCGATGCGGCCGGGTGCTGCGGCGATGGCTGGCGACCCGCTTGCCGCGATGGAAGACCTCGACCGTTGCGGCGGTGATCCGCGCCTCGACCTCCTGGCGGATCAGCTGGTGCGGCACGCTGTAATAATGCTTGCCGATCTCGACGTGGTAATCGAGGCCGACCCGGCAGCGCTTCCACTCGGCGTATTCATAGGGTTC
>DATKQE010000037.1:0-45673 GCA_035532935.1 Allostellaceae bacterium
CTAGGCTGGAATGCGGCGGCCGGATCACCCGGCCGCGGACGAGATCAGATGCCCGCGAAGCGCTGGAACAGGCGCGCGATCATGCTCTCGAAGCGGAGCGGACCTTCCGTGGCGATGAGACAGATGCAATCCTCGTCCCGGTCCGAGACCGGCTGGTGCCGGATCTCGTCATCGGTCTCGGCGACGTCGCCGCGGGCGAAATGTCCGAGCTCGTCGGTGTAGGAGCCGGCGAGCACGAGCGTGAGTTCGGTCCCGACATGGCCGTGCCGCGGCAGCCAGCGCCCGGGCGCGATGCGCAGCAGCCGGGCATTGGCGCCGCGCGCGTGCCGGCCGGGCAGGACATCGAACTGCTGCAGGCCGGGGCCGAGGCGCCGCCACGGCACGGCGGCGAGATCGCGGCCGAGCCACCGTCCGAGCGGCGCCGGCACGGCCGGATCGGCGACGGGAGCGGGCGGCGGCGGCGCGATCTCGCCGGCCGTTCCGAGCATCGCCAGCACGCGTTCGCGCGTCGCCCCGGCGACCGTTTCCGGCGCGATCGTGTCCAGCATGCTGCCGCCGATGAGCTCGCCGCCGGCAACGGCGTCACGGCAGTCGCTGCAAAACGCAAGGTGCGAGGCCACGACCAGCGACAAGCCCTCGCCGAGCGCGCCGGCGGCATAGGTCAGCAGCGTCGCCTCGCCGGGATGATGGTGCGGCATCATCGCACCTCTCCCAGAATCCCGCGCACCCGCCGGAACGCCAGCCGCAGGCGCGACTTCACGGTCCCCAGCGGCAGCGCCAGCTCGGCCGCGATCTCGCCATGCGATTTGCCATCGTAGAATGCCATCGTAATCACCCTGGCCTGGTCCTCCGGCAGCGCGCGGAGGGCGGAACGGACTTGCTCTTCTTCGCGGCTGGCCTCGACCTGGCGGTCGGGCAGCGGCGCGGGGTCGGGCGCGAGCAGGGGATCGGCCGGATCGAGTTCCAGCCGATGGTCCCGGCGCAGCGCATCGATGCGTAAATTGCGGGCAATGGTGAAGATCCAGGTGCCGACGCCCGCTTTGGCCGGGTCATAGGTTCCGGCCTTGCGCCACACCGTCAGCATGACCTCTTGCGCCAGGTCCTCGGCAATGCCGTCGCCCGCCCCGAGCCGTTTCAAATAGGCCTTGACCCGCGGCGCGTAGTGGTCGAACAACGTCATGAACGCAACTTGGTCGCGCCGCTCGACAACCGCCTGCATCAGACGGGCGAAAACCGGCGGCACGGCGGCCGCATCGGCCCGGGGGACCGTCATTGGACAGCGACCGTCCAGCGCAGCCGCATGGTGCAGCAAGGCGCCCGCGCCGAAGGGTTCCGCGAAAGCAGCATACATCGCCTCCTGTTACGCAGACGCCCGTATGCCGGTTCACCGGCGCGCGACAAAATGATCCATTGACGTCGGCCGCACGTATCTTGGGCGTACGCGCGAGAATCGCGCGCGGCAGGGGGCATGCAGCGGAATGAGCCCGTCGTCATCCCGGTTGTCCGTTGCCGTGGTCGGCTCGGGAATTGCCGGGCTTGCTGCAAGCTGGCTGCTGCAGAAACGCCATAGCGTCACTCTTTACGAGATGGATGAGAGACCAGGCGGCCACTGCAATACGGTCGATGTCCTCGATGCCGCCGGCAATCACCTTGCCGTGGACACCGGATTCATCGTTTACAACGCCTACAATTACCCCAATCTGGTGGCGCTGTTCCACCATCTTGGCGTCGCCACGCACGAAAGCGAAATGTCCTTTGCCGTCTCGCTCGACGACGGGCGGCTGGAATATGCCGGGACCGATTGGCGCGGCCTGTTCGCGCAGCCGCGGAATCTGCTGCGGCCGCGTTTTTGGGCGATGTTGCGGGACATCCTGCGCTTCTACCGCGCCGCGCCCGGACTCGCCGCCAGCGCCGCCGCCCAGGGTCTCAGCCTCGGCCGTCTTCTCGACATCGGGGGATATTCCGATGCTTTCGTCTACGACCACCTGCTGCCGATGGGCGCCGCGATCTGGTCGAGCACCGTCGCCGACATGCGCGACCACCCCGCCGCCAGCTTCATCCGCTTCTTTGCGAGCCACGGGCTCTTGCGTCTCAGCGACCGGCCGCGCTGGCGCACCGTCACCGGCGGCAGCCGCGTCTATGTCGCGCGCCTCGCGGCGGCACTCGCCGGCCGCATCCGGCTCGCCTGCCCGGTCCGTGCCGTGCGGCGCCTGCCGGACGGAGTGCTGGTCGAGGAGCGCGGCGGCGGGGTCGCGCGCTATGACCACGTCGTGCTGGCGCCGCATGCCGACCAGGCGCTGGCGCTGTTGTCCGACGCCAGCGCCGAGGAGCAGCAATGGCTCGGCCGGTTCCGTTATGCACGCAATCTCGCCGTGCTGCACACCGACGCGGCGCTGATGCCGCGGCGGCGGCGGGCCTGGGCGAGCTGGAACTATATCGGCACGGCCGAGCGGCGGAGCACGCTGTCGGTCACCTATTGGATGAACCGGCTGCAGGGCCTCGCGAGCGAGCGCGATTACTTCGTCACCCTCAACCCCGTTCGCGCGCCGCGCCCGGACAGCGTCATCGCGCGGTTCACCTATGAGCATCCCGGCTACGACGCGGCGGCGGCGGCGGCGCAGGCGCGGCTGTGGAGCCTGCAAGGCGTGCGCCGGACCTGGTTTTGCGGCGCCTATTTCGGCGCCGGCTTCCATGAGGATGCGTTGCAGTCGGGGCTGGCCGTCGCCGAGGCCCTGGGCGGGGTGCGCCGTCCGTGGACCGTGGCCGACGAATCCGGCCGCATCGCGCTCGCCCCCGCGGCCGAGGCCGCCGCATGATCTCGGCGCTCTATTTCGGAACGGTGGTGCATCGGCGCCTGCGGCCGCGGCGGCATGCGCTCGGCTACCGCGTGTTTGCGTTCCTCGTCGATCTCGACGAGCTGCCGGTGCTGGCGCGGCGGCTGCGATTTTTCTCGCACAATCGTTTCAATCTCTTCAGTATCTACGACCGTGACCACGGCAACCGGGATAGCGGCGCGCTGCGGCCATTCGTCGAGGCGGCCCTCGCGCGCGCCGGCATTGCCCTCGAGGGCGGTGCGATCCGGCTGCTCACCTTCCCGCGCATGCTCGGGTATGTCTTCAATCCCCTCAGCATCTATTTCTGCCATCACCGCGACGGCAGCCTGCGCGCGATGATCTACGAGGTGCGCAACACCTTCGGCGAGATGCACGGCTATCTCATCCCGGTGCGCGCCATGGCGGACGGCCTGGTACGGCAAAGCTGCGCCAAGGAATTCTACGTCTCGCCGTTCCTGACGATGGCGTGCCGCTACGAGTTCCGGCTCGCCGTTCCCGGCGAACGTCTCGCCGTCACGATCCGCGAGACCGACGGCGACGGGCCGATCCTGCTCGCGAGTCTCGAAGGCCGGCGCGCCGCGCTCGACGACCGGGCGCTCGTCGGTGCCTTCCTGCGCTATCCGCTGATGACGCTCAAGGTCATCGCCGGCATTCATTGGGAAGCTTTGAAGTTGTGGGGCAAGGGCGTGGGGCTCGTCGCGCGCCCGCCGCCGCCGCGCGACGCCCTGACGATCTGCGACGCCGCCGAATTGTAGATGCCCGGAAATCCCGCCATGTCCGACCGGAATCCAGCGAACCTTGTGACCGCCCGCACCGCCACGGCCGCCGCCTCGGGTCTCGGTGATCTGTGGAGCCGCGCGCTGCTGAAGCGGCTGCTCCGCATCGACCAGGGGCGATTGACGCTGCTGACGCCGGGCGAGACCGTGCTCGCCTTCGCCGGCGCCGCGCCCGGTCCCGCGGTCAGCATCGCGGTCCACGATGCGCGTGTCGCGCGCCGGCTGGTGCTGGGCGGGACCATCGGCTTTGCGGAATCCTACATGGATCGGGAGTGGGACTGCCCCGATCTCGTCGCGCTCATCCGGTTCGCGATCGCCAACGAGCACACGCTCGGCATCGACGACGACGGCAGTATCGCGATGCGTCTCGTCTCGCGCCTGCGCCACGCGCTCCGCGCCAATTCGCGCCGCGGCAGCCAGCGCAACATCGCCTACCACTACGACCTCGGCAACGACTTCTACGCCGCCTGGCTCGCTCCCGGCATGACCTATTCCGCCGCCCTGTTCGAGGCGGATGACGAGGATCTTGAGGCGGCGCAGCAGCGCAAGTACCGCCGCATCGCCGAATTGCTCGAATTGGCGCCGGGTCACAACGTGCTCGAGATCGGCTGCGGCTGGGGCGGCTTCGCCGAACTGGCGGCCGGCAGCTTTGGCTGCCGCGTCACCGGCCTTACGCTGTCGCGCCAGCAGTGCGAATTCGCGACCGAGCGGCTTGGCCGCCAGGGCTTGGCCGGGCGCGCCGCGATCCGGCTCGAGGATTACCGCGACGCCACCGGCTGCTTCGACCGCATCGCGTCGATCGAGATGATCGAGGCGGTGGGCGAGAAGCATTGGCCGACCTACTTCGACCGCCTGCGCCGACTCTTGGCGCCGCAAGGAATCGCCGTGCTCCAGGCGATCACGATCGCCGATGCGCGGTTCGAGAGCTATCGCCGCTGCCCCGACTTCATCCAGCACTACATCTTTCCGGGCGGCATGCTGCCGTCGTCGGCGGCGCTGCGCCGCGTCGCCGCGGATGCCGGGCTCGCGCTGATCGAGGGCCCGCGGTTCGGCGCGTCCTATGCGCGCACGCTGGCGCTGTGGCAACTTCGCTTCCAGGCGGCGTGGCCGCGCATCGCCGCGATGGGCTTCGATGGCCGCTTCAAGCGCATGTGGGAATACTATCTCGCCTATTGCGAGGCCGGGTTCCGCGCCGGGACATTGGATGTCGGGCTCTTTCGGCTGGCGCGCCGCGGATGAGCGCAGCGCGCCTGCGCTGGCCGCGGGCGCTCGCCTATGCCGCGCCGGGCTTCGCGCTCGCCATTCCGCTGGTGCCGGTGTTCACCTTCCTGCCGACGCTTTATGCGCGCGATCTGGGCCTGGGGCTCGCGCGCACGGGGGCGGTGCTGTTCCTCGCGCGCGCCGTCGATTTGCTGCTCGATCCGATGATCGGGCTGCTGAGCGACCGCTGGCGCACGCGCTTCGGCCGGCGCAAGCCGTGGATCGTCGCCGGCGCGGTCGCGGCCGGGAGCGCGCTCATCGCCTTGTTCGCGCCGCCCGCCGGCGCCGGGGAACGGTATCTCTTCCTGTGGCTGGCGCTGCTCTATTTCGGCTTCTCCGCGGTGCAGGTGCCCTACCTCGCCTGGGGCGCCGAGCTCGTCCCCGACTATCACGAGCGCACGCGGATCGCCGGGCTGCGCGAAGGGCTGATGCTCGCCGGCATCGTCGCCACCGGCGCGCTGCCGCTGCTGGCGGCGCTCGCCGGCTTGAGCGAGCGCCAGGGACTCGCGGCGATCGCCTGGCTCGCGGTGTCGTGCGGCGGGCCGAGCATCGCGGTGCTGGTGTGGCGCGTGCCCGAAGTGGCGCCGGGACCGCGGCCGCCGGTCGCGGTCGATTGGCGCGCGGTGCTCGCCAACCTTCCGTTCCTGCGGCTGCTCTGCGCCTGGTTCCTGAACGGCCTCGCCACCGGGCTGCCGGCGGTGCTGTTCCCGCTCTATCTCGAAGACGGGCTCCGCGCCGGCGCGGCTCTGCGCGGCGTCATGATCTTCGCCTATTTCGCCGCCGGCTGCGCCGCCATTCCGCTGTGGCTGCGTCTCAGCCGCCGCCATGGCAAGCACCTGGTGTGGTGCGGCGCGATGGCGATGGCGATGGCCGCCTTCGTCTGGGTGCCGCTGCTAGGGCCGGGCGATGACGTGGCGTTTCTCGTCATCTGTCTCGTCACCGGCGCGGCGCTCGGGGCCGATCTCGTGCTGCCGCCGGCGATGCAGGCCGACGTGGTCGATCTCGACCGCCTGCGCACCGGCACGGCGCGCGCCGGCTTCTATTTCGCGGTCTGGGGCATGGGGACGAAGCTCGCGCTCGGCACCGCGGCGGGCGGCGCGTTCGTTGCGCTCGGCGCGGTCGGCTTCGATCCGCACGGCGCCAATGGACCGCGGGCGATCTTCGCGCTCGCGGCGATCTATGCGCTGGCGCCGGTGCTGTTCAAGGCGGGCGCGGTCGCGCTCCTATGGCACTACCCGCTCACCGCCGCGCGCCACGCCATCATCCGCCGCCGCATCGAGGGCCACGCCGCGCTCACCGCCCGGTCGTCCGCCGGATGAGGCGAAAATAAAGCGCATAGGGCAGGATGCGGGCGAGCTTCACCAGCCAGGTGAAGCGGCGCGGGAAGGTGATCTCGAACGCGCCCCGCTCGAGCCCGGCGAGCAGGCGGCGCGCCGCATCCTCGACCGGCATCAGGAACGGCATTGGAAACGGATTGCGGTCGGTCAGCGGCGTCTTGACGAAGCCGGGATTGACGACGCTGATGCGCACGTTGTGGCGGTCGAGATCGAGCTTCAGCGCCTCGCACAGATTGATGAGCGCCGCCTTGGTCGGCCCATAGGCCGCGGCCTGCGGCAGACCGCGATAGCCCGCGACCGAGGACACCACGGCAATATGGCCGCCGCGCCGCGCGAGAAAGCGCGGCAGCACCGCGGCGATGCCGTTCACCGCGCCCATGTAGTTGATCGCCATCAGGCGGCGGAACGGCGCGGGCGTGAACGACTCGACGCTCACCGGCTCGTGCGTGCCGGCATTGAAGACGGCGAGATCGAGCGGGCCGATCGCCGCCTCGATTGCGGCGCAGGTCTGCGCCATCGCCGCTTCGTCGGCGACATCGACCGGGAAGGCGACGATGCGCCCCGGCAACGCGGCCGCTTCCGCGACGAGCGCCGCCAACTCGTCGGCGCGGCGCGCGCTCGCCGCCACCGCATCGCCCCGGCGCGCGAGCACAAGCGCCAGCGCCCGGCCGATGCCGCTGCTCGCGCCGGTGATCCACACCCGACGCGCCATCGTCACGGCGCCGCGGCGAGACAGCGCATACAGATGTATTCGATCGGCGTTCCGTCCTTGCCGAGAAAGCGGAGCTTGAGCCAATGGCCCGCGGCGTCGTACCACGACTCCGCCTTGACGTCGCCGGTCCAGAGATAATGCATCGCCTGCCGCTCTCCGTCGTTCGTCGCCACCCCCTCGACGCCCTTGGGCACGAGCGCGATGTGGTCGAGCTTGCCGTCGAGCGTGTTGAGCACGCGGTCGGCGTGAATGACCTGCGCATCCCAATGGGTCGAGGGCAGGATCGCGCCGTTGATGACCGCGCTGCCGTCGGGGCCGGTGACGTCGAGCTTGCCTTGCGCCTCGGCCGCCTTGACCTTGCTCGAGGTCCCGTTGTCGTCGACGGTCGAGGCGAGGGCGACGAGTTTGCCGTTGCGCCAGGTCTCCTGCGCGCGATAGTCGTAGCGATAGACCGTGATGCCCAGAATCTTGACCGCGAGATCGAGGATCGAGCGAACGACGAGCGCGCCATCCTGGTGCGCGAACAGGACGCGGTGCTGCCCGATCTTGTCGCCCTTGCGCCAGACCGAGAACACCATCTCGTGCCCGTAGAGCGGCAGCGGATCGGGCGGCCCGGCGGCGGCGGGGCCGGAAGCGAACAGGACGGCGCCCAGCACGGCCGCCGCGACTGGCCTTTGGCACGCGATAAGCATCGCGACAAACCTAGCGCGACCGCCCGCGCCTCGGCAACGCAGCGATGATACGGCGGCTCATCAAGCTCCTGGTCGTGCTGCCCGGCATGGTCGTGGGCGGGTGCGCGCCGGCCGATCTCGTCAACGCGCTCGCCCCGCGCGACGATTACCGCCTCGTTGCGGATGTGCCCTATGGCGGCGCACCGCGCCAGACGCTCGATCTCTATCTGCCGCAGGCGCCCGCCGGGCCGAAGCCAGTGGTGGTGTTCTTCTATGGCGGCAACTGGGATTCGGGCGCGAAGGCGACGTATCGCTTCGTCGGCGCGGCGCTCGCCGCGCGCGGCTTCGTCGTCGTCGTGCCCGATTACCGCCTCTATCCCGCGGTGCGCTATCCGGCGTTCATCGCGGACGGCGCCGCGGCGACGCGATGGACACTCGACCACATCGCGTCCTATGGCGGCGATCCCGACCGCGTCAGCCTGATGGGCCACTCGGCCGGCGCCTATATCGCGCTGATGCTTGCGCTCGACCCGGCGTGGCTGGGGCCGGCGCGGGCGCGCATCCGCAGCGCCGTCGGGCTCGCCGGTCCCTACGACTTCCTGCCGCTCGAGGATGGGACGCTAAAGCGCATCTTCGCGACCGCGCCCGATCTCGCCGCGACGCAGCCGATCGAGTATGCCGACGGCACCGCGCCGCCGGTCCTGCTCGCGACCGGGCGCCTCGACCGCACCGTGAGTCCCGCCAACACCACGCGGCTCGCCGCGCGCATCCGCGCCCATGGCGGCAAGGTCGAGACGGAATACTATGGGCTCCTCGGCCACATCACCCTGATCGGCGCGCTCGGCGAGCCGCTCGCGCTGGTGACGCCGGTGCTGGACGACGTGACGCGGTTTCTCGACGCGACCGGCGGCGGCGAATGACGCGAAGCCGGGATTGCCCTCGCCCGTCGCCTGTGCCTTGATGGCCGGCAAAGCCCGTCCTGTGGAGAAAGGCCATGACCCGTCGCACCGTGCCGCCGTTCCGCGCCGAGCATGTCGGCAGCCTGCTGCGCCCGCCCGACGTGGTGAAGGCGCGCGCCGACGCCGCCGCCGGACGCATCACCGCGGCGCAACTGTGCGCGGTCGAGGATCAGGCGATCCGCGAGGCCGTGCGCATGCAGGAGGCGCTGGGGCTCCAGGCGGTGACCGACGGCGAGATGCGGCGCCGCTCATGGCATCTCGACTTCTACTATCAGATCGGCGGGCTCGCCAAATCCGACGAGGTGGTGTCGGTGCCGTTCCACAGCGCCGAGGGCGACACCGCCTTTGCCGGCGAGGGCGTGCGCGTCACCGGCAAGCTCAAGCTCGACAAGACCATCTTCGGCGATGATTTCGCCTTCCTCAAGACGACGACCACGGCGACGCCCAAGCTCACCATTCCCTCGCCCACGGTCATGCACCGCCGCGGCGGGCGCATGCTCAACCGCGCCTTCTATGCCGACATCGACGCGATGTGGAGCGACCTCGCGCGGGTCTATGCCGACGAGGTCGCGGCGCTCCACAAGCTCGGCTGCACCTATCTTCAGATCGACGACACGAGCTGGGCGAGCCTGTGCGACCCGAGCGTGCGCCACTCGGTGACGGCGGGCGGCAGCGACGGCGAGCACATGCACCTCACCTATATCAAGCTCTTCAACGAGGCGGTCCGCAACAAGCCGCCGGGCATGACGATCGTGACGCATACCTGCCGCGGCAATTTCCGCTCGGCCTGGCACGCCTCGGGCGCCTACGATTTCATCGCCGAGCCGCTGTTCAGCACGCTTGCGGTCGACGGTTTCTTCCTCGAATACGACGATGCGCGCTCGGGCGGATTCGAGCCGCTGCGCTTCGTACCCAAGGGCAAGATGATCGTGCTCGGCCTCGTCACCACCAAGAAGGGCGCGCTCGAGCAGAAGGACGATCTGAAGCGCCGCATCGACGAGGCGGCGCGCTACGTGCCGCTCGAGCAGCTTTGCCTCTCGCCGCAATGCGGCTTCTCCTCGACGCTCGAAGGCAACGTGCTGACCGCCGAGGAGCAGCGCGCGAAACTGCGCCTCGTCGTCGAGACCGCACACGAGGTGTGGGGCTAGGATGCGGCCTTACGCCCCCGCGCCGGTGAACGCCTTGCGGAACCCGCTCCAGCACGCATCGTAATCGCGCTGCAGCGCCGGGGTTTCGAGCGCAAAGCGCGTCGGACGGCACACCAGGCGCGTCTCGAACATGAAGGCCAAGGTGTCGGCGAGATAATGCGGCGCGAGTTCGCCTTGCGATGCCTGCTCGAAGGTGTCGCGGTCGGGGCCGTGCGCGGCGAGGCAATTGTGCAGGCTGGCGCCGCCGGGCGCGAATCCCCCGGCCTTGGCGTCATAGACGCCGCGCACGAGGCCCAGATATTCGCTCATCACGTTGCGGTGGAACCAGGGCGGGCGGAACGTGTGCTCGGCGACGAGCCAGCGCGGCGGAAAGATGACGAAATCGACATTGGCGGTGCCGGCCAGCCCCGACGGTGACGTCAGCACGGTGAAGATCGACGGATCGGCGTGGTCGAAACTCACCGTGTTGATCGCCATGAAATTGGCGAGATCGTATTTGTACGGCACGTAGCTGCCGTGCCAGGCGACGACATCGAAGGGCGAATGATCGAGCGTCGTCGCCCAGAGATGGCCCTCGAATTTCTGCACCATTTCGACCGCCGCATCGCGGTCCTCGAAGGCGGCGACGGGCGCGAGGAAGTCGCGCGCATTGGCGAGACCGTTCGACCCGATCGGCCCCAGCTCGGGCAGGCGCAGCAGCGACCCGTAATTCTCGCACACATAACCGCGCGCGCTGCCGTCCGGCAGCGCCACCTGAAACCGGATGCCGCGCGGCACGACCGCGATCTCGCCCGGCGCCGCCGTCAGCGCGCCGAGCTCGGTGCGGATCGCGAGCCGTCCCTGTTGCGGCACGATCAGCAGCTCGCCATCGGCATCGGCGAAGACGCGGTCGCGCATCGGCCGGTCGGCGCGATAGCAATGGATGGCGATGCCGGTGCGCGCGCTGGCATCGCCGTTGCCGGCCATGGTGACGAGCCCGTCGAGGAAATCGCCCGGCCGCTCCGCCGGCGGCAGCGGGTCCCAGCGCAGCCGGTTGGGCGGCGGCACCGCCTCGTCGAAGGGCGTGCTGCGCAGCAACCCCTGATCGACATGGCGGAAGGGGCGATGCATCGCGCTCGGCCGGATGCGGTAGAGCCAGGTGCGGCGGTTCTCGTGCCGCGGCGCGGTAAAGGGCGTGCCGCTCAGGCCCTCGACATAGAGGCCGAGCGGCGGCTTCTGCGGCGAGTTCTGCCCCTTGGGCAGCGCGCCCGGCACCGCCTCGGTCGCGAATTCGTTGCCGAAGCCCGAGAGATAGCGCAACGCGGTCATCACCCCTCCCGATCGCTGATGCCATCGAGCCACGCTGCGAGCATGGCCGCGCCGGCGGCGGCGAGCACCGCTTCGTGGCGGCTGGCGTCCGCGCGCAGCGCCGCGACGCTCACCGCGGGCGTGGTCGCGATCTCGAGCGCATGGCCGACATACCAGCGCTCCAGCCCGCGTGCCGTGGTCTCGACGTGGAATTGCAGCGCGAGGCCGTGGCGCTCCCAGGCGAAGGCCTGGTTCGGCGTGCGCGCCGTCGCGGCGAGATGAACCGCGCCCGCCGGCAGGTCGAACGTGTCGCCGTGCCAATGCAGCACCGCAGCCCCCGCGCCGAACGGCGCCAGCGGCGAGCGCCTTCCCGCCGCGCTGAGATCGATCGGCGCCCAGCCGAGCTCCTTGAAGCCCGCCGGATAGACCCGCGCGCCGAGCGCCCGCGCCATGAGCTGCGCGCCGAGACAGAGCCCCAGCACCGGCCGGCCGCGCGCGAGCCGGCGCTCGATGAGCGCGATCTCGTCGACGAGAAAAGGATAGTCGCCGGTCTCGTAGACCCCGATCGGCCCGCCGAGCACGACCAGGAGATCGGCGGCGAGCAGCGACGGGGCGGCAAGATCGTCGGTCGGCGCCTCGCCATAGGCGATGTCGTAGCCGCAGCGCGCCAGCACGCCGGCGAAGGCATCGAGATCCTCGAAAGCAACGTGGCGAAGCGCCAGCGCCCGTTTCATGGGCGCCAGTCTACAGCACGGTCAGCATCTCGCCCACCAGCGGGTGCCGCACGATGTCGTGCTCGGTGAAGCGCACCACCGCGACGCCGGGCACGGCATCGAGCCGGCGCGCGACCTCGGCCAGGCCCGAGAGCCCATCCAGGAGATCGCTCTGGTCGGGATCGCCGGTCACGACCATGCTCGAATGCCAGCCGAGCCGCGTCAGCAGCATCTTGATCTGGCCATAGGTGCAGTTCTGCGCCTCGTCGATGACGACGAAGGCGTTGTTGAGCGTGCGGCCGCGCATATAGGCGACCGGGGCGATCTCGATCGCGCCGTCGGCCATGAACTGCTTGAGGCGCTTGCCGCCGATGCGCTCGGCGAGCGCGTCATAGAGCGGCCGCAGATAGGGGGCGAGCTTGTCCTGAAGATCGCCGGGCAGGAATCCCAGCCGCTCGCCCGCCTCGACCGCCGGCCGGGTCAGCACGATCCGCCCGGCGCGGCCGGCCTCGAATGCCTCGATCGCGGCGCTGATCGCCAGATAGGTCTTGCCGGTACCGGCCGGGCCGAGCGCCATCGTCAGGTGGTGCCGCTCGATCGCCGCCAGGAGAGCGCGCTGGTTCGGGCTTTGCGGACGGACCTTGCGGACATAGCTCTGCTCGCGCTCGGGTTCCGCGTCGTCCCCTGGCGGCCGCCAGGTGCCGCCGAACAGCGGCTGTACCGTCGACTCGGTCTGGCGGGCCTGGTCGGCGCGACTGGGGCGTTTGGCCATCAAAGGTTCCTTCGGCAGCCTGGGGCGCAGGACGAAAAACGCCTCGCCGCGGAGCGGGAGGCGTTCGGAAGCCGGCGATCGGGAATCGCACGTGAAGCTGGGGCGAGCGCGTGGGCGAACGACAAGGCGGCAATCCACACAATCGACCCTCGAACGATACCGGCAAACCCTCGGTTTGTCACCAGCCCTTGTAGGCCGCTTTCATGACACCGCTATGACTGGGGGAATTGGCGGCCAGAATCCATCGGCTTGGCGGGGCCTTGAGGCGCGATGGGGCCGGTTGGCGCGGCGTGCGCGTGTCGTGGCCGGGGTCGGCGCGGGCGAGGTCCCGGGGACTCGCCCCGGCGCCGCGCCGGCCGTCACGGCGGGATGGCGTTCTCGGACCGGAACGGGCGGGCGAGCAGCGCCGCGACCACGGCATCGATCGCCGCCCCGTGGTGGAGGATCGAGTCGACCGCGACGGCGATCGGCATCTCGATTCCAAGCCGGCGCGCCAGGGCGACCGCGGCCGGCGCCGAGGTGACGCCCTCAGCCACCGAGCGACGGCCGGCGAGCACCGCGTCGAGCGCGCGCCCCTCGCCGAGCGCGAGGCCGAGGCTGAAATTGCGCGATTGCGCACTGGTGCAGGTGAGGGTGAGGTCGCCGAGCCCGGACAGCCCCATCAGCGTCGCCGGCCTGCCACCCTTCGCCACGGCGAGGCGCACCATCTCGGCGAGGCCGCGGGTGATGAGCGACGCGCGCGCGTTCTCGCCGAGCCCGCGGCCAAGGACGATGCCGCAGGCGATCGCCAGCACGTTCTTGACCGCGCCGCCGATCTCGGCCCCGACCGGATCGGCGGCGAGATAGGGCCGAAAGGTCCGGCTGCCGAGCGCCGTGACCAGTCGTTGGCCGAGGGCGGCGTCACGGCAGGCGAGCGTGACCGCGGTCGGCAGCCCGCGCGCCACCTCGGCCGCGAACGTGGGACCGGACAGCACCGCCAGCGGCGCCGCGGGCAGCGTCTCGGCCAGCACCTCGCTGAGGAGCGCGCCGCTCTCGATCTCGATGCCCTTCGAGCAGACGACCGCCGGCAGGCAAGACGCCGGCGAGGGCGCGAGCGCCGCGGCAAGCTCGCGCAGATGCTGCGCCGGGGGTGCGAACAGCAGGAGATCGGCCGCCGCCGCCTCATCCAGCGCCGCGGTCGCGCGAATCCCGGCCGCCAGCGCGAGCCCCGGCAGGAACGCGGCATTGGCGCGATCGCGGTTGATGGCGGCGGCGGTCGCGGGATCATGGGCCCAGAGCACGACCTCGCGGCCGACGCGCGCAAGGGTTTGGGCGAGTGCCGTCCCCCAGGCGCCGGCGCCGATGATGAAGATGCGGTCGAAGCCGTCCGAAGCCGCCATAAGCTCACGCCTTGACGCCGGCGCCGATCGTCGGCGGCGCGGCGGGATCGAGCGGCCAGCGCGGCCGCGGCGCAAAATCGAGCGCGTCGGTGAGGCCGAGCCGCAGCCGCTCGATTCCCGCCCAGGCGATCATCGCGCCGTTGTCGGTGCAGAGCACGGGCGGCGGCGCCACGAAGTCGAGCCCGGACTCCGCGGCCAGCGTCTCGAGCGCGCGGCGCAGTGCCCGGTTGGCGGCGACCCCGCCCGCGGCGACGAGCGTGCGCGGCCGCACCGCGCCGGTGCGGCTGAGCACGATCGCATGGGCGGTGCGGTCGATGAGGCAATCGACGATCGCCGCCTGAAACGCGGCGGCGCCGTCGGCCGGGGCCACGTCCTCGGCCGCGATCCGCCGGGCGAGCGCGGTCTTGAGGCCGGAGAACGAGAAATCGCAGCCCGGCCGCCCGCGCATCGGCCGCGGCAGCGCCAGCCGCGTCGCGTCGCCCGCGGCGGCCGCGCGCTCGATTGCCGGTCCGCCGGGATAGCCCAGGCCCAGGAGCTTCGCGCCTTTGTCGAAGGCCTCGCCCGCGGCGTCGTCGATCGTGGTGCCGAGCCGGCGATAGCGCCCGACGCCCTCGACCAGCAGCAACTGGCAATGCCCGCCCGACACGAGCAGCAGCAGGTACGGGAACCCGACCGCGCTGACGAGACGCACGCTCAGCGCGTGGCCCTCGAGATGATTGACGGCGACGAAGGGCAGGCCGCGCGCCAGCGCGATGGCTTTGGCCTCCGTCACCCCGATCATGACGCCGCCGATGAGGCCGGGCCCGCCGGTCGCCGCCACCGCATCGAGATCGGCGAACCCGACCCCGGCCTCGTGCAGCGCCCGCGCGATCAGCCCGTCGAGATGATCGAGATGGGCGCGGGCAGCGATCTCGGGCACGACGCCGCCATAGGGACGGTGCTCGGCAAGCTGCGACAGCACGAGATTCGAGCGGATGCGCGGCGCCGCGTCGCTCACCACCGCCGCTGCGGTCTCGTCGCAACTGGTCTCGATGCCGAGGACCAGCATGGCGCCTCAGAGCTTGGCGATCCGGGGCATCACCTCGGCCGTGAACAGGCGCAGCGAGCGCTCGGCATCGGCGAACGCCATCGTGCCGAAGATCAGATAGGTGAGGAGATAATTGATGCCGAGCGTCGCGGCCAGGCGCTCGATCGCGGCGGTGACGGTGTCGGGCGTGCCGGCGATCGCCATGCCGTTTTCCAGGCATTCCTCGAAGGTCTGGCCGCGCTGCACGTTGAGCCGGCTGGTGAACTCGGTTACGCCGTGCAGGTTGCGCAGCCAGTTCAGGCTGGCGAGGTGATAATCGAAGGCCGGCTTGGCGATGCGCCGCGCCGCCTCGTCGGTGTCGGCAACGACGATATGGCGCAGGACGCCGATCGCGGTGCCGCCGGAAAATTCGGCATTGGCGATGGCCGGGCCGCCGCGCGCGGCGAGCGCCGTGCGGAAGGCATCGATATTGCCCTTGGCGAAGGATGTCGGGCCGTTGGCGACGAAATGCATGCCGTGCTCGCCGGCCCAGGTCGCGCCCACCGTGTTCGACGAGCCGTACCAGAACGGCGGATGCGGCTGCTGCAGCGGCCTGAGCGCCATCGGCGCCTCGGCATAGCTGTAATACTTGCCCTGATAGGTGAGCCGGTCATTGGTAAGGCCGGCCTCGATGCAGGCGAAGGCGTCGAAGAAGATGTCGCGCGACTCGCCGTGATCGACCTTGAGATAGCCCAATTCGAACGGCGACACGCCGCGGCCGACGCCGACCTCGAGCCTTCCGTGGCTCAAATGGTCGAGCATGCAGATCTCCTCGACCACCCGGAGCGGCGACATCAGCGGCAGGAGATAGACGAGCGGCCCGAGATGCATGCGCCTGGTCAGGCGGGCGACGGCGCCGAGATAGACGCCCGGCACCGGCACCATGTTGAGCGGCGTGCAGTGATGCTCGGCCACGTGATAGCAATAGAACCCGGCCGCATCCGCATCGGCGACGAATTGCAGCCGCTCGTCATAGGTCACAGCGAGCGGCCGGTCCGAGCGCTCGACATGGTCGAAAAGTCCGACTTTCATGAATCCTCCGCAGACGGCCGGCATCGTCCGGCGCGGGCCAAAGGGGCGCAGCGACGCGCCGCCCCTTCGCGCATGGGCCGCACTCTAGAGCCGATCCCGGAAGAAGTTGAGTCCGTGCAAGCCGGCGCGCGCCATTGTCGGACGGCGCGGCGCGGCCGCCCGACTCATCCCGGCACCCGGCCCTTCACGGCGTTGGCCCACGCCCGCCGCGTGATCCTGCCTTGGCCGTCGGCAGGAACCTGCGCGCGCAGCCGCGCCTTGACCGCCTCGACCTCGGCCGCCGACAAGGCCCGAATCGGATTGACCACCGGGGACCCGAGCGCGGTGTTCGACTGCCAGAAATCGTCGAAATCGTCAAAGGTGCGCTCGACCTCGATCACGCGCGACTCGATCGCCGTGAGCCCGGCGCCGGCCCAGAAGCCGCGCATGTCGTCGAGGCCGGTCTCCTGGATGGCGGACGGGAACCGTGTGTCGTGGCCCAGCGCCGCCATGGCGGTGCGGATCGGCTCCATCGGCAGGCCGCCGCCCAGGGTATCCCACATGTACGTGGCGACGCAGCCGCCGGGCCGAGTCACGCGGGCCATCTCGGCCACCGCCTTGGGCCGGTCGGGGATGAAGCTGATCACCAGCGCCATGGCGGCGACATCGAACGCGGCATTGGCAAACGGCAACGCTTGCGCATCGCCTTGGCGAAACTGCACGTCCCGTGCGGCCGGCCGGGTCCGGGCATAGGCGATCTGGTCCGCGGACGGATCGATCCCCTGGATCGCCGCGGGCGCACAGCGCGCAACGATACGCTCGGTGAAGGCGCCGTTGCCGCAGCCGACATCGAGCCAGCGCAAGCCCTTGGGCAGCGCCAGCCAATCGAGAAAGATGTCGCCGACGAGAGCGCTCCAGCGGCCCATCACGCGCTCATAGGCGGCACCGTCGGTGAAGAAATTCGCCGGTTCGGGCATCGGGTCTCCTCCGTCTGATGCGCGAGCCTAACAGAAATTCGCGGGACTGGGATCGCTCGCCGTGCGGCATCTTCCGCCGGGCCGCGGGTGACGGCGCGGCCTCTTCCCTTCGCCGCGGCCAACGCCTAAGAACCGGCCATGGCGTCGGTCTTTCGTCTCGGCACGCGCGGCAGCCCCCTGGCGTTGGCGCAAGCGGCGGAAGTGAAGGCGCGTCTTGCCGCCACCTTTCCCGAGCTCGCGCCGCCCGACGCGATCACGATCGTCCCGATCCGCACCAGCGGCGACCGGTTGACCCAGGGATCGCTCGGCGATGCCGGCGGCAAGGGGCTCTTCACCAAGGAGATCGACGCGGCGCTCGCCGCCGGCACGATCGATGCCGCGGTTCATTCGCTGAAGGACCTGCCGTCGCTGGCGCCGCCGGGACTGGCGATCGCGTGTCATCTGCCGCGCGCGGACCCGCGCGACGCACTGATCGCGCGCGGCGCGGCCGGCCTTGCCGATCTCGCGGCGGGCGCGGTCATCGGCACCGCGTCGATCCGCCGCAAGGCGCAGCTCCTCCATGCGCGGCCCGATCTCGTGGTGGTGCCGCTGCGCGGCAATGTCGGCACGCGCCTTGCCAAGCTCGAAGCGGGCGGCATCGCGGCGACGGTGCTCGCGGTCGCCGGGCTGCAGCGCCTGGGCCGGCTCGATGCAATCACGTCCGTGCTGGCACCCGAGGCGATGCTGCCGGCGGCGGGACAAGGGGTGATCGTGGTCGAGGCGCGCGCCGACGACGCCGGCACGCGCGCCTTCCTCGCCGCGCTCGACGATGCCGCGACCGCCGCCTGCGCCACGGCCGAGCGGGCGCTGCTCGCCACGCTCGACGGCTCGTGCCAGACGCCGATCGGCGCGCTGGCAACCCTCGCCGGCGCCATCGTGACGCTCGACGCCATGGTGATCCGGCCCGACGGCGGCGCGCTGCACCGCACGCGGCATCAGGGCCCGGCCGCCGCGGCGGGTGCCATCGGCGCTGCGGCGGGGGCGGAGCTTGCCGCCCGTGCCGGCGCCGGGTTCTTCGCGGCGGCGGTCCCCGGGTGAAGGCGCTCGTCACCCGACCGCGCGAGGATGCTCGGGCTGTCGCCGACTGGCTCGGCGCGCACGGCATCGAGCCGGTGATCGAGCCGCTGCTCGCGATCCGCTTCAAGGCCGATGGCGCGCGGATACTCGCGCCGCTGCTCGCGGGCGCCCAGGCGGTGCTGTTCACCAGCGCCAACGGCGTGCGCGCCTTCGCGGCCGCATCGCCGCGCCGCGACCTTGCCGCCTTCGCGGTCGGTGACGCCACCGCGGCGGCGGCGCGCGCGGCCGGGTTCACCGCGATCGCGAGCGCCGGCGGCGATGTCGCCGATCTGGCCGCGCTGGTGCGGCAGCGGCTCGATCCCGCGGCCGGCGCGCTCGTCCACGCCGCTGCCGGCGCGACGGCGGGCGATCTTGCCGCATCGCTCGGCGGCGCCGGATTTTCGCTCCGCCGCGCCGTGCTCTACGACGCGGTCCCGGCACGGAAATTGAGCCGCACGACGGCGGCGCTGCTGGCCGCCGGCACGATCGCGCTCGCGCTCTTTTTCTCTCCCCGTACCGCCCGGAGCTTTGTTAGGCTCGCGCGTGCGGCGGGTGTCGCCGGCGCCGGCCGCGCCATGACCGCGATCGCGCTCAGCCCGGCGGTGGCGGCGGCGCTCGACGGGCTTGAATGGGGTGCGGTCCGGATCGCGGCCGCGCCCACCACGGCGGCGCTTCTGGCTGCGGTCGAGCGCGAGGCCGCCGCGCCGGCGGCGCTATGGTGCGGGACGGGACGGGACGGATCTCGATGACAGACGGGCGCAACGAGGAGACCGCCGCCGCCCGGCCGGAAGCCGCGGCCGAGCCGGCAGCGGCTTCCGAATCCCAACCGCAAGGCGCCGAGACGCCGCGTCCGGCGGCACCGTCACCGGCCGCGCGCCGCGGCCGCCGTGTCGCATGGCTGGTCGCAGCGATTGTCGTTCTGGTGGCGGTCGTGGCGAGCGCACCGTTCTGGGCGCCGCTCCTGCCGTGGAACCCTGCCGTGGCGCCGCCGCAAGCGCCGCCGCAAGCAGCGACCGACGAAGCGGCCTTGCGCGCGACCGCGGCCCGCCTGGCACGGCTCGAGAGCACGGTGCAGACGCTTGCCGCCGCGCCCGCCCACCCGGCCGACACGGCCACCGCGGCGGCGCTCGCGGCGCTCGGCAACCGGGTCGCCGCGCTCGAACAGCGGCCGCAGCCGCCGGCGGCGAGTCCGCAGGACATGGCGAAGCTGCAACAGGACGTGGCGGCGCTGACGACGCGGCTTGGCCAGATCGCGGCGGCGCAGACCGCGCAGGCGAATCCCGACCGCATATTGTTCGCGGGCCTCGCCGCGCTGCGCGCGGCGGTGGCGGGCTCCGGCCCGTTCGACGGCGAGCTGGCGGCGGTGACGGCGCTGGCACATGGCGACGCTGCCGTCGCGGCCGCGCTGCAGCCGCTCGCCGCCGCGGCAGCGCTGGGGATTCCGGGCACTGCGCTGCTGGCGCAGCGCTTTGCCGCCGAGACCGCGCCCGCCATCTTCCGCGCCGAAGCGGCGGCGCCGGTGACGGAGACGGGGACGGGTTGGGGCCAGCGCATCCTGGCGCGGCTCCGCGCGCTCGTCGTCGTGCAGCGCATCGGCGGCGGCGACGCGACCGCGGGCGCGGTGGCGCGGGCGCAGCAGGCGCTCGACAATGGCGATCTCGCCGCCGCGGTCGCCGCGCTCAAGTCGCTGTCGGGCGCGCCGCAAGCGGCCGCCGCACCGTGGATTGCGCTGGCGCAGCGGCGCATCGCTGCCGAGGAGGCGCTCGGCAAGCTGCTGCATCAGGTGGCGCTGCGCATCGTGGCCGAGGATCATTGATGCGCGCGCTGCCGGCGATCGTCGTCATCGCGCTGCTCGTCACCGCTGCCGTGCTCGTCGCCGACCGGCCGGGCAGCGTCGCGATCGAGTGGCAGGGCTGGCGCGTCGATACCAGCGTCGCGGTGATGGTGCTGGCCGCGGCGGCCGTCGGGGTGGCCGTGGCGGTGATCTACAACGTGCTGCGCTGGATCGTCGGCGGGCCGCGCACCTGGGTCCGGGCGCGGCGCGAGCGGCGGCGGCGCGACGGCTATCGCGCCCTCACCCAGGGCATGGTGGCGGTGGCCGCGGGCGATGCCGAAGAGGCACAGAAGCTCGCGCGCAAGGCCGATGCGCTGTTGGCGGAACCGCCGCTCACGCTGCTCCTCTCGGCGCAGGCGGCGCAGCTCAACGGCGACGAGACCGCTGCGGGGCGCTATTTCACGGCCATGCTGGAGCGGCCGGAGACCGCGTTCCTCGGCCTGCGCGGCCTGTTGATGCAGGCGATGAAGATCGGCGACGAGGCGACGGCACTGCGCCTGGCCGAGCGCGCCAAGGCATTGCGGCCGCGCACGCCGTGGGTGCTGACGAGCCTGCTCGAATTGCAGTCGCGCGCCGGGCGATGGTCGGCGGCGGAGGCGACGCTGGTGGAGACGTCGCGGCGCAAGGCGCTGCCGGCGCCCGAGAGCCGCCACCGCCATGCCGTGCTGCTGCATCAGAACGCGGCGGAAGCCGAGGCGCAGGGACGCCCGAGCGACGCGATGCGGCTCGAATCCAAGGCGCTGGCACTTGCGCCCGAATTCGCGCCGATCGCGGAGCGCTATGCGCAGATGCTGAACCTGCGCGGCCAGACCCGGCGCGCCCGCCGCGCGCTCGAGGCGGCCTGGCGCGCGGCGCCGCACCCGGCGCTCGCCACCGCCTATCGCGCCCTTTTCGCCGACGAGCCGGCGCTGTTGCGCTTCAAGCGGATGGAGCGGCTGGCCGCGTTGCAGCCCGATCACGTCGAAAGCCAGCTCGCGCTGGCCGCCGCGGCGCTCGAAGCGCGGCTGTGGGGCGAGGCGCGGCGCTATCTGACCGCCGCCGGCGCCGCGGCCACCGCCGCCGCGCCGCCGCGCGTCTGCCGCCTGATGGCCGAGCTCGAGGAAGCCGAGCACGGCGACCATGCCGCCGCGCGCACCTGGCTCGCGCGCGCCGCCGTCGCGGACACGCCCGATCCGGCCTGGCTGTGCGATGCCTGCGGCGCCGAGAGCGCATCATGGTCGGCGCTCTGTCCGAACTGCCGCGGCTTCGCCACGCTCGCCTGGAGCGGGCCCGTGCGCACGGCCGCGCCGCGCCGCGCGCTGGCGGCGCCGGACGCGGCGCTGCTGCCGGCAAAGCCATAGCCGCGCGCCGCCGCCGCGCTCACCGTCCTTTCCGGGCGCCGCATGCACCGCCGGTTCTGCCGCTGGCGGTTCTTGACAGTGCCGGCGCCGGCATGGCTACTTGGCGCGTCTTTCCGCGAAGGAGCGCGCCATGGCCGAGCCGATCTGGTTTCAGTTCCTCACCGAGCGCGACAAGGCGGTGTTCGGCAACGCGGGCTATGGCCAGCGCGCGGGCTGGGGCAAGCGGCCGGCGGTGCTCATCATCGACGTGAACTACAATTTCTGCGGCGACAAGCGCGAGCCGATCCTCGAATCGGTCAAGCGCTGGCGCAATTCCTGCGGCGCGGATGCGTGGGACGCGCTGCCGGTGCTGAAGAACGTCATCGACGCGGCGCACGAGCGCGGGCTGCCGGTGATCTATACCACCGGCATCCGCCGGCCGGACCATTGGGACAGCGGCAGTTGGGCGTGGAAGAACAATCGCGAAGCCGAGGCGCCCACGGTCACGCATACCAACCAGGACGGCAACGAGATCATGCCGCAGATCGCGCCCGCGCCCCAGGACATCGTCGTACCGAAGCAGAAGCCGAGCGGCTTCCACGGCACCAGTCTGCTGAGCTATCTGACGCTCCTGGGCTGCGACAGCGTGATCGTGTGCGGCACCACCACCAGCGGCTGCGTGCGCGCGACCGTGCTCGATTCGTTCAGCTACAACTACCGCACCACGGTCGTGGAGGAAGGCTGCTTCGACCGCTCGCAAGCGAGCCATGCCATCAATCTCTGCGACATGCACGCCAAATACGCCGACGTGGTGAAGGCGGACGAGGTCATCGCCCATATCCGCTCGCTGCCCGCGGGCATGTTCGATCTGCCCAAGGGCGGCACCATTCCCGGCTGAGCGGGCGAGTCGCGCTTCTCATTCCGCGCGCGCTGCGATAAGGTCGCCCGCGTCCTCATTCGTTGAAGCGGATGTTCCATGATGTTGCGCGCCCGAATCGTCGCCCTCGCGGCGGCTCTCTTTTTTCTCGCAGGAGGTCCTGTGACCGCGGCCGATCTCGCCAACACGCTCTATCTCGACGTGCCCAAGGGCCGCGTCGTCATCCAAATGCGCCCCGATCTCGCGCCCAAGACGGTGGCGCGCATCAAGGAGCTGGTGCGGCAGGGCTTTTATGACGGCTTGCCGTTCCACCGCGTCATCGCCGGGTTCATGGCGCAGACCGGCGATCCCCGGGGCGACGGCACCGGCGGCTCGGGCCAGAAGCTCAAGGCCGAATTCTCCAAGGAGCCGTTCGTCCGCGGGACGGTGGCGATGGCGCGGGCGGCGGACCCGGACAGCGCCGACAGCCAATTCTTCATCTGCTTCGCGCCGGCGCCGTTCCTCGACGGGAAATACACGATCTGGGGCCAGGTCACCGCGGGCATGCAGTACATCGACGCCATCAAGAAGGGCGATCCCAACAACAACGGCAAGGTGACGGACCCCGACCGCATCGTCCGGATGGAGCTTGCCGCCGACGCCGACAAGGCCAAGCCCGCCAAACCTTAGGGCATGCGCGTTCCCGCTCGATGCACGTCGCCGTCACGCTCGCGACGCGGACGCGGGAACGACGATACCCGTGCGATACGAATTGATCTGACCCCGCCCTAAGCGCGTGCCGATTCCGCCCTCGCTCCGGATCTACGGCGACCGGCGCATCCTCGCCATTCTCGCCATGGGATTCGCGAGCGGTCTGCCGCTCGCGCTCACCGGCTCGACGCTGTCGATCTGGCTCAAGGAAGCGGGCGTTTCGCTGACGGCGATCGGGTTGTTCGCCGGCGTCGGCATCGCCTACACGCTCAAGTTCCTGTGGGCGCCGGCGATCGATCGGATGGCGCTGCCGCTGCTGACGCGCACGCTCGGGCGCCGGCGCGGCTGGGCGATCGCGATCGAGGTCATGCTCGCGCTCGCGCTCGTCGCCATGGGCGCGACCGATCCCGCGCGCCGGCCGCTGGTCGTGGCGCTGGCCGCCGTCGTCGTCGCCTTTCTGTCGGCGAGCCAGGACATCGTCATCGACGCCTATCGCGTCGAGCTTCTGAGCGAGCGCGAGCAGGGCGCGGGCGCCGCGGCGACGCAGATGGGATACCGGCTGGGCATGGTCGCCTCGACCGCGGGCGCGCTCTATCTCGCGCACTTCTTCGGCTGGCTCTGGGCCTATGCCGGCATGGCGGCACTGTTGGCGATCGGCATGGCGAGCGTGCTGATGACGCGCGAGCCGCCGCTGCCGATGGCGCCGCGCGGGCCGTGGCTCGAAGGCGCGGTGATCGCGCCGTTCGCCGATTTCCTGAAGCGCGGCGGCGCCGTCACGATCCTCGTTTTCGTCGTGCTCTACAAATTTGGCGACGCGCTCGCCGGCGTGATGTCGAATCCGTTCTACGTCGCGCTCGGCTTCAGCAAGATCGACATCGCCAACATCGCCAAGGCGTTCGGACTCGGCGCCAGCGTCGCGGGCGTCATCCTCGGCGGCGGCGTCGTCTATCGCCTCGGCGTGATGCCGGCGCTGATGCTGTGCGGCGTGCTGCAGATGCTGTCCAACCTCATGTACATCGTCCAGCTCTGGGCCGGCCCCGACGCCGCGACGCTGGCGCTCACCATTGCGGTTGAGAACATTACCAGCGGGATGAGTTCATCCGCCTTCGTCGCCTATCTCTCGCGGTTGTGCAGCCCCGCCTATACGGCAACGCAATACGCGCTTCTATCGGCGCTCGCCGCGACCGCGCGCACGCTCCTTGCCACGTCGGGCGGATGGTTCGCCGAACGGCTCGGCTGGGCGCCGTTCTTCATGCTGGCCACCGTCGCTTGCTTGCCGGCGCTGGCATTGCTCGCGTGGTTAATGCGCCGCACCGACGTGGCGATGCCGGCGCGATAGGCACAACCGCCGCAAGACACAACATTGCTGCACGAACGCATTTTATTGCCGCGTGGAAGCACATTTTTGCTTCGCCACACCGGCCGAAGGCGCCGCTAGCATCGGCGGCATGATCGGAATCAGTCGATTGCTGGCGATGGTGCCGGCACGGCCGCCGCAAGCGCAATGGTCGCCGCGGGCGTCGTTTCTCTTCATCGCCGGGTTCAATCTCGTCGCGTGGAGCGCGATCATCGCGGTGGTGAGGCTCCTCGCCGGTTGAGCGCGCGCTCAGCCGATGCGCAGGAGTTGCGCGCGATTGCGGTTGAGCCACTGGCGCTGGCGCCCGGCGCCCGGCGCCAGTCGCTCGACCAGGCGCCAGAACCGCTTGCCGTGATTCATGTGAACGAGATGCGCGACCTCGTGCGCGACGACATAGGCGAGCACTTCATCGGGCGCGAAGATGAGGCGCCACGAGAAGCACAGATTTCCGGTCGCCGAGCAGCTTCCCCAGCGGGTGCGGGTATCGCGCACGCTGACGCGCACGACCTTGCGGTCGATGGTCTCGGCCAACCGCCGCGCGCGCTCGAGCAGTTCGCGCCGCGCCCGCTCGCGCAGATGGTCGCGCACGCGCCGCGGCAGATGGACCCGATCGCCGGCGACGTGGATCTCGGTGTCCTCGATCCATACCGCGCCGCGACCGCCGCTCGCCGGCACGTGGCGAATGCGGTGCGGCACGCCCAGGACCGGCACCAGCGCGCCGTCGGCGAAGACGGTGCGCGGCGGCAGCGCCGCGAGCCGCCGCTCGAGCCAGCGCCGATTGTCCTCGAAGAATTCGAGCGCGCGCGGCAGCGAACTGCGCGGCGGCAGCACGAGATCGACCGCTTCGCCCTGCGGATCGATGCGCAGCGCCATGCGCCGCGCGCGCGGATGCGTGCTGACGCGAACCGGAACCGTGCCACCCATCAGCGAGAGCGACGACAGCTCCATGCGAAGGAGCGAGGACTTGGCCACGGGCGCAAGCTTAGTACCGAAGATTCATTACGGGCAAGAATCTTGCTGGGCGCGTCTCAGGCCGCGCGGTCGACGAGATGGACGAACGATCCCATCACCGTGCCACGAATGCGGCCAACCGCGCCCAGAGTCGTGCCCGTCGCATCGGTCGCATGGAACAGCGCCGCGCCCGCTCCTTCATGACAAATCGTCGCATAGTGGAACTCGTGGCCGCGATAGGCGGCACCCGATTCGCCGAGCGGCCCCGCCGCCGCAAGCGCCACGCGGCGATAGCCGAGATGAAGACCGCGCGCGGCGAAGCTGGTCTCGAGCGGCAGCAATCCCGCCATGCGATGCCGCGTGCCGTGCGCATCGACCAGTCCCGCGCCGAGCATCATGTAGCCGCCGCATTCGCCATAGACGACCGCCCCGCGCGCGGCGAGCGCGGCGAGCGCGGCGCGGCAGCGTTCGGCCGCGGCAAGGCGTCCGGCATGCAGCTCGGGATAGCCGCCCGGCAGATAGACGGCATCGGCCGCCGCATCGGGCGCCTCGTCTTCGAGCGGCGCGAAGAAGCTGATCGCCGCGCCGGCGTCGCGCCAGCCGGCAAGCACCGCGGGATAGGCGAAGACGAAGGCGTCGTCGCGCGCCACCGCGATGCGGCTGCCGAGCGGCGGCAGCGGCGGCGGCGCGCGCTGCGCCGTCATCGCCGCCGGCGCCGCGAGCGCCGCCACGCGCGCGACATCGACGTATTGTTCGAGGATGGCGGCGGCGCGATCGAGGAAATCGTCGAGCGCTTTCTGCTCGCCGGCCGGGACGAGCCCGAGATGGCGCGCCGGAAGCGCGAGCGCCGCGTCGCGCGGCAGCGCGCCGAACAGCGGAAGCTGCGGCAATTCGACCGCCAGCGCCGCCGCCAGCAGCGCGCGGTGGCGCACGCTGCCGACGCGGTTCAGGATCACGCCGGCGAGCGGCGTCGCCGCGCGGTGCCGCGCGAAGCCGGCGACGAGCGCCGCGACCGAAGCGCCCTGGCCCGCGGCATCGACCACCAGCACGACCGGCCAGCCGAGCCGCGACGCGAGCGCGGCGGTCGAGCCCTCGCCCGCGGCGCCGATGCCGTCGAACAATCCCATCGCGCCCTCGCACACGACGACATCGGCCGGCGCGAGCGCGGCGAGGTTGGCGGCGAGCGTCTCGTCCCGCATCGCCCACACATCGAGATTGCGGCACGCCGATCCCGCCGCGGCTTCGAGCAGTCCTGCATCGATGTAGTCGGGACCGGACTTCGCCGCGGCGACGCGCATTCCCCGCCGCGCCAGCGCGCGCAGCAGCGCCAGCGCGACCACGGTCTTGCCGCTCGCCGAGGCCGGCGCCGCCACAACGAGGCCGCGCGTCACGGCAGCAGCGCCGATGTGGCGCGGGCAATGACGTCGCCGAGCCGCACCGCCGGACCCACGGCCACCACGGCCGGCGGCTCGATCCCCGACCGGGCGGCATCGGCCGCGGCATTCGCCAGCGTGGTGCGCACCACGCGCTGATCCGGCAGCGTCGCCCTGGCGATCAGCGCCACCGGCTCGTCCGGCGATCGTCCGGCGGCGATGAGCCGCGCCGCGATCGTGCCGAGATGCTTCAACGCCATGTAGATCACCAGCACCGGCGCGCCGCGCGACAGCGCCGCCCAGTCGAGGCCGTCAGGGATGTCGCCGCCGCTCGCGTGGCCGGTGACGAAGGTCACGGCCGAGTTGGTGTCGCGATGGGTCACGGGAATGCCCGCGGCCGCAAGGCCGCCGATCCCGGCAGTGATGCCGGGCACGATGCGAAATGGAATGCCGGCCGCGGCCAGCGCCAGCGCCTCCTCGCCGCCGCGGCCGAACACGAACGGATCGCCGCCCTTGAGGCGCAGCACGCGGCGTCCGGCGCGGGCGAGGCCGATGAGCTTCAGCGTGATGTCGGGCTGCAACGGCGACGGCTTGCCGCCGCGCTTGCCGGCGTAATCGAGCGCCGCGCCCGGCCGCGCCAGCGCCAGCACCCGCGCATCGACGAGCGCGTCATAGACGACGTCGTCGGCCGCGCGCAGCGCGTGCAGCGCCAGCAGCGTCAACAGCCCGGCCGCGCCCGGCCCCGCACCCACGAGCCAGACCGAGCCGGGAGCGAAGTCGGGGAAATCGAGCGCAGCGGGGTCGAGTTCCATGGCGGTGGTGAGACTATAGCGACTGAAATATGATGATCCACCCCGCGGCCGGCCAGGCGCCGGCCCGGGCCGACGACGACGAGGAAGAACGCATGGCCGGCAGGCCGAGAACCGCGTTGCGGCGTGGCTGGACCACCGGCGCCTGCGCTGCGGCGGCGGCGCGCGCGGCCTATGAGGCGCTGCTCACCGGGCGGTTTCCCGATCCCGTGACCATCCTCCTGCCGAACGGCAAGACGCCGTCCTTCGCGCTCGCGCTCACCGAGCGCGCCGCCGCCTTCGCCCGCGCCGGCGTGATCAAGGATGCGGGCGACGATCCCGACGTGACGCATGGCGCGCTCGTCATCGCCGAGCTGCGGCGCGGCGCGGCAGGCACGGGCGTGCGCTTCCGGGCCGGCGCCGGCGTCGGCACCGTGACGCTGCCCGGACTGCCGCTCGCGGTCGGCGAGCCGGCGATCAATCCCGGGCCGCGCGCGATGATCGTGACCGCGCTCCGCGCGCTCGATCCCGCGCCCGATGTCGAGGTGACGATCGAAATCCCCGGCGGCGAGGCGCTCGCGTCGCGCACCATGAATCGGCGCCTCGGCATCGTCGGCGGGCTGTCGATCCTGGGCACCACCGGGATCGTGGTGCCCTATTCCTGTTCCGCGTGGATCGCCGCGATCGAGCGCGGCATCGATGTCGCGCGCGCCGCGGGGCTCGAGCACATCGCCGCCGCCACCGGCAGCGTTTCGGAAGCGGCGGTGCAGCGGCTTCACGACCTGCCCGAGATCGCGCTCATCGACATGGGCGATTTCGTCGGCGGCATGCTCAAATATTTGCGCCGCCACAAGGTGAAGCGGCTCACGCTCGCAGGCGGATTCGGCAAATTGGCGAAGCTCGCGGCGGGCCATCTCGATCTCAGCGCGACGCGCAGCCGGGTGGATGGCACGGCGCTCGCCGACCGGCTCACGCGCATCGACGCACCGCCGGAGGCGTTCGCGGCCGCGAGCGCGACCGAGGCCCTGGCGCGGGTCGCCGGCGAAGCACCCGAAGCCGCTTCGGCGCTTGCCGGCGCGGTCGCCGTGGATGCGCGCGCGGTGGCGCTGGCACAGCTCGGCGCGGGCATCGCGGTCGACGTCGCGATCTTCGACCGCGCGGGAGCGCTGCTTGCCCATGCCGGGCCGTGAGCGGCGCCTCCTCATTCTCGGCGGCACCGCCGAAGCGGCGGCATTGGCGCAGGCGGCGGTGGCGCGCTTCGGCGACCGGCTCGAGGTCACGACCTCGCTCGCCGGCCGCACGCCGGAACCGAAAGCGGTTGCGGGTTCGCTGCGCGTCGGCGGGTTCGGCGGCGAAGCGGGCCTCGCCGCCTTTCTGCGCGAGGCGCAAATCGATCTCCTCGTCGATGCGACGCATCCCTTCGCGGCAACCATCGCGCGCCATGCGCGGCTTGCCGCCGAAGCGACCGGCACCGCGCGACTCGTGCTGCTGCGCCCGCCGTGGCGGCCCGAGCCGGGCGACCGCTGGATCGAGGCCGCGGACATGGCGGCAGCGGCCGCCATGCTGCCGCGTCTCGGGCACTCGGCGTTCCTCGCCATCGGGACGCGCGCGCTCGGCGCGTTCGCGTCCGTCCGCGGCGTGCGCTTCGTCGTGCGGCTCATCGCCGCGCCGCGCGCGGCATTGCCCATCGCCGTTTCCCGGCTCATCATCGGCCGTCCGCCGTTCACGCTGGACGCGGAGCGGCTTCTGTTGCAGCGTTACGCGGTCGAGGCGATGGTCACGAAGGCAAGCGGCGGCATCGCTGCGGCAAAGCTCGCCGCAGCGCGCGAAGCAGGATTGCCGGTGATCATGGTGGCACGCCCGCCGGCCGAGCCGGGAGCGACGGTCGCGACCCCGGCCGAGGCATTGGCATGGATCGCGGCGCGGCTCGACCGCGGCGCCGGCACGGGAGAAGTTTCGGCATGAGCGCGCGGGCTTGGTTCATGGTGGCGGCGCTTGGCGCTGCGTTTGGTCTTGCCGGCGGCGGCGCCGCGGCACAACCGGGCTTGATGGACAGTTGGTACACGGTCGCGGACGCGGCCGCGCACAACGCGACCGCCCAGGTCGAGTCGCTGCTGCTGAAAGGCCAGTCCGATCCCGACGGCGTCAACGGTGCGAGCGGCCGCACCGCGCTCGACTATGCCGTGTCCTTCGACAACATGACGATGGCGACGTTTCTGCTCGCGCACGGCGCCCATGTCGACGCGCGCGACCGGTCCGGCGACACGGCGCTCCATTGGGCCGCCGAGCTCGGCAATCTCGCCATGATGCGCATGCTCATCGCGCACAAGGCCACGGTCGATGCCACCAACCGCCAAGGCATCACGCCGCTGATGCTGGCGGCGGCAAACACTCAGCCGGAAGCGGTGCGCCTCCTCATCGCCCGCGGCGCCGATCCGACCAAGGAGGACTTCACCGGCCGCGACGCCGCCGGCTGGGCGGCGGGAAATCCGGCCGTCGTCGCCGCGCTCGACACGAAAAAATAGGCGCCCGCCGCTACCGCCCCGGCCGGAACAGGTGATGATGGTCCGGGGCGTAAAGGCGGCTTTCATCGAAGCGCGCCTCGCCCAGCACGCGGCCGACGATGATGAGCGCGGTGCGGGTGAAGCCCGCCGCCTTCACCCGCGCGCGGATATCGGCGAGCGTGCCGCGGAGAATGCTCTGATCGGGCCAGCTCGCGCGATGCACCACGGCGGCCGGGCAGTCGGCGCCGTAATGCGGCGCCAGCGCCCTGACCACGCGCGCGAGATTGGCGATCGAGAGATGGATCACCAGCGTCGCGCCGCTCGGCGCCAGCGCGGCCAGATCCTCGCCCGGCGGCATCGCCGAGGCGCGCACCGCGGTGCGCGTCAGGATCACCGTCTGGGCGACGCCCGGCAGCGTGAGCTCGACCCCCAGCGCCGCCGCCGCCGCCGCGAAGGACGGCACGCCCGGGGTGAGGTCGTAGGGTATGGCGCGCGCATCGAGCCGCCGCATCTGCTCCGCCACCGCGCCATAGAGCGAGATGTCGCCGGAATGCAGCCGCGCGACATCGAGCCCCGCCTCGTGCGCGCACGCCATCTCGGCGATGATCGCATCGAGCGTGAGCGCGGCGGTATCGACGACGCGCGCGCCCGCGGGCGCCGCTGCCACCACCGAGGCCGGCACCAGCGAGCCGGCATAGAGGCAGACCGGACAGCGCTCGACCAGGCGCAGTCCCCGCACCGTGATGAGATCGGGCGCACCTGGCCCGGCGCCGATGAAATGGACGGTCATCGGCGATAGCCGCGCGGGGTGTAAAGGTGCTGCGGCGGGAAGACGCTGGCGCGGGTCGTGCTGCTGCCGATGATGACGATGGTCAGCATGTCGATCGCGTCCTCGGCGAGGCGCCCGAGCGTGGTGACGACGACGCGCTCGCCGGCGCGGCCGAGATTGCGCGCCCACGCCGCCGGCGTCGCCGGATCGCGCGCCCGCAGCAGAATCTCGCAGGCACGCCGGAGCTGTGTCGCCCGCCGCGCCGAACGCGGATTGTAAAGCGCGACGACGAAATCGCCCGCAGCCGCCGCTTCGAGCCGGCGCTCGATCACCGGCCACGGCGTCAGGAGATCGGACAGCGAGACGGCGCAGAAATCATGCCCCAGCGGCGCGCCGAGCCGTGCCGCCGCGGCCTGCATCGCCGAGACGCCCGGCACGACCGCGACCGCGACGCGCCGCCACGCCTCGTTGGCTTCGCGGTCGATCAGCTCGAACGCCAGCGCCGCCAGGCCGTAGATGCCGGCATCGCCCGACGAGACCAGCGCCACGTCGCGCCCCGCGGCCGCGCGATCGAGCGCGACGCGGACCCGCGCCGCCTCGGCGCCGAGCACGCCGTCGTGGCGGCGCTTGCCGGCGATGTCGCGGCCGAGCAGATCGAGGTAGAGCGACAGCCCGACCACCTCGCTCGCCTGCGCCAGCGCCGCATCGGCCTCGGCCGTGCGCCAGCGCCGGTCGCCCGGGCCGATGCCGATGATGGCGAGCGTGCCGCGCTGGCGGCCGATCGTCGCGGCATCGAGCGGGCGGGGCGCGCGTGCGACGGCGCAGGTGGCGTTACGCGAGCGCCGCTTCGCCACGACGAGCGCGCCCTCCGCTCCGACGGCCGCGAGCGCCGCGCCCTCGGCGACGCCATAGCAGCCGACCGCGCGGAACACCGTTTCCGACGGGCTGGCAAGGCGCGGCGTCTCGGCCAGCAGCGCCGCCACCGCAAAAAACCGCGCCGGCACATCGAGCGCCGCCGCCAGCGCCGCAACCGCCGGCTCGTCCATGCGCCGGTCGATCGACGCCACCAGCGCCACCGCGCCCGGCGCGAGCCCGTGCGCGGCGAGCGTCTCGTCGACCAGTGCCGCGAGTTCGCCCGGATCGCAATTCCGCGCGCAGCCGACGCCCAGCGCCAGCACCGGCGGATGAAACACCAGTGCATCGTCCGCGCGGGCGACGCGATCGGTGACGCGGATCGTGCGCGCGGCGGCGGCGGCGAATTCGATCCCGCTCGCCGCGAGCCAATCGGCATCGCCGGCCTCGATCGCGAGCGCGACCTTGTCGCCGGCGACGAGTGCCGCAGCCATCGCCTTGACGCGCTGCGCGTCGGCGATGCGCCAGCCCGGCGGCGGCGCATCGAGCGCCACGCCCAGCGCCAGCTCGCTCGCCGTGGTGATGGCGGCTTGGCCGCCAGTGAGCGACGCGATCGCCTGCGCGAGCGCGTTGGCGCCGCGATGCCCGCCGAGAAGCGGCACGATGGAACTGCTGTCCTCGGCCACCGCGACGACCGGCGGCTCGGCCCGCTTGTCGGCGACGAGCGGCGCCACGGCACGGATCAGGATGCCCGCGGCGCATACGCCGACGATCGGCGTCCCGGCGGCAAAGAGCGCGGCGAGATGCGGCACCGCTGCGGTGTATTCGACCGCGCACGCGATACCGCGGCCGGCAGGCGCATGCAGCCGCGCCGCCGGCAGATGATCGGCGATGCGCCGGCCCAGCGCGGCGGCGCGCGGCCCCAGCACGACGATGGCGGCGCCGGCGGGCAGCGTCGCCGCGCTCATCGCCACGCCGCGCCCCTTCGGTGCAGCAGGATCATCGAGAAATAGGGCACCGCATCGGCCGCCACCCGGTCGAGCGGCAGCACCCGTTCCGCCGCGAGGCTCGCGCGCTCGACATAAACCGCATCGCCGGCGAGACCCACGCGGTCGAGCAGCGCCCGCACGCGCGCGAAGTGGCGGCCGAGCTTGATGATCGCGGCGGCATCGCACAGCGCGAGCCGGCGCGCGAGCTCGTCGTCGTCGAGCAGCGCCGGCAGCACCGCCAGCGCGTCCGCGCGCGCGGCGAGCGGCCGGCGCGCCGCCGCCGCCGCCGCACCGAGCGACGACACGCCCGGCACGATCTCGACCGGATGCGCCGCAGCCAGCCGCGCGAAGAGATACATGAACGAGCCATAGAAGAACGGATCGCCCTGGCACAGCACCGCGACGTCGCGCCCCGCCGCGACATGCGCGGCGATGGCGACGGCGGCGGCGTCATAGACAGCGGCGGCGGGAAAGCGCGCGCCGTCGAGCGGCATGCGGATCGGCAGCTCGATCTGCGCCGGCGTGACCCAGCGCGCGACGATGGCGCGGGCGAAGCTCGGACCGCGCTCGGGCGCGGGATAGGCCACCACCGGCGCCGCGCGTAACCGCGCCAGCGCCTTGACGGTGATGAGCTCGGGATCGCCCGGGCCGACGCCCAGGCCGAAGACGCGCGCGCTCATCCCGGCACGCCGCGATAGAGCGTCAGCACCATGCGCTTGCCGTTGGAATAATCGAGCCCGGCGGCGCGCTCGACCACGCGCGCCTGCCAGCCGCGGGCGCCGAGCGCACGGCGAAAGGCCTCGTCGTCGCGGCTCTCGACCAGCGCGAGCCCGCCATGCGCGGCGGTGATGCGGGCCGCCGCCGCATCGGGCGTGGTGAGATCGGTGCGCGTCCCCAACAGGAAGACGAGGCTCGGCTCGGCATAGCCCACCGCCGCCACAGGAAGCCGCACCGGCTTGTGCTGCTCGCCCGCCACCATCACCGCGGCGGCGCGGCTGAGCCACAGCGGGTCGAGGCGCGGCATCTCGAGCGCGATCGCCGCCGGCACGGTCAGGAGCGCGAGCAGCACCGCGCGCACGGCAAGAGCCGGCTCGAGCCCGCGCCACGTCCGGCGCAGCAGCGTGCCGCCATAGACCAGGATCACCATCGCGGCCACCACCCCCGCCACATCGATGCCGACATCGAGCTGCAGCGGCACCAGGGCGAGCGTCGCGGCCAAGATAAGCGAGGCAACCGCCCACACGACCGCCGCCGTGCGCAGCGGCCACGCCGGCACGGCCGCGCGCGCATCCCCGAGCGCGCCGCCGGCCAGCAGCGCCAGCGCCGGAAACGCCGGCAGCAGGTAATGCGGCAGCTTGGTCGGCACCAGCTCGAGCACGAACCAGAACGGCACCGCCCAGGCGATCAGGAACCGCACCGCCGGCTCGCCGCGCCGGCGCCATGCCCACAACGCCGCGCCGCCCAGGAACAGCGAGCCCGGCCAGAACGTGACCGCGACGAGCGCGAGATAATAGCCCGGCCAGGCGCCATGGCTCTCCTGCGCACTCAGAAGCTTGCCGAGGAAATCATGGCCCAGGGAATCGGCCAGGAAGGTATCGTTGGTGGCGCGGCTGATGGCGATCAGCCAGGGCGCGACGATGAGCGCGGCGAGCGGCACGCCCCAGGCCGGATGGAGGCGGCGCAGCCAGCGCCCGTCGCGGTCGGCCACCGACAGCGCCAGCACCGTCAGCGCCGACAGCGCCGGCACCACCGGACCCTTCACCAGCATGGCTACGCCCTGCGCCACCCAGAACAGCAGCGCCCAGCGCCACGGCGCCGGCAGCGCGCCCGGCATGCGCGCGGCGCGATAGATCGTGCCGAGCGCCGCCTGCGCGGCGACGGCGGCGGCCAGCAGAACCGCATCGGTCTTGGCGAGATGCGCCTCGATGGTGAGACCCAGCGATGCCGCCAGCAGCGCCGCGCCCACGAGCGCCGCCTCGCGCCCGAACAAGGACGCACCGAACGCAAAAATCATCAGTACCGCCGCGGTCGCGCCGAGGAGCGACGGCAGCCGATAGGGCCAGATCGCGTCGCTCTCGGCATGGCTGAGCGTCGCCACCGCGGCCGCCTGCAGCCAATAGATGCCCGCGGGCTTGCGGTTGCGCGCCTCGTCCTGGAAGCGGATGTGGAGGAAGTCGCCGCTTTCGAGCATCTGGCGCGTCGCCTGGGCGAAGCGCGCCTCGTCGCGATCCATCACCGGCAGGCTCGCCTGCCCCGGCACGTAGAGGCCGAGGCACAGCAGGAGCAGCAGCGCGTAAGGCCGCCAGCCGCGGCTCGCCGCCGCGATCACGGCGGCGCTTCCCCGTTCCTTGCAAGCGCAAGCTGCGTCACCGCCAGGAGCGGACGGAACGCGGCGTGACCGCCGATCGGCGCCGCCCGCGCGACCGCGATGCGCACGAGCGTGCCGCCGTGACGCGCGGCCATCCCTGTCAGTGTCGCCTCGCCGTCGAGCGTGACCGCATTGGCGACGAGCCGCCCGCCGGGCCTGAGCGCGCGCCAGACGGCGGCGAAGATCGCGGGATCGGCGAGACCGCCGCCGATGAACACGGCATCGGGCGCCGCCAGCCCCGCAAGCGCCGCCGGCGCCGCGCCCGTCACGATCTCGAGCTCGGGCACGCCGAGCGCCACGGCATTGACGGCGATCAGCGCCGCGCGTGCGGGATCGCGCTCGATCGCGACCGCGCGCATGGGCGCGCCGCTGCGCAGCCATTCGATCGCGATCGAACCGCAGCCCGCGCCGATGTCCCACAGCAATTCGCCCGGCAGCGGCCCGAGCGCCGCCAGCGTCGCCGCGCGCACCTCGCGCTTGGTCAGTTGCCCGTCATGGCGAAAGGCATCGTCGGGCAGCCCGGCCAGCCGCGACAACGCGCGCGCGCCCGGCGCCATCCGGCATTCGATGGCAAGGAGATTGAGATCGGCCACCGGCGCCGCCGGCCAGTCCGCGGCGGTGCCGTCGTGGCGGCGCTCGCGCGGCCCGCCCATGTGCTCGAGCACGGTGAGCGCCGAGGCGCCCCAGCCCGCATCGCGCAGCAGCGCGGCGGCCGCGGCCGGCGTCGTGCCGTCGGTGCTGAGCGCGAGCAGCCGCGCGCCCGGCGCGAGATGGAGCCGCAGCGCGTCGAGCGGCCTGCCGTGCAGCGAGATCGTGGTGCAGGTCTCGCGCGGCCAGCGCAACCGCGACGCCGCCAGCGCAAAGGCGTCGGGCGCGGGCAGCACCGTCATCTCTTCCGGTGCGAAGCTGCGGGCGAGCATGGCGCCGACGCCGTAGCACATGGGATCGCCGCTCGCCAGCACGACGACGCGCCGGCCGCGCCGCGCCGCGATCTCGGCGATGCTGAGGGCGATCGGACGGCGCCACAGGAGCCGCTCGGCGCGCCCCTCGGGGATGAGCGCGAGATGCCGCCTTCCGCCGATCAGCGTCTCGGCCTGCGCGACGAGCGCCCGTGCGGCGGGTGCGAGCGCCGCGGCCCCGTCCTCGCCGATGCCGACGATGGCGAGCCAGGCGCTCACCCCGGCACGCCCAGCGCCAGCGCGTTCACCGCCGCCGCTGCCAGGCCGCTGCCGCCGCGGCGGCCGAGCAGCGTCACATGGGGAAGCGCAAACGGATTGTCCGCGAGCGCCGCCTTGGCCTCGGCGGCGCCGATGAAGCCGACCGGAAACCCCAGCACCAGCGCCGGCATCGCCGCGCCGGCGGCGATCATCTCGAGCAGATGGAAGAGCGCGGTCGGCGCATTGCCGATGACGACGACGGCGCCGGCGAGGAACGGCCGCCACAATTCCACCGCCGCCGCCGCGCGCGTCGTGCCCAAACGCTGCGCCAGCGCCGGCACTTCCCCATCGCCGATCGTCGCGAGCACGCGGTTGCCGGCGGGAAACCGCGACGCCGCGATCCCGGCCACGACCATGGCGCTGTCGGCGAGGATCGGCGCGCCCGCCGCGAGCGCCGCCTGTCCCGCCGCCGCCGCGCCCGGCGAAGCGACCAGGCCGGCGACGAGGGCAGCATCGCCCGCCGCATGCGCCACGCGCAGCGCGATCGGCCGCAATTCGGGCGCCACCAGCGCGAGCTCGGCCTCGCGCGCGATCGCCGCAAACGAGGCGCGATAGATCACATCGGGATCGCGCAGATAGCGATAGGGCGGCGCGCCGCTCATCGCTCGGCCGCGCCGTCGTGATGGTGATGGACATGATCGGCGTCGGTGCCGATGCCGCGGACGTGATGGTGATGGGCCTCCTGCGGCGCGCCGGCGAAGCCCTCGTAGCCGAGCACCGGCGCGCGATACTTGCACAGGCGGCAATTCATCGCCGGCTCGCCGTCCGCGACCTCGCCGATGCGGTCGGCGAAGCATTCCAGCACCAACGCGTGATCGCGCAGATAGGAGGCCTCGAGGATCTCGGTCTCCGGATAGGCAGCGGCGACGCGGCGCGCGGCGGCATAGATGCGCTTCACCAGCACGCCGGTGAAGAGGAAATAGGGAAAGACGACGATGCGCGGGAAGCCGAGGCGCAGCACGCGCGCGAGCCCCGGCTCGACCAGCGGCGCGGTAACGCCGCTGAACGCGGTCTCGGTCCAGCCCATGCCCATGCCCTCGCCCAGCATGCGCGCGAGCTTGGCGATGTTGGAATTGGCGTCGGGATCGGTGGTGCCGCGGCCCACCACCAAAAGCAGCGTGTCGGCCCGCGCGATGGGACGCGGCGCCGCGCGCTCGGCCGCCTCGATGCGGTCGCAGGCGGCGGCGAGCAGCTTGGGCTCGATCGCGAGGTCGCGGCCGAAGCGCAGCTCGAGCTCGGGCCGCGCCGCGGCGAAGCCGTTCAACTCCCACGGCAGGTCGTTCTTGACGTGGCTCGCGGCGAAGAGCATGCCCGGCACCGCCAGAATCCGCCGCACGCCCTGCGCCGCCAGCGCCGTCAGCCCGTCGCGAATGACCGGCCGGGCGAATTCGAGATAGCCCGTTTCGATCGCGGTCCCCGGCAGGCGCCGGCGCAGCCGCGACGCCAACAGCTCGAATTCCTCGATCGCCTGCGGATCGCGGCTGCCATGGCCGCACAGCATCACCCCCGTGCTCACGCGCTCACCCCTCGCTCCGCGTCGCGCCGATTGACGATGGCCGCATCGGCGGCCGATCCTCGCGCGCGATGCTGTTCCTTCCGGCCGGCGGCGCCGACCCGCTCCTCGTTCTGCTGCTGGCGCTGGCACTCGATCTCGCGGCCGGCGATCAGCCGGCGCTGTGGCGCGTGGTGCCGCATCCGGTGACGTGGGTCGGGGCGGCGATCGCGTGGCTCGACCGCCGCCTCAACCGCGAGAACCGCAGCCCCGGCACGCGGCGCGCGCGCGGCATCCTCGCCACCGCAGCCCTCGTCGCCGCCGCGGCGGCGGCGGGATTCGCGCTGCTGAAGCTGCTCGACGCCGTCGCGTTCGGCTGGCTCGCCGAGGCGGTGATCGTCGCGGTGATGCTGGCGCAGCGCAGCCTCTTCGCCCACGTCGCCGCGGTCGGCGCCGCCTTGCAGCGCGACGGAATCGCCGGCGGGCGCGCGGCGGTGGCGCGGATCGTCGGCCGCGATCCCGACAGTCTCGACGCGCACGGCGTCGCGCGCGCCGCGATCGAATCGCTGGCCGAGAATTTCAGCGACGGGGTGGTTGCGCCGGCGCTGTGGTATGCGCTGCTGGGATTGCCGGGGCTGTTCGCCTACAAGACCGCGAACACGCTCGACAGCATGATCGGCCATCGCTCGCCGCGCCATCTCGCCTTCGGCTGGGCGGCGGCGCGGCTCGACGATCTGCTCAATCTCGCGCCGGCGCGGCTCGCGGGCGTGCTGCTCGGGCTCGCGGCGGCGGTCACGCCCCAGGCGAGCGGCCGGGCGGCGCTCGCCACCATGCGGCGCGATGCGCGCAAGCACCGCTCGCCCAATGCCGGCTGGCCCGAGGCGGCGGCGGCCGGGGCGCTCGGCCTCGCGCTGGCCGGTCCGCGGCGCTATGGCGGCGTCGTGGTGACGGAGCCCTGGCTCGGCAGCGGCCGCGCCCGGGTGACGCCGGTCGATATCGCGCTGGCGCTCCGGCTCTATCTCGTCGCATGCCTGATGCTGGCGCTGCTGGTGCTGGCGGCGCTGATCGCGTTGCGCCTGGCGTGAGGTGTCAGCGCGCACGGGCGAGCGCCACGAGCCGCGGCACGTCGAGCGCGGCCTCGAGATGATCGGCGAGCGCATCGAGCGTCGTCTCGATCCGGTCGTCCCAGGCGAGCGCCGGATCGCCGCCGCCGCCGAGCCGCTTGAGGAAGGCGCGGCGGAATCCATCGGCGGCGAAGAGCCCGTGCAGATGGCAGCCGGCGATGCGGCCGTCGCGCGACATGGCCCCGTCGTCGCGGTCGCCGAGACGCAGCAACGGCCGCGCCGTGTCGGGCCCGCCAGTGCGGCCGACATGCATCTCGTAGCCGGCAACGGCCGCGCCGCTCGGGCGCTCGGTTCCGGTGGCGGCGCACAGCGTCTTCGCCCTGGTCAGCACCGTCTCGACCGCGAGCAGCCCGAGCCCCGCACTTTCGCCCGGCGCGCCTTCGATGCCGTCGGGATCGGCGATGCGGCGTCCGAGCATCTGGTAGCCGGCGCAGATCCCCAGCACCGCGCCGCCCTTGCGCGCATGCGCCAGGATGTCGATGTCCCAGCCCTCCGCGCGCAGCGCCGCAAGATCGGCGCGCGTCGCCTTCGAGCCCGGCAGCAGCACCAGATCGCTATCGGGCAGCGGCCGCCCCGGCGCGACCAGCTCGACCGCGACGCAAGCCTCGGCGCGCAGCGGCTCGAGATCGTCGAAATTGGCAATGCGCGGCAGATGCGGCACGACGACGCGCAAGGCGCCCGCGCGCGGCGCACGCGGCTGCCGGTGCGCGAGCGCCATGCCGTCCTCGTCCGGCAGGTCCCGCGCCGGCGCGAACCACGGCACGACGCCGAGGCAGGACAGCCCGGTGCGGCGCTCGATCACCGCGAGCCCGTTGTCGAAAAGCCGCACATCGCCGCGGAACTTGTTGACGATGTGGCCGCGCAGCAGCGCGCGCTCGTCCGCCGCCAGCAGCGCATGCGTGCCGACGAGCGCCGCGATCACGCCGCCGCGGTCGATATCGCCCACCAAGACGACCGGGACCCGCGCCGCCGCGGCGAAGCCCATATTGGCGATGTCGCCGTCGCGCAGGTTGACCTCGGCGGCGCTGCCCGCACCTTCGACCAGCACGATGTCGGCCGCCGCCCCCAAGGTCGCGAACGCGGCCAGCACGCGCGGCAGCAGCGATCCCTTCATCGCCTGATATTCGGCCGCCGTGACCCGCCCGGCGACGCGTCCCTCGACCACCAGTTGCGCGCCGGCTTCGGCCTCGGGCTTGAGCAGCACCGGGTTCATGGCGATGCGCGGCGGCGCGCGGCAGGCGCGCGCCTGCAATGCCTGGGCGCGCCCGATCTCGCCGCCGTCCACCGTCACCGCCGCGTTGTTCGACATGTTCTGCGGCTTGAACGGCAGGACGCCGAGCCCGCGCCGCACCAGCGCGCGCGCGAGGCCCGCGACCAGCAGCGATTTGCCGACATCGGAACCGGTGCCTTGCAGCATGAGCGCGGCGGCCATCAGAACTCGATCCCGCGCTGCGCCCTGACCCCGGCGCGGAACGGATGCTTCACCATCGTCATCTCGGTGACGAGGTCGGCGAGTTCCACCAGCGCCGGCGCGGCGTTGCGGCCGGTGACGACGACATGGAGCGCGCGCGGCTTCGCCTTGAGCGCCGCCAGCACGGCGTCGAGCGGCAGGTAGTCGTAGCGCAGCACGATGTTGAGCTCGTCGAGCACGACCATGCGATAGCCGGGATCGGCGATCATCGCCTGGGCCGCTTCCCAGGCGGCGCGCGCGGCGGCGATGTCGCGGGCGCGGTCCTGCGTCTCCCAGGTGAAGCCCTCGCCCATGGCGCGGCAGGTGACGAGATCGGGGAAGCGCTGCAGCATCAGGCGCTCGCCCGTGTCCCACGCGCCCTTGACGAACTGGACGATGCCGACGCGCATGCCGTGGCCGAGGCAGCGCATCACCATGCCGAAGGCGGCGGTCGATTTGCCCTTGCCCTTGCCGGTGTGGACGATGACGAGGCCGCGCGTCTCGGTCTTGGTCGCGAGCATGCGGTCGCGCGCCGCCTTGCGCTTGGCCATGCGCTCGGCGTGGCGGGCGTTGCGCTCGGATTCGCTCTCGTCGGGCAGGGTCATGGGCGGAGCCGCGCGGCGACGCTGTTGCGCCGCGGCCGCCACAGATTGCGCTCGATCGCCTCGGCGAGCCGCGCCTTCATCTCGGCGAGCGCCGCCGGATTGTGCTGCTCGAGAAAGCCGCGCACCGCGTCATCCTCGATATAGGCATCGAACACGGCGTCGAAATGATGATCGCCGACCGCGCGCGCGGTGGCGGCGAAGGCAAAGAGGTAATCGACCGTCGCCGCCAGCTCGAACCCGCCCTTGTAGCCGTGGCGCATCGCGCCCGCGATCCATTTGGGATTGACGACGCGGGCGCGCACCACGCGCGCCACCTCTTCCTCGAGAGTGCGGATCACCGGGTGCTCGGGCCGCGAATGGTCGTTGTGATAGACGATCGGCGCGGCGCCGCGCAGATGGCGCACGGTGACGGCGAGCCCACCCTCGAACTGGTAGTAATCGTCGCTGTCCAAGAGATCGTGCTCGCGGTTGTCCTGGTTGTGCAGCACCGCCTCGACCGCGCCGAGCCGCGCGCGGAACAGCGTCGCCTCCGCCGCGCCCTCGGCGCCCGCGCCATAGGCATAGCCGCCCCAGGCGAGATAGGCCGCGGCGAGATCGCCGTCGCTCTCCCAGCCGCGCTCGTCGATGAGCGCCTGCAGCCCCGCGCCATAGGCGCCGGGCTTCGACCCGAAGACGCGGTAGCCGGCGCGGCGCAGCGCGTCCGCCGCCGGCACGCCCGCCGCCTCGAGCCGGGCGCGATCGGCGCGCACGCGCGCGGCGAGCGGGTTGACCGCCTCGGACTCGTCGAGCGCGGCCACGGCGCGCGCGGCGCTATCGACGAGGGCGACGAGATTGGGAAAGGCGTCGCGAAAGAATCCGGACACGCGGAACGTCACATCGACCCGCGGCCGGTCGAGCACGCTGGCAGGCAGCACCTCGAAGCCGATCACCCGGCCGGTGCTGTCCTCCCAGCGCGGCCGGACGCCCATCAGGGCCAGCGCCTGCGCCACGTCGTCGCCGCCGGTGCGCATGTTGGCCGTGCCCCAGGCCGAGAGCGCGACGCGGCGCGGGTAGTCGCCCTGCTCCTGCGCGTGGCGCGCGATCAGCAGCGAGGCCGATTTCCAGCCCAGGTGCCACGCCGCCGGCGTCGGCACGGCGCGGCCGTCGAGCGAATAGAAATTGCGCCCCGTCGGCAGCACCTCGGGCCGGCCGCGCGACGGCGCGCCCGACGGCCCCGGCGGCACGAACCGCCCGGCGAGCCCGCGCAGCAGCCCCGCCATCTCGGCATCGCCGCAGGCGCACACGGCCGGACGCAGCGTCGCGTCGATCCAGCCGAGCACCGCCGCGGTCGCGGTCCAGGCAGCATCGGGCGCGTGCGTGCCGGCGACGAGCGCCCGGGCCAGGCGCTCGATCCGCTCGACCGTGTCGCCAGCGCTGCGCCAGGCGTCATCGCCCGCCAGCGCCGCGGGGCGCGGGCCGTGCCACGGCGCCGCGAGATCGGCCGCCAGCGGATCGAAATCGAGCGCGAGATCGGCGGCGATGGCGCGCACCAGCGATTCCTGCTGCGGTGCGGCACCGCGCGGCAGCCGCGCCAGCGCCACCAGCAGATCGACGAGCTGATCGCCCATCGGGGCGCGGCCGAAGACGTGCAGCCCGTCGCGGATCTGCATCTCCTTCAGCTCGCACAGGAACCCGTCGAGCTTGCGCAGCGCGGCGCGGTCGCCGTCATTGCCGGCGATGCCGCAGTCGCGGTCGATCCCCTCGCGGCGCACGAGCTCGAGGATCTGCTCGCCGAGCAGCGCGAGCCGGCGCGGATCGACCGAGGACGCGGCGTAGTATTCGTCGACCAGGCGTTCGAGCTCGGCGAGCCGGCCATAGCTCTCGGCGCGGGTCAGCGGCGGCGTCAGGTGATCGACGATCACCGCCTGCGCCCGACGCTTGGCCTGCGTGCCCTCGCCCGGATCGTTGACGATGAAAGGATAGAGATGCGGCAGCGGCCCCAGCGCCGCCTCGGGGAAACAGTCCGCCGCGAGCGCCACCGCCTTGCCCGGCAGCCATTCGAGATTGCCGTGCTTGCCCATATGCACCACGGCATGCGCGCGCACGCCGTCGGCGATCCAGGCATGGAAGGCGAGATACCCGTGCGGCGGCGCCAGATCGGGATCGTGATAGGTGGCCTGCGGATCGATGTTGTAGCCGCGCGCCGGCTGCAGCGCGACAACGACATTGCCGCAGCGCACCGCCGGAATGGCGAAATGGCCGCAATCGAGATCGCTCGCGCGGAAGAACCGGTCGCGCTCGGGCGGACCCCAGCGCGCATTGACCTTGTCCTGCGCCGCGCGCGGCAACGCCGCGAACCAGACGGCATAGTCGCTGCGCGCGAAGGTCTCGTCGGCGGGGCGCCCGGGCGCGGCGTTGGTCGGACCCGCCAGCAGCCGCGCGATCAGCGCATCGCCGTCGGCGGGAATGTCGGTGACGCGGTATCCCGCCGCCCGGAGCGCGTGCAGCACGCCCACCGTCGCCGCCGGCGTGTCGAGCCCGACGCCGTTGCCGATGCGCCCGTCGCGATTGGGATAGTTGGCGAGCACCAGCACGACCCGCCGTTCGGCCGGCGCCGCGCGGGCGAGCCGCGTCCAGTTGCGCGCGAGATCGGCGGTGAAGGCGATCCGGTCGGCGACCGGCACATAGGCGGCGATGTCGGCCTCGGTGACGGGATCGCGCGCGGCCGCCGCCTTGAACGAGACGGCGCGGGCGATGATGCGGCCATCGATTTCGGGCAGCGCCACGTTCATCGCGATATCGCGCGCGTCGAGCCCGCGCGTGCCGGCCTCCCACGCCGCCCGGTCGCCGCCGGCGAAGATCACCTGCAGCACCGGGACATCGGCGGCGGCGAACGGCGTCGCCCGCGCCTCGCCCGGCGTTGCCACCGCGAACCCGGTGGCGTTGAGGACGATGTCCGGCGCCGCCGCGGCGAAGGCCGAGGCGACGATCGCCGCGCTTTGCTTGTCCTTCAGGCTCGCGACGAAGAGCGGCAGCGGAGCGAGGCCGCGCGCTTCGAGCGAAGCGACCAGCGCATCGACCGGGGCGGTGTTCGCCGCCTGCACCAGCGCGCGATAGAACACCACCGCCGCGACCGGCGCACCCTCGCGCCAATGCGCCCGCACCGCATCGAGCGTCGTCGCGCCGTCGCCCGGCCAATAGAGCCCGGCCCGCAGCAGCGGCTGCGGCTCGCGCCAGGGCGTGTCGTGGCCGATGAGGCTCGCGGCATAGCGCAGGAACGCCGCGGCATTGGCGCCGCCGCCCTCGACCAGATAGCGCCACAGGCGATGGCGCGCCGCGGCCGGCACGGTCGAGAGCGCGGCGAGCGCGGCATCGGGCTGATCGTCGCCCGGCAGCAGCGCGAGCAGCGACCCGCGCTCCCGCGCCAGCGCCGCGAGCCGCTCGACGCCATAGGGCCAATAGCCCTGGCCGCCGAGCACGCGCGCGACGACGAGGCGGGCCTTGCCCGCAACCGCGTCGAGATAGAGATCGACGGCATAGTGGTGGCCAAGGCGCAGCAGGCTGGCGAGGCGCAGGCTCGGCCAGTGCGGCTCGGCCTCGACCAGCGCGCGCTGCGCCGCGGCAAGGCAGGCGATCTCGCTGTCCGCCGCCGACAGCACCACCATGTCGCCGGGACTCTGGCCGAGATCGACCGCGACGCTGCCGTCGGCGATGGTCCCGGGCTCGGCCGCGAGCAGATGCATCGCGTCCTCAGCCGCGCAGCGCGGCGCCGATCGCGGCGCGGTCGAGGCCCTTCAGCCCGATCACGACGAGACGGGTCGAGCGCGCCTCGTCGGGCCGCCACGGCCGATCGTAATAGCGCTCGATGCGCGGCCCCACGCCCTGCACCACCTGGCGGAAGCCGAAGCCCGGAACATCGAGAAAGCCTTTGAGCCGCAGCACGCCGTGGCGGGCGATCACCGCGGTGAGCGTGGCGGCGAAGCCGACCGGATCGGCGACCGGGCCGCGGGCGATGACGAAGCTCTCGAAATCGTCGTGGTCGTGGGCCTCTTCGCGATCGTGGCAGGACGGGCGCGCGGCGAGATCGTCCTCGGCCGCGGCGCCGAGCCCCAACAGCACCAGCGGCGCGACCGCGCCCTGCAGCGTGCGCACGACGCTTACCCCGGGCCGCAGCCGCGCGGCCAGCGCCGCCTCGAGCGCAGCCAGGACCGCGTCGGCCACGCAATCGATCTTGTTGAGGAGAACGAGATCGGCGGCGGCGAGCTGATCGCCGAACACCTCTTCGATCGGATCGTCGGGCGCCGCCGGCCCCGCCGCTGCCAGCGCCGCCAGCGCCGCGGCATCGACCACGGTGACGACGCCGTCCACGGTCACGCGCGCCTTCACCTCGGGCCAGTGGAAGGCCTGGAGCAGTGGCTTCGGCAGCGCGAGGCCCGAGGTCTCGATGAGGATGTGGTCGAGCCGGCCGGGCCGATCGACGAGCCGCGTCAGCGCCGGCAGGAAATCCTCGGCGACGGTGCAGCAGATGCAGCCATTGGCGAGCTCGATCATCGCGTCCTCGGGACAGGCGGCGCCGCAGCCGAGCAGCAGCTCGCGGTCGATCCCGAGCTCGCCGAACTCGTTGACGAGGAGCGCGATGCGCCGACCGTCGGCCGCGCGCAGCAAATGGCGCACCAGGCTGGTCTTGCCGGCGCCGAGGAAGCCGGTGACGATGGTGATGGGAATCTTGTGCATGACCTAAACCCGTACGGTGGTCGGCGGCTTGAGGACGAGCGGCAGGCCGGCGGCGACGAACACCACGCGCTCGGCCGCGGCCGCGACCGCGCGGTTGAGGCGGCCGGCGTGATCGCGGAATTCGCGCGCCAGCGCATTCTCCGGCACGATGCCGAGCCCCACCTCGTTCGCCACCATGACGACGGGCGCCTCGAGCGCGGGGACGAGCGCGACCAGCGCCGCGGTTTCCGCCGCCACGTCGCGTCCCGCGTGCATCAGGTTCGACAGCCAGAGGGTCAGGCAATCGACCAGGATCGGGGACCCGCGCCGCGCCGCGGCGGCGAGCGCCGCGGCCAGATCGAGCGGCTCCTCGCGCGTCGTCCAGCGCGGGCCGCGCCGGGCGCGGTGCGCGGCGATGCGCCGGC
>DATKQE010000038.1:0-55902 GCA_035532935.1 Allostellaceae bacterium
GATCAAGCTTCATCGCCGCTTGCGCGGCAAGAGCATTGACCGGGCCCGGGCGAGCGCCGAGCATCGGCGCATGGATCTCGTGGTCGATGCCGCCGGCTGGGCGGCCTGGGGCGACCGGCGCCTGCGCTGCGCGCTGGGCCGCGCCGGCATCGCCGCCGACAAGCGCGAAGGCGACGGCGCGACGCCGGCCGGGTCGCTCGCGATGCGGCGCGTGCTCTATCGGCCCGATCGGGAGCAGCCGCCCGCGACCGCGCTCCCGGCGGCGCCGCTCGATCCTGCGGACGGATGGTGCGATATCCCGGACGATGCCGCCTATAACCGCTTGGTGCGGCTCCCCTATCGCGCGCGCGCGGAGGCCCTGTGGCGCGCCGACGGCGTCTATGACCTGATCGTGGTGCTGGGCTGGAACGATGCGCCGGTGGTGCCGGGACAGGGCAGCGCCATCTTCCTCCATCTCGCCCGGCCCGATGGCGCGCCGACCGAGGGCTGCATCGCGCTCGCGCGGCCCGATCTTTTGCTGGTGCTGGCGGCCGCCGATGCGACCAGCCGCGTGGTGGTCAGGGCCTGAGCCGCCGCGTCGGGGCGCCTATTCCACCCCGGGCCCGCTGTCCTTCGCCCGGCTGCCGCGCGTCTGTCCCTCGGCGAAGCGCTTGATGCGTCGGGCGCAGCGGGCGAAGAACGAATTCCGCGGCAAATCCGGCGCGATCTCGTCGCTCACGAGCAGCGGTGCCGCGGCGTCGGCAACCGCCGGATCGAGCGGCTCGTCCGGCGGCACTTCGCGGCACAGCAGCAGCACCGGGGTGATGTCGCCATCCTTGCCGCCGATCTCGACCATCTGACGCCCCGCGGGCATGGTGGCGAGCGAGGCCGGCTTCAGGCGGCCCATGTCTCGTCTTCCTTGGGCTCGGTCGGTGCGGGGAGCGCCGGCAGAATGGTGCAGTAATTGCGGTTGAGACGGTTGTCGAGATAGGCCCAGAGCTGTTCGATCTCCTGCGCCGAGCGCTCGTCGCCAGGAATTTCCATCACCGTGCGCCCATCGATCATGCTGGAGGCAAAGCCGGTGCGGTGGTGGATGATGACGGGTGCGACCGTGCCGTGCTGCGACAGCGCCATGACCGCCTCGGTGGCGATCCGCGTGCGCGCCGTAGCGGCATTGACGGCGAAGACGAAGGGCTTGGCCAGATGCTCGACCAGCGCGACGGTTGCGCCGGCCGCGCGCAGATCGTGCGGGCTCGGGCGCACCGGGATCAGCACCAGATCGGCGATGCCGATAACATCGGTGAGCGTCGTTTCGATCGCCGGCGGCGTGTCGATGATGAGGAGCGCCACGCCCAAGTCGCGAATGCGGGCGATGCCGGCGCGAAGCCGCTCGGCGGAGGCGCGGGCGAAAAGCGGCGTCTGCTCCTGGCGCGCGTTCCACCACTGCGCCAGGTTGCCCTGCGGATCGGTGTCGATGACCAGCGCCGGCTTGACCCCGGCGCGCTCGGCGGCGACGGCGAGATGCCCCGTGAGGGTCGTCTTGCCCGATCCCCCCTTGCGCGATGCTACGGCGATGACATGCATGTGGGCTCCGCCAATCAGGGGATATTCCGGCGCATAGCCAGAACCGTAGCGCCGCCCGGTGAAAAACCGCTTAAATGCCGTGCGGCGCCCCGCCGGCGCCTCGGTCATCGCATCCCCTTGGCCGAGGTGCCATAGTAGCGGGGCGCCGCAGCGGGCGGGGACGCGGCGGGGTGGGGGCAGAAGGCGGGCAATGGCCTGGCCCGCGGCGCCGCAGGAGGATGGAGGCACGCCGATGCCCGACGACGGCAAACCCAATACCAAGCGCCTGTCGATGATCGTGACCAAGGGCTCGCTCGACTGGGCCTATCCACCGTTCATTCTCGCCACGACCGCCGCCGCCATGGGGCTCGAAGTGACGATGTTCTTCACCTTCTATGGGCTCACGCTCTTGAAGAAGAAGCTCGATCTCGGCGTCACCCCGCTCGGCAACCCGGCGATGAAGATGCCGATGATGGGCCTGCACATGGGCCTGCCCAACCTCGCCGCCGCCGTCCCCGGCGTCGATGCGATGGCGACGGCGATGATGCAGAACCTGATCAAGCGCAAGGGCATCGCCTCGATCGAAGAGCTGCGCCAGGCGGCGCTCGAAGCGGAGGTGCGGATGATCGCCTGCCAGATGACGATGGACCTGTTCGAATATACCTTGGACGACATGATCGAGGGGCCGGTCCTGGGCGGCGCCGCCACCTATATCGAGGCCGCGATGAGTTCCGACATCAATCTCTTCATCTGAAGCGGGCCCCGCCCGAGCGAGGACGTGACATGGCGAACCAGATCCTTGACGTGAAGGGGCTCAATTGCCCGCTGCCGGTCCTGCGTGCGCGCAAGGCGCTGAAGGACGTGCCGACCGGCGGCACGTTGCAGATCCTGGCGACGGACCCCGGCGCGGCGAAGGATTTCGAGGCGTTCTGCCGCGCGACCGGCAACGAGCTCGTCGCGTCCACGGCCGAAGGCGGCGTCTTTACCTTCGTGATCAAGCGTCTGGCTTGACTGGCCGCGCGTCGCGCTAATGCGCGCTGGCTTCCTTGGCGCCGCGTTCCATGAAGCTGAGATCGACGTATTTCTTCACGTCGAAGCCGGATTTGATGAAGCCGAGCTTCTGCTGCGTCGCGATGTTGCGCTCGAGCGCGGCGACGTTGGGAATCCCGTTCGGGTCGCGATAATAATCGCGATTGGTGAGGTAATAAGGCTCGAGCCGAGCGAGCGGGATCTTCGATTGCTCCGACGCGAACTTCACAGCCGCCTCGCGGTTCTTGGGATTGAGCATCCAGTGGAGGCCGGTCGCGAGATCGGCGAAGAAATCGTCGAGCGCGGCGCGGTTCTTCGCCAGGAACGGCGCACGCGCCGCGAGCATGATCATCTGCGACGGCCCCATCGCGTCCTTCATCGTGAACAGCACGCGCGAGCCGGCCTTGAGATGCGATTCATAGGCGAAAGGCGGCACGTCGGCGATGATGTCGGCCTTCTTCTGTAGCAGCATGGCGCCCATCACCGGAAATTCCGCCTCGACCACCGTGTAGTCCCGTCCGGCTTCAAGGTGATGCGCCTTCAGCAGCGCCCGCGCGCCGATATCGACGGCGGTGCCGATCGAATTGACCAGCAGCACCTTGCCCTTCAGATCCTCGATCGTCCGGATCGAACCGTCGTTGCGCACGATGTAGGGGCTCGAGACATAGTTGCCGACGCCGTCCTGGAAGCCGTCGGCGACGACGCGGATGTCGTCGAGATGCGCGTTCTCGACCGCGATCGCGAGGCTCGAATAGGCGATGGTGACGATGTCGAGCTCGCCGGTGGCGAGCGCCGTCAGCTCGGGCGTGGTCCCGGCGAAATGCATCGGCACGACGACATAGCTCTTGCCGTAATGCGGCAGGATGTCGGGCTTGGCGAAGATCATCGGCGACAGCGTGTTGGTGATCGCGACCCAGCCGTGCCTGATCTTGAGCGGTTCGGCGGCGTGGGCGGAAGCGACCGCGCAAAGTGCGAGTGCCGAGAGAATGCGGGTCCCGATGCGCATGTTTTCCTCCCCTCGGGTACGGCCGACCCTGCCCGTCCCGCGCGGCACGAGACTAGCAGAGCCCGGGCATGGTTAAAAAATATTAATGTTGAACGCTCTGGCCCAGGACGGCACGATGCCCTTGTCAAGGAACGAACCAGCACGCGGCGTGTCGGGACATCGACCCCGCAACGGCCGGGGTTCAGGGAGGACTAAGGAGTGCGCAGCCGCCCGCGGTGTCGTGCCGGCCGCGATCCGGCATGGCAGCGGGATTCGGCCGGTCGTGCCAGCCGCCTTGGACCCTTGCCTTCCGGGCCGCCTCCGCTGCGTCGGTCGTTCGTGGGAACGCTGAAACGGGGGATTGGGACATGCCGCTCCGCAAGATAATGGTCGCCGCCGTGCTGGGCCTCGTGCTCGCGATGGGCCTCGCGCCCGCCCGCGCCGAGCCGCCGCATTTGCGGATCGGCTGGGTAGTGGTGCCGTCGGATCTGGCGCCGCTCATGTTCTTGAAGCCGGGCCTCGCGCCCCATGCCGGCAAGACGTATACGCCCGAGCTCACTCATTTCGCCGGCACCTCGACGATCATGACGGCGCTCGCCTCGGGTCAGCTCGACTGCGCGGCGCTCGCCTATTCGACCTTTGCGCTCGGCATCGAGAATGCCGGCATGCAGGATCTCCGCGTCATCGCCGATTCGTTCATGGACGGGGTTCCCGGCTATCACACCAATACCTTCGATGTGCGCAAGGACAGCCCGATCCACACGATCCAGGACCTCAAGGGCAAGATCCTGGCGACGAACGAGACCGGCAGCGCCATCGACATGGCGCTGCGTGCGATGCTGGCGAAGCACAACCTCAAGGACAAGCGCGACGTCACCATCATCGAGGTGCGCTTCCCGGACCAGAAGGCGATGCTGCGCGAAGGCAAGGCCGATCTGATCTCGGCGGTGGCGCCGTTCGGCTTCGATCCCGGCCTCCGCTCCTTCGCCCGTCCGCTCTTCACCCAGCACGACGCGATCGGCCGCACGCAGATGATCATGCGCGTGGCGCGCGAGGGCTTCCTGAAGAAGCATCACGCGATGATGGTCGATTTCATGGAGGATTACCTCCACACGCTCCACTACCTCTCGGATCCGGCGCATCACGAGGAGGCGGTGAAGCTCATCACCGAGGTGACCAAGCAGAAGCCGCAGCTCTATGAGAGCTGGGTGTTCACCAAGCGCGACTATTACCGCGATCCCGAGGCGCTGCCCGATCTCAACGCGCTGCAGGCCAATGTCAACACGCAGCACCAGCTGGGCTTCCTCAAGACCAGCCTCGACGTCAAGAAATACGCCGACCTCAGCATCGTCAAAGAGGCAGCGCAGAAGCTCGCCAAGGAAGAAAAGCACTGACGCCGCAGCGCGCGGCCTCAGCGGTAGTCGAGGCCGATATCGAGTGTCGAGCTGCTGTGGGTGAGGGCGCCGCTCGATAAAAGATCGACGCCCGTCGCCGCCACTGCCGGCGCCGAGGCCGGCGTGATCCGGCCCGAGGCCTCGGTCAGCGCGCGGCCTGCCACCATGGTGACGGCGCGGCGCATGTCATCGTTCGACATGTTGTCGAGCAGCACCGCATCGACGCCGAGCCCCAGCGCCTCCTCGAGCTGCGCCAGCGTATCGACCTCGAGCTCGACCTTGACGAGATGACCGATCGCGGCGCGGATGCGGGCGACGGCCGCGCCGACGCTTCCCGCCGCGGCGATGTGGTTGTCCTTGATGAGCACGCCGTCATCGAGCCCGAAGCGATGGTTGAAGCCGCCGCCGACGCGGATCGCGTATTTCTGAACCGCGCGCAGGCCCGGCAGCGTCTTGCGCGTGCAGACGACGCGCGCGCGGGTACCGCGGATCGATTCCACCACCGAAGCGGTCGCCGAGGCGATGCCGGAAAGATGGCAGAGGAAATTGAGCGCGACGCGCTCGGCCGTGAGCATGCCGCGCGCCGGGCCGCGCAGCACGGCGATGACGTCGCCGCGGGCGATGCGGCTGCCGTCGGGCCGGGCGGTCTCGGCGGCGATCAGAGGCTCGACCAGCCGGAATGCCATGAGCGCGAGATCGAGCCCCGCGACGACCCCCGCGTGGCGCGCCACCAGCGCCGTCTCGGCGGTCGCAGATTGCGGCACGATCGCATCGGTGGTGATGTCGCCGGCGCGACCCAGATCCTCGAGCAGCGCCGTGCGCACCAGCGGCTCGGTCATCACGGCGGGAAGCGGGGGAACAGTCATCGGATTTCCTCCCGAAGCAGGAGAATGGACACGGCAGGACGCGCGCTTCAGAGCGCCAGCATGCGCTCGACCGCGCGGCGGGCGGGCGCGGCGACGGCCGGATCGATCGTGACCTCGTGGCGGAGCGTCTCGAGCGCCTCGCGGATATTGGCGAGATTGATCCGCTTCATGTGCGGGCAAAGATTGCAGGGCCGGACGAATTCGACCTCGGGATGTTCGACCGCGACGTTGTCGCTCATCGAGCATTCGGTCAGCAGCACGACGCGCGCGGGCCGCTTGGCGCCGACATAATCCGCCATCGCCGCCGTCGAGCCGGCGAAATCGGCCGCCGCCACCACCTCGGACGGGCATTCGGGATGCGCCAACACGGTGATGCCCGGGTGATCCGCACGCAGCGTCCGGATCTCCGCCGCGGTGAAGCGCTCGTGCACCTCGCAATGTCCGGCCCAGGCGATGATCTCGACCCCGGTCGAGGCGGCGACGTTGCGGGCGAGATATTCGTCCGGCAGCATGATCACCCGCGTCGCGCCCAAGGATTCGACCACCTTCCTGGCATTGCCCGAGGTGCAGCAGATGTCGCTTTCGGCCTTGACCGCGGCCGAGGTGTTGACATAGCTCACCACCGGCACGCCGGGATGGCGCTCGCGCATGAGCCGCACATCCGCCGCCGTGATCGACGCGGCGAGCGAGCAGCCTGCGCGCAAATCGGGAACGAGCACGGTCTTGTCGGGATTGAGCAGCTTCGCCGTCTCGGCCATGAAATGCACGCCGGCGAGCACGATGATGCGCGCCTCGGCCGCCATCGCCTGGCGCGCCAGAGCGAGGCTGTCGCCGGTGAAATCGGCGACGGTGTGGAAAATCTCCGGCGTCTGGTAGTTGTGCGCCAGGATGACCGCGCCGCGAGCGCGCTTCAGGCGCAGGATCGCATCGACATCGTCGGCAAAGACCGCCCATTCGTCGGGCGGGATTACCGCCTTGACGCGCTCGTAGAGCGGCCGGGTGCGCGCGATGACGTCGTCGTGGGTTCGCAGATCAGGCATCGTCCATCCCTTCCTCTTATACTCAAATTGAGTATTTATGAGGTCTGGAAAAAGGGGCGCCCGCCCCGGCCTTATGCTAGCGATGAGTATAAGGTTGTCAAGCCGCCTGCCCGCCCGAGCCATGCCGAAGCCGCATCCCGCCTCTGCACGGCGGGCGGCGCCCCGGGGCTTGTCACATGCGACACGAGGTTTGGCCGATGGCACATGCCCTCAAATTCCGCTCGTGACGTGGAATGGCGGTCGAGTTCGGCTGTCCGCTTCTAGCGCATTTCATTAAGAAGACGGCACCGCGGGCCCCTCCATCGGCAGCCGCGTCGCGGCTGATGGGTGCCCTAGCCCGAGCGGTAGAGCGGCAGCTTGGTGCCGGTGAAGCGGCGCTCGATCAGGACTTCGCGGCGAAAGCGCACCAGTTTCGCCGGGCGGCCGCCCGTTTGCATCGCCACCCCGCGCGTCGCCTCGACCAGGCCCTGCTGCGCGATGAGGCGGCGGAAATTCTGCTTGTGCAGCCGCCGCCCGGCCAGCGCCTCGACCGTGCGCTGCAACTGGAGCAGCGTGAAGCTGGCGCCCATCAGCTCGAACACCACGGGGCGGTATTTGATCTTGGCCCTGAGCCGGGCGATGCCGGTGGCGAGGATGCGGCGATGGTCGTGCATCATCGGCGTGCCGGGCACGGGATCGGCGACCGGCCGGTCGCGGCCGGCTTCGGGCACGAGCCCCGCCTCGTAGAGGAGCTCGAAGCGCTGCAGCACCAGCTCCTCGTTCCAGTCGCGCTCGGAGGCCGCGAAATTGACGGCGATGCGTTCCCTGCGTTCGCGGCGCAGTGCGCCCTCGGCTTCTTGCGCCCAGGCGCGTAGCCGCGGCGCGATCGCCTTTATCACCACCGCCGGCGGTCCCGCGCGCCAATCCTCCCACGGCAGGTAGCGGTACCAGCTATGCCAGCCGGCATTCCCCGGCAGCGCCGCCCCGGTCTCGCGCGTGAGGCCGAGATAGCTGATCGAGACGATGCGGCCGTCGCTCGAGCGGTCGCGGTCGGCGAAGGTGTAGAGCTGCTCGACATAGCCGAGCGGATGCTGGGTCTGCTGCTCGACCCACGAGCGCACGCCCATCTGCAAGGTGCGGTGGCGGTGCTCGAACGGGCCCGAGGGCAAGGCGGCGCCGCCGGCGATGGCAAGGATGCGCGGCTCCTCGTCGGTCACTGCGACGATGACCGCGGTCAGCTCGATGGTGGCGATGTCGGCTGCGTCCGCCCGCGGCGCGGGCGTAGCGGAGGCAATGGTCTCGGGTCCGGTCAACGCCAGTTGAGGAACGCCTTCTCGATCATCGTCAGCACCGCGCCGAGCCCCAGCCCCAGCACCGACAGGATGACGACCCCGGCCAGCAGATCGTCGGTCTGCATCAGGTTGCCAGCGGTGAGCAGGAAGGCGCCGATGCCGTACTGGGCGCCGATCATCTCGGCCGCGACGACGAGCAGGAGCGCGGTGGCGAGCGAGATGCGGAAGCCAGCGAGAATTCCCGGCAGTGCCGAGGGCAACACGATCTTCCAGATAATCCCCGACATCGGCATGTTGAAGCTCTGCCCCATGCGGATGAGGTTGCGCGGCACCGAATCGACGCCGCTGAACGTGGCGATGACGGTGGGGAAGAACACGCCCGAGGCGATGGTCACGACCTTGGGCGCCTCGCCGATGCCGAGCCACAGGATCAAGAGCGGCAACAGCGCGATCTTGGGAATGGGATAGATCGCCGATACCATCGGCATGCCGACAGCGCGTGTGACCGACGACAGCCCCATGCCGATGCCGACAATGAGGCCCAGCCCGGTGCCGATGATCCAGCCCGAGCCGATGCGCATGAGCGAGATCGAAAGATTCCGCCACAGATCGCCCGAGGCCGTCAGGCGCCACAGCGCTTGGCCGATGCTGGAGGGCGAGGGCAGGAACACGGGATCGATCCAGTGCAGCGAGACCGCCGCCTGCCACAGCCCGAGAATGGCGATGAAGCCGAACCAGGAATGCAACCGCCGCGGCGTCGGCAGGAAGCCGCCGCCGCGAAAATGCACCTCGCGCCGGCCCGGCCGTAAACCCGCCGGGGCGACCGGCCCGGTCATCGTGTCTTCAAGCATCGACCACCTCCCGTTCCGCGCGCGAGGCCTCGTCGCGGATCAGCGACCACAGCCGGTTGCCAAGATCGGCGAGCTCGACCTGGGCCGATTTGAGCGTGCGCTCGCGCTGCGGGATCCTGATCTCGACCATCTCCTTGACCCGCCCCGGCCGGCGCGAGAGCACCATGATGCGGTCGGCCAGCCGCAGCGCCTCGTGGAAATTGTGGGTGACATAGACGCCGGCGGCGCGCTCGCGCAGCCACAGATCGAGGAAATCCTCCATCAGGAGGTCGCGCGTCTGCGCGTCCAAGGCCGAGAGCGGCTCATCCATCAGCAGCACCGCCGGCCGCACCACCAGCGCGCGGGCGATGCCGACGCGCTGGCGCATTCCGCCCGAAAGCTGCTTCGGCAGAGCGTTGGCGAAATCGTCGAGCTTGGTGCGCTGCAGTGCATCATTGACGCGGCGCGCGCGTTCGCCCGCGGCGAGCCTGTGGTGCTCCAGCGGCAGCGCCACGTTCTGGGCCACCGTGCGCCACGGCAGGAGCGCGAAATCCTGGAAGATGTAGGTGAGCGGGTTGAGGCAATCGGCGGCCGCCTCGCCCTCCATGAAGACGCGCCCCTCGGTCGCCTGGAGGATGCCGCCCATGATGCCGAGAAGCGTCGACTTGCCGCAGCCCGACGGCCCGATCACCGCGACGATCTCGCCCGCGTGCACGTGGAGGCCGATATCCTCCAGCACCTGAAGCTCGCCATAGGCATGGTGTTTCACGTCGACGATCACATCCATCCGGGACGCTCCGCCCGCCGCAGCCGTTGCGGGTCCAAAGGAAGTATCCCGCCATCGCCGCCAAGGTCAAGGAAGAGCGACGGGGTTGCCTCGGCCGGAAAGAGCGCCTAGCAAGCACGGGTTTCGGGAGGGCGTGGCATGACAACGACGAAGCGGCCGAATTTCCTGTTCTTCATCGCCGATCAGCTCCGGGCCGATCACCTCGGCTGCTATGGCAACCGGGTGGTGCGAACGCCCCATATCGACGCCTTGGCGCAGGCGGGCTTCGTCGCCGACCGGTTCTATGTCGCCTCGCCGATCTGCATGCCCAACCGCGCGAGCCTGATGACGGGCCGCATGCCGTCGCTCCACGGCGTGCGCCACAACGGCATCCCGCTCCCGCTCCGCGCCACCACTTTCGTCGAACTCCTGCGCGCGGCCGGATACCGCACCGGCCTCGTCGGCAAGTCGCATCTCCAAAACATGACCGGCAATCCGCCGGTGTGGCCGCGTGACCCCGCCGACCGCCTCGCTCGCGAGGCGGTCGGTGACGACGGCGGGCGCTATGACCAGGAATGGAAGCCGCACTGGCGCAACCGGCCCGATCACGAACTCGACCTGCCGTTCTACGGCTATGAGACCGTGCGGCTCACGGTCGATCACGGCGACGACATCGAGGGGCACTACCGCCGCTGGCTGCGCGCCCAGGCGCCCGACTGCGACCGAATGATCGGGCCCGAGAACGCCATCCCGACACCCGGCCTCGCGCTGTTCGCGGCACGCCAGGCGTGGCGCACGCGCCTGCCGGAAGCGCTCCATCCGACGCAGTATTGCGCGCTGATGAGCGAGGATTTCCTCGCCGCGACGGCCGCGGACGACCGGCCGTTCTTCCTCATGTGCTCCTTCGCCGAGCCGCACCATCCGTTCACGCCGCCCGGAGCCTATTGGGACATGTACGACCCCGCCGACATGGAACTGCCGCGCTCGTTCCGCGACGCCGCCAACCGGCCGCCGCCGCACGTGGCGCAGCTTCTGGCCGAGCGCGATGCCGGCCGCGCCGTCAAGCATACGCCGCAACTCTTCGCCTGCACCGCCGAGGAGGCGAAGGAAGCGACCGCCCTCAATTACGGCTCGATCAGCTTCATCGACGCCGCCGTCGGGCGGGTGCTGGCGCGACTTACGGCGCTGGGGCTGGCCGAGGACACCGTGATCGTCTTCACCGCCGATCACGGCGACTACATGGGCGACCATCAATTGCTGCTGAAGGGTCCCATTCATTATCGCGGCCTGATCACGGCGCCCTTCATCTGGCACGATCCCAGGGGCGCGACCCGACGCTCGGCGGCGCTCGCCGGCACCATCGACATCGCGCCCACGATCCTCGGACGCGCCGGCGTCGCTCCCTTCAACGGCGTTCAGGGGCGGTCGCTCGACAAGCTGATCGCCGGGACGGCGCGCGCCCACCACGACGATCTGGTGCTCGAGGAGGAGGGGCAGCGCGCGCAGACGGGCTTCCCCGGCCGTGTCCGCATGCGCTCGCTCGTGACCGAGCGCTATCGGCTGAGCCTCTATGACGGGGTGAGCTGGGGCGAACTTTACGATCTCGAAGCCGATCCCGACGAGATGGTCAATCTGTGGGACGATCCCGCAAGCGGCACGTTGCGGGCCGAGTTGGTGCTGCGTCTCGCCCACCGGATGCTCGCGCTCTCCGATACCAGCCCCTATCCCACCGCCACGGCGTAGGAATGATGGTCCGAGGCGTGAGTCCGCTGGCTAATGCCGGTCGTAGGGGTTGGCGATCGGCAGCTCGTCGGCGGGGTAGAGGGTGATCACCTTCGCACCCGTCGGCGTGCACACCACTTCCTCCTCGATGCGCGCGGCGGAATAGCCGTCCGCGGCCGGGCAATAGGTCTCGAGCGCGAACACCATGCCGGCCTTGATCTCCATCGGGTCGTCGAAGGAATTGAGACGCGAAATGATCGGCCGCTCGTGCAGGCCGAGGCCGAGCCCGTGGCCAAACAGCAGGCCGAACGCCTCCATCTCGCTCGAGAAGCCGATCTCCTCCGCAGTCGGCCAGCACGCGGCGATGCGGTCGGTGGTGACACCCGGCCGCACCATTTCGATCGCGCGGTCGATCCATTCGCGCGCGCGCTTGTAGGCGTCTCTTTGCGCCTCGGTCGCACGGCCGACATTGAAGGTGCGGTAATAGCAGGTGCGATAGCCGTTGAACGACTGGATGATGTCGAAGAAGGCCTGGTCGCCGGGGCGGATGAGGCGGTCGGTGAAATTGTGCGGATGCGGGCTGCAGCGCTCGCCGGAAATGGCGTTGATCGCCTCGACATCGTCCGAGCCGAGCTCGTAGAGCCGTTTGTTCGCGAGCGCCACGATCTCGTTCTCGCGGATGCCGGGCTTGAGCGCCTCGGCGATGGTCTGGTAGCAGCCGTCGACCAGCGCCGCCGACATGTTGAGCAGAGCGATCTCGTCGGCGCTCTTGATCTCGCGCGCGTCGAGCATGACCTGCTGCCCGTCGCGCACGTCGAGCCCAACCGCCTGCAGCTCGAACAGCATCTGCGGCTCGACCACATCGACGCCCACCGGCATCGCGGCGACGCCGTGCTCGGCAAGGATCGACTTGATCTCTTCGGCGGCCTTGCGCATCAGCCCGATCTTGGGATGCACCGCGCCGCGCAGGCCGAGCATGCCGGCATGGCAATTATGCGTCGGCAGCCACGGCGCGTAGAGCCGGTGATGCTTCGCCGCCGAGCCGAAATCCCAGATATGCGGCTCGCCGTCGCCCGCCAGGAGCGCATAGCGCGTGAACTTGTCGCGCGCCCAATTGCCGATCACGGTCGAGGTGATGTAGCGGATGTTGTACTGGTCGAAGCACAACAGCGCGCCCAGCCCCGAGCGCGCGAGCGCCGCGCGGGTGCGCGCGAGGCGATAGCGGTGGAGGCGGCGGAAATCGATCCGCTCCTCGAAATCGACCGCGGTCGGGCCGAGCGCCATGATCGGCCGCTGCCAGTCGTGGCGCGGGTCGATATCGGCAGCGGTGACGATCCGAGGGTCGTTCGGCTTGTCGTTCATGGCATGCACCTCCCGCGTTGCGGCAGCGCCGGGATTGTGTGGCGCCGGACGACCGCGATCAACCGTCTTTGCCGCCGCCTTCCCAGCGCGCCGCGTTGCGATACAATCGGGCGATGGGCATGCAGGACGAGGTCATGGCGTTCCTCGCCGACGGCGCGAGCCATGGGCTCGCCGGGAGGAAGGTCGAGCGCATCGACACCCATGCCTCCGCGGTCTTCCTCATCGGCGAGCGCGCCTTGAAGCTCAAGCGCGCGGTGCGCTATTCCTATCTCGACTATTCGACCGTGGCGCTGCGCGAGACCGCGTGCCGCGCCGAGTTCGCAATCAACCGCCGTATCGCCCCCGCGCTCTATCTCGGGGTCCGCGCGATCCGGCGGCGGGCGGGCGGCGCCCTGGGCTTCGATGGCGCGGGCGACGCAGTCGACTGGGTGGTGGAGATGCGCCGCTTCGCCGCATCCGGGCTGTTCGATCGCATCGCCGAGACGGGCGGCCTCGGCCGCGATCTGCAGCGCCAGCTCGCCGACACCATCGCCGCCTTCCACGCCGGCGCCGAAAGCGTGCGAAACTGGGGCGGCAGCGCCGGCATCGCGCGCGTGATCGTCGGCAATGCCGAGAATCTGCGCGACGCGGGCGCGATCCTCGATCAGGGCGCCGTCACCCGTGTCACCGCCGCGGCGGATGCGGCGCTCCGGGATTGTGCCGCGCTGCTCGACCGCCGCCGCGCCCGCGACAAGGTGCGACGCTGCCACGGCGACCTCCATCTCGGGAACATCTGCCTGATCGACGGCAAGCCGACGCTGTTCGATGCGATCGAATTCAGCGAAGAGATTTCCTGCATCGACGTGCTCTACGATCTCGCCTTCCTGCTGATGGACCTCGTCCATCGCGAGCTCGGCGCCGCCGCCAACTTCATTCTCAACCGCTATCTCGACCTCACCCAGGACGACGAGGGGCTGAAGGCGCTGCCGCTTTTCCTGGCCGTGCGAGCGGCGATCCGCGCCCATGTCTCGGCCGCCGCCGTGGCGCAGCAGCCGGGCGCGCCGCAGCGCCAGCAGCGCGAGGACGCGGCCCGGAGCTATCTCGCCCTTGCGGCCGCGCTTCTGCCGCCGTCGCCGCCGCGCCTCATCGCCGTCGGCGGGCACAGCGGCAGCGGCAAGTCGACGCTCGCGCTCGCGCTCGCGCCCGATCTGCCGCCGCTCCCCGGCGCCCGCGTGCTGCGCAGCGACGTGCTGCGCAAGGCGCTGCTCGGCCTGCCGCCCGAGACACGCCTGCCGCCCGGCGCCTACAGCCATGCCATGAGCAAGCAGATCTATGCCGCCTTGCAGCACCAGGCGGCGCATGCGCTCGCGGCCGGGTCGAGCGTCATCATGGACGCGACGTTTCTCGATCCGGCCGAGCGCGAGGCCGCCGCCCTCGTCGCCGCGAATGCCGGCGTGCCGTTTACCGGACTCTGGCTCGACGCCAGGCGCGAGGTGATGGCGGCACGGCTCGAGCAGCGCCCGGGCGATGCGTCCGACGCCACACTGTCGGTGCTGGACCAACAGCTCGCCAGCGATCCAGGGCCCATCACCTGGCAGCGCATCGATACCGGCGGCGCGCTGGCGCGCGTCACGGCTGCCATCCGTCGTGCCGCCGGCATTGCCACCCGACCCGGCCCGCTCGCAAGGACGTGACCACGGATGCGTTGACAGCCGGCGCGAAGTCGCTTCGCATGAGGCCTCATCATTTTTGCGGAGGCGGGGATGGGGTTCGACGGCCAGGTAGCCATGATTACCGGGGCGGCAGGCAATCTCGGCCGGGCCACGGCCGCCGCGTTCGCGGCGCAAGGGGCGCGGCTCGTCCTGCTCGACCTCGAGACGCGGGCGCTCGAGACCGCCTATGGCCCCGAGGACGACACAAGGCTCTATGCCGCGGCGAACCTCGAAGACTCAGCCTCGGTGGCCGCAGCGGCGGAGCGCGCGCTGGCCCGGTTCGGCCGCATCGACATGCTGTGCAACATCGCCGGCGGGTTCCGCATGGGCCCGCCGGTGCACGAGACGCCAGACGAGCTGCTCCGCCGCATGATCGAGCTCAATGCCGGATCGGTGATGCGCACCGCGCGCGCCGTCGTCCCCGGCATGATCGCCGCCGGGTTCGGCAAGATCGTCAATGTCGCCGCCATGGGAGGGACCGCCGGCGGCGCGCTGATCGGCGCCTATGCCGCGTCCAAGAGCGCCGTGATCCGCCTCACCGAGAGCATGGCGGCCGAATTGCGCGAGAAGGGCATCAACGTCAATTGCGTGCTGCCGAGTGTCATCGACACGCCGCCCAACCGGGCCAGCATGCCCAGCGCCGACTTCCGGCGCTGGGTCGCGCCCGCGGCGCTGGCGGACGTCATCCTGTTCCTGTGCTCGGAGCAGGCGCGCGCCATCCACGGCGCGGCAGTGCCCGTGGTGGGATTGAGCTGAGATCGATTAGGCAGGACCGCGCGGCCAGAGCAGCCGGCCGGCCCCACCGCCGCGTCAGCGCCAGTTCGGCGGCTTCATCTTGCCGCCCTGGCAGTCCTTCATGTCCTGCGACTGCCAGGCGTAGTCCATGCAGCTACGCTTCATCCGGCCGGCCCGGGCCGTTTTCATCGGCCTTTTCCGGGCGTGTGACATTTTCATCGGGGCGTGGGTAGCCCTCATGGGCTTCATGTTGCCGCCACCGGACATGCCTTGGGCGAGCGCAGGCACCGCGAACAGCGCGGCACAGGCCGCGAGTACCACCGCGAACGAGGCTTGCTTCTTCATTCCGGATCCTCCTCAGGCTTATTAACGGTAGCCTATAATTGACGCAATCTGCGGCCGCGCGGAACCAAAAAATGCGTTGCCGCGCCTGCGCTCAGCGTTCGATGAAGCTCGCCAGCCGCCTTCCATAGCCGCGCCGGCCGAGCTTCTTGAGCGCCTTGGCCTCGATCTGGCGGATGCGTTCGCGCGTTACCTGGTACTTGCGGCCGACTTCCTCGAGCGTGTGTTCGCTCGCCGTGCCGACGCCAAAGCGCAGGCGCAGCACGTCGGCCTCGCGCGGGGTCAGCTGCGACAGCGCTTCCTCGGTCGCCTGACGCAGCTCGGAGTCCGCCGCCGCGTCGAGCGGCAGCACCGCCCGATCGTCGGGGATGAGATCGCCGATGGTCGCCTCGCCATCCTCGCCCAGGGGCGCATCCATGCTCACCGGCTCGCGCACCAGCTCGAGCACGGCCCGGACCTTGGCCAGCGGCAGGCCCAGCCGGACCGACAGCTCGGCCTCGGTCGGGGCGCGGCGCAATTCGCTCGCCAGCTGGCGTTCCATGCGCATCACCCGCCGCGCCTCGTCGGTCATGTGCGAGGGGATGCGAATGAGCCGGCCCTGATCGACCAGCGCGCGCGAGCACGCCTGGCGGATCCACCAGGTTGCATAGGTCGAGAACTTGTAGCCGCGGCGCCAGTCGAATTTCTCGACCGCGCGCATCAGGCCGATATTGCCCTCCTGGATGAGATCGGTCAGCGGCAGGCCGCGATTGACGTGGCGCCGCGCGATCCAGGTGACGAGGCGGAGATTGGCGCGCACCATCTCGTCCTTGGCACGCTCGGCATCGCGGCTGCCGCGCGCCAACTCGGCCATGAGGGCGCGGAAGGCCGGACGCTTCTGCCCGGTGGCGGCCAGAAGCTCATCGAGCTCGCCGACGACCGCCGTGACCTGGGCGCCCTTGGTGGCGCGCAAGCGGGCCCAGCCCTGGGCGCGGCGCCGAGGCAGGGTGGCAAGCCAGGCGGCGGGGCTGTCCGCCTCGGTATAGCTGGCGATGAAATCATCGCGGTCGACACCGGCCGACTCGGCGACGCGAGCCAAGCGCCCCTCCGCCTCGGACAGGCGGCGGCTCAGTTCCCGGAGCCGGGCGGCCAGGCGATCGACTGCCAGACCGTCGAGCACGACCGGGTGCAGCCCCGCCTCGGCCCGCGCGGTTCGGCGCGTGGCGCGCGCGAAGGCCGCGAGCACCGCCGGCATCAGCTCCTCCTCGATCCGTGCCAGCGAGGAGCCGGTCTCGTCGTCACTGTCCTCGACCACGGCGTCTTCGAGCCCGGCGGTGCCGCCCTTGATCCGCTGGCGGGTCGCCGCGATGTCGACGACCTCGCGCATCAGCATGCCGCCTTCGGCCATCCGGCCGCGCCAGACCTTGATTTCGGCAAAGAAGATCGGACTGCGGCACAGCGCCGAAAACAGCACGGCGCGGCCAGCCTCGATCCGCTGCGCCAGCGCGACTTCCTGCTCGCGGGTGAGCAGTTCGGCACCGGAAATCTCCCGCAGGTAGCGGCGCAGCGCATCGCCCGCTCCCCCCGCCTCTTCCGGCAGGTTGGAGCGCAATACCGCACCCGCCGGGGCTGTCGCCTCGGCGGTTCGCTCCTCGTTTCGCTCGGCCTCAGCCGGCGACGCGGCGTCTTGCGCCGGCTGCCGTTCCAAGGCAAAAGCGCCGGCAAAACTCGCCCGCATGCGCTGATCTCTCTCGTTCTGACCGGGAATGGAAGCGCCCGGCGGCCCCGACGAATATGGGGACCGCCAGCCAGTCCGTTAAGGGTGTATATATACTCAGACGCCGCAGCACTCAAGCTTGATGCTTGCGAAATACTGCGGCGTCGTGGCGCGGTCGGGCGCCGGTCGGGCCGGTCCGGCGACGGGAGGGGGCGAGACCATGAAACGTAGTACCGAACGGTTTCTTACCACCCATACCGGCAGCCTGCCGCGGCCCGACGACCTGATCCGCACCATGTTCGCCAAGGAAGAGGGGGTTCCGGTCGACCCCGCCGCGTTGGCGACGCGAATTCGTACCGCCGTCGCCGACATCGCCGCCCGGCAGATCGCGGCCGGGATCGACATCGTCAATGACGGCGAGATGAGCAAGCCGAGCTACGCGACCTATGTCAAGGACCGTCTCGACGGCTTCGGCGGCACCAGCCATCCGCTGCAATACCAGGATCTGGTGGCCTTCCCCGAGTTGCAGCGGCGCGTCTTCGGCGACCCCGGGCGGGCACGGCGCAAGACGCCGGGCTGCAATGCCCCGGTCCGCGCGCGCGACGGCGCGGCGGTGGCGGCCGACATCGCCAATCTCCGTGCCGCGACCGCCGACACGGCGGTCGCGGAAGTCTTCCTCACGGCCGCGTCGCCGGGATTGATCTCGCTCTTCTTCCACAACGGCCATTATCCGACGCACGAGGCCTATCTCGCGGCGATCGCCGAGGCGATGCGGCCGGAATACGAGGCGATCGTCGCTGCGGGCTTCGTGCTTCAGCTCGACTGCCCCGACCTCGCGATGGGACGCCATATCCAGTTCGCCCAACTCGGGCTCGACGATTTCCGCACCATGGCGCGGCTCCACGTCGCGGCGCTCGACCGTGCGGTCGCGGCACTGCCGCCCGACCGCATGCGCATTCATTTGTGCTGGGGCAATTACGAGGGGCCGCACCACTGCGACGTGCCGCTCGCCGACATCATCGACATCGTCCTGGCGGCGCGTCCGGCCGGGCTCTCGTTCGAGGCCGCCAATCCCCGCCACGCCCATGAATGGACGCTGTTCGAGCGGGTCAGGCTGCCCGAGGGCAAGGTTTTGATCCCGGGCGTTATCGAATCGAAGTCGAACTTCATCGAGCATCCCGAGTTGGTCGCCCAGCGCATCGCCCACTACGCCGATCTCGTGGGTCGGGAGAACGTGATCGCCGGCAGCGATTGCGGCTATGGCACCTGGGTGGGACAGGCCGCGGTCGATCCCGACGTGGTCTGGGCCAAGCTCGCCGCCATGGCGGAAGGCGCGCGCATCGCCACGCGCCGGTTCTGGCGCTGAGCGCGGCGCGGCCGCGCCTCAGCCGAAGCCGAAACGAAGCGGCGGCACGGCAGCGGTCTCGGCGGCGGCCTCCGCCACGGTCTCGCTCTCGAGGGTATCGACGAGCCGCGACGGCGGGAAGTTGAGGGCGACGGTCGTGCCGCGGTCGATCTCGCTGTCGATCGCGATGCTGCCGCCGTGCAGCATCATCATCGCCGCGGTGAGCGGCAAGCCAAGGCCGGTGCCGTTATGGGTGCGGTTGAGCGAGCTCTCCACCTGCTCGAACGGCAAGAGCACGCGCGGAATGTCCTCCTTGGCGATGCCGATGCCGTTGTCGCGGATCGCGATGGTGAGGCCGCGCTCGAGATCCGAGCTCGCGCTGATCTCGATGCAGCCGCCGCGCGGCGTGAACTTGACCGCGTTGGAGAGCAGATTGAGCGTCATCTGCTTGAGCTTGAGCCGGTCGCAGAACAGGAGGCCGAGCTTCGACGCGACACGGGTCTCGACGGTCAGGCCGGCGCTTTCGATCTTGGTCGTCATCAGGCGGCAGACCGCCTCGATCACGCCGGCCACGTCCACGGTCTGCTCGGACAGCTCGAGCTTGCCGGCCTCGGCCTTGGACAGGTCGAGAATGTCGTTGATGATGTTGAGCAGATCGATGCCGCTGTCGTGGATGTCCTTGAGATAGCCGCGATAGCCCTCATTGGCGATCGGTCCGAGGATGCCCTGCATCATGACTTCGGAGAAGCCGATGATGGCGTTCAAGGGCGTGCGCAGCTCGTGGCTGATATTGGCGAGGAATTCCGACTTGGCGCGGTTCGCCTTTTCGGCGGCCTCCTTGGCGATGCGCAACGCGTCGTAGGCGCGACGGTTCTCCTCCTGCAGCCGGCAGGTCTCGAAGCAGCGGTGGAGCACGGCGAGAAGCTCGGCGGGCTCCGAGGACTTGTCGAAATAGTCGTAGGCGCCCTGGCGCATCGCCGCGATGGCGGTCTGGGTGTCGGCATGCGCCGTCATCATCACGCAGATGAGATCGGGGCGCTGCGCCCGCAGATGGCTCAGGAGATCGACGCCCGAGGAACGGCCGAGCCTGATATCGAGCATCGCCACCGGCAGCGCCAGGCGCTGCAAGGCCGCGGCCGCGGTCTCGGCCCGGTCGGCGATGACCGCGTCGTATCCTGCCGGCGCGAGGATGTCGGCGATCGATTCGGCGAACTCCTGATCGTCGTCGACGATCAGGATCTTCTGCCGCGCCGCCGCAGGCGCGTTATGCGACGCTTCGGCGGGCATTCTTGCCTTTGGTTACCGCCTCGATGGCGCCGAGCAGGTCGGCGGGATCGAACGGCTTCATGAGGACGTCCTGATCCACCGGCTGGTGCAGCTGGGCCAGCGCGATGTTGCGTTCGCCGGGGAAGCCGGTGACGAAGATCGTCGGCACCGCGCGGCCGGCCTCGCGCAGCTGGACATAGACTTCGAGCCCCGACAGCATTGGCATCTTGAGATCAAGAATGAGACAGTCGACGCCCTCGGTGGTCGCTTTTTCGAGCACCTCGCGTCCGGAGGTAGCGATCCGCACGCGATAGCCGCGCTGCACGAGAATGGGCTCGATGCTGGCGGCGAATTCCGGGTCGTCGTCGGCCACCAGCACCATGCCGCGCGGCTTCACGTGCTCGAGCACGTCAAGCAGGTCGCGGATCTCGAACGGCTTGCGCAGTACGCCAAGGGCACCGTTCTCGACCGCCTGGGCGACGAGTTGCTCCAGGCTGAAGCCGGTCATCAGCATGACCTTGACGTCGGGCCTGATCTTGCGGAACTCGAAGAACGTCTCGACGCCGTTCATGCCCGGCAGCTTCACGTCCATGAAGACGATGTCGAAATTCGCCTCGCGAAAGCGGGCAAGCCCCGCCTCGCCGCTGAAGGCAAGCTCGGTATCGTAGCCGCGCATCGTCAGGACGTCGGCGATGCTTTCAGCGTGGTCGCGGTCATCGTCGATGATGAAAACACGCATCGTCATGCCGCCAACTCCTCTGTCTCGCGATTGGGCAATCGGACGACGACCCGCGTACCCTTGCCGGGCACGGACGTGATCGCGACCGTGCCGCCATGCTGCTCAACGATCTGTTTCACCGTCGGCAGACCGAGTCCGGTGCCGAAGCTCTTGGTGCTGAATAAGGGCTCGAAGACCTTGGCCAGGACCTCGTCGGGGATGCCGGGGCCGGTATCTTCGATCGCAAGCTCGTAGTAATCCGCCGTCGTGCGCGTGCTCACCGTGACGACGGAGGCCACGCCGCTCGTGGCGGACTCGGCCATCGCCTGCGCTGCGTTCTCGGTGAGATTGATGACGACGCGGCGCATGCGCTCGGCATCGAGGCTGACGCGGTGGCCGGGCGCGCCGAACACGTGACGGAGCACGATGTTCTGCGGCAGCCGCTGCTCGATCAGAACCTCTTCGAGCCAGGCATCGGCCTCGACTTCGGCGCGGTTCAGGCTGCGCAGGCGCGTGAAGTCGAGGAGATCGGTGATGATGCGGTCGCAGCGCTGAATGTTGCGCTCGACCCGCGACAGCGGCCGCTCCGCGTTGAGGCCCGCGCTCGCGACCGTCTCCTTGAGCGCGAAGACGGTGTTGCGGATGGCGCTCAGCGGGTTGCGCAATTCGTGGGCGACGGTCGCGGTGAGCTGGCCCAGGGTCGATAGCCGCTCCTTGCGCAGGAGATCGCTTTGCGCCTTGCGCAATTCGGCGGTCCGCTCCTCGACGCGCCGTGCCAGCTCGAGCTCGACCGCGATCTCGCCGGTCACGTCGCGGCCGGTGCCGCGGTAGCCGCGAAAGCGCCCGTCGCCATCGAAGATGGGCCGGCCGCTGACGCTGATGTGATGCACGATGCCGTCGGCGCCCAAGCGCTGAAAACGGAGGCCATGGAACGGGCGGCGCTCGCGCACCGCCGCGTCGTGCGCCTGCCACTGATCCTCGCTGATGCCGAGATGGCGCCCGACCGTGACAAGCTCGGCCCGCGTCTTGCCGATGACGTTGCCGCCGGCGCCGTCGGGCGAGCCGCTCGAGACGAAGGTGAAGCGCAGGTGCTCGTCCTGTTCCCAGAACCAGTCCGACGCCGATTCGGCGAAGTCGCGGAAGCGTTCCTCGCTTTCCTTGAGCGATCCCTGGGCGGCCTCGCGCTCGCTGATCTGGCGATAGTGCAACCGTGCCACGACGATCCCGACCGCGCCGAGGGCCAGGATCAGCGCGAGGCCCAGGCCGCCGGCCTGAAGCGCGCTGTCGCGCAGGAACGGGCCGGCCGGCACGTCGATCGAGAACGCGCCCATGAGGTCGCCGAGCTTCCAATGCAGATCGGGCTGGACCTTGTTGTGGCAATCGACGCAGCTCCGCTCCTTGGCGAAGGAGGGATAGACCGTACGGAACACCAATCGCCCGTTAACCCTGAGGAACTGCGATTTCGCCGCGGGGCTCTTCATGCCGACGAACGACTCGACGGTCGCGGCCATCGGCGCGTCGGTGGGCGCGGTCACGATCGAGCGGTGCGGGCGCCCGACCCACTGAAGCCGCAATTCACCGTCCGTTCCCGCCGCCTTGTTGAACATCTCGATGGAATGCGCGCGGAACGTCGCCGGCACCGGCGCGTCGGGTCCGAATTTCGCGCGAAGCTCGGAATAGTCGTTGACGAAGGCCTCGACGAGCCGGAGCGCGGTGGCCTTCTCTTCGGTCTTTTGCGTGCGGAAGGAGTTCACGCTCGAGCTGTAGAAGCCGTATCCGACCGCGCCCGACAGCCCCGCCGCGAAGACGAGAAAGAGCACCAAACCCTGGCCGGATGCGGTGCGCAGAAAGCGCGACAAGCCGGTGGAGGTGTGCATGATTGCCCGCGGTGGAGTGCGACCGAATGGCGCAATCCTCCGGCAAACCGATTAACCAATGATGAAGGGTCGGACGCGGCCGCGGCCAGCCGCCGCCGACGGAACCGGCGCTACAGCTTTTCCGCCAGGAACCGCAACAGGCGAGGGGCGAGATGCGCGGTGAAGCTGCCAGCTTCCTCGATCGGATCGGACATCCAGAAATGCCCGGCCCCGGGGATCACCACCGTGCGCACGAAAAAGCGCGCTTGCTTCAGCGCGGTCAGGAACACCTCCGACTGCGCGTGCCGGTCGACGATGTCGTCCTCGGTGCCATAGCCGAGCAGGAACGCGGTCGCATTGTTGTCGGTGGTGACATGGCTCAGCGGCGACGCGTCGAAAAAGATGCGCCGGTTCTCCATCGGCGCCGTGCCGAGAAACTTCTCGACGATGGAATCGCGCAGGCGGGGCCCCAGATCGTGGTTCCATTGCTGGAACAGGTCATAGACGCCGTAGATGCCGATCACCGCCTTGACCTTGGTGGCGAGCCCGGCATGGGGATCGTCGCGATAGGCGCCGGCGAAGAGCGGTCCGTCGCCGGCGAGCGCCACCAGCGCGGCGACGTGCGCCCCCGCCGAATCGCCCATCAGCGCGACGCGGGCGGCATCCAGCTTGAGCGCCTCGCCCTTGCCCTTGACGAACTGCACCGCCGCGCGGATGTCATGGATCGCCTGGGGATAGCTCTTCTCGCCGGGCTTCGACAGACGGTACCCGGCGGCAAAGAGCGCATAGCCGCGCTGGGCGAGAAACGCGCCCCAGTGGCGATAGCTGTCGCGCGAGCCGAGTTGCCAGCCGCCACCATGCACGGCGACGATGACAGGATGATGACGGCCGTCCTCCTTGGGCGCGTAGAGATCGCCGAGGAGCGTGGCGCCGTCGTGGCGAGCGTATTCGATGCCCGGGCGGATGTCGAATTCCATGTCTCACTCCCAGTCGCTTGCCGCCAGGATAGAGCGGGCGACCGCCGCTGAAAACATCTCACCTCCGCGCCGCCGCGGCGGGCGGTTTTCCGTCGCCCTTTGCCGCGGATCGCGCTACACATCGACCGCCGCACAACGCACAAGAGGATCTCGCCGCATCACCCATGCCGCAGCGTTGGGAACTGCCCTCGATCGCCTGGCCGCAGCGCCTCCGGCCCAGTTATTGGGACGGCGTGGCGCTGCCGCTTGTCATCGGCGCTCTCATGCTGATCGCGTGGGCGAGCCGGCAGATGAACGTACCCTATCAGCCGGGCGAGGCGCTGCCGATCTCACTCGACCCGCTCTACCTGCCGGAATACGGGCTCAGGACCGTGCTGCGGATGGCTCTGGCGCTGATCTGCTCGCTCGCCTTCAGCCTCGTCTATGCGGCGCTCGCGGCCAAGAGCAAGCGCGCGGAGAGGATCCTGCTTCCGGTTCTCGACGTGCTGCAGTCGGTGCCGATCCTGGGCTTTCTGTCGATCACGGTCACCGGCTTCGTTGCGCTCTTTCCCGGTCGGCTGCTCGGCTACGAATGCGCCGCGATCTTCGCCATCTTCACCTCGCAGGCGTGGAACATGACGTTCAGCCTGTACCAGTCCTTCATCGGCGTGCCGCACGACCTGCGCGAGGCCGCGCGGATGTATCATCTGTCGCCGTGGCAGAGCTTCTGGCAGCTCGAGGTACCGTTCGCCCTGCCGCATCTCGTCTGGAACATGATGATATCGGTGTCGGGCGGTTGGTTCTTCGTGGTCGCGTCCGAGGCCATCAGCGTTTCCGGCAAGACGGTGCTGCTGCCGGGCATCGGCTCCTACATCGCGCTCGCGATCGACCGGCGCGATCTCGACGCCGTGTTCTATGCCATCTTCGCGATGCTGGTGCTCATCCTGCTCTATGACCAGCTCCTGTTCCGTCCGCTTCTGGCCTGGGTGCAGCGTTTCAAGGTCGAGGAGATTGGCACCGACGAGATCGAGCCGCCGTGGTTTCTCGTCATGCTGCAGCGGGCGCGGCTCTTCCACCTGCTGGCCCTGGTTGCCGACGAGGCTGGCGCGCTCGCGGGGAGGCTGCGGCGTCTCGCGCCGCCGCGCGCGCGGGTCCCGGCGCCGCCATCGCCCTGGCGCGGCGCTTTGTTCGACTGGGCCTGGAACGGCGTGCTGATCCTCGGAGTCGCGGCCGGGCTCGCCGCGATCTACGACGTCGTCCACAACGAGGTTGGCTGGCACGAGATCGTCCATGTCGTCCTCCTTGGCTGCATCACCCTTGCGCGCGTCGTCGTGCTGATCGTGCTCGCCGCCCTCTTCTGGGTTCCGGTCGGCGTCTGGATCGGCTTGCGGCCGCGCCTCGCGCGCCTGGTGCAGCCGTGGATCCAGTTCCTCGCCGCCTTCCCCGCCAATCTATTCTTCCCGCTGGCGGTGAGCGCCATCGTCGAGTTCAAGCTCGACCCGGAGATCTGGCTGTCGCCGCTGATGATCCTGGGGACGCAGTGGTACATCCTGTTCAACGTCATCGCCGGCACGCTGGCGCTGCCGACCGACTATCAGCTCGTGGCCGGCAATCTCGGCGTCGGCGGCTGGCTGTGGTGGCGGCGCCTTGTCCTGCCGGGCATTTTCCCCGCCCTCGTCACCGGCGCGGTCACGGCTGCGGGCGGATCGTGGAACGCGAGCATCGTCGCCGAGATCGCGCGCTGGGGAAATACGACGCTGACCGCGACCGGGATCGGCGCCTATATCGCGATCGAGACCGAAAAGGGGGATTTCCCGCGCCTTGCGCTCGGCATTACGGTGCTGTGCCTGTTCGTCCTCGTGTTCAACCGGCTCATCTGGCGGCGCCTCTATCGCCTCGCCGAAGAGCGCTTGCGGCTCGACTGATGATGCGATCCCCGCCCCCGTCGCTGCACCCGTCTCGGACCGCGGCCCAGAGCCTGATCGCCGCCACCGCGATCAGCAAGACCTATCAGACCCCGGGCCATGCTGGGCGGCTGGTCATCGATCAGATCGATTTCGCGCTCGGCGAGGGCGAGATCGTCGCCATCCTAGGCAAGTCGGGTTCGGGCAAGTCGACGTTCCTGCGCATCCTCGCCGGGCTCACCCTGCCGTCGGGCGGTGCCGTCTATTACCGCGGCCAGGAAGTGCACGGCCCAGCGCAGGGCATCGCCATGGTGTTCCAGTCGTTCGCGCTCTTTCCCTGGCTGACCGTGCTCGGCAATGTCGAGCTGGGGCTCGAGGCGCAGGGCGTGCCGCGCGCGGAGCGGCGCCGGCGCGCGATCGCGGCCATCGACCTCATCGGCCTCGACGGTTTCGAATCCGCCTATCCCAAGGAGCTTTCCGGCGGCATGCGCCAGCGCGTCGGCTTCGCCCGCGCGCTCGTCGTCAATCCCGACGTGTTGCTGCTCGACGAGCCGTTCTCGGCGCTCGACGTGCTGACGGCGGAGACGCTGCGCGGCGACATCATCGATCTGTGGCTCGAGCGCCGCGTGCCGACCAAGGGCATCATCATCGTCTCGCACAACATCGAGGAGGCGGTGGAGCTGGCCGACCGCATCATCATCTTCGGCAGCGATCCGGCGGTGATCCGCGCCGACATCCCCGTGCCGATGCCGCGGCCGCGCGATTTCAACACGCCGGCCTTCCGCCGCATCGTCGACGAGGTCTATGCGCTGCTCACCACCGTGCCGGGGCGCGAAGGCGGCAAGCGCGGCGCGCGGTCCGAGACCATCGACATCGCCTATCGCCTACCCGACGCCTCGATCCAGCAGCTCGCCGGCCTGCTCGACGCGCTTTCGGCCCCGCCCTATAACGGCCGCGCCGACCTGCCGCAGCTCGCCGAGAGCGAGCATCTCTCGACCGACGATCTCATGGTGCTGACCGAGACGCTGCAGCTTCTGGGCTTTGCCCAGGTCGAGGGCGGCGACATCGAGACCCTGCCGGCGGGACGCTCGTTCGCCGTCGCCGACCTCCTGCACCGCAAACAGATCTTCGCCGTGCATATCCTGCGCTCGGTCCCGCTCATCGCCCATATCCGCAAGGTGCTCGACGAGCGGCCCGGGCACAGCGCGCCCGAGGGCCGCTTCCTCGCCGAGCTCGAGGACCACCTCTCCGAGGACGAGGCGCAGCGCGTGATCGAGACGGTCATCAACTGGGGCCGCTATGCCGAGCTCTTCGCCTATGACTACGACAGCGGCATCTTGAGCCTCGAAAATCCCTGACGCGCCGGCGGCCGATGATCGCACCCGAATCGCGCGGCTTCATCGTCCTGCTCGGCGCCTTGATGATGGTGAATTCGCTTTCGATCGACATGACGCTGCCGGCGCTGCCGGCGATCGGCCATGCCCTTGGCGCCGCGCCCGATGCGGTGCAGCTCACGCTCAGCCTCTATCTCGTCGGCTATGCCGCGGGACAGTTCCTGGTCGGGCCGCTCGCCGACCGCTTCGGGCGGCGGCACGTGCTGATCGGCGGCCTGTCGATCTATGCGGTCGCGACCGTGGCCTGCGCCCTGAGCCGGAGCATCCACGTCCTGGTGGCAGCGCGGGTGATCCAGGGCATCGCCGCCTGCGGCGGGCCAGTGGTGGTGCGCGCCATCGTCCGCGACCATGTCGGCGGCGACCGCGCTGCGCAGATGCTGTCGTCGCTGACCACCGTGTTCGCGCTGGGACCGCTGGTGGCGCCGATCATCGGCGGGTGGCTCCTGGTGGCATGGGGGTGGCCGTCGATCTTCGTCTTCATCGCGGCGTGGACCGTGGCGCTTGTGCTCGCGGCCTGGATGGGGCTCGCCGAATCGCTCAAACATCCCGACCGCGAGGCGCTGCGTTTGGCGCGGCTCGTCGCCAATTACCGCACTTTTCTCACCACCCGGACGACGATCGGCTTCGCTTTCGTCAACGGGCTGTGCTGGGTCGGAATTTTTTCCTTCCTGTCCGCCTCGCCGTTCGTGTTCGTCGGCTATTACGGCGTGGCGCCCGAGCATTACGGCTATTATTTCGCGCTGTTGGCGGTGACGCTGGTGGTGGGCGCGTCCACCAACAAGCGCCTCCTCCGGCACATGGCGGGCGCACGCGTTCTGCGCTTCGGCTTCATCCTGCTCGTTGCCGGCGGCGGCGCCATGGTCGTGGTTCCGCTGACGCCGCTCAGCGGGCCGCTCGCCGTCATGGGCGCCTTCGTGATCTATTGCTTCGCCCAGACGCTGGTGATGCCTAATGCCGTCGCCGCGGCGCTCGAGCCCCTGAAGCACATGGCCGGAACGGGCTCGGCGCTACTCGGCATCGTGCAGATGCTGTGCGGCGCGTTGGGCGGCTATCTCGTCAACATCTTCTACGATGGCACGCCGGTGCCGATGGGTGTCGCCATCCTCCTCGCGGCGCTCGCCTGCGCCGGGCTCTACCGGGTCATCCTGCAGCCGCCGATGCTCAAGCCGGCGGCGTGACGGTGCCTCACCCCTTGGGCCGCAGGGTCGGGAAGGCAATCACGTCGCGGATGGACGGGCTGTCGGTCAGCAGCATGACGAGACGGTCGATGCCGATGCCGAGCCCGCCCGCAGGCGGCATGCCGTATTCGAGCGCCGCGACGAAATCCTCGTCGAGGCGCTGCGCCTCTTCGTCGCCCTGGGCGCGGTCGCGCATCTGCGCTTCGAAGCGGGCGCGCTGGTCCTGCGGGTCGTTGATCTCGGAAAACGCGTTCGCCACCTCCCAGCCGTTGATATAGGTCTCGAACCGCTCGGTGAGCCGCGCATCGGCCGGGTCCGCCTTGGCGAGCGGCGAGACCTCGCGCGGGAAACCGGTGACATGCACCGGGGAGACGAGATCGTTCTCGACCGTTGCGCCGAACGCGGCTTCGAGCGCGCGACCCCAGCCCGAGGTCTCGTGCACCTCGGCGCCGAGGCTGCGCGCGGCACGCCGCGCCGCCACGTCATCATCGATGGCGAGAAAATCAATGCCGGTGCGCTCCCGCACCAGTTCGGCCATGGAGCGGCGCGGCCAGGGCGGGGCGAGCTCGATGTCGCGGCCGCCATAGCTTATGCGCGTCGCGCCCAGCACGTCGGCGGCGACGCCCGCGATCAGTTCCTCGGCCAAGCCCATCATCGCGCGGTAATCGACATAGGCCGCGTAGAGCTCGAGCGAGGTGAACTCGGGATTGTGCCGCGGCGACAGCCCCTCGTTGCGGAAGTTGCGGTTGATCTCGAACAGTTTTTCCGACAGGCCCCCGACCAGGAGCCGTTTCAGGTGCAGCTCCGGCGCGATGCGCAGGTAAAGCTCGAGGTCGAGCGCGTTGTGATGGGTGACGAAGGGCTTGGCCGAGGCGCCGCCGGGAATGGCGTGCAGCATCGGCGTCTCGACCTCGAGATAGCCGTGGGCCAGGAGACGGCGGCGCAGTGCCGCGACGATCTCGCTGCGCCGGCGCAGCGTCAAGCGGCTTTCCTCGCTCATGATGAGGTCGAGATAGCGCTGGCGATAGCGCATCTCGAGGTCGGCGAGGCCGTGGAACTTCTCCGGCAGCGGCAGGAGCGCCTTCGCCAGCATGACGACGCGCTGGCTGTTGACGGTAAGCTCGCCGCGCGGCGTCCGCCGCACGAAGCCCTCGACGCCGATGATGTCGCCGAGATCCATGAGGCGCACCAGCGCGAATTCCTCGGCCGCAAGGTTGGTCTTGTGGTTGAACACCTGGATCTTGCCCGAGGCGTCGTGGAGGTCGACGAACATGCCGCTGTTGCGGATGGCTCGGATGCGGCCGGCGACGGCGACGCGGTCCGCGGTCTCGGCGCCCGGCGCGAGCGCGGCATAGCGGCGCTCGAGGTCCCTGGCCTCCGTGTCGCGCGCGAATTCGTTGGGATAGGGATTGCAGCCGAGCCGGCGCAGCTCCTCGAGCTTCGCCAGGCGCGCGGCGCGGAATTGGTTGTCGTCGCGCTCGTCGTCCTCGCGCTCGCCGGCCATGCCGCCCGTCCTGCCTTGTCTCCGTCTGGCCGGGCTTTCTAACGCCTCGACGACAAAGCGCAAGCGATGCCGGGCGGGCTCAATCCGCCGCCGGCATCAGGTCGCGGCCGCGCATGGTGTAGCGCGCGACGTCGATGGTGCGGTCATGGAATGCCTTCATCGTGCTGCGATGGCCGACGCTCACCACCGTCGGCCGCCATGACCGGCCGCGCAGCAGGCCATAGAGCGCCGCCTCGGACGGCTCGTCGAGTGCCGACGTCGCCTCGTCGAGAAAGACGACCGAAGGCTCGGCCAAGAGCACGCGGGCGAAGGCCAATCGCTGCTGCTCGCCGAGCGACAGGCGCTGCGACCAATGGTCGTTCTCGTCGAGCGCGGCGACGAAGCGGCCGAGCCCCACCGTCTCGAGCAGCGCCGCCAGCCGCGCCGGCTCGACCGCGCCGTCGCCGTCCGGATAGCGCAGCGCATCGGCCAGCGTCCCGAGCGGCAAATAGGGCCGCTGCGGCAGGAACAGGTGGCGGCCCGCGCCGAGGCGGACCCGGCCAACGCCCCACGGCCACAATCCGGCGACCGCGCGCATCAGCGTGCTCTTGCCGACCCCGGTCGGGCCGACGATCAGCACCGCCTCGCCCGGCTCGACTGTGAAATCGATGCCGCGCAACAGCTTCGTGCCGTCGGGCAGGTCGAGATCGAGATGCTCGACCGCGAGCCCGGCGCCGGCATGCTCGACCACGATCTGCTGCGGCGCGCTGGCCTGGGCGGTGATCGCCTGGATGTGGCGATCGAAGCTCGAAAGCCGTTGCGTCACCGCCTGCCAGGAGGCGATGTCGGTATAGGCGTTGATGATGAAGGACAGCGAATTCTGCACCGAGATGAAGGCATCGCCGATCTGCATCAGCCCGCCCATCTGGATCTGCCCGGCGAAATAGCGCGGCGCCGCGACGAGATAGGGGAAGATCACGGCGATCTGGCCATAGCCCGACGTGAACCAGTTGAGATGCTTGCGCCGGATCATGATCTGCCAGAAATTGTCGAAGACGCGGCCGAAGCGGCGATGGAACACTTCGGATTCGGGCGCCTCGCCGCGATAGAAGGCGATGCTCTCGGCGTTCTCGCGCAGCCGCACCAGGCTGAAGCGGAAATCGGCCTCGAAGCGCTGCTGCGCGAAACTGAGCGGCACCAGCGGCCGGCCGATCTTGACGGTGAGCCAAGTGCCGATCCCGGCATAAACGATTGCGGTCCACACCAGATAGGCCGGAATGTGGAGCGTGGTCCAGCCGAACAGCGGAATATCCGCCGGCCCCGACAGGCCCCAAAGGATGAAGAGAAACGACACCAGCGACACGACCGAGGTCAGGAGCCCCAGCGCCAGTCCCATGACATAGCTGGTGAACTGGTTGAGGTCCTCGGAGATGCGCTGGTCGGGGTTGTCGGTGTCGCGGCCCTGGAGCTGAAGATGGAAATAGGCGCGGTTGCTGAGCCAGGCGGTGACATAGCGCGACGTCAGCCAGCGGCGCCAGCCGATCTGCAGCATCTGGTTGAGATAAAGCGCATAGACCGAGATCGCGATGGCGGCGGCGGCGAGCAGGCTGAAAATGCCGAGCTGCTTGAAGAATTCGGGCGCGTTGCGGTTCTGGATCGCGTTGAAGAAGGCGTTGTTCCACTGGTTGATGCGGACGTCGATATAGACATTGGCAAGGTTGAGGACGACGACCGCGATCAAGAGCGCCCAGGCGCGCCATTTCTCGTCCGAGCGCCAATAGGGCGAGGACAGCCGCCACGCCTCCGCGATGAGGCTTCGCTTTTCCTCGCTCATCGCCGAAACTCCATCATCCGGCCCGCATCCCTTCGATGACCGATCCCCGCGACCTTGCCAAAGAACTCGCCCGCGGCGTCGCACGGGCGCTGGCGCAGCGCGGCTTCGCCACGCTTGCCGAGGTGCCGCTCGCCAACGGCCGCCGCGCCGATCTCCTGGCGCTCGGGCGCGACGGCATCCTGCTCATCGTCGAGATCAAGTCGTCCCTCGCCGATTTCCGCAGCGACCGCAAATGGCCCGACTACCGCGCCTTTTGCGACCGCCTCTCCTTTGCCGTACCGGCCGATTTTCCGCACGCGCTTATCCCCGAGGATTGCGGCCTCATCGTGGCGGACCCGTTCGGCGCGCTCATCCTGCGCGAGGGCGTGGCGACATCCCTCTCGGGCGCGCGGCGCAAGGCCGTGACCCTGCGCTTTGCCCGCCTCGCCGCCAGCCGCATGCAGCGCCTCACCGATCCGGCCGCGCTCGCGCCCGAGCCCGGCTGAGTTCAATCCTCGACATAATGCGGCTCCGGGCGGGTCGGAAGCTCCTCGTAATGGACCAGCACGGGCGCGCCCAGCGGCACCGGCGCGCCGCCGCGGAACGCCCATTCGCCGCGGTCGCAATCCGCCGCCCGGACATAGCCGTTGAGATAGAAGCGGCGGTCGCCGGCGGTGCGGTTCGGCCCCGAGCCGTGGATGAGATAGAGGTTCCACAGCGCCACGTCGCCCGGCTCAAGCGCAAGATCGATCAGCCCCGCGGGATCGAGGCCAAGGGACGCCAGCCGCTCCTCTGCCATCGCCTGATCGAGCACCGCGCCCGCGCCCGCCAGTTCGCATTCGCCCAGGCCGTGCGAGTCCGGCAGGAGACGCATCGCCCCGTTCTCCGGCCGGTGCGGATCGACGGCGATGCCGGTCTGGACATAGGAATTGGCGAGGTCGCGATAGGCCGAGCGCGGCCGGCGGAAGCGCACGTCCTGATGGAACGCGAATTCCGCGCCGGCCGCCCCCGGCGGCTTCCAATGAAGCTGATTGATGATCTGCTTGATATCGGCGCCGATCAGTGGCCCGAGCAAAGCGAGCCAGCGCGGATCGCGCCGCATCGCCTCGAGCGTCGCATCGACATAGGCCGGCCATTGCACCAGGCGAAGGATCCGGCCGAGGCGCAGGTCCAGCCCCTGGCGGTAGAACAGATTGCCATGGCGATAGCTCGCGCGGTGCGCCATGCCGATCCGCCACTGCCGGTCGAAGGCCTGCGCCAAGTCCGCAACCTCCGTGGGCAGGAAAAATCCCCGCACCACGGCATAGCCGTGCGCGCGATAGTGCATCAGCGCAGCAGCGATCGCATCCGCCATCACAAGCCCGCGCGTGCCGCGCCTCCGCGTGAAAAACCCGCGAGAAAATCGCCGAGGAAGCTTTCCATTCCCTTAACCTTGCCGTCCGCCGGCGGGAACGCGCCATCGACATAGCCCAAACGCCGGAACGGCGCGATCAGCGCCGGATCGCGCGACAGCACGTGGACCGGCACCGTCCAGGGCGAAGTCGCCCCCGAGACGATCCCCGGCGGCTGGTGGTCGCCCAGAATGATGACGAGCGGCGCGCCCTCGAGGCGGTCGAGCCAGCCGGCGAGCGTCTTCAGATCGTAGGCGATGGTGGCGAGATAAGGCACCTCGAGATGCTGCCAGTCGGGTTCGCGGTAGATCCGCTTCCAGGTCGGCTGGCTGATCGATTTGTAGGACCCGGCGTCGCGCCATTGGGCGACATAGGGCGGGACCGGGGCAAAGGGCGTGTGGCTCGATACCAGCACGATCTCGGCGAAGAGCGGCGCATGGCCGGGCTTGAGTTCGGCCGCGTCGAAGCGGGCGAAGGTGTATTGATCGGGAATGGTGAACCAGCCGAAAGGCGGGCCGCGATAGCCGAGATTGGCGGCGAAATAGCTCCGCTCGAAGCCGAAGAATGCCCCTTCGGGCCAGGGCTTCTTGATGCCGGGCATGACCGCGACCGTCTGGTGCCCGGCCGCGTGCAAATAGCGCGCCAGGGTCTCGCGCCGGCTCTCCAGGAGAAAGCGATAGAGAAACCGGTCGAGCTTGATGCCGCTCTCGAGCGTCCCGTGCGCCAGCCACGAGCCGCCACCGAACACCGGCGAGACCAGGCGGTTCGACACCAATTGATAGCCCGCGCGCTGCGTCGCCGCCGCGAATTCCCTCAGCGCCGGGGCCGCAACGGCGCGAAAGCGCGGATTGTCGAACACCGCGGTGCCATAGGACTCGACGAACACCAGGAACACGTCATGGCCGCGCAGCGCCGCGAGATCGGCCACCTTGGGCTCGGGCGCGGCCAGCGCCGCGTCGTAGCGCGGATCATGCCCCGACATCACCATCGCCGAGCGGTAGATGAGCGCCGCCTGGTCGGCCACGGCCGCAGCGCCCTCGTCGGCGACCGGCCGCGCACCCGCGCGCAGCGGCAGCACACCGAGCGCCAGCCCCGCCAGTGCGAGGCCAAGCACCGCCTCCGCACGCCAGCGCGGCGCCAGCGCGCGCTCCGCCGCCGCGAGCGCCCAGGCGACCGCCGCCACCAGACCGATCAAGGCCGCGAAGGCCAGCGCAAAGGCCGAGGCGGCGCGTACCGGCCCCACCGCATCGCTGAACAGCCCGACGAGCGACGGCACCTGCGGGATGTCGAAATAGAGATCGAGGCCGCGATCGAACACGCGCAGTACCAGGGCCGAAGCGAACTGAAGCGAAGCGGCGGCGACGATGAACGCCGCCAAAATCCAGCGCAGCACCGGGCGCAATGGGCGTCGCATGAGACTCAGCAAGGCGACCAGGGTCAGCGCCGCGAGCATGATCGCGGGCGGGCGAAGATCGGCGACGAGATCGTGGCTGGCAGGGTCGGCGCTCGGCACGAACGGCAGCCATAGCGCCGCGACCGCCGTGACGGGGCCGAGCGCCTGGCGCCAGCGCCTCATGGCAGCGCCGCCCTCGCGACTGCCGCCGCCAGGCGCTCGTAATCCGCGCGCTCGTTATAGGCCTGCGCCGCGATCCGCAGCCACAGCGCCCCGCTATCCGCCGAGACCGCCGCCTCGATGCGGTGCCCCGCGGCGAGCCAGCGCACCACGCGCTGCGCCCGCTCCACGGTGGCCGCGCCCGACACCGGCAGCCGCACCGTCGCCATCGCGGCGAACATCGAACGGGGCGCCGCCGCTTCGGTGTCCCAGGCGCGGGCGAGCAGCGCCGCCGCCTCGCGCGCCAGCGCCTCATTCCGCGCCATCAGCGTCGCGCCGCCCATCCCGCGGTGGAACTCGATGCCGGCGGGCGCAGCGAGGCAAGAGGTGAAATCGCGCGTGCCGGTCCAGTCGAATTCCGCCGCGAAGCCCTGGCCCAGCCCGTGCGAGATCGAAAGCGGATGAAGCACCGCCTGCACCGCCGGCGCCGCCCACAGAAAACCGCAGGCGCGCGGCGCGAAATACCATTTGTGGAGGTTGCCGACATACCACTCCGCGCCCAGCGCCGGAAGGTCGAGCGCAACCTGCCCCGGCGCATGCGCGCCGTCGATGAGGACGCGCGCGCCGTGGCGATGCACCATCTCGACGAGCGCCGCCACCGGCAGGACGACCGCGCTCGCCGAGGCGATGTGGTCGAGGATGACCAGCCGCGTGCGCGGACCGAGCTGCGCCGCGACCGCCGCAATCACCGCGTCGTCATCGCCGATCGGCAGCGGCAGCGGCGCCTCGACCACGCGCGCGCCCGCGCGCGCGGCGGTGAAGCGGGTGGCATTGCGGATCGCCGGATAGGCGAGGCTGGTGAGGACGATCTCGTCGCCGGGCGCGAATTCCTGCGCGCGCAGAACCGCATTGATCCCCGACGTGGCATTGTCGACGAAGACGAGATCGTCGCCTGCGGCGCCGAGCGCCGCCGCCACGATCGCCGCCGCCCGACGCAGCGCCGCCGGCAGTTCGCGCGCCAGGAACGCGGTCGGATTGCGCTCGATCCGCGCGCGCCATTCCTCCTGCGCCGCCAGCACCGAAGCGGGCGTCGCGCCATAGCCGCCGTGGTTGAGATAGGTCACGCCCGGATCGAGCCGCCACGCGGCCCGCGCGGCGGCACCGTAGGGATGCAATTCCTGCTGCGACATCCGGCGCTCAGAATACCAGAATTCGTTCGTTCTCAGGCGGGAACAATGTCGGTGTGGACCAAGGCGTCGCCTTTGAACAGCAGCGGTTCGCCGGTTGCCTTGGCCAGCGCATAGGCGAAGCAGTCGCCGAAATTGAGCCGCGCCGGATGACCGCTGCCGCGCCCGAAGTCGCGATAGGCGTCGCGCGCGATGCGGGCGTGTGCCTCTGTCACAGCCTCGATCCGCATGGCGGCCTCGGCGAGCAGCGCGTCGAAGCCGCGGCTCAACATCGGATCGCGGCTGCCATCGACGACGATGGCGGATTCGAGATAATTGGCCGCCGAGATGCGGCGGATCGCGGCGGAAGCGATCGCTGTAGCGAAGCGCGCCGCATCGGGCTCATTGCGCAAGATCGCCATGAGCGCCGATGTGTCGACGATCATCTCGGCAAGCCGTTCTCGTCGTAGAGCAGTTCGCCATGATCGCTGGATCGATAGGGTTCCTTGAAGCGTGCAGCACATGTGGCGCCGATCGCGAGCAGGCGCTCGGCCAGGCCCGTCTCGCGCCGCGCGCGCCGGACGACCGCGAGCCGTTCGCGCAGCGCCGTGGTGACGGCCGTCGTGACCGTCTCGCCGGTAAGTTCGGCGAGTTCCCGCGCCAGCCGGTCGGCCTCATCGTTCTTGATGTTCAGACTCATGGCAGAATTCTTCCTATTTTTTCTTTCTTTCTACCATCGCGCCGCAAAATGTCAACGGCCCGCTCCAACCGGCGCTCTGCAGCCTTTCTTGCAACCATCGTTCCCGCTACACGGCCGGCCATGCGCGTCGACGAGTTCGATTTCCCTCTGCCGCGGCATCTCGTGGCCGAACGGCCGTGCGAGCCACGCGATGCGGCGCGGCTCCTGGTCATCGGCGACACGCTCGAAGATCGCGTCGTGGCCGATCTGCCGCGCCTGCTGCGCGCCGGCGACGTGATGGTATTCAACGACACCCGCGTCATCCCCGCGCGCCTCGTCGGGCTGCGCGGCGCCGCGCGCATCGAGGTGACGCTGCATCGCGACCAGGGCGGCGGACATTGGCGCGCCTTCGCCAAGGGCGCGCGGCGCCTCGCGCCCGGCGACCGCATCGTCTTCGGCGAGGGTTTCGCCGCCCATGTGCTGACCAAGCACACCGAAGGCGACGTGACGCTCGGCTTCGATCTCGCGGGCGCGGGCTTCCGTGCGGCGCTCGAGCGGTTCGGCCATGTGCCGCTGCCGCCCTATATCAAGCGCCCGGCGCAGGGCGATCCGCGTGACCGGCGCGATTATCAGACCATGTTCGCGCGCAGCGACGGGGCGGTCGCCGCTCCGACCGCGGGACTGCACTTCACCCCGCGCCTCGTCGCCGCGCTCGAGGCCGCCGGCATCGAAGCGGTGATGGTGACGCTCCATGTCGGCGCCGGGACCTTTCTTCCGGTCAAGGCCGCCGACACCGCCGACCACCACATGCATGCCGAGCACGGCATCGTCACGGCGGCGGCCGCGGATCGCCTCAACGCCGTCCGCGCGCAAGGCGGCCGCATCGTCGCCGCCGGCACGACCAGCCTCCGGCTGCTCGAGAGTGCCGTCGGCGCCGACGGGCGCATCGCGCCCTTCGCCGGCGAGACGTCGCTCTTCATCACGCCGGGCTATCGCTTCCGCGCGGTCGACCGGCTGTTCACCAATTTCCACCTGCCGCGCTCGACACTGTTCATGCTGGTTGCCGCCTTCGCCGGGCTCGAGCGGATGAAGCGCGCCTATGCCCATGCGGTCGATGCGAACTATCGCTTCTTTTCCTATGGCGATGCCTGCCTGATCGCGCCGGCGCGCGCAGCTTCATGAGCGCGGGCTTCGCCTTTTCGCTGTTGGCACGCGATGGCGCGGCGCGGCGCGGGCGCATGGTCGCGGCGCATGGCAGCGTCGAGACCCCCGCCTTCATGCCGGTCGGCACGGCGGCGACGGTGAAGGCGATGCGGCCCGAGGACGTGGCGGCGACCGGCGCCGAGATCGTGCTCGCCAACACCTACCACCTGATGCTGCGGCCAGGCGCGGAACGGATCGCGGCGCTGGGCGGGTTGCACCGCTTCATGAACTGGCACCGTCCGATCCTCACCGATTCCGGCGGCTTCCAGGTGATGTCGCTGGCGAAGCTCCGGACCATCGACGAGAGCGGCGTGACCTTCCGCTCGCATCTCGACGGCGCGCGGCTTCATCTCACGCCCGAGCGCTCGATCGCGATCCAGGGGCTGCTCGGCGCCGACATCGCGATGGCGTTCGACGAATGCACGCCGTTTCCAGCGACGCCGGACGAGGCGCGCGCCTCGATGGAGCGCTCGATGCGCTGGGCGGCGCGGTCGCGGGAGGCCTTTGCCGGCGCGGCGGGCCATGCGCTCTTCGGCATCGTCCAGGGCGGCGTCCACGGCGATCTGCGCGGCCAATCGGCGGCGGCGCTGCGCGCGATTGGCTTCGACGGCTATGCGGTGGGCGGCTTGGCGGTCGGCGAGGGACGGGAGACGATGTTCGCCGTCCTCGAGACGACGGTGCCGGCGCTGCCGGTGGAGGCGCCGCGCTATCTCATGGGCGTCGGAAAGCCCGAGGACATCGTCGGCGCGGTCGGGCGCGGCGTCGATCTCTTCGACTGCGTGCTGCCGACCCGTTCCGGCCGCACCGCCCAGGCCTTCACCCGGCGCGGCACGGTCAATCTCCGCAATGCGCGCCATCTCGATGACGAACGGCCGCTCGACGCCCAATGCGGCTGTTCCGCGTGCCGTTCCTATGCCCGGGCCTATCTCCATCATCTCGTGCGCAGCAACGAGATTCTTGGCAGCATGCTTCTGACCGAGCATAACCTGCGCTATTATCAAGACCTGATGGCGGGCCTGCGCGCCGCGATCGCGGCGGGAAATTTCGCGGAATTCGCAGAGGAATTCGCCCGCGCGCAAGCATCGGGCGACATCCCGCCGCGCTGAGAGGCGGCATGGCAGAGGACCGGCTGACGATTTTGGGCCAGAAGGCCGTGTTTCCCGCGTCGCCCGAGGCGGCGGTGCTGGAGCATGTCGCCAACCTGCACCAGGACGCGCGCTATGTCGTGCGCTTTACCTGTCCCGAGTTCACTACGCTGTGTCCGGTCACGAGTCAGCCCGACTTCGCCCATCTCGTCATCGACTACGTGCCGCGCGAGCGGCTGATCGAGAGCAAGTCGCTGAAATTCTATCTCGGCGCCTTTCGCAACCACGCCGGATTTCACGAGGACTGCACCGTGACGATCGCGCGCCGGCTCGTCGCCGCGCTCGACCCGGTGTGGCTCCGGATCGGCGGCTATTGGTATCCGCGCGGCGGCATGCCGATCGACGTGTTCTACCAGACCGGCGCGCCGCCCGATGGCGTGTGGCTTCCCGAGCAAGGCGTCGCGCCCTATCGCGGCCGGGGATGAGCGAGACGCCCGAAGACATCAAGGCGGCGATCCGACAGGAGGCGTTGGCGCTGGGCTTCGATGCGGTGGGGTTTGCGCCGCCGGAGATCGCGGGCGAGGCCGGCGCGCATCTCGGCGCGTTTTTGGCCGAGGGCTATCACGGCGACATGGGCTGGCTCGCCGCGCGCGCGCATGAGCGCGCCGCGCCGCGCGCGCTCTGGCCCGAGGTCAGGACCATCGTCGCGGTCGGGTTGAGCTATGCGCCGGCGGAGGATCCGCTTGTGCTTCTCGAGGCGCCGGCGCAGGGCAGCATCTCGGTCTATGCGCGCGGGCGCGATTATCACGATCTCGTCAAGGCGCGGCTCCGGCGGCTGGCGCAATTCATCGCCGCGCGCTGGCCGGGTGCGCTCAAGCTCTTCGTCGACACCGCGCCGGTGATGGAAAAGCCGATCGCCGCCCAGGCGGGGCTCGGCTGGCAGGGCAAGCACACCAATCTCGTCGCGCGCGGCTTCGGCTCGTGGCTGTTCCTCGGCGAGATCTATCTTACGCTGGCATTGCCTCCGGACGCGCCCGAGAGCGATCATTGCGGCACCTGTCACCGTTGTCTCGATGTCTGTCCGACCGCGGCCTTTCCCGCGCCCTATCGGCTCGATGCGCGGCGCTGCATCTCCTATCTCACGATCGAGCACAAGGGCCATATTCCCGCGGCGCTGCGCCCGCTTATCGGCAACCGCATCTATGGCTGCGACGATTGCCTTGCCGTGTGCCCGTGGAACAAGTTCGCGCGCGCGGCCGCGGTGCCGGGCCTGGCGCCGCGCGCCGAGCTCGCGGCGCCGTCGCTCGCGGCGCTCGCCGCGCTCGACGATGCCGGTTTCCGCGCGCTCTTTGCGGGCTCGGCCGTCAAGCGGATCGGCCGCGACCGCTTCGTCCGCAACGTGCTCGTCGCCATCGGCAACAGCGCCGATCCGCGCCTGTTGCCGGCGGCGACGGCGCGGCTGGCGGACGGCGCGGCGCTGGTGCGGGCGATGGCGGTGTGGGCAGCGCGGCGGCTTGCGGGTGCGGCCGAATTCGCCGCGCTCGCCGCCGCTCACTTGCCGCGCGAGAGCGACGCCGACGTGCGCAAGGAATGGGATGCGGCCGCGCCGTAGCGGCGCGCGTTACGCCGCCTGGCTGGCGCCGCCCGCGGCAGGGAGCCGGAGGGTCACGGTCTCGCCGCCGTCCGGCACGCGTGCGAGCGCGACCGTGCCGCCGTCGCCGCCAATGAGCTGCCGCACCCGTTCGACCAGCGTCGCCGTCGCGGCGCCGCAACGCAGCTCGGCCAGAGGCATCGGGCAAGATAAAGCCCCACCGGCTCGGCGTCGCTCGCCGGCGCTTCGTGGCGGAACTCGATCCGCAGCATGCCGTCGCGATCGGCGCCGGCAGCGAGCACGATCCGCCCGCCCCGCGGCGTCGTGGTGAGCGCATTCGCGAGCAGCAGCAGCAGCGCCTCTTCGAGTTGGGCCCGATCGCCGCGCGCGGTGCCAAGTCCCGGCGCGACACGAGCCACGAGCGTGACGCCCGCCTGGCACGCGTAGCCGCTCGCCTTGGCGACGATGTGCTCGATCAGCGCGGCGGTGCCGCCTTGGCGCTCGGCCGTCGGTCGCGACGGCGCGCTCATGCGGCGCTCCTTGCTTCGTGCCGAGGTTCGGTCGCCCGCGCCGCGGCTTCATGAAGCGTATCGCCGACCGTCTGCCATTCGCGCACGACGCAACCGAGTTGTGCCCGCGCCAGAACGCGGTCGCGCAGCGTCACCGCGACCGCAGCATCGGCGACCGCGCGCTTGAGGCCGCGGCACAGCGCCACGGCAACGACGACGCCGGCGAGCCAGGTCACGTTCGGCGCCGCGCGATCGTCACGGCTCGCTGCCGCCAGCAGGCCGGCGGGTACGAACCAGCGGAAAAAATGTACCGCGCGCGCGGTCTCCGGGTCGGCATATGGGATGATGGCCTTGGGGTGGTGTCCGCAACTATCGCCGTCCCGGGTGAAGGGAAGGTGAACGAGATCGAGGTTAAGGTCCTGGAATTGCCGAGTATTTTAACGATCGGCAGGGTCAGAGCCGGACATATTCGTAGGCCACCGGAAGGGCGTTGATGCCGCGTTCGGGGGGCGCGATCCAGGCCGCCATCTTGCCCGGCGCCGTGACGCGCTGCATCAGGCTGCGGATGAAGCCGCGGTCGGAATCCGACGGCAGCCATTCGTCGCGCCGGCGCTGGAACGCATCGTCGGTGAGCGGCGCGCCCTCGGGATCGCAGCACACGCCGGCCCAGGCGCCGATCGAACGGCGGAAGCGCAGGCTCGGCACGCGCAGCGTGAATTCCTGGCCTGCCTTGGCGATGATCTGGTTCCAGCGCCGGATGCCGTTCTCGCAATCGTGGACATAGGCGCGCCGCGTCACCTCGTTCATGGCATTGCGCAGCGCCACCTCTTCGCTGCCCTGGGGCGTGTCGATGACGAGCGTGCCGTCGCGGCAGACATGGTCCTGATAGCGCTTCTCGTCGGGCCGGCCCTTGACGCCGTTGGCGAAATAGCTTGCGGCATTGGACGAGACCTCGGCGCCGAACAGATCGATCGACGAGGCGAACCAGAAATTGATGTAGCGCTGCATCGTCGGCAGATCGACGGCGCCGGCATCGCGCACGCGCCCGGGATCGTCGCTCCCGAGCTCGCGCATCACCTCGCAGGTGCGCCGGATGACGCGGCCGATGCCGCTGTCGCCGACATACATGTGGTGCGCTTCCTCGGTCAGCATGAACTGGCAGGTGCGCGACAACGGATCGAACGCGCTCTCGGCCAGGCTCTTGAGCTGGAACTTGCCGTCGCGGTCGGTGAAATAGGCGAACATGAAGAAGGCGAGCCAGTCCTCGATCGGCTCGTTGAAGGTCGAGAGGATGCGCGGCCGGTCGGCGTCGCCGGCATGGCGCGCCAGCATCGCCTCGCCCTCCTCGCGGCCGTCGCGGCCGAAATAGGCGTGCAGCAGATAGACCATCGCCCAGAGATGGCGCCCCTCCTCGACATTCACCTGGAACAAATTGCGCAGATCGTAGAGCGAGGGCGCGCTGTGCCCGAGGCGCCGCTGCTGCTCAACCGAGGCCGGCTCGGTGTCGCCCTGGGTGACGATCAGGCGGCGCAGCGCGGTGCGGTGCTCGCCCGGCACCTGCTGCCATACGGGCGCGCCCATGAGGTCGCCGAAGCCGATGCGCCGGTCGGGCTCGGCCTCGGCAAGGAAGATGCCCCAGCGGTAGTCGGGCGTCCGCACCCAGCCGAACTGCGCCCAGCCGTCGCGGCCGACCGAGATGGCGGTGCGCAGATAGGTCTCGGCGTCGAGGAAATCGGTCGGGCCCAGCGTGCGCCACCATTCGATGAAGCGCGGCTGCCAATGCTCGAGCGCGCGCTGCAGCGTGCGGTTCTCGGCGAGGCCGACATTGTTGGGAATGCGGTCGAGATCGTCGAGCGCCATCACACCCTCTCCCAGTCGAACCCGGCCCGCGAACCGGTGCCGAAACGCTTGAGCGCCCCCTCCGGACCGGTCGCGTTGGGACGATTGAAGATCCAGTTCTGCCACGCCGAGAGCCGCGCGAAGATGCGCGTCGCCATGGTCTCGGGACCGGCGAAACGGAGATTGGCCTCGAGGCCGGTGAGCGCGTCGGGCGACAGGCTCGCGCGCTCCTCGAGCGCCAGCCGCAACTCGTCGTCCCAGTCGAGCGCGTCGGGCGCCGCGGTGACGAGGCCGAGCGCGAGCGCCCCGTCCGCGGCCAGCGCTTCGCCGGCCCGCGCCGCCACGGCCGCGACCGGCGCCGCCTCGCCGCAGAAGCGGTTTTGCAGCCGCGCGAGCCCGTTCGCCATCGGGAACAGCCCGAAATTAGCCGGCGACGGCGCGAGGCGCGGCGCATCGCCATCGCCCGGATCGAGCGCCAGCATGTAGGAGCGGTCAGCGGCCAGCGCCAGCTCGAACAGCATCCCGGCAAAGCAGGACTCGCGGTCGATCACGGCGATGAGGCTGCGCGCCTCGACATCGAGCCGCGAGAAGGTGCGCCGCAGCAGCCCGACAGTCGCGCGCATCAGCCAATGCCGGTCGCCGTCGGCGAGGAGCGGCGCCTCGCACGCGAGCACCGCCCGGACCGAGCCCCGGGTCTTCAGCAGCAGCGTCCCGAGCGCCGGCTCGTTGAAGCGCAGCAGCAGGATCGCGTCGTCGAGCTCGCGCGCCATGGCGAGCGGCCACCATCCGGCCCCTTGCGCGACCGCCTCCGCCGCCGACACGCCTCGCTCCGGCCCGCGCACGGTCAGCGTCGCCATCCGCGCGGCGCGGTCGAACGCGACATCGACCCAGCGGTAATGATAGCCGCGCTCGTCGATGTGCCGTGCGAGCGGCGGCAGCTCGATGCCGTGCGCATCGCGTGGCCGGTCGCTGGCTTCGGCCAGCGCCAGCGCCCGCGCCCGCACCGCCGCCGCAAAACGCTGCGGCGGGGCGATGTGATCGACGAGGCGCCACTCCTTGGCCCGGTCGGCGCGCACGCCCTCGGCCGCGGTGCAGAACATGTCGGCGAGGTCGCGCCGCACCTTGCGCTTGTCGATCAGGCGCGTCAGCCCGCCCGTCCCCGGCAGCACGCCCAAAAGCGGCACCTCGGGCAGGCTCACGGTGCTCGAGCGGTCGTCGATCATCGCGATCTCGTCGCAGGCAAGCGCCAGCTCGTAACCGCCGCCGGCGCAGGCGCCGTTCACCGCAGCGAGGCATTTGAGCCCCTCGAAGCGGCTCGAATCCTCCATGCCGTTGCGGGTCTCGTTGGTGAACTTGCAGAACCGGACCTTGAACCCGTGCGCGGCGCCAGCGAGCATGTAGATGTTGGCGCCGGCGCTGAACACCCGCTCGCGCGCCGAGGTGATGACGACGCAGCCGACCGCGGGATGCTCGAACCGGATGCGGTTCAGCGCGTCGTTGAGCTCGATATCGACCGAGAGATCATAGGAATTGAGCTTGAGGCGATAGCCCGGCTCGAGCCCCGCGGCCTCGGCCACGTCGAGCGCCAGCGTCGCCACCGCTCCGTCGATCGACAGCCGCCAATGACGATAGCGGTGCGGATCGGTGTCGAAGGTGATCATCGGCGCCTCCCTCGCCGCGCCCGGCGGCATGCACTATAATGCAGAACAAATGTTGGTCAAGCATTATGGTGCCAATTATATACTTGATTGATTAAGCCCCGGCGCTAGATTCTCGGCCGACAGGCTGGCACTGTCTCAGTTTGAATTCCGGGTATCCCGTAGCGTGAATCTCTAACGCTTGAATACCGCGCCGACAACCGCCATGCTTAGCGGTAGGCATGGAGGGGCGGGGATGGCAACCGATCATCGCATCGACCAAAACGGCCAACGGTTGAATTTCACATGCGAAAACCGCCGCTACCTAACCGATATCAATAAGGGGAAACCGCACGGCGCTGGCTTCGCTAAGGGTAGCGTCTTTGATAGCTCATTAATAACTCACGGCAGCTACACGCTTTGGCTCGAACACGTCTTGGAAAAAGGCACAGGAGCCGAGACTTATTGGCTGATGTGGTATGACGGTGGGCGCCCGACTATCCCTCTGAGTGGTGTACTGGACAAGAGCGAGATTCAAGAGATGTCACGACAACTGGCGTCGTTCGTGCCCTAGGACAGGGACAAACGATGCCTCGTGGACCCCAAGGCCAGAAGCGTCCCGGTGACGTGGTCGGCGCCGCCGTAATGGCAGCGAAGATCGCGACCGGCGAGCTTGAGGAAACGATTGAAGCCGACGATGGGAAGGACAAGGCGGCGGTTGCGATGGGGCGCAAAGGCGGCGCTGCGCGGGCGGCGAGCCTGTCGAAGAAGCGCCGGGCGGAGATAGCTAGGAAGGCTGCGGCGAAGCGTTGGGGTCATTGAACGGCAATTCGAGCGTCGCGCCCTTCTTCGGCATCGCTTGGTCAACCATGTTGATTATGGTGCAGTACCGCCTCGTTCGAGACCAGTTGGTAAGCGGTCAGGGCGAGGACGATATCGACCGTGCTGCCGTCGCGGGCGAGCGGCAGCATGATGCGCTCGGAGGTCAGATAGTCCTTGTGGGCGGCGTTGAACACCGGAAAGCCGCGGCGATAGGAAATGCCGAGTCCGGCGGCGACGAACACCAAATTCGCGTAGCTGCGCGAGACCTGTGGCGTCGCCTCTTTGTCGTCGAACCAGGTGCCGGTGAGGTCGCGCCCGACCTGGCGCACGAGCTCGGTGCCCATGAGCCGGTAACGAAAGCGCCACGGGTGGCGATAGACATCGTAAAGCCGGATCATCGGCAGGAGCCGCGGGATCGCCACCGGGTCGAAATGCTGCCGTCCCGGCATCGGGCGGCCTTCCGGGCGAATCTCCGACCAGTAGCGGTGGATCGCCGCGATCTTCGCATCGCACGCCGGCAGCGCGTCGCCGAGCGCCAGCGCGCATTCGAGCTTCTCCATGGTGCGAGGCTGCACCCGCCGCGGTTAACCCCCGGCTAATCCGATCGCGGGGCGCGGAGCCCGCGGCCGCGGCCGCGGCCGCTCAGTTGGCGCCCTTCATTGCCGCCTTCAACAGGCTGGGATCGATCATCTTGTCCATCGGCACATGGCCCTTGTAGTTGAGCCGGCCGTCCTTGCCGTGCTGCGTCTCCTGGCGGCGGATGCTGGGCTCGAACCGGACGATGTCGAGATGGGGATCGAAGGCGAAGGGGATGCTGGCCTCGATATCCGTGAGCTTGAGCCCGGTGGCCTTGGCCAGGAGCGCGGCGGTCGCGGGGTTCTTGGTATAGCCCGCCTGCGTCTCGCGCGCGCCGCGCAGGAGGGCGCGCAGGAAGCGCTCGCCGACCTGGGGCCGGTCGCGCAGGAACTTGCCGCTGAAGAAGACGACGGTGGTGATGTCGCCGGCGGTGACGCCGTCATCGGGCTTGAGCAGGACGGCGGTGCCGTCGCGCAGCGCGATCGCGTGGAACGGCGCGGAAACGAAGGCGGCATCGACCGCCTTGTTCTCGAGCGCGATCACCATCTGCGGGAAGCCGAGCATGGTCTCGTCGACGTCCTTGAGCGTCATCCCGTATTTCTGCAGGATGAGGGACAGCGTGTATTCGGGCGTGGCGCCCGGCGTGTTGACCGCGACCTTGCGACCTTTGAGGTCCTTGCCGCTGCGGATCGTGCCGTTGTCCCAAAGGTCCTTGCGCACGAGCGGCGGCGTCGCGATGACCGGGCTCGGCTGATAGCCCAACGCCGCCACGCCGCGCAGGTCGAGCCCCGCATGCGCGGCATTGAAGAAGCCGGCGTTGAAGGCGCCGAGACCGACATCGAGCTGGCCGGTGGCGAGCGCCGAGGTCATGTCCTGCGCCCCGTTGAAGCTGCCGGAATCGGTCTCGATCCCTTCGTCCTTGAGGTAGCCCTTTTCGAGCGCAACGAAATAGGGCGCATTGGCGAGGCTGATGACCACGCCGACCGAAACATGGTCGAGCTTGGTCTGGGCCATGGCCGGAAACGCCTGGACCAGCAGGACCAGCGCGACAGTCCACCATTTCGACATTTTCTTCTCCCCCGCAACACGTCAGACGCGAGGTGCGATCATCGGCCGCATGCACGGCTTTGGCAATGGTGCCGTGCGCGCCTCGGGTCGGGCGGGGGCGCCTTACTCCCAGAAATCGGAGGCGGCGATCGCGAAATTGAGGTTCTGCGAGCCCGGCAGCGATCCCAGGGTCGTGATCCCGAGCAGATTGCCGCGCTCGTCGAACAGCCCGCCGCCGGAGGAGCCGGGCGAGATCGGGGCCGAGGTCTGGATCAGGTTGCGGCTCGGCTCTGGCCGCAGCCCGGAAACGAGGCCCTCGGTGAACGTGCGCTCGAGCGCGCGCGGCGCGCCGATCGCGAAGACCGGCTCGCCCACGGCGACATCGGCGAAGGAGCGCACGCCCGCGACCGGCGTCAGCGCCGGCCCCGAGCTTTGCAGCACGCAGCGGTCCGCGGCGTTATCGGCCGCGACCAGCTTCGCATGGTAGATCGCGTGACCCTGCAGCAGCACGATCATCGGCCGGTTGCGCACGACATGGCAATTGGTGAGGAGGAGATGCGGCGCGACGGCGATGGCCGAGCCCTGCATGATGTCGCGCGCCCGCGCATCGCCCGGCGACCGCGCCGCGCCGACGACGAAGACCGAACGCTCGATCTTGCGATAGAGCACCTCCGTCGTCAGCACCGTGTGCAAGACGCGCTCGGGCCGCCGCGGCAGAACCTTGCGCGGCGGGCTCAAGGCCGTGACCGGCGTCGCCCGCGGCGGCGCGTCGCCATCGGTCAGCGCCCGGGCCAGCCTGACGCTGCTCGGGAGCGTATCTTTGTCCGCGGTCACGTCGGGCGCCTTGGTCGCGGCGACGACCTCCCGCGTCAGGCAGTCGTTATAGGGCGCGACGCCGTCACGCCGCAGGCCGACGCAATCCTCCTGGATCGCGCCGGCGCGGCGCGTATCGAGCATGGTGCGGTTGGGTGCCGGATGAGCCTTGAGCGCGGCGAGCTGGGCTTCGACGCAGCGGTCGAACGCGTCCTGGCCCTGCTTGGTCGCGTCGAAGCAGGCGGTGTTGATGGTGACGTTGTCCTCGTAGGACAACGCCGAACGGTCGGGCTCGCTGGCATGGGCCAACGGCAGACCGGCAAGGGTGAGCGCGGCAAGCGCCGAGAGGAGCGTGTTCTTCATGCCGCCATGGTGGCGGGCGGGGGATTACCCGTTCCTTAAGCCGGGTGCCTCCGCGGCGGCTCGGCACCATCATTATCGTGGCGTGATTGGCTAAAATGGTGGGAATTGCTACAACACCGGCCGGCGTTGGCGAGGAGGAGCAAGTGTCGAAGGCCCGAGCGAGCGATGCACGCCAAGCGAGCGCCGCACGCCAGGCGAGCGTCGCACGCAAGACGCGCGAGACCGAGATCGGCGCCGTCGTCAATCTCGACGGCACCGGGCGCTCGGAGATCGCCACGGGCATCGGCTTCCTCGACCACATGCTGGAGCAGCTTTCGCGCCACAGCCTGATCGACCTGACGCTCAAGGCCGCGGGCGACCTGCACATCGATTTCCACCACACCACCGAGGACACCGGCTATGTCGTCGGCGAGGCCGTGGCCCAGGCCTTGGGCGACCGGCGCGGCATCGTGCGCTGGGGCGATGCGCTCATCCCCATGGACGAGACCCTGACGCGCGTCGCGCTCGACATCTCCGGCCGGCCCTATCTCGTCTGGAAGGTCAGCTTCTCGCGTCCCAAGCTCGGCGCGATGGACACCGAGCTGTTCAAGGAATGGTTTCAGGCGTTCGCGCAATCGGCCGGCGTGACGCTGCACGTCGAGAATCTCTATGGCGAAAACAATCATCACATCGTCGAGTCCTGCTACAAGGGACTGGCCCGCGCGCTGCGCCAGGCGGTGGCGATCGATCCGCGCCGCGCCGACGCCGTGCCCTCGACCAAGGGCGTGCTCGGCGGCAGCCTGTGATGGCGACGGCCGTGGTCATCGACTACGGCTCGGGCAATCTGCGCTCGGCCGCCAAGGCGTTCGAGCGCGCCGCGCACGAGGCGGGGCTCGCCTTCGCCGTGACCGTGACGGGCGATGCAGCGGCGGTGCGGGCCGCCGACCGCATCGTCCTGCCGGGCGTCGGCGCCTTCGCCGATTGCCGGCACGGGCTCCAGGCGGTGCCGGGGCTCGAGGCGGCGCTTCGGGAGGCGGTGATCGACCGCGGCCGGCCGTTTCTCGGCATCTGCGTCGGCATGCAGCTCATGGCGACGCGGGGACGCGAATTCGTGACCACCGACGGGCTCGACTGGATCGCGGGCGAGGTCGTGCCGATCGCGCCGTCCGATCGCGCGCTCAAGATCCCGCACATGGGCTGGAACGAGCTGCGCATCCGCGTGCCCCATCCGCTGTTCGCGGGGCTGCCGCCGCGCGCGCACGCCTATTTCGTGCACGGCTTCCAGTTCGTCCCGGCGAACGACGCCGACGTGCTCGCAACCGTCGATTACGGTGGACCGATCGTCGCCGCGGTCGGGCGCGACAATCTCGTCGGCGTGCAGTTCCATCCCGAGAAGAGCCAGGCGATCGGCCTCCAGGTGATCGAGAATTTTCTCCGGTGGCGGCCGTGATCCTCTATCCCGCCATCGACGTGAAGGACGGGCGCTGCGTGCGTCTTTTGCGCGGCGACATGAACGCCGCCACGGTATTCAACGACGATCCCGCAGCGCAGGCGCGGCTCTTCGTTGCCGGCGGCGCGCGCTGGCTCCATGTCGTCGATCTCGACGGTGCCTTTGCCGGGGCGAGCCGCAACGGCGCCGCGATCGAGGCGGTCCTCGCCGCGACCGGCGCGCAAGTCCAGTTGGGCGGCGGCATCCGCTCGCGCGCGGCCATCGCCTTCTGGCTTGGGCGCGGCGTGGCGCGGGTCGTGCTCGGCACGGTGGCGCTCACCGATCCGGCGCTGGTCAAGGATTCCTGCCGCGAATTTCCCGGCCGCATCGTCCTCGGCATCGATGCGCGCGACGGCCGCGTCGCGGTCGAGGGCTGGGCGCGGACGGCCGAGCTCGACGCACTCGCGCTCGCGCTCCGGTTCGAGGATGCGGGCGCGGCGGCGATCGTGCATACCGACATCGAGCGCGACGGCGCGCTCGCGGGCGCCAATGTCGCGGCGAGCGCGGCGCTGGCGCGGCGGCTGCACACGCCGGTCATCGTCTCGGGCGGCATCGCGTCGCTGGCCGACATCGCCGCGGCCAAGGCGTGCGAGCGGGACGGCATCGCCGGCGCGATCGTCGGCCGCGCGCTCTATGACGGCCGCATCGATCTCGGCGCGGCGCTGGCGCTGGCGGGCGGCTGAGCATGCTCAAGGCGCGCGTCATCCCCTGTCTCGACGTGAAGGACGGCCGCACCGTGAAGGGCGTCAACTTCGTCGATCTGGTCGATGCCGGCGACCCGGTGGCGCAGGCCAAGGTCTATGACGACGAGGGCGCGGACGAATTGTGCTTCCTCGACATCACCGCCTCGCACGAGGCGCGCGCCACGCTCTACGACGTCGTCGCGCGCACCGCCGAGCAATGCTTCATGCCGCTCACCGTGGGCGGCGGCGTGCGCTCGGTCGAGGACATCAGGCGGCTGCTGCTGGCCGGCGCGGACAAGGCGTCGATCAACACCGCCGCGGTCGAGCGGCCCGAGCTGGTGCGCGCGGCGGCGGAGAAATTCGGCAGCCAGTGCATCGTCGTCGCCATCGACGCCAAGGCGGCGGCGCCGGGGCGGTGGGAGGTGTTCACCCATGGCGGCCGGCGCGGCACCGGCCTCGACGCGATCGAATGGGCGCGGCGGATGACGGAGCTGGGCGCGGGCGAGATTCTGCTCACCTCGATGGACCGCGACGGCACGCGCCAGGGCTTCGATATTCCCCTGACGCGCGCGGTCGCCGACGCGGTGACGGTGCCGGTGATCGCCTCGGGCGGGGTCGGCACGCTCGACCACCTGGTCGAGGGCATTCGCGACGGCCACGCGAGCGCGGTGCTCGCCGCCTCGATCTTCCATTTCGGCACCTTCCGCATCCGCGAGGCCAAGGCGCATCTCGCGGCGGCAGGCATCCCGGTCAGGATGTGAGCCTGGGTCAGACCGTCGGCATCCACGGGCCGGTTATGGTCTCGGCTTCGTCGGCGCCCGGCCAGGGCGGCATGGTCGCGCCGACGGCGACCAGCGGATCGGGACCGTCGCAGCGGAACTGAAACCGGGTTCCGGTCGGGATCGCGATGGCGACGCCGGGCCCGACCGCGACAGTGCCCGCCGCGTCGCCGCATTGCCGCCACATCCGCCCCGCGCCGGCGATGAAGTACCACAACTCCTCGACCGTGCGATGGACGACGGCGCGCGACACCGCGTGCGGCGCAAGCGTGAAAAGCGCCATGCCGCCGCGCGAAAGGCCGCACAGGACGCGCACCTCCGATCCGTCGGGCGCGATCACGACCGGCTGATCGCGCGCGCGCGTTACCGCAAGCTCCATCCGTGTCACTCCTGTTCCAACACCGCGGCGCCAGGCCGTCGGCGCCGCCGCGCCAAGAGCCCGATGACAGGGCGCCGCCTTTCTGTTAGGGGTTTCCGCCGGCTGCGGAGGACGACATGGACGCGATCGACGGCAGCGTGCTCGACCGACTCTTTTGCGTCGTGGCGGCGCGTCGCGGCGCCGATCCCGCAACCTCGTACACGGCAAAGCTCCAAGACGCGGGCACGGCGCGCATCGCGCAAAAGCTCGGCGAGGAGGCGGTCGAGACCGTGATCGCGGCGGTTGCCGGCGAGCGGACGGCGCTCGTCGGCGAAAGCGCCGATCTCCTCTATCATCTTCTGGTGCTGTGGGAGGATGCGGGCATCGCGCCGGGCGATGTCTGGTCCGCGCTCGAGGCGCGCATGGGCGTCTCGGGCATTGCCGAGAAGGAAAGCCGCGCCCGGGGCTGAGCCACGAGGAGGACGACGATGCAATACGACCGCAACAACGTCTTCGCCCGCATCCTGCGCGGCGAGTTGCCGTGCCGGAAGGTGTTCGAGAACGAGCACGTCCTGGCCTTTCACGACATCAACCCGCAGGCGCCGGTTCATGTGCTGGTGATCCCCAAGGGCGAATACGTCTCGCTCGACGATTTCACGGCCGCGGCCGGCCCCGCCGCGATCGCCGCCTTCTTTACCGCGGTCGGCGCCGTGGCCCGCCAGCTTGGCCTCGCCGCCGACGGCTATCGCATTCTCGCCAATCACGGCGCGAACAGCCATCAGGAAGTGCCGCATTTCCACGTCCATATCTTCGGCGGCCGGAAGCTCGGGCCGATGCTGTCGCCCGGTTGATTGGCGGGGATATGCGAATTCCTTAACCTTCGCCTTGCTACCATCGATCCTGAGACGGAGATCTACGGGCCGGAGCAGGGCATGGCGAAGAGAGGCGCGTCAAGACAGCACGCGCCCGTCGCGGCGCACGCTGACGCAAGCGTGGCTGCGGCGCTTCCCGCCGCGGCCGCCGCCGCGTTGGGGCGCGACGAGGCGCAGCGGCTCCGCGACTATGCCGAGGCAGCGGCCGACTGGTTCTGGGAAATGGATGAAGCGTTGCGCTTCACCCGCATGTCGGCCAGCACCCAGCTTCCCGAGACCCATTCCTGCGCCGAATTCATCGGGCGGCGGATCGGCGAGATCCGCGGGCGCGACCCCGCGGGCGACGATTGGCAGCCGCTGGCGGAGCTGCTCGAGGCAAGGCTGCCGTTCCGCGACGTGCGGGTGCGCTGCTGCGATGATGGCGGCGGTCTGTTGCAGCTGTCGATGAGCGGGATTCCGGTCATCGACGATGCCGGCGCCTTCACCGGCTATCGCGGCATCGGCCGCGACCTCACGCTGCTCATGCGCGCCGAGGCGCACGCGGCGACCGCGCAAAGCCGTCTTATCGACGCCATCGAATCGATACCGGAGGGTTTTCTTCTCAGTGACGAAGAGGACCGGCTGGTGCTGTGCAACAGCCGCTATCGCGAGATCAACGCGGCGGTGGCGGCGTGGCTGGCACCGGGCACCGCACGCGCCGCGCTCGCCGCGGCGAGCGCGGCGCACGGCGCGGTGCCGCCGGGCGTGTCGTCGGAAGGCGGCGCCGTCGAGGAATGCCGTATCGGCGAGCGCTGGTTCCAGGTGAGCGAGCGGCGCACGCGCGACGGCGGCGCGGTAGTGGTTCAGACCGACATCACCGCGCTCAAGCGGCGCGAGCAGGAACTCGCCGAGAAGACCGCGCTGCTGCGGGTGACGCTCGATAATATGGGGCAGGGCCTTCTGGTCCTCGACGGCGCGCTGCGGGTGCGGTTGTGGAACGACCGCCTGTGGCAGCTCTTCGAGAACCCGCCGGAGCTCCTGTGGATCGGACGCCCGATCGAGGAGCTGGTGACAACCGCGGCCGCGGACGATCACGAGCGGGCGCGCGAGAGCATCGCCTTCTTTCGCCGCGGCGTCGCGCTGCGCCAGACCGAGACGCGCGAGATCCATCTCGCCGGCAAGGTGGTCGAAATGCGCCTGATGCCGATGCCCGAGGGCGGCGTCGTCGCGACCTATCTCGACATCACGCCGCAAAAGCGGGTCGAGGCCGATTTGCGCCGCGCCAAGGAGGAGGCCGAGCTGGCGAGCCGCGCCAAGAGCGAATTCCTCGCCAATATGAGCCACGAGCTGCGCACGCCGTTGAACGCCATCATCGGCTTCGCCGACATCCTCCGCGGCGAGGTGTTCGGCCGGCTCGGCGACCGGCGCTATGTCGACTACGCCGGCGACATCCACGACAGCGGCCTCCATCTGCTGAAGCTGATCAACGACGTGCTCGACGTGTCGAAAGTCGAATTCGGCAAGATCGCGCTGGCCGAGGAGACCGTCGACATGGCGAGCGTCGCCGCCTCGTGCGTGCGGCTGATGCGCGAGCGCGTCGCGACCGCCGGTCTCACCATCACGCAGTCGCTGCCGGACGACCTGCCGCTCGTGCAGGCCGACGAACTGCGCCTCAAGCAGATCCTGCTCAACCTCCTGTCGAATTCGGTGAAGTTCACGCCGCCGGGCGGCACGATCACGCTCAGCGCCACGGCCGACGCGACGGGGCTGTGCGTCGCGATCGCCGATAGCGGCATCGGCATCGCCGCCCAAGATCTCAAGACCGCGCTGCGCCCGTTCGGCCAGATCGACAGCCGCCTCGCACGCAAATACCAGGGGACCGGGCTTGGCCTCCCGCTCGCCAACTCGCTGGCCGAATTGCACGGCGGTCGGCTCGAGCTGGACAGCACGCCGGGCGTCGGCACGACGGCCACGCTGTGGCTGCCGCCCGAACGTTTCGTCTTCCCCGCCGAAGCGACGCTGCACATTTTCGGCAAGGATTGACGCTTGCGACTCGCCGCCCGATCGGCGCGGCCGGCGGCCGGAACCATCGCCCGAACCCGGACGAAGCGGCTCGATCGCGGTGGCGGCGGCGCAAATGAGCCGGCCGCAGAACGGTTAATGATTTCTTGGCACGCGTTAGCAAAAAATTAACCCGGTGACGCGCGGACTGACGGGCAGGAATTCGCTCGCCGTCCCATGTCCGCCTCGCCCCTCGATCAGCCGATGCTCGCCGCACTTCTCGCCTATTGGCAGGCAAAGTGCCAGGGGAGGCTGCTGCCCGAGCGGCGCGACATCGATCCGCTCGAAATGGCGCCGGCTCTGCTGCCGCATCTGACCCTGTGCGATCTTTTCGATCGCGGCACGCGCGCGCGCTTCCGCCTCGTCGGCACGTTCGTCGTGAAGCGTCTGGGCTTCGATCCCACCGGACGTTATCTCGACCACGAGAAGGGCGGATTTTTCGACCTCGCGACGGCGCTCCACCGCCTCGTCTATTGCGAGCGCGCACCGGTTCATTCGACGAGCGTCTTCGTCTGGGGCAGCGACCGGCGGCTCGAGGTGCAGCAATTGCTGTTGCCGCTCGCGCAGGGCGGTCCCGATCCCGCGATCGCGCTCGCCGCCACGATCTGCCGTTCGACCGAGCCGTTCCCGCCCACCATTCGCGCGCTGGGCGCGGCGAGCCATCGCGAGACGCAACGCGGCGTGCTCAAATCGCGGTCGGCGCCCGACTGGGACCGAAGCGCCGGCCGGAACGTCGCGTGAATCCTGCGCGCGACCGGATCGATCTCGTTCCGGCGCCGCAGCGCGCGCTTCAGATCTCGACCTGGCCGCCCAGTTCGACCACGCGGTTGGTGGGAATGCGGAAATACTCCGTCGCGCTCATCATCGTGCGGTGCATGAAGATGAACAGGCTCTTGCGCCAGTCCCACAGCCCCGAGCGCTTGCCGATCACCACCTTCTCGCGGCCGACGAAGAACGACGTCTCGAGCAGGTTGAAGCGGAACTGCATGAGGCGAAGCTGGGCCAGCGTCCGCGGGATATTGGGCTCGTCCATGAAGCCGTAGCGCACGGTGATGGCGTGGAAATTGTGCTTCATGTGCTGGAGCTCGATGCGCTCGGCATCGGGCACGTGCGGGATGTCCTCGGTATCGACCTTCATCAATACGACGCGTTCGTGCAGCACCTTGTTGTGCTTGAGATTGTGCAGGAGCGCCGGCGGCACGATATGCGAATTCGGCACCATGAAGACCGCGGTCCCCGGCACGCGCGGCGGATGGTCCGGTCGGAGCGTGTCGAGAAAGGTCTCGATCGGCAGCGCCTCGCGCCAGCGTTCCACCAGGAGCTGCTGGCGGCCGCGCATCCACGTCGTCATCAGCACGAAGATGATCGCGCCCACCGCCAGCGGAAACCAGCCGCCCTCGACGATCTTGAGCAAATTGGCGCTGAAGAAGCCGACATCGACACACAGGAAGAACCCAAACAGCAGCGCCGCCCCCAGCGGGTTCCAGCCGGCGACGCCGATGCTGTAGACGAGCGCGAGAATGGCGGTGAGCGACATCGTGCCGGTGACGGCGACACCATAGGCGGCGCCGAGATTGTCGGAGCTCTTGAAGCCGATCACCAGCGCCACCACCGCCAGGAGCAGCATCAGATTGATCTTGGGCACATAGATTTGCCCGATCTCCTCCTCCGAGGTATGGCGGATCTGGAAACGCGGGAGATAGCCCAGCAGCACCGCCTGCCGCGTCACCGAGAACGCGCCGCTGATCACGGCTTGCGAGGCGATCACCGTCGCCGCCGTCGCGAGCAACACCATCGGATAGAGCGCCCAACTCGGCGCAAGGCGATAGAACGGGTTCTGGAGCGCGCCCGGATTGACGAGCAGCAAAGCGCCCTGGCCGAAATAATTGAGCAGGAGCGCCGGAAACACGAAGTTAAGCCACGCGATCCGAATGGGACGGCGGCCGAAATGACCCATGTCCGCGTAAAGCGCCTCGGCGCCGGTCACGACCAGAACCACCGCGCCCAGGAGCGGTATCCCTTGCCGGGGATGCTCGGCCAATAGCGCCGCGCCATAATAGGGATTGACCGCCAGCAGGATCGCGGGCTGTTTCACGATTTCGACCAAGCCGAACGCGCCAATGGAGAGAAACCACACGAGCATCACCGGCCCGAACATGCCGCCGACACGCGCCGTGCCGTGACGCTGCACGAGAAAGAGCCCGAGCAGCAGCACGAGCGTGATCGGAATCACATAGGGCTCGAA
>DATKQE010000039.1:0-107388 GCA_035532935.1 Allostellaceae bacterium
CGACCTCGACGACGTCGACGACGGGGCTGAGGACCGGATGACCCTCGTTGTAGCCACCCACGTAGTAGCCGTCGGCGACCGTGGGCGTCGCGTCGCGCACGAGCGAGGCCTTCGCCGTGGTACCGCCCATGTCGAACGCGATCACGTCCGGAAAGCCGAGCGTGCGACCGACCTCGGCGGCGGCGATGATCCCGCCCACCGGCCCCGACTCCATCATCGACACGGGTCGCCGCGCCGCCGTCTCGGGCGTCATCACGCCGCCGCTGGACTGCATGATCCACAGCTCGCCCTGGAAGCCGCGATCGCGGAGCCTCCTGTCGAGCGCGTCGACGTAGCCACTGACAACCGGCCCGATGTAGGAGTTCACGACGGTCGTGGACGTCCGCTCGTACTCGCGGTACTCGCGCAGGATCTCGTGCGAGAGCGAGACGAAGGCCTGGGGAAGCGCGGCGGCGACGATCTCGCCGGCCGCGCGCTCGTGCTCGGGATTGGCATAGGCGTGGAGAAAGCACACGGCGACCGCATCGACGCCCGCTTCCGCAAGCTGCACGCAGGCCTCGCGCACGCTCTCGCGATTGAGCCGCTCGCGCACCTCGCCCGTGGCGTAGAGCCGCTCGTCGATCTCGAGGGTGCGGTGGCGCGGCACCAGCGGTTGGGCGCGATGGAAGAACAGGTTATAGGCCTCGGGGCGATTGCCGCGGCCGATCAGGTAAACGTCGCGCGTGCCGCGGGTGACGAGCAATCCCACCGTCGCGCCCTTGCGCTCGATCAGCGTATTGATGGCGATGGTCGAGCCGTGAATGAGATGCGCGAGCCCGGCGGGGTCGAGGCCGGTCTTGCGGATGCAGTCGAGCACGCCGACCACGGGATCGTGTGGCGTGGTCAGCGACTTGGCGTGATGGATGCGACCCGCGCCGTCGTCGAAGGCGATGAGATCGGTGAAGGTTCCGCCGATATCGACTGCCATGAACACCAAGGGCCGCCCTCCGCACCACGACGACAATGGCCCCGACTATGGCGAAACGGCCCTCCGGCGCAATGGCATAATGCGCCTGGCCGCAGCGGCCGGCGGCGATCGCGGCGTCGTGGCGCCGAGGGCGCCGGTCACGCGCCCGATCGGCTCGGCATGGGGACCGCGACCGCCTCCGCCGTCCGGACCTGGAACAGCACGATCGCGACGAGCCCGATCAGCGCCGGAACGATATTGGCGAGAACGACCGACGGCACGGCGAAATGCGCGCCGACGAGGAAGCCGCCGACCATCGGGCCGATGACGGCGCCGATACGCCCCACGCCGAGCGCCCAGCCGATGCCGGTCGCGCGGATCGCCGTCGGGTAATAGGTGGCGGCGATCGTGTTGAGCGACGGCTGCCCGCCATTGATGCTGAAGCCGGTCAGGAACATCGCCGGAATGAGAACGGCCGTATCGTGGACCGAGAAGGCGGCGACGGCGATGAAGACCGCGGCCCCGAGATAGCCGAAGGCGAGAACCTTGGGCAGCGAGCCGATCCGGTCGGCGATCCAGCCCATGAAGAGCCCGCCGACGATGCCGCCGATCGCGTACCAGATGGTGGCAAGAATGGCGACGTGGAGCGGTTGGCCGACCTGGCGCAGCAGCGTCGGCATCCAGAAGATCATGTAGACGAGGATGAACAGGTTCATGACGAAGGCGACCCACAGCAGCACGGTCGGCACGGCGCGGCCGTCGGTGAAGAGATGCTTCACCGTGATGCCGTGGATCTGCGGCTCGAGCGTGAACCGGCTGGAAGCCGCGAAGTTTCGGTCCGGCACGATCCTGCGCATGATCGTCACCACGCGCTCCATCGACTGGCCGGACAGGAGCAGAAAGCGGACCGATTCCGGCAGCCACAGCGCGACCGCGACGATGAACAGCAGCGGCACGACGCCGCCGACATAGAACGTCGACTGCCAGCCGAAGGTCGGGATCAGCCAATCGGCCAGCGTGCCGCCGATGATCGATCCGAACGCGAACACCGCGCCGGTGCTGTTCACCAGCAGCGACCGCATCCGATGCGGCGCGTATTCGAGGACATAGGCCGTGACGTTGGGAAGCGTGCCGCCGAGCCCGAAGCCGGCGAGCGCGCGCAGGATGACGAGGCTCCCGACCGTATGGCCCATCGGCGTGAGGAGCGAGAAGACGCCGAAGATGACGATCGGCCAGATGATCGTCTGCTTGCGCCCGATCTTGTCGGCCAGCATGCCGAAGAAGATGGCGCCCAGCGTCAGGCCGAACAGTCCGGCGCTGAAGATGGGACCGAGCGCGGCGTGGCTGAAGTGCAGATCGCGCGCCATGACCGGCGCGACATAGGCAATTCCCTGGGTGTCGTAGCCGTCGAACAGCGCGGTGAGGAGGCTGAGGCCCAGCACGACGCATTGCGGCCCGCTGATGCGGGACTGGTCGATGACGGACGTGACGTTGTAGCTTGGCGCCGCACTCATGGCGAAGTCTCTCCCAGTTCGCGTTTTCTTGTCGGCCGGCCGGCGAGCGCGGCCCGGTTCGGACGGTCATTCCCCGCCGCTCGTCAGCATTCCACTTTCGCCGCCGCGGGGCAAGGCGGCGGCGCCGGTTCAGTGGCTCACATCGTGCGTGACGCGTTCAGGCCCAATAGGCGAACGCCATCGCCGTTCCCGTCCCCGCCTCGGAGCGATAGCAGGGAACATAGTCGAGCACGGTCATCGTCAACCCCAGCTCCGTCGCCGCGGCCGCGAGCGGCAGCCAGTTCTTGATCTCGCCGGTGCCGGGGGAAAGGAACATCTCCTCGGGGATGCGCTCGAGCGCGGCCATGTCCCGGCGCGCCATGGCGTCGAGCACCATGCGGTCGAAATCCTCGTCGATGGCGAAGTGGGTGAGCCCGCCCGAGCCGATGAGCGCCACCCTGGCATCGCCCGGGAACGAGCGCACCGCGCGCGCGACGGCGCGGCCGAATTCCATCACGCGCCGCACCGTGGGCCGGTTCGGCGCGCAATAGCTGTTGATGAAAAGCGGCACGTTCGCCATCACCCGATCGCGCATGAGGCGGCGATAGACGAAGCCGAACGCATGCGGGATGGTGCGGCTGCCGCGCGGCCCGGTGGGGATGCGATTCATCTGGGCGACGTCGAAATCCGCCGTCATCAATTCGCTGATCAGGTGGCGGCCGAGCGTGGGCAAGCCGGGATAGCGCGCGCCGCCGCGCGGACAATACCCCTCCTCGGCCTCGGCGACGCCGGGCGGCAGCTTGGCCCTGAGTTCCGGCGTCTTGGGGATGTTCTCGATCTCCTCGCCACGATAGACCGCAAACGCGGGGATGTTCTCGTTGGTGAAGATCTCGTCCTGGTCGTTGCCGAAGATCACCGCGGCGTCGGGCCGCGCGGCCTCGAGGCGGTCGGCCAGCACGGCGAGCATCTCCTGACAATGCGCGTGGCGGCGGTGCCACATCGATGGGTCGATCTCCGCCGCCCAGTCACGCCCGGCGCGGAGCGCGACCAGCTCGTCGAAACTGTATTGCGTGCCGCGGAAATAGTGCCGGTTGCTCCGGTCGGCGATGACCCGCAGCGGCCAGTCGCGCGGCTCGGTGACGAGCTGGGGACCGTGCGAGCTGCCGACGGCGATAACGGGCTGTGCCACGGTGCCTCCAAGGCGTTGCCGGCCGGGTCGGACGATCGTGCGATCCGGGCCCGGAGGTGTCAAGGCGGCGGAACGCCGCTCGCTTCCGGCACCGTGATTGCTGTTATAATCGCGCCGGCACGGGATGATCGGGGACGGAAAGCGCATGGCCGACGACACGACACCACGCCACCGCTGGGACGAACTGACCAAGACCGGCGCCGGAACGCCGATGGGCGCGCTGCTGCGGCGCTACTGGTGGCCCATCGCCGGCGCGAGCGAACTCGATGCCGCCGCCATCAAGCCGGTGCGGCTCCTCGGCGAGGATCTCGTCCTCTACAAGGATCTCGGCGGCCGCTATGGGCTCATCGACCGCCAGTGCCGGCATCGCCGCGCCGATCTCACTTACGGCTATGTCGAGGATTGCGGGCTGCGCTGCAATTATCACGGCTGGCTCTACGACGCGACCGGACGCTGCATCGAGCAGCCATACGAGGACACCGCGCATCCCGACGCGCGGCTCAAGGACGAATGCCGGATCAAGGCCTATCCGGTCGCGGCGCTGGGCGGCCTGCTGTGGGCCTATCTCGGGCCGCAGCCGGCGCCGCTCGTCCCCAACTGGGAATTCTTCACCTGGCCCAACGGGTTCCGCCAGATCGTCACGGCCGAGCTCCCGTGCAACTGGTTCCAGTGCCAGGAGAACTCGATCGACCCGGTGCATTTCGAATGGACCCATTCGAACTGGAGCCTGCGCCTCAAGGGCAAGACCGGCCCCTATTCGCCGGCGCATCTCAAGGTCGATTTCTCCGAGTTCGACTACGGCTTCCAGTACAAGCGCATCCGCACCGATACCGACGAGCGCGACCGGCTGTGGACGATCGGCCGTGTCTGCCTCTGGCCCAACGGGCTCTTCACCGGCAACCACGTCGAGTTCCGGGTGCCGATCGACGACGAGAACACGCTGAGCGTCACCTGGCATTTCGGCCGCGTGCCGAAGGAGCGCGAGCCCTATGTCCAGGACAAGATCCCGACCTGGAAGGGGCCGATCGCCGACCCCGCCACCGGGCGCTGGATCACGAGCCACACCATGAACCAGGACTTCGTCACCTGGGTCGGCCAGGGACGGATCGCCGACCGCGCGCAGGAGCATCTGGGCGCGAGCGACCGCGGCATCGTCATGGTCCGGCGCCGCTTCCTGAACGACATCGAGGCCGTGGCCGCGGGCAAGGACCCCAAGGCCGTCATCCGCGATCCCGCGGTCAATGCGCGCATCGACCTGCCGGTCGCCGAGCGCCGCTCGCTGGTCGACGGCATGAGCCGCGCCGACATGCTGCGCGACCCCTATACGCGCCGCGCCTTGCAGGGCTACGTCTTCCAGACCGGCCAGCCGCCGGAAGTCCGCGACGCGTTCCTGGCGGCGATGGGCATCAATGCCGCCGAGATCGAGGCCGAGGAGATCGCGTTCGACGCGCTCGCACCGGGCATCCGATCGGGGTGACGTGACGCGCTCGCCGCCCCGGCGGGCTCGAGGCACGCCGCGCGCAAGCGCTGCCGCCGCGGCGCGGGGCCGGTGCCGGCCGCCCTTGCCCTTCATCCGCTCAGCCAAGAGGAGGAACCTATGTCCGAAGCGACGACTGCGGTGCCGTGGGGCAGGAATGTCCTGGTCGAGTTCGAGGACAAGATCGCCTGGGTCACGCTCAACCGGCCGGAAAAGCGCAATGCCATGAATCCGCCGCTCAACGACGAGATGCTGGCGACGCTCGATGCGCTCGAGATCGACGACCGCTGCGGCGTCCTGGTGCTGACCGGCGCCGGTGAATCGTTCTCGGCCGGGATGGATCTGCGCGAGTATTTCCGCGCCCTCGACGGCCTGCCCTATGAGCAGCAATTGCACGGCAGGCGCTCGGCCTGGCAATGGCAGTGGAAGCACCTCATGACCTATTGCAAGCCGACCATCGCCATGGTCAACGGCTGGTGCTTCGGCGGCGCGTTCACGCCGCTCGTCGCCTGCGACCTCGCGATCGCCGCCGAGGAGGCGGTGTTCGGCATTTCCGAGATCAACTGGGGCATCATCCCCGGCGGCAATGTCACGCGCTCGGTGGTGGCGACGATGAACTTGCGCGATGCGATGTACTACGTCATGACCGGCGAGACCTTCGACGGGCGCAAGGCGGCGCAGATGGGACTCGTCAACGAGGCGGTGCCGCGCGCGCGCATGCGCGAGCGCACGCGCGAGCTGGCGAAGACGCTCTTGGGCAAGAACCCGGCGGTGCTGCGCGCGGCGAAACAGGCGGTGCGGGCGGTCCAGGGCATGGCCTGGGAAGCGTCCGACGAATACCTGATGGCCAAGGGCCACCAGGCGCGGTTCCTCGACCCCGACCAGGGACGCAGCAAGGGCATGCAGCAATTCCTCGACGACAAGTCGTTCCGGCCCGGGCTCTCGCCCTACCGCCGTGGCGAGTGAGCCGCAGCCGCCGATGGATCTGGCGCGGCTGATCCGGCCGCGCTCGATCGCGATCGTCGGCATTGCGCCGGACCCGGCCTCGCCCGGTTTCGCCATTCTCGGCAATCTCGAGCGATTCGCCTATGACGGCGAGATCCTGCTCGTGAGCCGCAACCGCAGCGAGGTGGCGGGACGGCCCTGCGTGGCCGCGATCGACCGCCTGCCGCGCGGTGTCGACGTCGCCCTCCTCATGCTGCCGCGCGCGGCGATCGAGGATGCGGTCGCGGCCTGCGCCGCCAACGGCGTCGGCGCGGTCATCGTCTTCGCCGCGGGCTTCGGCGAGGCCGGCGGCGAATGGGCAGCGGCGCAGGACCGCATCGCCCGGACCGCGCGCGCTTCCGGCATGGCGCTGTGCGGCCCCAACTGCCTCGGCCTCGTCAATTTCGTCGATCGCGTGCCGCTGACCTTCTCGCAGCAGCAGCGGCCGTCGCTCGCGCCGGGACCGGCCATCGCCGTCATCGCGCAGAGCGGCGGGCTCGCCACCATCCTGCGCAACGCGCTCCAGGCCCGCGATCTCCCCGTCGCCTATACCGTCTCGACCGGCAATGAGGCAGTGCTCGGGGTCGAGGATTATATCGAGTTCCTGCTCGACGATGCGCGCGCCCGCGTCTTCACCGCCTTTGCCGAGCAGATCCGCCACCCGGCGCGGTTTCTCGACATCGCCCGGCGGGCGCGCGAACGCGGCAAGGCAATCGCGCTCCTGCACCCCGGGCGCAGCGCCGCGGCGCGCGAATCCGCGCACTCCCACACCGGCGCGCTTGCCGGCGACCATGCGGTGATGACGACCATCGCCATGCATCACGGCGTCGTCATGGTCGAGAGCATGGACGAACTCATCGACACCTCGGAACTGCTGGTGCGGTTTCCCAAGCCGCCGACCTCGGGCCTCGCCGTCCTCACCGATTCCGGCGCCTTCAAGGGGATGACGCTCGATTTCTGCGACGCCGCCGGGATCGACGTGCCGCCACTGTCGCCGGCGACGGCGGAAACGCTGCGGCGCGCGCTGCCCGAATTCGTCGCGCCCGGCAACCCGCTCGACATCACCGCCCAGGCGATCCACCATCCCGAGCTTTACGAGCGCACGATCACGCCGCTACTGCACGACCCCGCCTATGGCAGCCTGCTCTTGGGCGTGATCCTCACCGGCAGCAGCGAAACCGCCCTCAACAAGGCACGCGCCATCCTGCGCCCCGTGCTCAAGGCGGAGAAGCCGGTGATCCTCGGCCTGCTCGGCGACGAGGTCGAGGTGCCGCGGCCGGTCATCGACGAGGCGCATGGCGCCGGCATCGCGTTCTTCCGCTCGCCCGAGCGCGGCCTGCGCGCGCTCGCCCGCCTCACCGCCCATGGCCGCGCGCTGGCACGGGCGCGGGTCCCGGCCCCGCTGGCGGCGGACGACCGGCTGCCCCCAGGCGTCATGCCCGAGCATCTGAGCAAGACCCATCTCGCCGCCTGCGGCATCCCGGTGCCGAAAGGGATGCTCGCGCGCGACCTCGCCGAGGCGCAGGCGATCGCGGCCGAACTCGGCTATCCCGTCGCGCTCAAGCTGCAATCGCGCCATCTGCCGCACAAGAGCGACATCGGCGGCGTCGCGCTCAATGTTACGAAGGCGCGCATGGCGGCGACGTGGCGCCGGCTCGAGAAGGCGGCGCGCACGCAGGTAAAGGACGGCATCGACGGCATCCTGGTCGAGGCGATGGCGAAGCCCGGCCTCGAGATGATCGTCGGCGCGCGCCGCGATCCGGGATGGGGTCCGGTCGTGCTGGTCGGGCTGGGCGGCATCTGGGCCGAGGCCCTGGCCGATATCCGGCTCGTGCCGCCCGATCTCGACCCGCGCGAGATCGCGGCCGAACTGAGAAGGCTCAATGGCGCGAAACTGTTCACGGCACTGCGCGGCCGGCCCGCCCGCGACGTGACGGCGCTGGCGCGGATCGCCGCGCAAGTGGGCGCGCTGATGCAATCGCGGCCGGAGATTGTCGAGATCGACCTCAATCCCGTCGTCGTTCACGCCGAAGGCGAAGGCGCGGTCGCGCTCGATGCGCTCATCGTCGTCGGCTGACGCGCGAACTCATGGGCCGGTTTCCGCCGCTTCGAGGACGAGTGCGGTATCGGCGCCGAGCACGACCGGCCCGCGGAAGAGGCTCGGGCGCTCGCCGTTGAAGGAGACCGGCAGTCCCATCAGGCGCATCGCGCCATCGGGCGTCGGCAGCACGATGCCGAGCGCATCGGTCTGGGGATGGGCCATGACCTGATCGAGCGTCTGGAGCGGCGCGCACGGCACGCTCGCCGCCTCGAGCGCCGCCACCCATTCGGCCCGCCGGCGGGTGCGGACGACGTCGGCGATGAGCGCGTTGAGCGCGTCGCGGTGCTTGACGCGGTCGGGATTGGTCAGGAAGCGCGCATCCTCGGCCCATTCGCCGTGGCCCATCGCCACCGCCAGGCGGCGGAAGAGATTGTCGTTGCCGGCGGCGATCATGACTTGGCCGTCCAGCGCCTCGTACATCCTGTAGGGGCAGAGCGAGATATACTCGGAGCCGAACGGGCCCGGCACGTTGCCGGTCGCGAGATAGCCGGCCGCTGCCATGTTCATCCACGACAGCGCGGTCTCGTAGAGCGAGGTGTCGATCTCGCTGCCCTCGCCGGTGAGATCGCGCCGGCGCAGCGCCGAGAGAATGGCGATCACCGCCCACATCGCGGTGCCGAGATCGACGATCGACGGGCCGGCGCGGACCGGGGTGCGCCCCGGCTCGCCGGTGATGCTCATGATGCCGCCGAATGCCTGCATCAGCGGATCGTAGCCGGGCTTGTCGGCGAGCGGCCCGGTGCGTCCGAAGGCCGCGACATTGCAATAGATGAGCCGCGGCTTGTCGCGCCTGAGGCTCGCGTCGAGCCCCAGTTTCGCCATCAGCCCCGGCCGCATGTTCTGCAGCACGATGTCCGCGTCCTCGATGATGAACCGCCGCAGCGCCGCGCTGTGCGTCGGGTTCTTGAGGTCGAGCGCGGCCGAGTACTTGTTGCGATTCAGCGTCTGGAAAACCGCCGAGGCGCCATGCCAGAACGGCGGGCCCCAGTTGCGGGCATCGTCGCCGCCCTTGGGATTCTCGATCTTGATGACCTTGGCACCGAGATCGCCCAACACCTGGCCGGCGAAGGGCGCGGCAACGCTGTGCCCGACCTCGACCACGACCAGTCCGTTGAGCGGCCGGCTCGCCGCGATCCCGCCGTTATTGGTCACGCCTGCCTCTCCTCTCGCTTTCGTACCACCACCAGGGCGTCGACGCCGATGCCGCCTTGCGCATCGACCAGGAACGGGTTCACGTCGACGGATTCGATGATTTCGCCGCAATGCTGCGCGAGGCCCTGCAGAGCCGCAAGCGCGCCGACGAGCGGCGCCATGGCATCGAGGCGCTGCAGCAGAGCCGCCAGCGGCGAGGCGCCGAGCCAGGCGGCAATCGCAGCATCGCTCGCCGGCACCGGCAACAGAGCGACGCGATCGAGCGCTTCGGCATGAATGCCGCCCCATCCCGCCACCAGGAAATGGCCCAGCGCCGGCTCGCGGCTGAGGCCGATGATGAGCTCCGCCGCGCCCCGCCGCATCGGCTGCAGGATGAAGCTCGCATTCCCGGCATGGCCCAGCGCCGCAAGCCGATCCGCCATCGCATGATGGTGCCGGCGCAGCGCGTCGGCATCGCCGATGCCGACGGCGACGAGCCCCAGCGCGCTCTTGTGCGCGACGCCCGGCACCAGCGCCTTGAGCACGACCGGATAACCCAGCCGCCCGGCGATGTCCTCGCCCTCGGCGATGGCGGCGAAGCCGCGGCTCTCGACCATCGGCACGCCCGCGCGAAGCAGCACGTCGGCGCTGACGCGTTCGGACAGCACCGGCGCTGCTTCCGCCGCTGCGCGCAGCATTGTCTCGATCGCGCGCCAATCGGTGTCGTCACGGCGAGGCATTTGTTGCGGCGGAAACGTCCGCGGCAGCGTGGCGAAATGGCAGCGCAGGCTGTCGAAGCCGGTAGGAAGGTCGTGGAATACGGGAATGCCGGCGCCGACATAGAAGCGCTCGAGCTCCGCGCCGAGGCCGCCCGGCGCCATGACCACGATCGGCGTGCCGGTGCGGCGCTGGCGCGCGACGAGCGCTTCGGCGACGTGCCGGTCCATCGTCGGATGGGGTGCGATATGCGCGTAGACCGCGCTCGGCCCGGTGACGCCGTCGCGCTCCAGCAGCTCATAAAGCTCGCCGAGCTGCGACCAGTCGCGGCCGAGCGAGCCGGTGTCGATGGGATTGCGCAGCCGGCCGCGCGCAGGCTGGGCGCGAATCGCGACGCCGAGCGCGCCGGGCCATTCGCCGGCGGCGTCACCGGCAAGCGGCAGCGCGCGCTCCGCCGCGAAATCGGCAATGAGCGCGCCGCCCGCGCCCGAGGTGGTGATGCCGACGAGACGCTGCTCGCCCGCGACCGACCGCTCCGTGCGCGCGGCGAGCAGGCAAGCGCCACCGGCCAGCGCCTCGACCGAACGGACGGCGGCGATGCCGCAGGCCTCGAAGAGCGCATCATAGGCGCGGGCCCTGCCCGCGAGCCGGCTCGAATGCGCCGCCGTCGCTTCGCGCCCGACCACGGAACGGCCGAGCTTGAGCGCGACGACCGGCTTGCCCGCCTGGCGCGCCCGGTCCGCGAGCAGCCGCAGCCGCGCGCCGCTCGACACCGCCTCGACAATGAGGCCAATCGCCGTGGTCGCGTCATCGGCAACGAGGAATTCCAGCACGTCGAGCAGGCTGACGCCGGCCTCGTTGCCGACCGGAATGAATTTCGACAAGCCGCCGCCCAGACGCCGCAGCGTGCGCGCGAAGCCGCCGAACAAGGCGCCGCTATGCGAGACGACCGACACCCCGCCGGGCGGAAACGATTCCGCGTGCTCGGCATTGTAGCCGAGCGAAACGCGGTCGGCGGCATTGAGGAAGCCGTTGGTGTTGGGACCGAGCAGCGCGAGGCCGCGGTCGCGCGCGATCGCCGCCAAGGCTTCCTGTCGGGCCGCGCCCGCTTCGGTTCCGTCCTCGGCAAAGCCGCTCGCGCCGACGACGACGGCGCGGATTCCGGCATCGGCGCATTGGCGGACCGCCGCGACCGTATCGGCCGCCGGGATCACCACCATGGCGCAGTCGGGCGGCTCCGGCAATTCGCCGAGCGTGCGCCAGCACGTCACGCCCGCGATCTCGCCGCCCGCCGGATTGACCGGAAAGACGCGGCCGGGAAAGCCGCCGCGGACAAGATTCCGCACCACCGCATAGCCGTTCTTGTCCGGGCTGCGCGAGGCGCCGATGACAGCGATGGAACGCGGCCGCAGCAGCGCCTCGAGCGATCCGGACGCCGCCGCCATTCCTCAGCGTCCCTGCCGCAACGGCGCGCGGCGCTCCGGCCGGTCGAGCGTCAAGAGCCGGATGCGGTCCGCGACCACGATCTCGAGCATGTCGTTGCTATTGCTCTCTGCCACGCGTGCTCCCTCGCCTTTGCCGATGCCGGATCATACCGGCCCGCTCGCGCCGGCGACATGGATTTTCGCCACATCCTGTGGAACACTGAAGCCGCCGTAGCGACAGGAGGCGCGCATGCCGAACTTCCCGACCTCGATCCACATCAGCGAGGAAGGCCCGCGCGAAGGCTTCCAATTCGAGAAGGGGCCGATCGCGACCGCGCGCAAGATCGAGCTCATCGACGCGCTGTCGCAGACCGGGCTCGATCACATCCAGATCGTGTCCTTCGTCAATCCCAAGGCGGTGCCGGGCATGGCCGATGCCGAGCAGGTCGTGCAGGGCATTACGCGCGAGAAGGGGGTCGCCTATACCGGGCTCTGGCTCAACGACAAGGGCTTCGAGCGTGCGGTGGCGACCGCGCGGCTTGCGATCACCGGCTCGATCGTGCTGTGTGCGTCGGACCCGTTCCTCATGCGCAACCAGCACCGCACGCCCGAGCAGCAGGCGGCGGACCAGCACGCGATCATCGAGATGTACAAGGCCCGCGGCATCCCCGTGGAGCGCGGCGGCGTGATGGCGGCGTTCGGCTGCAACTTCGCCGGCGACATCCCGGTCGCGCGCGTGCTCGGCCTCGTGCAGCAGCAAGTTGACATCGCCGCCGAGCACGGCGTGCGGTTGAAGCGCGTCATGATCGCCGACACCATGGCCTGGGCGACGCCGCTCGCGGTGAAGCACGTCGTCGGCGCGCTCCAGGACAGGTTTCCCCAACTCGAGATCTCGCTCCATCTCCACGACACGCGCGGCATGGGCATCGCCAACGCCTATGCCGGGCTGGAAATGGGCGTGCGGTACTACGATTCCTCGGTGGCCGGACTCGGCGGCTGCCCCTTCGCCGGCCACAAGGGCGCGGCCGGCAATGTCTGCACCGAGGATCTGGTATTCATGTGCGACGAGATGGGGATCGAAACCGGGGTCGATCTCGAGACGCTGGCCGAATGCGCGCGGCTGGCCGAGGACATCGTCGGCCACCCGCTGCCGGGCTCGGTGATGAAGGGCGGCAGCCTGAAGCGCCTGCGCGAACGGGTCGCGGCGGGGACCTAATCCGCCTCGGCCTTGGTGCGCTTGGCGTTGTAGGTCTCGGTCGCCTGCGCCACGGCGGTCAGGCCCTCTTCGCGGTTGCGCGCCTGATTCGCCGCGCACCAGTCGTAGCTCGCGCGGCGCCGGTCGTTGCTGCGGTTGAAATGCGGCTTCACGAATTCGGCCAAGAGCTCGAAGCTGCGCAACTGCGCGGTCCACGGCGCGAGGTCATTGCCGAAGACGAGGATGGTGCCAAAGCCGCCCAGGGCACGCTCGATGCGCTCGATCTCGCGGATCGCGTCCTCGGGCGTGCCGATGATGCCGAGCTGGTTGTCGAGGCAGAACCGTGCCGGATCGGCGACGCCGCGCGGAAAGGCCGGCGGCGCCGGTATCACGTCGTGGGTGTAGTCGATCCACTCGTGGAAGCCCCATTCGGTGTCGGCGAACGCCCTTTCGCGGGACTCGGCGATGTGCATCACCACCGTGATGCGCCATTTCGCGCGGTCGGCCTTATGGCCGTGCCGGGCGCATTCCTCCTCGTGGATGCGCCAGTTCTCGACGTGATGGGCGAGCGCCGCATCGGTGGTCGGCCCGAGCGTGAGCACGCCGAGCCCATGCCGCCCCGCCGCCATGACGCCGGCCGGTGAGCGCACCGAGGTCACCGCCATCTCCATCACCGGGCGGGTGTAGCAGCCGACATGGAGGCGTGCCTCCTTGAGGTGGAACCACGCCGTCTTGCGATCGACCGTCTCGCCGCGCAGCAGCGCCATGACGACATCGAGCGCCTCGTCCATGTGCGGGCGCAGGTCGCGCACCTCGAGGCCGAGCATGTGCGCGTCGGTCGGCAGCGCCCCCGGACCCACGCCGAAGATCGCCCGGCCGCGCGTCATGTGGTCGAGCTGCGCCATCGCCTCGGCGAGCATGAGCGGGTTGTGGAACGGCAGCGACTTCACGCCCGTGCCCAGCCGGATGTGCTTCGTCCGCTGCGCGGCGGCGGCGACCATCAGCTCGGGCGCCGCAATCATTTCCATCGCACCCGAATGATGCTCGCCGAACCACATCTCGTCGAAATCGATGCGGTCCAGATGCTCGGCGAGCATGAGGTCGCGCTCGAACGCATAGGTCGGATTGAGCCGCTTCGAATGGAACGGCGCGAGGAACAGCCCGAATTTGAGGGGTCCGTCATAGGCGCGCTGGGTCATCGTCCGTCCTTCCCGTGCGGCTGCTTGCCTCGAAGCCGGGTCGATGTTAATGCCATGCCCGATCCCGGTCACGGCCTCTGTTGCCGCCGGCGCCGCCCGCTCGAAAGGCCTTCGCGATGATCGACCTCTATTTCTGGCCCACGCCCAACGGCAAGAAAGTCACCATCCTGCTCGAGGAATGCGGCCTTCCCTATAAGGTCATCCCGCTCAATATCGGCGCGGGCGACCAGTTCAAGCCCGCGTTCCTGAAGCTCAACCCCAACCACCGCATGCCGGCGATGGTGGATCACGAGCCCAAGGGCGGCGGCGCACCCATCGCGATCTTCGAATCGGGCGCGATCATGATGTACCTCGCCGAGAAGGCCGGGAAGTTCTGGCCGCAGGACATCCGCGGCCGGTACGAGGTCACCGAATGGGTGATGTGGCAGATGGCCAACCAGGGTCCGAAGCTTGGCGAGTGCGGCCATTTCCGCCGTCTCACCGACCAGGGCGACCAGTCCTATGCCGTGCGCCGCTTCACCGACGAGGCGAACCGGCTCTACGGCGTGCTCAACTGGCGCCTTTCCGAGCACCGCTATCTCGCCGGCGACGAATACAGCATCGCCGACATGATCGCCTATCCGTGGAGCGTCAACTGGAAGGTGCAGGGGCAGGACATCGAGGAGTTCACCTATTTCAAGCGGTGGTTCGAGGAGTTGGGCAGCCGCCTCGCGGTGCAGCGCGGGATGGCGGTCGGCGCCGAGCTTCAGAACGACCCCACGAAGCTCCCGAAGGAAGAGCAGGAGCGCCGCCGCAAGATTCTCTATAACCAGCGCGCCATTCCCGTGCCCGCGCGCTGAACGCCAAGGACGCGGTACCCACCCGCGTCGCCGGTCCATAACGTGGGACCAAGGGGAGGAGGAAACCATGCGCGCCATCAAGTATATGCTTGCCGCCGCCATCGTCTTAGCCGGCTGCGGCGCCGCCCGCGCCGAGCCGGTGAAGATCCGTCTTGCCTATATCGTGCCGGTATCGAACTGGGCGACGATGCTGTTCCAGAAGCCGGGCCTCGCCAAGCATCTCGGCAAGTCCTACACCTTCGAAGCCGTGCATTTCCAGGGCACGCCGCAACTCGTGCAGGCGCAAGCGATCAATGAGCTCGAGATCGGCGACCACGGTTACTCGTCGCTCGTCTTCGGCATCGTCAATGCCGGACTCAACCTGCGCGTGATCGCCGACGAGCTGCAGGATGGCGTGCCGGGCTATTACAGCAACCAGTACCTCGTGCGGAAGGACAGCCCGATCAAGACGGTCGACGATCTCAAGGGCAAGATCCTCGGGGTCAACGCCAAGGGCAGCGGCACCGACATCCCGATGCGCGCAATGTTGCGCAAGCACAACATCAGCGACAGCGACGTCACCATCGTCGAGGCGCCGATCCCGGCGATGCCGGCCATGCTCGCCGACAGGAAGATCGATTTGGGGGCGTTGCCGCTGCCGTTCACCGCCGATCCCCGGGTCAAGGCGAACGATCGCATCCTGTTCCAGCAGCGCGACGCGGCCGGTATCTCGCCGCTGGCGTTCTGGGCGGCGCGCGCGAGCTGGATCGCCAAGCACCGCGCGGCACTTGTCGATTTCCTCGAGGACGTGCTCCGGCAGGAGCGCTGGTATCTCGATCCCGCCAACCACAAGGAGGCGATGGAGATCGCCGCACGCGTCGGCAAGCACCCGCCGGCGTTCTATGACCATTGGCTCTACGTCAAGGACGGCGAGGACGGCGATTATTACCGCGATCCGAACGGCATTCCCAATCTCGACGCGATTCAGGCCAATGTCGAGTTGCAGCACAAGCTCGGCTTTGCCAAGCAGACCATCGACGTGCGCAAATACACCGATCTCAGCCTGATCAAGGAGGCGGCGGCGCGGCTCAACTAGCGCGCCGCATGCATTCCATGCCGCGCCCGGTATCGTCGCGGTCGTAGCGATCGGCGTTCTTCCGCGCATGATGGTCGAACCCGGTCGGTGCGGCACGACGGCCCCGTTGGGCCGGCGGGAGAATGGTCGATGAGCGACACTGTCCAACCGTTGCTGCCGGTCGCGATTCCGTATAGCCGCGCGCGCTTTGCGCGCGGCATGCGGGCGGGACGCTGGCTATTTGCGAGTGGGCTCAGCGGCACCGATTTCGTCAACGGCCTCGCGCCCGACGTGGCGCAGGCGGCGCATCCGCTCGACGGACCGCCGCAGGCGAAGCGCGAGGCGCAGCGCCTCTACGCCAATCTCGCCGCGGTGTTGGAGGCGGGCGGCGCCGCGTTTGCCGATGTCTGCCGCCTCGACCAGTACTACACCACCCCTGCCGCCGTCCCGCCCTACCATGAGACCCGCAGCGCGGTCTTCGCCGGCCGTATCCCGCCATCGACCTCGATCCTGCAGCAGCGCTTCCTCTATGCCGGACAGCAGATCGAGGCGCTCGCGGTCGCCGCCGTTCCCGGAAGCGGCTTCCGCGCCACGCATATGGATTTCCCGCCCGGCTATGCGATCGCCTCGAGTTCGGGCTACAGCCCGGCTCTCGCTTGCGGCGATTTCCGTTTCATCCCGGGCGTCACGGCCGAGGCGCGCGTCGCGGCCGAGGGACCCGTCGATCCCGAGGCGCGCCGTGCTTACGGATTATGGAAGGGAACGCCGGTCAAGCTCGAGGCCGAGTTCGTCATCGAGCGTAAGCTGAAGCCGTCTCTCGCCGCGGCCGGCGCCACGCTCGACAGCGTCGTCAAGGCGCAGGTCTATCTCCGCGACCCCGACGACGTGCCGGCCTTCAACGAGGTCTGGCTCGGCCATTTCGCCGCGCCGCCGGCAACGACGATCATTTCGACCAGCACGCCGGGATTCACGCTGGCCGAGCTGCGTATCGAGATCAACACGATCGCCTTGGCGCGGGACGGCGCCACGCAGCGCCAATCCGTGGCCGGTGATGCGGCGCCGCTTTTCACCGGGCACGTCGCCGCGGTACGCGCCGGCGACCTGCTGTTCCTCTCGGGCCTGATGGGCCTCGAGCACGGCGGCCTCGCCGCCGCCGCGCGCCCCGATCCGCGCCAGCCCTTCTTCGGCATTCCGGTGAAGGCCGAACTGGCCGCCATCCTGAAACAGGCGGAAGCGGTCTGCCGCAACGCCGGCACCAGCCTCGCCCATGCCGTACGCATCCAGCAGTTCCACACCGATCTCGCGGACTTGCCGGCCACGCTCGAAGTCTGGCACGAGGCGCTCGCGGGCGCGCCACTGCCGCTTTCCGCGGTCGAGGTGGCGTGGCTGCCGGTGCCCGGCGCACGGCTCCTCGTCGATCTCTGGGTCCATGCGCCCTGATCGGGCGCCTCAGGGAGATTCGGGGCTGTGCGCGGTCAGGCCGCGCCGCACCAGCGTCTGCCACGCCTCTTCGGCCGAATCGGCAAAATCGAACAACGCGGAATCCTCGGCGGCGATCATGTCGTCCGCGACCAGCGCCGGAAAATTGATCACGCGCTGCCAATAGTCCTTGCCGAAGAGCACGATCGGCAGCTTCGGCGACTTGCGCGTCTGGACCAGGGTCAGCATCTCGAACAGCTCGTCCATGGTGCCGAAGCCGCCGGGAAAGATCACCAGCCCATTGGCGCGCATCGCCAGGTGCATCTTGCGCATGGCGAAATAGTGGAAGCGGAAGGTCAGCTCCGGCGTGGTGAAGGCGTTGGGCTCCTGCTCGGTCGGCAGACTGACATTGAAGCCGATGCTGGGCGCGCCGGCATCGATGGCGCCGCGATTGGCAGCCTCCATGATGCCGGGACCGCCGCCGGTGGCGATCACATTGTCGCGCCAGCGGTGGTGGGGCGCGAAGGCGCCGCCCCGCTGCGAAGCGATGCGGCCGAAATCGCGCGCGGCCGCGTAGAGCGCCGAGCGGTCCCGCAGCGCCGCCGCACGACGCCGTTCCTCCGCGCTCGCCGCCGCCGCGGCGGCGGCCTCGACCTGCTCCGGCGAAGGAATCCGGGCGCTGCCGAAGACGACGATGGTCGAGCGGATGCCCCAGTCGCGCAGCCACAACTCGGCCTTGGCGTATTCGAGCGCGAACCGCACGTCGCGCATTTCGTCGCGAAGCAGGAACGCGGCGTCCTCGACGGGCAGGATGTAGCTGCGCGATTGCTTCTGGCGGGAATTGTCATCCATGCGGTGCGCTGTTGCCCTGGAGGTTGAGCGGCGGTTCGGGCAAATCTTATCGCGATCGGACGCCAGCACCAGCCCCCCCGACGGCGCCCATACACGCAAGCGTGATCATGGGATCGGAAACGCAAGCCCGTCGTGCCGCCGGTGCCGCGGTGAGGCTAAGCTCTTGTTCCGCGGCTTTTCCTGCCCAATTCGGTGAACCGCACCAGGATCAGGCGGCTTCTGGTCGGTCCCGTGCCAATCTCGATTTACACTTGAAAGTGGCACTTGTTCAGCTACGATAGATTGTGTCGCAAGGCTGCACGTTGCCTAATGCAGATAAGCGTGACGCAGCATGAAGCCAGGGATCGAACGTCTCCGCGCGGGCAACTCGCCCTCCTGCCGTTTGGCCGGGCTGTTTGTTCCGTTTCGTACCGCCGTATCCGCGCGACCCGGGGTGGCGCTGCTTATCGGTGTCGTACGCATTACACGGCCGTTGCCTGGAACCATGGCGCATGATGTGACGACATGGACGAGCTTGCACCAGATGTGAGCGACGGCGAGGGACCCCAGCACGGCCAATTGCAGTTTCGGCTTCTGGTCGACAGCGTCCGGGATTGCGCCATCTATCTGCTCGACACGGCCGGGTTCGTGAAAAGCTGGAACCTGGGCGCCGAGCGGATCAAGGGCTACGCGGCGCCGGAAATCCTCGGCCGGCACTTCTCAGTGTTCTATACTGATCGGGATCGAGCGGCCGGCGAGCCCGTCCGCGCGCTTGCCGCCGCCGCGTCCGCCGGCCGCTATGTCACCGAGGCGATCCGAATCCGCAAGGACGGAAGCCCGTTCTGGGCCGATGTCGTCATCACCGCCGTTCGCGACGAGGGCGGCACCCTTCTCGGATTTGCCAAGATCACGCGCGACATCACCGAACGTCGGCAGTCCGACGAACAAAGCGCGCTGCTCACCGGCATCTTCGACTACAACCCCGACGGCGTCGCCATCATCGATGCCGACGGCCGGATCGTCAAAGCCAACGACCAACTGGCGCGACTCTTCGGTTACGAGCGAGAAGCGTTGCTCGGCGCGGCGATCGAAATCCTGTTGCCCGAACGCTTCCGCAACAACCATGTTCGCCGGCGCGGCGCCTTTTTCGCCAGTCCCCGGGCGCGGGAAATGGGGACGGGATTGGAATTGTACGGCCGCCGCGCCGACGGCAGCGAATTCCCGGTCGACGTGCTAATCGGGCCGATTAGGGGCGGAATCGAAACGCTCGGCATCGCCATCGTGCGGGACGCGACCGCACGCCGGGAAGCGGCGGCGGCGGCGGCGGAAGATCAGCGGCGACGCGCAACCCTCGAGGAACGCGCCCGCGCCGCAGAGGCGATGCGCGAGACGAGCGAGACGCTTTCGACGGTGATCGAGGCGTCGCCACTCGCCGTCTTCGCCATCGACCGCGATGAGAATGTGTCGATCTGGAATCCCGCTGCCGAGAAAATCTACGGTTGGGCGGCGGCGGACGTTCTCGGTCTGCCCTGGCAGCGCATCGCGGATGCGACCGCCGTTCGCGATACATCGCGTCCAAGTTCCATGCTCGATCGCGCACGGAAGGAAGGCGGCTTCCACAATGTCGAGATCCGCCGCCTTCGCCGCGACGGCACGAAGATGGATTTGAACATCTCCGCGGCGGTGCTCCGCGACAGCGCCGGCGGCGAAAACGGCGTTCTTTTCATCGCCGACGACATTACCCGGCGCAACCAGGCGGAGGAGCAGCTTCGCCAGGCGCAAAAGATGGAGGTGGTCGGCCAGTTGACCGGCGGCATGGCGCATGACTTCAACAATCTCCTGAGCGTGGTCATTGGCAACCTTGATCTGCTGCGCCCGTGGATCGGGCAGGACGGCGAATCCAGGGAGCTTCTTGACGACGCGCTCGCGGCCGCCATGCGTGGCGCCGAGCTGACGCGCCGGCTGCTCGCCTTTTCGCGGCGCCAGCCGATGACGCCGCAACACGTGTCGCTCAACGAGCGGGTGAGCGACATGGTGAAGCTCCTGGAGCGCACGCTCGGCGAGAACATCGAGATATCGCTCGACCTCGCGGCTGATCTCTGGCCCGTCGTCGTCGACCCGGCGCAACTCGAAGCGAGCCTTATCAACCTCGCCACCAATGCGCGCGACGCGATGGCGTCCGGGGGCCGATTGATGGTGGCCGCGGCCAATCGCACCCTCGATGCCGACTATGTGGCGGCGCACCCCGACGCCGCTGCGGGCGATTATGCCGTGCTCCAGATGAGCGATACCGGCAGCGGTATGACGCCGGAGGTGCTGCGGCGCATCTTCGAGCCGTTCTTCACCACCAAAGCACCCGGCCGCGGCACCGGACTCGGGCTCAGCATGGTCTTCGGCTTCATGAAGCAGTCGGGTGGGCACATCAACGTCTATAGCGAGCCCGGCGGGGGCACCACGTTTCGCCTTTATCTGCCGCGTGCCGTGGATGTTCGCGACGATGCCCGCGCGCCGCCGCCGGCGGCGGCGCTCCGCGGCAACGGCGAAACGGTCCTGGCGGTCGAGGACAACGAGTCGCTGCGCCGGCTGGTGGTGCGCCAGATCAGGGATCTTGGCTATCGCGCGATCGAGGCGAGCAGTGCCGAGGCCGCGCTGGCGATCCTGGCGAAGGAGCCGGTCGATCTGCTCTTCACCGACATCGTCATGCCGGGGACGATGGATGGCTTCGGCCTGGCGCACCGGGTCTGCGCCCTCTGGCCAAGCGTCAGGCTGGTCCTGACATCGGGCTTCCCGGAAGTGAAGTTGACCGAAAACCGCGGCGCGCTGCCGCAGTCGGTGCGGCTGTTGATCAAGCCCTATCGCCGGGAGGAACTCGCCCAGGTGCTGCGCCAAGTGCTCGGCGCCTGAGCGACGCATTGGCCGCGGCAGGCGCTAGCACCTTGCGCGATGGCCGATGAAACCCGATAGTCGATGCGCCCGTTGGCGTGCCAGACTGCGTGCGGCCCCGGAGGAGATCAGGCAATGAAGCGCTTCATCGGCGGCGCGGCAATGGCGGTGGCGCTCTTCCTCGCCACGACAGCCGGGGCGCAATATCCGCCGCCCCCGCCGCCGCCCGGCGCGGTCCAACTGCTCTACCAGGCGCCGCAACTCGACCAGATGCTGGCGGCGATCGCGCTCTATCCCGATCCGCTGCTCACGACGATGCTGACCGCGGCCACGTATCCACTCGAGATCGTCGACGCCGACCGCTGGCTCGCACTGCCGGGCAATGCTGCGCTCGGCGACGGCGCGCTGGCGGCCGCGCTCGAGGGCCAGAACTGGGATCCGAGCGTCAAGTCGCTGGTGGCATTTCCTCAGATCCTACGCATGATGGACGCGCGGCTCGACTGGACCCAGGCAATCGGCAATGCCTTTCTCGCGCAGCAGGCCGATGTCATGGATTCGATCCAGCGCCTGCGCCACGCGGCGCTGGCGGCCGGCACGCTCGCATCGAACCCCGATATCATCGTGACCGCGGACGGCCCCTATATCGAGATCGAGCCGGCGCGGCCGCAATTCGTGGCCGTGCCGGTCTATAATCCGATGGTGGTCTACGGAGCCTGGCCCTATCCCGCCTATCCGCCGATCTATTACGGCCCACCGCCCGGCCTCGGCATCAGCGTGACCTATGGCGGGATCGGGTTCGGCGTCGCCATCGGCGTTGTCGACGTGCTTTGGAACTGGGGGCACTGGGATTGGCGTGATCATGATATCCGCGTCAATCCCAGCCGCTTCAACCGCATCGATGCCGGGCATCCGCCGATCCGGGCGACGGTCTGGCAGCACGATCCCGCGCATCGCCGCGGCGTGCCCTATGCCGACCCGAGGAGCCGCGCCCGCTACGAAAGGGCGCTTCCCGGCTCGCCGGCGGAACGCCGCGACTACCGCGGCTATCCGGCGGCGCCGCAGCCGGCCCCGCAACGCCCGGGCGCAGCCCGCCGCGCCGCGCCGCCGCAGCGCCCACCCGCTCCGGTGACAGGCGCGCAGCCGCGCCGCGAAGCACCGCAGCCGAGCCCGCGTGTGACGCCGCAGCGCCCACCCGCTCCGGCGATGGGCGTGCAGCCGCGCCGCGAAGCGCCGCAGCCGAGCCCGCGTGTGACGCCGCAGCAGGCGCCGCCATCGGCGACCCGTCCTGCCCCGCGCGTGACCCAGCCGGCGCCGCAGCCGGCACCGCAACGCCCGGGCGCAGCCCGCCCCGCCGCGCCGCCGCCGCGCCCGCGCGCTCCGGCGACGGGCGTGCAGCCGCGCCGCGAAGCACCGCAGCCGCGTGTGACGCCGCAACAAGCGCCGCCGTCGGCGGCCCGTGTTGCCCCGCGCGTGACCCAACCGGCACCGCAACGGTCTCCCACCGCGTTCCAGGACCTCAGCCGCGGCCCCGAGGCGCGCGCCCTGTCACAGCGCGGCCAGGCGAGCCGCCAATCGCCGCCGCCGCCGAGCCGTGCGCCAGCGTCGCGAGCGCCGGTCGCCCGGCCCCAGCGCCCGCAAGCGCCGGAGCGGCGCCCATGAAGCCGTCGTTCGATCCAGCGAGGAGGCCGCCTTGCGCGTAACCGCTCACGCACCGACCCGTGCCTTCCCGCTGCAACGGCTGTTCATCGCCGCGCTTCTTGCCGGCTGGGCCGGCACGGCGCTGGCCGCAGGTAGCGCCAGGGAGCCGAGCTATTCGTCGCCCGCTCAGGCGTTCGACGCGCTGCTCGCGGCCGTGCGCAGCGACCGACCCGAAGCGATCAGGCACGTGCTTGGCCCCGGCAGCGGCAAACTGGTCAATTCCGGCGATCCCGTCGCCGACAAGACGGATCGCGCGAAATTCGTCGCCGCGTTCACGGCGCGCCACAAGATCGAGCGCGCGGGCAAGGATCGAGCCGTTCTTTATATCGGCGCCGATGAATGGCCGTTTCCCATTCCGCTGCGCGCGACGGGCGCGGCCTGGCATTTCGATGCCCGCGCCGGAGCGCAAGAGATTCTCGACCGCCGCATCGGCCGCAATGAATTGAGCGCCATCAAGACCTGCCTCGCCTTCGTCGACGCCGAGCGCGACTATGCGAGTATCGACCGCGACGGCGGCGGCATCCCCGAATATGCAAGTCGCTTCGTCAGCCACCGCGGCCGCAAGGACGGGCTTTATTGGGCCGCCGCCGCGGGCACGCCGCAAAGCCCGCTGGGACCGCTCATGGCGGAAGCCCAGGCCGAGGGCTATGGCGGCCGGCACGCGCCCTATCACGGCTATTACTTCAAGATCCTGCTGCGCCAGGGACCGCATGCGGCCGACGGCGCGCGCGAGTATATCGTGAACGGGCACATGATCGGCGGCTTCGCGCTGGTGGCGTATCCGGCGAAATGGGGCGATTCCGGCGTGATGAGCTTCATGGTCAACCAGGACGGGATCGTCTATCAAACGAATCTCGGTCGCGCCACGGCGCAGATCGCGCCGGCGATTTCGCGCTATGATCCGGATGCGGATTGGAAGGCCGTGCCGGCGGCAACGGGAGCCGGCACGACCCCCTGACGAGGACGGAGGCAGAACAGATGGTTGCGATCAAGGGCATGGCGCATTTCAGCATCCCCGTGAGCGATCTCGGCAAGAGCACGCAGTTCTACACCGACATCGTCGGCTGCCGGCATCTCTTCACCACCCCCGATCGCGCGATGGCCTTTCTCGACGCGGGCGGCGACTGCATCATCCTGGTGAAGCACGAGCCGCCGATCAACCGGTCGCTCGACGACCACAACGGCGTGCATCACTCGTTCATGGTCGATCAAGACGACTATAAGCCGGCGCTCGACAATCTGCGCGCGCACGGGGTCGAGGTTCTGTTCGAGGAAGACCGGCAGGGCGGCGTCGTCAACGGGCCGCGCGCCTATTTCCGCGACCCCGACGGGACCGTGCTCGAATACATCGATCTCACGAGCTACGCCGGCGCCAAGCGCTGATCCGCGGGCCTAGAGGGTCTCGGGGAACGGGTTTTGCTCGAACACCGTGACTTTCGGCGCCTCGCCCTCGAGCCCCAACTCGCGCCAGCGCGCGGCCACGCCCGCATAGGCCTGCTGCGACAGCTTCGCGCGCGGCGAGAATGACTTGATGTAACGGTAGTCCATGCAGGCGTTGATGAGGCACTTCGACCCCCAGGGCCGGATCTCGGGCGGATTGAGGCTGGGGTCGAGATAGGTGCTCCAGGTCTCGCGCAGGATGTCGATCGATTGCGCCGGGCGCGAGCGGGTCGCCATCGCCCACAGCACCTGGTGCACATTGGTCGGATCGATGTCGTCGTCGACCACGATCACGTACTTGCCGAAATAGGCGCCGCCCGTGCATTGCGCCGCGAGCGCCATCACCTGCGGCGCGTGGCCCGCATACATCTGCCGCACCGACACCACGGTGATGCCCCAGCCCGCCGCTTCGGGAATCGACCACACGCCTTGGATCCCGGGCACGCCGAGCTTGTCGAGGTCGGCCCAGATCGCCGCGGAACGCACCGAGCCCCAGAACAGTCCCGCCTCGTTCGCCGCCCCGTCGGCCATGAGCGCGCAGGTCAGGGTCGGGCTGTCGCGGAAGCGGATCTTCTCCACCCGCATATAGGGCGTGTCGCCGCTCGGCCGACCGTAATAGCCGGTGAACTCGCCGAACGGCCCCTCGGCGAAGGTTTCGTCGGGATAGACGAACCCCTCGATGATGATCTCGGCGCCGGCCGGCAGCGGCAAGCCGGTCAGGTCGCTTTTGAAGACGTCGATCGGGGCGCCGTTGATGCCGCCGTAATATTCGTATTCGCTTTCGGTCTTGGGAAAGGTGGTCGCACCGACCAGGAAGAGCAGCGGATCGATGCCATAAGCGGCGGCGATCGGCATGGGCTTGCCCATCTTCCACCACTTGTCGCGGTCGAGCGTTCCGTCCTTGCCCGGCGAGGTATAGACACCGAGTTCGCGCGGGCCTTTCACCATCATGCGGTAGGTACCGATATTGATCCGCCCGGTCTCGGGGTCCTGGGTGATGACGGCATCGCCGGTGCCGAGATATCTGCCGCCGTCGAGCGGCCACATCCGCGGCGCGGGAAACCGGCGCACGTCGATGGCCTCGCCGGTGACGATGTTCTGGTTGCACACCGCCTGCTCGGGCGCGACCTCGCGCGGCGGCATCTTGCGGCCCATCTTGGTCTTGAGGATCTGCACCGCCTCGAGTGGATGGGCGACTGGCTTCTCGCCCATGACGAGGCACAGGCGCGACAGGTTGCAGCCGATCATGTTGGCGAGCGCGCGATGCCCGGGATGACCCTTGATGTTCTCGAACAGCAGCGCCGGGCTCGCGCCGCTGCCGACCAGATAGGTGATCGTCGCCAGCTCGAGATTGGGATCGACCGGAGCGGTGATGCGCTTGAGCTCGCCCAGCGCCTCGACCTTTTCCAGCCACGCGTCGAGATCGCTGCGGTTGGAGCGCAGCACCGTCTTTCCATCCATGTCACCCTCTCCCCGGATCCTGCCGCCATAGAATGACCGAAGCGGCGCCGCGTCAAGCCGGCGCAATGCCTTGCGGAGGCTGGTGGCGTCGGGCACTCTCGCCCGCGGAGAACGCGGCACCCGATCTTCGTTGACCCATTTTCGACCGCGATGCACGGATCGAGGAGCAATCATGCCGGAGGGAGAAGAGTTCCGCGCCATCGGACGGCCGCTGCCGCGCAAGGAGGATCAGCGGCTCCTCACCGGAACCGGCCGATTCAGCGACGACGCCGCCATGCCGGGCGAAGTGCATGCCGTCATGATCCGCTCGCCCTATCCCCATGCGCGCATTCGGCGGATCGCGGCCGACGCCGCACAGGCGATGCCGGGCGTGCTCGGCGTCGTCACCGGCGCGGCGCTGGCCGCCGAGGGCTTGAAGCCGATCCCGCACGACCCGGTGCCCTCGACCCGATACGATCTGAAGCTGACCGCGCCGGGCGGCGGCACGGTCTTCAGCGGCCCGCACGATCTCCTTCCCGCCGACAAGGCGCGCCATGTCGGCGAGGCCGTCGCCATGGTGGTGGCCGAGACGATCGACGCGGCACTTGACGCGGCGGAAGCGGTCGACGTCGAATACGAGGAACTGCCGTTCGTCCTCGACGCCGCGGCCGCGCTCGCGCCCGGCGCGCCGTCCGTGTGGGACGCGGTTCCGGGCAATCTCCCGGTCGAGACCTTCTTCGGCGATGTGGCGGCGACCGCGCGCGCTTTCGCCGCCGCCGCTCATGTCGTCTCGCTCGACTATCACGTCCAGCGCGTCACCGCCGTGGCGCTCGAGCCGCGCGCGGCGCTTGCCGTCCATGATGCCGCCGGCGACAGCTTCACCCTCCATGCCGGCAATGGCGGCGCCGTCCGCCAGAAGCGCGAACTGGCCACGGTGCTCGGCATTGCGCCCGAAAAGCTGCGCGTCGTCACCTGCGATGTCGGCGGCAATTTCGGCTCGAAGAACCGGCCCTATGTCGAGTACGGGCTCGTCCTGTGGGCGGCGCGCAAATTCGGCCGCCCGGTCAAATTCACGGCGACGCGAAGCGAGGCGTTCCTCAGCGACTATCAGGGCCGCGATCTCGTCATCGACGCCGAGCTGGCTCTCGGCGCCGACGGGCGCTTCCTTGCGCTGCGCGCGCGCAATACCAGCAATGTCGGGGCGCGCTGCGTGTCGCTGTCGCCGCTGGGCAAGGGATCGGCGCTCATCACCGGCTCCTATGCCATTCCGACCGCCCATCTTTGCGCCCGCGCCGTCTTCACCAACACCATGCCGACCCAGGCCTATCGCAGCTCCGGCCGCCCCGAAGTCACCTTCGCGATCGAGCGGCTCGTGGACAAGGCGGCGGCGGCGCTCGACCTCGACCGGGTCGCGCTGCGCCGCCGCAACCTCGTGCGGGCGGACGCGATGCCCTACACCAATGCCGTCGGCGCCGCCTATGACAGCGGCACCTACGAGGCCAACATGGACCGCGCCATGGCGCTGGCCGATTGGCGCGGCTTCGCAGCGCGGCGCGAGGAAGCGTTGCGGCGCGGCCGGCGGCGTGGGCTGGGGCTGGCGAATTACGTCGAGTCCTCGATCGGATCGCCGCGCGAGCGTGCCGAGATCACCGTGCGGCCCGATCGCGCCATTGATGTCGTCATCGGCACGCAGCCAAGCGGACAAGGGCACGAGACCAGTTTCGCCCAAGTCGTCTCCGACCTCCTCGGCGTACCGCCGGAAGCGATCAACATCGTCATGGGCGACACCGACATCGTGAGCGTCGGCGGCGGCTCGCATTCCGGCCGCTCGATGCGGCACGCCGCGACGGTGATGTCGCTCGCCGCCACGGCGCTCATTGCCAAGGGACGGCGGATCGCAGCGATCGTATTGGGAGCACCACCGGCAGACGTGACCTTCGCCGATGGGCATTTCAGCACGCCGGCGAGCAACCGCCGCTTCGATCTGTTGGAGCTGGCGCAGGAGGCGGCGCGCGTCACGCTGCCGCCCGAGCTCAAGGATGGGCTCGCCGTCGCCGCCGACAACGAAATGCACGATCCAGTCTTTCCCAACGGCTGCGCCATCGCCGAGGTCGAGGTCGATCCCGAGACCGGCGCCGTCGCGCTCATGCGCTATGCCTCGGTCGACGATGTCGGGCGCTGCATCAATCCATTGATCGTCGACGGCCAGACGCACGGCGCCATCGCCCAAGGGGTCGGCCAGGCGCTGTGGGAGATCTGCGCGATCGAGGCCGCATCGGGTCAGCCGCTCTGCGGCTCGCTCATGGATTACGGGCTGCCGCGCGCCGACGCCCTGCCCTCCTTCCGCACCGAGATCGCCGAAATTCTGTCCCCGACCAACCCGCTCGGCATCAAGGCCGGCGGCGAAGGCGGAACGACGCCGGCGCTCGCGGTCATCGTCAGCGCGATTCTCGACGCGCTCGCGCCGCTGGGCGTGCGCGAGATCCCGATGCCCGCCACCCCCTTCGCGATCTGGCAGGCCATCCGCGCGGTGCAGCTTCGTGCCTGACGCAACCATGGTCGGTGCCCGACGCGTACCCGGCGCACGCTTTGCCACGGCGCTCGGGGCCGTGACGCTGATCGGGCCGCTCGCGGTCCATTTCTTTCTGCCGATCGTTCCCGCGATCCAGAACCAATTCGGCATCTCCGATGCGCTCGCCGAATTCACGTTCACCGTCACGCTCGCCACCATGGCGGCGGCGACGCTGGTCTATGGCACGCTTTCGGACCGTTTCGGACGGCGGCCGATGCTGCTGTCGGGCCTTGGCTTGTTTCTCGCCGGCAGCGCGCTCTCGGCGGTTGCCGGCTCCGTCGCCCTGCTGCTGGCCGGGCGGCTGGTGCAGGCCGTGGGAGCCGGCTGCAGCATCACGCTCACGCGTGCCATGGCGCGCGACGCCTATGGACCGGACACGCTCGTCAAGGCCATCGCCTATTTGACGATGGCCTATACCGCCGGTCCGATGCTGGCGCCGCCGCTCGGCGGCCTGCTGGTCGACCATCTCGGCTGGCGCAGCGTGTTCTGGGCGGCGCTGCTCATGGGCGCGGTGATCATGGTGGTGGCCTACCGCGTGCTGTACGAGACCCAGGAGCACATCGGCGCGCGTCGCGGCGGCGGGGTCCTGCGCGATTATGTAACGCTGTTCGCCAATCTGCGCTTTTCCGCTTTCGTCCTGCAGTCGGGCTTCTGCTCGGGCACGTTCTTCGCCATCGTCGCGGCCTCGCCCTTTCTCATGGAGGATACGCTCGGACGCTCGGCCACCGAATATGGGCTCTACTTCTTCCTCTTTCCGGCGGGCTATTTCATCGGCAATTTCGTGTCGGGCCGGATTTCGGGCCGGGTGTCGATCGAGACCATGGTATTCACCGGCGCGGCCGTGAACCTTCTGGCGTTGGCGACGCAGGCGGGGCTGATCCTCGGCGTCGGCCTCAGTCCCGCGGCGATCTTCCTGCCGACATTCTTCACCACTTTTGCCCAGGGACTGGCGCTGCCCAACGGTCAGGCCGGTGCGATCCAGATCATGCCCGAGCTGGCGGGCACCGCGGCGGGGGCCGGCGTTTTTTCGCAGCTCTTCCTCAGTGCGCTATTCGCCCAACTCTATGGTTGGGCGGCCGACGGCACGCCGATTCCGATGATCGAGATCGCCGCGGTCGCCGCCATTCTCAGCCTCGTGACGGGCACGATCCCGCTGGTGCAGAAGCTGCGGGGCCGTGCCTAAAGCGCGCGTGCCTTGGGCAGGATGTCGCGGGCGAACACGTCGAGCGAGCGCATGATGTCCGCCTGCCGGAGCGAGCCGAAATCGACGATGAGCGCGAGCTGGGTCATGCCGAGGCTGCCGAGATAGGCGATGCGCTCGAGCACGCGTTCCGGCGCGCCCATGAGCACGCGATCGGGGAAATAGTTCTCGAACGCGGCCTGGCGCTGATATTCCTCGCGCGCGGCATAGCCTTGATACGCGACCGGATCGGGCGGGCGCCGCGCCGCTTCGACGCCGGCCGCGGTATATTCCACCATCGGCTTCTCGACCAGGGCGCGCAGCCGCGCCACATCGTCATCCGCCGTGAAATGCGCGTGATAGCAGCAGCAGACCTCGTGATCCTCGGGGCGGCGGCCGAATTGCGGCAGCGCGTCGATATACCAGTGCACGCGCTCGCCCGCGGTCTTGGAATCGACGTGATAGGCGACGTAGAGCAGGTGATAGCCCTGTGATGCCGTCCACACGAAGCTCTCCTGCGTCAGGAAGCACGCGACCCAGATCGGCGGATGCGGCTTCTGATAGACGCGTGGCAGGATGGCAAGACCGTCGATCGGCGGCCGGAACTTGCCGTGATAGCCGAGCGTCGGCTCGGTCCAGGCGCGCGTGACCAGTTCCACGCCCTCCTCCATCCGGGCGCGCGTCTCGCGCATATCGACGCCAAAGGCGTCGAACTCGTCGCGCAGGAAGCCGCGACCGATGCCGAGATCGAACCGTCCCTTGGAGAGCTGATCGAGCGTCGCCCCCATTTCGGCGACCCGGACCGGATCGTTGAGCGGCAGCACCGTGGCGCCGGTGCCGAGCCGGATCCGCTTCGTCCGGCCCGCGAGATAGGCGAGGAAGGGATAATTCGCGGCGCACAGGCCGCCGTGACGGACGAAGTGATGCTCCACCATCCAGACGTAATCGATGCCGATCGCGTCGGCGAACAGCACCTGCTCGACGATGTTGTCGAAATGCGTGGTGACGTCGCGCGCCTCGGGCACATGGGTCGGGAGATAGAACAGCCCGAACTTCATCGCTTCCTCCTCAAGGTTACGCCACCATATCAGTGCGCCGGTTGCGATGACCAGCCGGCGCTCAATCGGCTCCGCTCGGTCGCATCAGCAAGGGTCGGCCGATCCAGAAACGATTGCCGAGACGCGTCATGAGCCGCGGGCGGTCGTGTCCGGCGAGCCGTTCCTGCGCCTCGAAATAGGGGCCGACGAAGCGGAGCCGCGCCGGCAGCAACGGATAGAGGCGACGCAGCCAGCGCCGCGCGCGTGCGGCGGCGCGACGCTCGGCATCGCCATAGGCAAGGCCGAATTCCACACGCAGGCGCGGCGGCAGCAGCTCGGCCGTCAGCGCCCGGTACCAGGACGGAACGATGATCCAGCTTCCGGCGCCGGTGAGGAGGCGAGTGGCCATCGCCCGCGCCTCGTCACTCACGGTCAGGATGTCGGACTCGAGCATCGCGCGGTTGTAGGCGGCGAAGGAATCCCAATCGGGCGCCAGCGTCTCGGGCGCCAGGCCGAAAAAGGCGGCAAAGCGGAGACTCTCGGCGTAATAGCGCGCGCGCTCCTCGGCGGTGAGCGTCCGCACCAGGCCATAGGCCATCGGCGCCGTCTCGGTCAGGGTCGCATGGACCCACCGCAGCGCCGCCCGGTCGTTGGCGGCGTAGCGTCCACCGCCGGGGATCGAACCGACAATACCGGTATGGCGGCGGTGGAGACGATGCGCCGCCGCCATCGCCTCGTCGAGGCTGCCGAAGACCATGGCGAAGACGGTACCGAAGGTCCCATGAAACCGCCCGATCGGATCGTGGAGCGCGCGCGAATGCTGGGCGACCGCCGCGGCGACCCAGGGATGGGCGAGCTGCAACAGGAGCGCGCGACCGGCGCCGAGAAAGAGCGCCGCCTCGCGGTCGATCTGCCACCGCATCGATTGCGGCCCGAACGCGCCCGCGCGCGGGTCGATCACGCCGGCCCGCAGATGCGCCAGCGAATCTTCCAGGGCGGCGTCGCCAACGATGCGATCGCTCATCGGCCTCGCCTCGCGCCGGCGCGCGGCGGACGCCAACGAGCACGCGAGTATGCACGTCCATATATTGATAGTAGTAACATGGTTGATTTTATAACGTTATAGTGGCATAAGGAAGGCTGCGGATCGATCATCAAATGATGCCGCGTGCGAGGATGAGAAGCACCCCGGCAGGCGGAATATCGCCCTGCTCCGATCCGACGCGCCAGCGCCGGTGCGACGGCGTCGCCGCCATCGAGATGGCGCTGGTCACGCCGATCCTGGTGGTGCTGGCGCTGGCAATGGTCGATTTCGGCCTCGGCATCTACACCAAAATGCTGGTGGGCGATGCCGCGGATGCCGGGGCCGCCTATGCGTTTCGCAACGGCAGCTCCTATAGCACGGCCACCGCGACGACGTTCAATGCCGCCATCGCCGCCGCGGCGACGGGCGCCGTGACCGTATCGCCGGTCCTTTCGAGCGTGCCGCTGACCGCCGTTGCGACGGAAACCTACTGCTGCGCCGGGATGACGCAGTGCAGCGCTTCCACCTCCCCAAGCTGCGCCAGCGGCTATACCGTCGGCACCTATGTCAAGGTCACCGCGACCGCGACCTATTCGACCTTCCTGCCCTACACACTTCTGACCGGCCTGCTGGCCATCAGCATCAGCAATCCGGTGCCGCTGACGGCGGTCTCGACCGTCCGCATCCAGTAGATGTCGGGCACGGCGGCATGGCTGAAGGTGCGGCGGCCGGGCCCGCCGATTGCGGCCCCGACGGCAGAAGCCGCGATCCTCGGCGGCGCGCGCGGACGGATCGGGATTTCGCTGCCGATCGGTCTCGGGCTCGGCGTCTATCTCGTCGGGCTCGCTTCGCCGCGGATGCGGCTCGACGATCCCGATATCATGCTGCACATCGTCACCGGCCGGTGGATCATCGTTCACCACGCGGTGCCGCATGTCGATTTCCTGTCCTACACCGTACCGGGCCGCCCATGGGTCGCGCACGAATGGCTCGGCGAGGTGATCACCGCGCTTTGTTATGATCGCCTGGGATGGCACGGGCTGGTCGCCTTGGCGAGCCTGGGACTGGGCGCCGCGGTCCTCATCTTCGCCCGCGCGCTGCTTCGCTATTACGGGCCGGCGGCGACCGTCGTCATCGTTGCCGCCGCCTGGTTCGTGGTGACGCCGCACTGGCTGGCGCGGCCGCACATCTTCGCCTTTCCCTTCCTCATCGCCTGGATGGCGCTGCTGGTGCGGGCGCGCGACGAGAACCGCGCCCCTCACCCCGCCACCGCGCTCATCATGATTCCCTGGGTCAACCTGCACGCGACGTTCCTGGTCGGGATCGGGTTCACCCTGCTGTTCATGACCGAGGCGGTGCTGCTCGCCAAGGGCGAGGCGCAGCGGCTCGACACGGCGAAGCGCTGGACCGTCTTCATGCTGCTCGCGCTCATCGCCACGATGATCACGCCGAACGGCATCGAGGCTTATTTGCTGCCGCTGCGGCTGCTCAACATGCGGTTCGCGCTGTCCGTGCTGGTCGAATGGAAGAGCATCGATTTTCAGCACATGTCGACCTTCGAGCTGTGGCTGCTTCTTTATCTGGGGGTGGTGCTGTGCCGCGGCATCAGGCTGCCCTTGGCGCGCACGTTGATGACGCTTCTGCTCCTTGCGATGAGCCTGCCGCATCAGCGCAATGCCGAGCTCCTGGCCTTCCTCGCCCCGCTGATCGCGGCGCCCTATGCAGCGCCCCAGCTTGCGCGATCGCGTCCTGTCCCTGCCGGCGCCCCGCTCTGGCTCGATCGCCTGGCGCGGCCGGCGGCGGCGCGCGGATGGCTGCTGGCAGGCGCGGTCATCTTTGCCACTGAAGCCGCTTCGTTCGCCTTTCCGCTTACCCCCGGCAACCGCTTCATGCCCGTTGCCGCCGTGCGCACGGCTCGAGCATACGGTCTCACCGGACACGTTCTCAATGCGTATGACTATGGCGATTATCTGTTGTTTGCAGGCATCAAGCCCTTCATCGACGGCCGCGCCGACATGTACGGCGATGCCTTCATCAAGCGCGATTTCGAGGCGACCCGCGGGATCAGCGACGGCTTGCCGGCGCTGCTCGCGGAGTACCAGGTCGAATGGACGATCTTTCCCAAGAACTCCCGCGCGGTGATCCAACTCGACCGGATGACGGGATGGCATCGGCTCTATGCCGACGATGTCGCGGTGGTGCATGTGCGCGATGGCGCGGCCCCGGCGAACCGCGGACGGTGAGGCGCGACGGCGGCGCTACTCGACGAGCGCCGTCGCCCCCGCGGACCCGCCGACCGACTGCACCCCGGTGCCGGAGCAATTGGCGTTGAAATTCGTGCCGCCGGTGAAGCTGATCGTATTGGCAACGAGCTGTGTGCATTGCGCGCCGCCGGTCGTACTGCCGCCGGAATAGTTGACGGTCTGCTCCGGAAAATAGATCGCGCCCGTGATGTTCTGCGTCGCGCCGCCGCTGAAATTGTCGGCGCTCGTCATCGGCGCGTGGCGGTCCTGGAAGAACGCGAGCCCGGCGGTCGAGCCGCTGCTGGGCGCGGTGATGGTGACATTGGCGCCGCCGCTGATATTGACGGTCGCATAGCTGCTGCCGGTGCTGCTGGTGAGAATGATGGTCACGCCGCCGCCGGCATTGACCGTCGCGCCGCCCGAGATCGTGAACGATCCGCGATCGATGATATAGATGCCCGGCGCGAGGTTGACGGTGCTGCTGGCCGATACCGAAAGGCCGTTGCAATAGACGCCGGGCTGCAGGTTCTTCGTCGCGCCGCCCGCGACGAAGAGCGACGTCCCGCCGCCGCACCCGGAAAAGGACGGGATCTGCACATTCGCATAGGGATCGCCGATCGGCGACACGCCGGTGCTGATGCCGTCGGTCGCGTTGAGCTGGGCGCCTCCGGTCGCGACGTAATTGCCGCTGACGAAGGCCGATTCCGCGTTGACGACGGCGCCGCCGCTCAGGTTCACCGACTGGCTGTATGGCGAATTCGAATAAAGGCTGCAACTGTTGAGGTTCAGCGTCGCCCCGCCGGACGCCTGAACGTCGGTGGCATTGTTGCGATCGAGGGCGAGGACGCAGCCATGGCCGGGGCCGCCGGCGGTGCCCGCGACCGCGCGGGCGGTGATGACGACGGGCGTGCCGATGAACAACGCCGAAAACAGCCGCTTCTGCGTCTGGGTGATGAACACCTCGTAATAGCCGGACTGCCCTTTGTGCGAACCCGCCTGGGGTGGCGACAGGGCCTCGACGGTGGTGCTGTTGACGCCGTTCGCGAAGCCGTGCGCGGCCGCGACCGCGAGCGCCTCGGGCGACCAGTTTCCGCCGCCGGCGCCCACTTTCGCCGCGCTGAAGGCCGCGGCGTCGGCCGCCCCTTGCATCCATTGATGGGTGTAGAACCACAGTCCGGCCTCGGTGGCGATCCCGACGAAGCCGGCGAGGACCGGCAGCAGCAGCGCGACGATCATCGAGTAGTTGCCGCGCCGGTCGCTCGACAATCGCCGCGGCACGCACAACCAGGAATTCGCGTCAGCCACTGCCGGCTTCGTCGCCCGACAGATTCAGGGTGACGCCCCGGCGCACCACGTCCTTGAGCGCCTGGAAATTGAGAATGTAGAGCGCGCGCGTGCGGCGCTCGACCACGCCGCGGCTGGCGAGTTCCGCGATCACGCGCGCCACCGACTCGCGCGTGGTCTGGGCGCGGATCGCGAGTTCCTGATGGCTCGGCAGTTCGGGCACGAGCCACTGATCGCTTCCGGGTTGGGTCACGCGGGCGAGGCGGATGATCTCGGAACAGATGCGCTGCTCGGGACCGATGCTCGAGACGAAGCTCACCTTGTCGTCGAGGTCGCGGATGATCGAGGCCCAGCGCTTCGCCATCGCCAGGGCGACCTCGCCGCGCCGCACGAGAAGCGCCTGGAATTCCTGCTTCGGCAATTCGGCGACGACGCAGTCCTCGTCCGCGATGATCGTGGCGGAGGCCGCGCCGCCATCGATCGCCGAGATCTCGCCGAGCGCATCGCCGGCGCCGACGATGGCGATGGTGACCTCGTCGCTCTCGCCGATGTGATGAACGATGCGCGCACGGCCCGCAAGGATGAAATAGACGGCGGTACCGCTGCTGAAGCGCGCCATCAGCACATCGCCAGCCGCGATGCGGCGATAGGTGCAGTGCGTCTCGAGATAGGTGCATTCCGACGCGGGCACCGTCGCCAGAATCTTCACGCCCGCCAGGGACAGCGACGCGGCCGGGCCCGATGCTTCGCTCTCTTCCGCCATGGATGCGTCAGCTCTCTCTCTTACCGTCTCGGGACGGATCGCCGCGGGCTTCGCACGTTCACCAAGGCAATACAACCTAAAGGTGCTTATAACACAAATTAAGCATCAAAAGATTGCGCATAGGCGCGTCGTCGCTTATCATCGCTTGTATTATGCCATATTTACTCTCTCTCAGATAGCAGGTTTGGGAGACCCGTCCCCAGCGGCGCTTGTACCCGTGCTTCGCAGAAGACGCGATCAAGGCCGTGCGGCTAACCATGGAGGAACTCGATGCTGCGTATGTACCTTGCCGGCGCCAGCTTCAAGAACGCTGCCTTCGGCGCGATCCACGGCGTGCGACATGACGCGTCCGGGGTCACAGCGATCGAATACGGTCTGATCGCTGGCCTCATCGCCGTCGTCATCATCGGCGTGCTCGCGCTCCTGGGCGGCGATCTCAAGAGTCTTTTCACCACCGTCGGCAGCGGGCTCACCAGCGCCGCGGGCTCCTCGTAGTGAGCCGTCGCGGCGGCGGGATGCTGGAATGGCTCGCGCTCGGCGCCTATGCCGCGGCCCTCGTCGCGGCCGGGCTGACCGATCTTGTTCGCTATGAAATTCCGAACGGGGCGAGCCTCGTCCTGGTCGCCGCGTTCGGTGCGATCGTCCCGTCGCTCTCGCTGCCGGCCGCCGCGGCGCACGTCACGGCCGGCCTCGCGGTGCTGGCGGCGACGGCAGCCTGTTTCGCGCTGCGCCTCATGGGGGGTGGGGATGCGAAGCTTCTCGCCGCGGCGGCGCTATGGATGGGCTGGCGCAATCTCTTCGCCTTCATCGTTCTCACGGCGCTCGCAGGCGCGTTTCTCGGCCTCGCGCTGCTGCTGCTGCGATGGTGCCTGCCGCGCGCGTGCGCTGCCGGACGCTGGTACAGCCGCCTGTTGAGCCCCGGCGAGGGTGTCCCCTACGGCATCGCCATCTCCGCGTCGGGGCTGGCGCTGCTGCCGCTGCTCGCGCTGGGCGGGACGGCAGGCCGGTGACGCATGCGGCTCGTCAGCGTCGTCATCGCGACCTTCGCCCTCGTTCTCGCCGCGGCGATCTATTTCGTCGTGCCCCGGTTGATGACGCACAACGCCGCGGAGACGCAACGCCAACAGCCGGCAAAGATGCCGACGCAGGACGTGCTCGTTGCGGCGAAGGATCTTCCGGCGGGGACCATTCTCGCGAACGATGACGTGCGCTGGCAGCGCTGGCCGAAAGATGCGATCGCCGCGGATTTCCTCGTGCGCGAGAAGGGCGCCGACGTGGCGCGGGACGTGGCTGGCCATGTGGTCCTCCGCGGCATCGAGAAGGATGCGCCGATCACGCCGCTGCGCCTGCTGAAGCCCGGCACGGCGGGCTTCCTCGCCGCGGCGCTGGCGCCGGGCAAATACGCTTCCTCGATCGCGATCGGTCCCGTTCCCGGCGTCAGCGGCCTGGTGCTTCCCGGCGACCGTGTCGACGTGCTGCTGACCGAGCAATATGCGGTGAAGCTCCGGTCGCCGGAGGGCGGGAGTGCGCCGCAGATCAGCAACCGCGACGTGACGAGCGTGCTGCTGCACGACGTGAGGGTGCTCGCCATCGACCAGGTGATCCGGGACATCGACAGCAAGCCCACCAAACCTGCGGCCACGGCGACCCTCGAGGTGACTCTCGATCAGGCCGAGAAGCTCGCGCTGGCGACCTCGCTGGGCGGCCTGTCGCTGACGCTGCGCAGCCTGCGGCATGCGGCGCGGCCGGCGCCAGCTTCCGGCCCCGACATCGTTCAGGACTACCAGGTGAGCCCGTTCCGCGCCTACATCCTGAAGCACTATTACGCGAGCGGCACCGGCCCGAAACCGGCGGCGCCACGCGACACGGGACGGTATCTGATGCCGCGCATCTATCACGGCGCCGTGCTCGCCGGCCCGGCCGGGCGATCGGTGCCGCAGTGACCGGCCGCCTGTGCCAGATCGCCCGCGCGTTCGCCCTGCTATCGGCACTGGCGCCGGCGGCGATACCGGCTCGGCCCCACGCGCAGCCCGCCCCTGCTGCGGTTGCCGCGGCGACGGCCCGGTCGCTGGCGCTCGACGTCAACAAGTCGCACCTGGTTCATCTCGACCGTCCCGCGCGAGATGTGCTGGTCGTCAATCCCGCCATTGCGGATGTGGTCTTGCGCACCGCCGAGACCGCCTTCGTGATCGCGAAGAAGATCGGCGAGACCGACGTCTATTTCTTCGACGGCGACGGGCATGCGATCGACGCGCTCGACGTCAACGTGACCTTCGATTCGGACGCCGTCGCGCAGGCGCTGAGGCGCGCCATCCCCAACGAGCAGATCGACGTCTCGACCGCCAACCAGAGCATCGTGTTGAGCGGCTCGGTTGCCTCCCAGCAGGTGGCGGCCAACGCCGGCACGATCGCCCGGCAATTCGTTACCGACGACAAATCCATCATCAACCTGCTCAAGGTCCGCGACCGGAACCAAGTGGTGCTGCGCGTCCGCGTGACCGAGATGGAGCGCACGGCGGTCAAGGAACTCGGCATCACCCCGGGCTTTCCCGCACCGTTCAGCTTCAACATCGGCGGCCTCGGCTTCGCTATCGCCGGCAACGCGCCGGCGTTCGTTCAGACGCCGTTCTTCGGCCTCTACACCGGGCCTGGCGCGCAGGGCAGCACGCTCAGCCCGCCCCCGGTCCCGAGCCCATTCCCGGGCGCCCCGGCCGCGCCGTCGAGCAGCTTCGCCGCACTGTTGCAGGCGCTCGAAGCGAACGGCCTCGTCCGGACGCTCGCCGAACCGACCCTGACGGCCGTCTCGGGCGAGACCGCGTCCTTCCTGGTCGGCGGCAAGTTTCCGCTGCCGACCGTCGTCGGGGTCGGCGCGTCGGCGCAGATCGTTCCCGTGTTCTATCCCTTCGGTGTGCAGCTCACGTTCACGCCGGTGGTGCTCTCGAGCGGCCTCATCAGTCTCAAGATCGCAACCTCCGTGAGCGCCACCGGGGCGCCGACCACGGTCGGCGGCACCAGTGTTCCGTCGCTCACCGAGCGCAGCGCGACGACGACGGTCGAGCTGCCATCCGGCGATGGGGTCGCGATCGCGGGCCTGCTCCAGAACGACATCCAGACCACCATCCAGGGGCTGCCGGGACTGATGAACCTGCCGGTTCTCGGCGCCTTGTTCTCGAGCAAGCAGTTCCAGCACGACGAGACCGAGCTCGTGATCGCGTTGAGCGCCTATCTGGTTCGGCCGGTCGACCCGAACGCCTTGGCCTATCCCTCGGACGGCTTCGGGCCGGCGAGCGACTTCAACCTGTATTTCCTCGGCCGGCTCAACGCCACGCGCCTGCCGCGGGGTGCCAATCCACCGCCGCCGAAGGGACCCTTCGGCTTCATCCTGGAGTGACCGCGATGGCCCTCGCCCGTTCCGGTTGGTCACGTTTCGGCATCATCGGCGCGCTCCTCGCGCTAGCCGCCTGCAGCGAGCCGATCCAGCAGGATTACACCAAGCGGTTCCCCATCGGGGCAAAGCCCGAGACCGTGAGCCTGACCGCGCCCGATCGCGGCAGCGCCGAGCCCCTCGCCGGCGGCGCCGACGCCGCGCGGTTTCGGATGTTGGTCGCGGGCTATCTCGACCGCGGTCATGGGCCGCTCACGATCACGATCGCCGCCGGCGCGCCCGAGACCCAGGCGGCGGCGCTGCGCCACCGTCTCGTCGCCGCCGGCATCCCGGCGAGCGCCATCCAGGTCGAACGCGGCGGACGCGACGCGCGCGGCACGATCACGCTCCGCTACACCCGCTATGCCGTGGTTCTGCCCACCTGCGGCGATTGGAGCGCGCCGATGGGCTTCAATCCGAGTAACCTCGACGATCCCGAATTCGGCTGCTCGGTTCAGCGCAATCTCGGGCTCATGCTCGCCGATCCCGGCGACATCGTCAGCATGCGCACGCCGCAACCCACGGACAGCGCGAACGCCGAGCGCGTCATCCGCGCCTATCGCAGCGGCGCGGTGACGGAGGCGAAACAAGGAACGATCCAGGACAGCGCCGATCAGAACGTCGCCACCGGATCGACCACAGGCGCATCCACCGCGGTCCCGAGCGCGTCGCACTAGCTCAAGGGAGGAGCGCCATACACCGGACCGATATTCACGTGTTCGTGCCCCGCAATGGGGCGAAGGAAAGCATCGAACAGGTTCTGACCGACCGGCGCCTGACCAAGGCGCGCGCGCGCTTCTTCGACGGCGCCATCGACGACGCGACGCAGCAATACGAAGGCAGTCCGAGCCCCGACCTTCTCATCATCGAGACGCACGACGACACATCCGCGATCTTCGCGAAGCTCGATGGCCTGTCGCGGGTCTGCCGCCGCGAGACCCAGCTCATCCTGATCGGCAGGCACAACGATGTCGGGCTCTATCGCGCGCTCACCAAGCAGGGCGTGCACGAATACCTGCCGCTTCCCCCCGATCCGCATCACCTGCTCGATGCCGTCGTGGCGATCTGCACCGACCCCGACGAGCGCAAGCTCGGCCGCCTCGTTTCCTTCATCGGCGCCAGCGGCGGCGCGGGCTCGACTACGATCGCCAACAACGTCGCCTGGTGTCTCGGCAAGCTCTACGACGCCGAAGCGACGCTGATCGATCTCGATCTCGCCTTCGGCACCGTGGCGATCGATTTCAATCTCGAATCGCCCGAGAACAGCCAGCAGGCACTCGCCCAATCCGACCGGCTCGACGATCAACTGCTGGCGCGCATCATCGGCAAGTACAACGAGAATCTGGGTCTCCTCACCGCGCCGGGCGATTGTGCGCGCGCGGCCGATGTGGTTCCGGCCGCGCTCGAGAGCACGCTGACGCGGCTGCGGCGGAACGCGAGCTGGGTCGTGGCCGACCTGCCGCATTGCTGGGGCGCATGGGTGCGCCAGGTGCTCGACACCTCGGACGAGGTCGTGGTGACCGCCGTGCCGACGCTGGCGAGCCTCCGGAACGCCAAGAGCATCCTCGACGCGCTCAATCCCCAGCGCAAGAACGACGCCCCCGTCCGCGTCGTCCTGAACCATGTCGGCGCCAACCCCAAGACGGACATCGCGAGCAAGGAATTCGCCGCCGCGCTCGGCAGCGCCTTGAGCGTGACCGTGCCGCATGAGCCGGCGCTGTTCGGCGAAGCGGCCAATACCGGCCACATGGTGGGGGAAGCGCCGCGGGCCAAGGGCGTGATCGACCCGTTGAACGCGCTGGCGCGGCTCGTCAGCGGACGGAGCGACGCGAGCCCGCATTCCCGCGTCAGAAAGCACGGGCTTTGGCACAAGCTCCGGCCCGCGGCGGGCGCACGGATGGCGGATCGAGCGAAGGCATAGAGGGATGTTCGGAAAGCGCGATGCGCCGACGGTTCTGCCGGAGCGGCCGGCCTCCGCGGTCCCGCCGCCGCCGGCGCCAGCACCGCCGGCCGAGACAAAGCCGGCGGCGGCGGCCGATGACGGCCGCTTCAGCGAGATCAAGGTCAGCGTCTTCAACGCGCTCCTCGATGCGGTCGACCTCAAGGAGCTATCGAAACTCGCGCCCGATGCGGTGCGCGAGGAGCTGACCGACATCATCAGCGAAATCGTCAACATCAAGCGCTTCGTGCTGAGCGCGAACGAGCAGCTCCATCTCATCGACGACATTTGCAATGACATACTGGGGCTCGGCCCGCTCGAGCCCCTGATCGCGCGCGACGATATCGCCGACATCATGGTCAACGGCAGCAACAAGGTCTATATCGAGACCGAAGGGAAGATCGTCCTCACCGACGTCAAGTTCCGCGACAACGCGCAGTTGATGAACATCTGCCAGCGCATCGTCAGCGCCGTCGCGCGTCGCGTCGACGAGTCGAGCCCGATCTGCGACGCGCGTCTGGCCGACGGCAGCCGCGTCAACGTGATCGCGCCGCCGCTCGCGATCGACGGCGCCGCGCTCACTATCCGCAAGTTCAAGAAAGAGAAGCTCACGCTCGAAAAACTGGTCGAGTTCGGCACCTGCCCGCCGCCGATGGCCGGCGTGCTCAAGGTCATCGGCCATTGCCGGTTGAACGTGCTGATCTCGGGCGGCACCGGCTCGGGCAAGACGACGCTGCTCAATTGCCTGACCCGCTACATCGACGAGGGCGAGCGTATCGTCACCTGCGAGGACGCGGCCGAGCTGCAGTTGCAGCAGCCGCACGTGGTGCGCCTCGAGACCCGTCCGCCCAACCTCGAGGGCGCGGGCCAGATCAGCATGCGCGACCTCGTGCGCAATTGCCTGCGCATGCGGCCGGAACGGATCATCGTCGGCGAAGTGCGCGGCGCCGAGGCATTCGACCTGCTCCAGGCGATGAACACGGGCCATGACGGCTCGATGGGCACGGTGCACGCGAACAATCCGCGCGAGGCGATCAGCCGCGTCGAAAACATGATCGCCATGGGCGGCTTCACGCTGCCGACCAAGACCGTGCGCGAGCAGATCGCCGGCGCCGTCAGCGTCATCGTCCAGGTGCAGCGCCTGCGCGACGGCTCGCGCAAGATCACGCATATCACCGAAATCGTCGGCATGGAGGGCGACGTGGTGACGCTGCAGGATCTGTTCGTCTACGAGGTCACCGCCGAGGACAGGAACGGCCGCCTGATCGGCCGGCACAACTACTCGGGTCTGCGGCCCCGTTTCTACGATCGTGCCCGCTATTTCGGCAAGGAGCGCGAGCTCGTCGCCGCGCTGGAGGCGGCCGAGCATGGCTAGTATCGGCCTGTCGCCCGCGGCATTGGTGATCGCGGCGCTGCTGCTGCTCGCGCTGACGAGCGCGCTCGGCCTGGTGATCGCACACAATACCGGGCCGCGTGCCAGGCTCAGGGCGCGCGTGGCGGCGATCGCCGGCGCCAAGGGCAGCGGCATGGCGGCAAAGGCCGCGGCGCCCGGAGCGCGGCGCACACGGCAGATCAGGAGCAAGATCGAGGAAGCCGCCGCCGGCACCGGCAAGCCGAGCCGCGGCGTCGAGCTCCGGCTGCTCATCGATCGCGCCGGAATCGGGCTCGACGTGCGCCGCTTCTACCTCTGGAGCGCCGCCGCGGCGGCCGCGGGCAGCGCGCTCTATCTGCTTCTCGGCTATCCGTGGTACGGGCTGTGGGCGCCGCCGGTCCTGCTCGGCGCCGGTCTTCCGCGCAAGGTGCTCGGCATGATCGCGGCGCGGCGCCAGCGTGCCTTCACGCGGCACTTTGCCGATGCGATCGACGTGATCGTGCGCGGCATCCGATCGGGGCTGCCGGTCGGCGAGTGCCTCACGATCATCGCGCGCGAGGCGGCCGATCCCGTCGCCACCGAATTCAAGCTTCTCGTCGAGGCGCAGCGGCTCGGCATGACGATGAAGCAGGCGCTCGATCGGAGCTGCCGGCGCATGCCGACCGCCGACATGAAATTCTTCGCGATCGTGCTCAACCTGCAGCAGCAGACCGGCGGCAACCTCGCCGAGACGCTCGGCGGCCTCAGCGACGTGCTGCGCCAGCGCAAGAAGATGGCCGACAAGGTGCGGGCGATGTCGTCGGAGGCGCGCACCACGGCGGGGATCATCGGCGCGATGCCGTTCTTGATCATGGGGATCATCGCGATCATCGATCCCGAATACATTTCCCTGCTCTTCACCGACCCGCTGGGAAAGAAGATCGTCGTCGGCGGCGGGCTGTGGATGGTGCTTGGCGTCCTCATCATGCGCAAGATGATTTCCTTCGAGATCTGAGGGGTGACGATGCTCGACGATCCCGCCACCGTGGTGCCGCTGCTCTTGAGCGCCCTCGCCTTCGTCACCGTGATCGCGCTGGCGCTGCCCTGGATCGAGCCCGACATCTTCGCCAGCCGGCTTAAGGTCATCACGCAGCGCCGCGGCGAGCTGAGCCAGCAGCGCAAGCAGCGGCTCGAGCAGCAACGCCCGAGCCTGCGCCGCGCCCTGGCGCCGGGGCGCGTCACTTTCATGCGCGCGGTGATCGCGAAACTGAGGCTCGACAACATCATGGAGCAGCCCGAGCTGCGGAAAAAGCTGGTGCGCGCCGGCAAGCGCAGCCAGCAGGCGCTCGTCACGTTCGCCTTTCTCAGGATCGCCTTGCCCATCCTCTTCGGCGGCGTCACCGCGCTCGTGACGTTCGGCTCGCCGAACATTCACCTGGCGCCGGCCTTGGGCATCCTGAGCTGCCTCGGCGCCGCCGGCCTCGGGTTTCTCTTGCCCGGCATCCTGGTCGTCAACGCGATCACCAAGCGGCAGCAGGAAATTCAGCGGAAATTTCCCGACGCGCTCGACCTCATGGTGATCTGCGTCGAGTCCGGCATCTCGCTCGAAGCGGCGTTCAGCCGCGTCGCCGAGGAGATGGCGACCGAGGCGCCGGCACTGTCCGAGGAGGTCGCGCTGACCACGGCCGAACTCTCGTTCCTCAGCGACCGGCGCCAGGCCTTGGGCAATCTCGCCGAGCGGACCGGCACGCCGTCGGTGAAGTCGCTCGTGACCTCGCTCGTCCAGTCGGATAAATACGGCACGCCTCTCGGCGCCGCGCTGCGCGTCGTGGCGCAAGAAGGCCGCGATGCACGCATGGCGCGGGCCGAGGAAAAGGCAGCGGCGTTGCCGGCCAAGTTGACCGTGCCGATGGTGGCGTTCTTTTTGCCGGTGCTGTTCGTGGTCATGATCGGCCCGACCATCATCCAGGTCATTCGTCTGTTCGCGAAAAGCTGAGCCCGGCGCGGGTCTGCGCGAACCGACGATCCGGTTCAGGGCTGCGGTTGGGGCGGCGCCGCGGCGGCAAGGTCGCGGTAGTATTCGATCGTCTGGCGCGCCAGCGCCGGCGGCAGGTTGCGCCGGGTCAATTCCTCGGCCTTCGGCATGTTGCCGCTCAAGGCGTAGATGAGCGCGAGATTCTGGCGCACGCGAAGATCGGCGCCTGGTGCCGCAATTGCGCGCCGTGCCAAGCCGCGCGCGCCGTCGAGATCGTTCGCCATCGCACGCGACAGGGCGAAATTGTTGAGTACGGCAGCGTTATCGGGCGCGATCCTGAGCGCTGCTTCGTAGCTCCGGTCGGCGCGGCCGTAATCGCCGAGCCGGTCATAAGCGAGCCCCAGCGCCGAGCGCAATTTCCAGTCATGGGCGTCGCCATTGACGGCCCGCGCCAGGAGCGCCGCGGCCTCCGTGGCTTCGCCCTTGGCGAGCTTCACCTTGCCGACTTCGGCGAGAACCGCGGGGTCGTCGGGCTTCAGCTTGAGCGCCTTGGCCGCGACCGCCTGCGCCTCGTCGAGCCCGCCGACCAGCCTCAGGCTGCGCATGAGTCCGATGGCGGCGGTGACGTTCTCGGGATCGCGGGTGAAGACGCCCCGGTAATACGTCGCCGCCGTGGCGGCATCGCCCTCCTCCAGCGCCGCCGCTGCCGCGTTGAGGATCGGGCGCGTGAGGTCGGGCTGGTTGTGCGAATCCGCATCGGGCGCCGGGCCGGACCGCGCGACGCACGCCGCCGCCAGCATCGACGCGAAGAAGGCGCACATGAGAGGCCGCCACGAAGCTGGCACTATCGCATCCCCGTTTCCCTGCCGCTCGGCCGCCCCGCAGCCTTCGGCGCCGGATTTACGGCCATTCTATTCCCGCCTCGTGGCCCCGGCAATTCGTTGGAATTGGGCACAGGCGAGGCGTGATCGATCGGCACCACGGCGGCAGCGGCCGCGTCAACCTGACTGCAATATCCGTGCAACACGCCTGTCACACCCAGCCCATACAGTTGCGTCGTGATAACGCAAATTTCGGGGGAACTGGAAATGACGCCCATTCCGAACAGTCGCAGCGCCGTCTTCGGTCGCAGTGCCCGGCAGAGTCTCGTTATCGGTGCGGCTTTGCTGAGCAGTTCCGGCACGGTCCTCGCCGCCGGCTCGCCGCACAGCGGCTTCGTGCCCAACACGCTGGTGGTGAGCCGGATCCAATTCAACGCGGATACGAACCCGGCGCGTTCCGGTGAGACGTACCCCGCCATCTTCAATGATCCCAACGTACCCGGCATTCAGGGCAGCATCTTTCTCGACAGCTACTGGCCGGTGCCGAATTCACCGCGCCTCGGCTCGCTGCCCCTGACCGGCTTGAGTGTGAACGGCACGCCCATCACCACGAGCTTCAGTTCGAAATCCGAAGGCGCGCTCAATCTCTCCGTCGATGGCCGGTTCCTGACCTATTTGGGCTATGTCGCGGTGCCCGGCCTCGAGGGCGTATCCAATTCCTATACGACCGATCCGAACGCGCAGCTTTCGACCCATGTCGGCCCGTTCTATGACCGTGCCGCCGCGCTCATCAAATTCGACGGCAGTTTCTCCGTCACGGCCGAGCCCGATGCCTTCAGCGGCGACAATCCGCGCGCAGCGACAACCGTGGACGGCCAGGAATTCTACATGGCCGGGAATGCAGACTCGACCGAGTATGGTGCGGCGCCCTTCACGGGACCCGGCACGACCATCGGGGTGCGGTTCGGCGCGCCGGGATCGCCCGTCTCCATTCGGCTTGGAACTTATCTCGCGACCGACCGTACCGATGAATCGACCAAGAAACACGTCAAGGACAACAACTGGCGCGGCATCGCGATTTTCAACAACAATCTTTACGTGTCGAAGGGGAGCGGCGGCAACGGCGATGACGGCGTGTTCCAGGTCCTGAACGGCACCGGCAACGGGGTGCCTGCCGGCGGGACCTCCAACCAGATCGTCCCATTGTTTGGCGTTCGCGCGACGAACCCTGTTACCAAGGCCTCGTCGTTCCTGACGCCATTCGGTTTCTGGTTCGCGAATCCGACAACCTTGTACGTGGCCGACGAGGGAAATGCCACGATCTCGACGACGGACGCCAACGGCAACCCCGTGACCCAGCTCGTCTCCGACCCGCTCGCGGGACTGCAGAAATGGGTGCTCGTCAGCAATGTTTGGACGCTCGAATACGTGATCCAGGACGGGCTGCAACTGAACCAACCGGCGAATGTGCCGGGATACCCGGTTCCGACCTACACGACAGGCCTGCGCAATCTGACCGGCCGAGTCAACGACGATGGCACCGTGACCATCTATGCGATCACGGCACAATACAGCACGATATCCGGCGGCGAGCCGGATCCGACGAGGCTCGTCGCGGTCAAGGACGCGATCGCGGCAACGGCGCTTCCGCGCGAGCGGGATGCCGACCAGCGTCAGGCCGATTTCCGCGGCAATGACGGCGACGGATTCGATGCGCATCATGGCGGCGACGCCAACGACGGCCGATGGGACGAATTCTATACGCTTCAATCTTCGCGAGCGGGCGAGGTCTTCCGCGGCGTCGCCTTCGCCCCGCAGCAGTAATCGGCCCGCCCGAGCCAAGCGGTGTGGCGCCATTCGGCGTGACGGAATCCGCCGACGCCGTCACGCGGTCGCAGGTGCGTGGCAGCTATGATTCGACCCGCGCTTTTGCTAGACATTTGCGTGCGGCGAATGCGTCTCGATGCGGTGAGGGATGGTCGACACACCCACGTATGCACGACACCAGCGATGCTGCCGTGGCGGCGCGGCGATCGGGATCGCCGTGCTCGGCACGGCATTGGCGCTCCCGATCCCGGCGGCGGCACAGCAGAGCCGGCCGGTCGTCCTGCGCGTCACCGTCGATCATGCCACCGTACTCACGCTCGCAGCCGCGCCCGCCGTCGTGCTCATTGCCGACCCGCAGGTCGCGGACATCGTCGACGAGCGGAATAATCTCATGTTCGTGCTCGGCAGAAAGCCGGGCGCGACCAACCTCCTGGCTTTCGACGGCAGCGGCCGCCGCCTGCTCGACCGCGAGATCGTCGTGGTGCCGGAAAACGCCAATACGGTGACGGTCACCCGCGCGAACGACCAGACGGAGTATATCTGCGCGCCGCGCTGTGCCTTCCGCGCGCATGTTCCGACGCAAGCGCGGACGCCGTCCGAGATCGGTATCGCGTCCGAAGGCGCCACCGGCGCGGCGCCCGTCGGCGCGCGGCCCGGCCCGCCGGGCCGATGAGCGGCGAACCGCCCCGACCGGCGCGCCGATCCCGACATCCTCAGGCCGGATAGCAGGAGCTCGCGGTGAGCGTGAGCGCGAAGGCCGGGCCGAGCGGGAGCGTGAAGCTGTAGGGATAGCTTGCCTTGACGCAATGGAAGCCCGCGGGGGTGGTCTCCGAGAAGACGCTCGCGGCGGGGCTCAGCCCATAGGCTTCGGTCACGGCAAAGGAAGCGACGTTGCTCGCCGTGCTGCAATCGGGGGTCCCGCCGGACTGCGACGAGACACTGGCGCAGCGCGCGGCCTCGGTCACGGCGTGCTGCAACGCCAATTGAAGGAACAGCGCTTGGCCGAATTCGATGATACCCATCAGGAGGAGCACGAAGAACGGCAGCAGCAATGCAAACTCGATCGCCGTCACGCCGTCCAAGAGCCGGCCCAGGCCACTCAAGGTTGCGAGTGCCTGCGCGTTTCCGGGGATCGCTTCATCCGCGGCCATGGAAGGCGCCTCTTTCGGATGCGGATCGTGCTCTACCACCGCGGCGCCGGAAAGTCGACCGGCCGCAACAGCGCGGGGTCAGGGTTCGCGGAAGCTTTCGTTGATGCCGCGCAGGAAGGGGTAAAGGAGATAGCTGACGAGCCGGCGCGATCCCACCTTGATTTCGGCGGTCGCGGTCATGCCGGGCATCAGATGGAAATCCGGCGGCGCGTGGCGCAGCGCCATCGATTGCAACGCCACCCGCACTTTGTAGAAGGGCTTGGTCTGGCCCGCATCGGGCGCCGCGCCGCTTTGGTTGTCGGGCGTGAAGCTGTCCCGCGACACGACCGTCACGCGGCCGGCCAGCGTGCCGTACTGCTGATAGGGATAAGCCTCGAGCTTGATCGTCGCCTCATCGCCGACGGCGATCTGTCCGATGTCGCGCGTCGCGATCGCCGCCTCGATCTCCACCGGCACCTTGACCGGAACGAGGGTGAAAAGGGTCTCGGCCTCGCGCATCACCGAGCCGACCGAACGCGGCGCGATCTGCAGCACGACCGCATCCATCGGCGTTCTCAGCACCACCATCTCGCCCCGACGCGTCGCCTTGCTGAGCTGATCGGCGACGGTCGCCTCGTCGCGCTGCGCGCTCACGAGGTCCTGCGCCAGGTCTTGGCGCCACTTCTTGACGAAGCTTTGGCGCTCGGCCGCGGCGCCGTCGAGCTGATGCTGGAACTCGGCGATCTCGCTCTGCGCCTGATCGACCGAACGCTCGACGTCGAGGCGTGAATCCGTTGCGGCCAGCGCCGCGATCTTCGAGCCGGTGCCATTCGCGGCGAGCTGCTTGCGCATCGTCTCGACCTGCTGCAACACGGCCAGTCGCTGGCGCAAGACGTCGATCTCGCGATTGCGCGTGGCGATCTCCGCCTGAAACTGCGCGACGCGCTGATCGTAGACCTCGAGCTGCGCCGTATATTGCCCCTGCCGGTCGCGCGCGATCCCCATCTGCACTTGCTCGTCGGCCGTCAGCGGCACCGCCGGGCTATAGGGTTCGCCGGCCAGCTCTGCCTCGTCGCGCGCGATCTGCGCGTCGAGGCTCGAACGTCGGCGCGCGAGCTCGGTGACGTCGGCGTTGGTAAAGCTTGGATCGAGATGGGCGAGCGGCTCGCCCGCATGCACCAGCTCGCCGACCCGCACGTCGATGCTGCGGATCACCGCGGTCTCGAGCGGCGCCACGACGATATTCGAGGCGGTCGTGACGACCTTGCCTTGGCCGATGACGATCTCGTTCACGCGCGAGAGCGATGCCCACGCCACCACCGCCACGATCGCCGCCGCCGTCGCATAAAGCGTCACGCCGGCCACCGGCGAGGGGCCGCGGAGTTCTGCCTCGACCGCGTCGCTCTGAAACTCCTGCATCGCCGACAGCGCTTCGCCGCGGCGCGGCGGCGGCAATTGCTTCAGTTGTACGACGCGGCGGCTCATGCGAAATGCCGCGTCTGCTGCCGCCACAGGCCGGCATAGACCGGACAGGTCGCGATCAGTTCGGCATGGCGCCCGAAGCCGATCTTGTGGCCGCGCTCCATCACCAGGATCGCATCCGCATCGGCGAGCGTGCCGAGCCGGTGCGACACGATGATGACCGTCCGGCCCGCCGCGATCCTGCGCAGGTTCGTCTGGATGATCGCCTCGCTGTCGGGGTCGAGCGCGCTCGTCGCCTCGTCGAGAATGAGCACGGCCGGACGGACGATGAGGGCGCGCGCAATCGCAAGCCGCTGCCGCTGTCCGCCCGAGAGATTGCTCGCATTCTCCTCGAGCTGCGTGTCAAATCCCTGGGGCATCCGTTCGATGAACTCGTCGGCGCCAGCAAGCGATGCCACCGCGACGATCTCTTCGATGCTGGCGCCCGGCCGGGGCGCGGCGATGTTCTCGCGTACCGTGCCGCGGAACAGGAAATTGTCCTGCAGCACCACGCCGATGCGCGAGCGCAGATGGGTGAGGTCGATGTTGCGGACATCGACGCCGTCGATGCGGATGACGCCGCCCTGCGCCTGGTTGATGCCCTGGATGAGGCGGGTGATTGTGGTCTTGCCCGAGCCGCTGTGGCCGACGACGCCGAGGATCTTTCCAGCCGGAACGGTGAAGGATACGCCGGCCAGCACCGGCTCGCCTTCGGGATGATAGCGGAACGTCACGTCGTCGAACTGGATCGCCCCGCGGATGGGCGGCTCCATGCCGCGCGCGCCGCTGCGCTCGGGCCGCGCATTCATGATCGTGGCGAGCATGCGCACCGAGAGCGCCGTGTCCTGGTACTCGTGCACCAACCCCACCAGTTGGCCGAGCGGTCCCGACACGCGCCCCGCCAGCATCTGAAAGGCGATGAGCGCGCCCACCGTGATGCTGTTGCGAAACACGAGCAGCGTGCCGACAGCCACCACGGCGATGATCATCAGCTTTTCGAGGCTTTGCATGGCGGTCTGCGCCAGCGTGGAAACGATGCCCACGCGGTAGCGCATGGTCAGCGACTCGACCGACCAGCTATCCCAGACGCGGCGCTGCTGCGTTTCGAGCGCCAGCGACTTGACCGTATGCATGCCATGGATGGCTTCGACCAGCAGCGACTGGCGGCGCGCCTCGAGCTCGTAGAGCTTTTGCAGCCGCGAGCGGAACGGCTTGATCAGCGCGGCGATGGTCGCCGCCACGAGCAGCGCGAAGACGGCGACGATCGCGGTGAGCTTGGCGCTATAGAGCAGCAGGACCGGCACGAACACCAGCAGAGCCGTGCTGTCGACAAGAGTGAGGAAAAGGCGGCCGGCGAGGAATTCGCGAATCTTCTCCGCCTGCTGCATGTGCTTGACCAGGACACCGGCGCGCGCGTTCTCGAAGAAATCGAGCGGCAGCCGCATCAGATGCGCGAAGGTCCGCGTCGCCAGGCGGACATCGATCTTGTTCGACACATGCAGGATGAGATAGCGCCGCAGGAATCCGAACAGCGCCTCGAATCCCGCCGCGGCGACGACACCGCCGGTCAGCACATAGAGCGTGGCGTAGGCCTGGTGCACCAGCACCTTGTCCACCACCACCTGGAAGAACAGCGGCACCGCCAGCCCGAGAAGATTGAGCATCACCGCGGCGATCGCGACATCGCGCAGCATGCTCTTCACTCGCCACATCTCGGCGAGGAACCAGCCGAGGCCAAAGGGCCGCTCGGTGTCGCTCAGGCGATAGCTGCGCTTCACCAGCACCGCCTCGCCGTCCCATTCCTCGCACCAGGGCCCGCGCGGGAAGAACTGGAAATTGTTGCGGTCGCGCTCGGGATCGATGACGACGAGTTCGCCGTCGCCGCCCTGGCTGGGGCGGAAGCCGGAGACGATCACCCAGGTGCCGTCGCGCCGCCGCGCCAGCAGCGGATAGGCCTCGCCGGCGGCGATGATCTCGTCCCATGTCAGCCGCGTACGCCGCGCGCGCAGCCCGTTGGCGACGGCCATCTTCACGACGAGCGCGGCCGAAGGCTCAGCCTCGAGCGGGCCGTGGGCGCGCGCCAGATTGTCGGCGTTGACGTCGATGCCATGACGCCGCGCAACCGCCGCGAGGCAATAAAGACCGGTCAGCATCCGCGAAAACTTGGCCAGCGCTATCGTTTGCGAATCTTAAGAGTAATTCGGATCCCGGGAAAGCCCCTGGAGTGGCGACCGCCCCAGACTTCTCTTATCCCGTAAAGGTTAGGGAAGCATTATTGGCAATTTTCCCGTGTGCCGCCGCCGGGCGGCACGACGGGTCGGCGCCGCTCACGCTTCGAGCGCATAAACCGCAAGGACCACGACGCCGGTGACGGCGAGCGTGGCGTGAACGCCGACCAGGAGGGCGGGGACACGCCGCCCGCGCTGCTGCAGCGCCAGCATCGCGAGGCCCAACGCGGCGGCGAGCGCCAGCACGACAGCGGCGATCATGCCGAACGACTGCGTTCCCGCGCTCGCGCCGCGGATCGGTCCCCGGAGCGCGACGACCAGCACGAAATAGCCGGCCACGGCAAGCACGAGGTGGATCACAACGAGGGCCCGCGGCCGCGCCATCCGGGCCGCGGGATACATCCGCCCGACCGCCAGGACCGAACCCGCAACCGCGGCGAGCGCAATGATCAATGTGGCGAGATCGAGCATCGAAACAGCGACGGGCACGCCCCGCCTCGCCGCACTCCATCATGTCCGGCTCGACGGGGCAACCGAAATCCATGGCCCGGCGTTTCATCGCCCGAGCCGGCGGCGGACATGCTGCGGAATTCGGCGAGCTATCTTATGAACCAGGAACAATGGTGCCCAGGGCGGCGACACGTTGGTTCTTGGCGGTCCTGCGCGCCCGCCCTTGCCACGGCGTCGATCCGCTCGCCGACGCCATCGACGCGCTCAGCGGAAACCGCCGCTACGATCCGACCATCCGCAAGCCGCTTCAGCGCAGCGGAATCGTGATGTTGAGGCTTGGCGGCATGACCACCACGGGCGGTGCATAGACGACCGGCGGCGGCGCATAGACGACCGGCGGCGCCGCATAATAGCCCGGCTGGTAATAGACCGCGGGCGGACGCCGGAAATGGCGTTCGTGGTGTTCGTGCCATTCGTGTTCACGCCACCCCCGGCCGCGATGGTCGTCATCGGCGCGCGCCGGCGGCAACGCCGTCACAAGGATGAGCGCCGCCACTGCAGCAAGCGATAATTTGCGTAAGATTCTTGAGTTCATGATCTCACCGTCCGGGACAGGGTGCTCTCACTATGATACGGCAAAATATGAAGGGACGGTTCATGCGCCGGCTGTGACAAAGATCGGGCACCCGTTCGTCCGACGGCTGCGTTCGCGGCTTCGCGCAAATACTATCTATGCACTTTGCCATAGAGCCGCGATGAAGCCCGCCGAAGCGAGCGTCACGACCGTTGTCCCGAGGATTGCAGCCGCGACGCCGAGGGCGATGACAAGACCGTCGCGTTCGACCAGCCCAAGGCCCAGTACGGAGATCGCCAGGCCCGGTATCACATTTCCGAGTGGAACCGGCAAGGTGATGATGACCGCCAACAGAAAACATATGGCCCCGATCGGAATCGTCGTCCAATCCCCCGCAAAGAAACTCTGGCGAGGCTTCACGAACCGCTCGAGACGCCGAAGCAACGGCATCATACTGTTCGCAATTGTCAGGAATCGCGAGCGAGGGATCGATTGGCGTGCAAGACAGGCGGGCAGTACGGGTCGGTGGCGCCCGATCAGCAACTGCCCTGAGATCACCATGAGCGGCAAGCCGAACAATATCGATATCCCCGGCATTGGAATGGGCAGTGCTATCGGCAATCCCAGAATCAGGAGAAGCGCGCCGCTCGATCGCTGTCCGAACTGCGCGACAACGAAGCCTAGGCTAATCGTCTCACCGGTAGCATGCGCGATGCAGCACGCCAGAAGGTTGGACATCGGCGTGCGTCCTGCATTCGATCCTGTGCCGTCACATGTCTGCATCACGCACGAAGCGATCGGTTCCGAATGCTGCCCAGCCAGCCTCCGACGATAGCGAAAATGACGACGCGAATCACGATGGCCGCCCCATTGGGAACGACAAGCTCAGGATCGGTCCAAGACTTATAGCCGTTGTCCCCGCGCCCATGGCTTACGAATAGCGCCTGTGGCCGTGGCGCTGCATTGACCCAGATCAAGTCATCCATTCCGGCTTCGGTGGGACAAGCGGTCCCTTCACGAGCGCGGTGGCTCGCACCTTTTCTGGTCGGCCCTAGCGGTGCTCGACTGGGCGCAGCCCGTTATCGACGCTGTCTTCTGGCTGCATTTTCTCAAGGCGGTCTAAAGGGTGGCGGATGTTTCCAAACAGAGCGGCGGCAAGTCCGATCAGAACGAGAAGAGCGTAGATCGAGCGCGTCGTGAACGAGTGCCAAAAGACGAGCGCGAGACGTCATTGGCTCATTGCGGCGGAGCTGCCCGAGATCTCTCCTTGATGCAGGTCAATGCGCCACGCGACGCACAGGCGAATATACGAGTGAATAAGGAGCCGATTGGGTTTCCGCCTGATAGGAGGAGCACGGCAATGGCACGCAACGTCGGACGACGAGCCATCCTTGGCATGACGTTCACCGCCCTGGTCGGCATTGCAAGTGCCGCCGTGGCGCAGCAAGGGATCGGGCCAGGCCGCGGTCCTGCGAACGGCCCTGGTCCCGGCATGATGGGCGGCGGTGGCCGCGGTGGCGGCATGGGCATGATGGGCAGGTCCTGGAATAGCGCGAGCTACCTCGACTCCCTGAAGACCGAGCTCGGCATCACCGCGGATCAGGAGCCCGCTTGGAAGGCCTATGCCGACACAGTGTCAGGTGCCGAGGAGCAGATGCAGGGCCTGCACCAGAGCATGTTCGAGGCGATGGGGACGGCGTCGTGGGAGCAGCGCCGTGACATGATGAACGCCATGTTCGAGGCGCGGCAACAGGCCTTCGACACTGTGCATGAAGCGGCCGGCAAACTGGTATCGGAACTCAATCCGACACAGCAGGAAAAGGCTAAGGGAATCCTTCCCGGGCTTGGCAACGGACCAGGCATGATGGGCCCGCGGGGGCCGGGTCGCGGTCCGCGCTGAGCGGCTTCGCGCCGTATCCGGCTTCGCGCTCACATGGTTCCGGTGCCGTTGACGACGGGGACGCGGGCAACGTTCGCAGAGCACCGGCGCCGCGCGCCCGCTGAGGAGCCCGCTTAGAACGGCAGCGAGGCGAGGCCGAGGACCGCGGCAATACGGCTTTTGAGCTGCGCGTATTCCTCCTTGTGGCCGCGGTTGAGCAGGCCCTGCTGGCTCGGCGCGTCCGCGCTCGACTGGATGCCGAGGTTGTAGACGAGAACCATGTCGCCCGAGGCCGCGACGACATAGACGGCGGTATAGCCGTCGACGATGTTTTTTGCTCGGTCGCCGCTGAAGCGCGCGTTGTCCGCGCCCTTCGCCAACGGGCGGAGAAACGTCAAGAGCAGCTTCACCGCGCCGCCCGACCCGGGAAGATCGCGAACCGCGTAGAGCTGGGTGTTGCAGTACCAGCCGAGCACCATGACATGCCGGCACTTCTTCAAGGCATAGACCTTGTCCGGCGTCATCGGCGGCCGAGCCTGCGTCGTCCACGACGCCGCGCTGCCCGGCAGTTCTGTGACCTGTGACAGCTTCAGCTCGGCGGCGTCGGAATATTCGTAATAGGTGTCGTCGGTCTTGGGCGAGCGCTCGAACCGGCTGATGATCGTCATGATTTTGGCGGCCGGACCGGCGCCGGCGCTCTTCACCGGCACGAACAGCACCTGGCGCATGACGGAAAGCGCGGGACCGTTGCCTTCGAAGCTGCGCGCGGCGCCGTCGCGCGCGGTCTCGGGACTGAAAGCCGCGACCGCGGCTTTGGTTCGCGCGATCCGCTCCGCATCGGGCGCGGCGGCAAAGGCGGAGGTCACAGCTTCGACTTCGTGCGCAATGCGCGCGACGATCTGCGCGGCGCGATCCCCACGCGACGCGTGCGTATCGAGGCTCAGTGCCGGCGCGACCGCGCTGCCAAACGCCGGATCCTTGGCTTGGGCGATCGTCGCGAGGAGGCCGCCGAGACGATCCGCCGGCACGAGCGGCTGCGACCAGACGCGCGACGGCAGCAGCAGAGCGAGGACTGCCAAGCTATAGAGAAGCCTCCTCACGCGCGGTCTCCAATCGTGTCGGCCGGATTTGCGGCCCGGCCCAGGCTCGCCAATCGGCGCCCTCGGCGCAAGCCCGATTTCGGCGCGCTTGCGGCCGCGTTCAAACCGGACCGACCCCCTGCGTCATTTCCCGGCAGAGCGTCCAGCACGGAATTTCGGATGACTGACACGACATCCGGCTGAGTACATTCCGACGCTATCGCTGGTGGCAAACTTAATATTGTGTAGCTGCACATACCTACACCATCGAGGACCAATCCTATGAAACATGTACTTTCCGCGGCGCTCGTGCTCGGCCTGTTCAGCGCCGGCGCGGCCTTCGCCCAGACGGCAGCGAGCAATCAATCGCCCACGCCATCTGCCGTCGCGACCGGGAACGCTGATTCGAAAACCGCCGCAGCGCCGATTGCGGGCGCCAACAGCTTCACCGAGTCGGAGGCGAGAAGCCGCCTTGAAGCGCACGGCTACACCGATGTCACCGAGCTCATGAAAGACGATCAGTCGATCTGGCGCGGAAAGGCAATGAAGGATGGCAAGCCGGTCACCATCGCCCTCGATTTTCAGGGCAACATCGTCGCCCGGTAAGCGGCGCAGCAACTGAGATTTCTTTGTCGATGCGCCTGCAGCCGTTGGGTTCCCACGAACGACGCGACGCATCCCTTTTTCAGGAGTGAATGACATGTCGACCAAAACAATTTCCGGGCTGTATGACGTGTACGACGACGCCATGCAGACCGTGCGCGAGATCGAGGCCGTTGGCGTATCGGCGAGTAACATCAGCATGATCGCGAACAATGCCGATGGCCGATACGAGACCACGGGAAAGTCCAATGCCGGTTCGGACGCGGTGACGGGCGCCACGATCGGTACCGCCGTCGGCGGCGGTGCCGGGCTCCTCGCCGGGCTTGGGTTGCTTGCCATTCCTGGCGTCGGACCGGTCGTCGCGGCGGGGTGGCTGGTTGCGACCGCCGTCGGCGCGGTCGTCGGTGCCGGCGCGGGTGCCGCAACAGGCGGGCTGGTTGGATCTTTGACGGGGGCCGGCGTCAGCAAAGACCATGCGCACATCTATGCAGAAGGCATTCGGCGCGGCGGCACGCTTGTAACGGCGCGGGTCGAGGACAGTCGCGTCGCGGCGGTCGAATCGATCATTCGGCGTCATCATCCGGTCGACGCGGATGCGCGCGGCAAGCTCTATCGCAGCCACGGATGGACCGCATTCGAGGAGACCGCGTCGCCGTACACGCCGTCCGAACTGAAGCGCGAGCGCGAACTATACCACAGCAACACATTGGTTTGACGGCGACCCGGGCCGGAATGCCTCGAACGGCATTCCGGCGACCGGGACAAGCAAGCGCCAATCGCGCCGGGGACGATCGTCCGAAAAGGCAAGCCTTTATGGACGGGATGCAACGATGAAATACGGAGCTTTTGGCTTCTTGGCGTGCCGCTTCCGCTTCTGATCGTTGCGCACCTCGTCGTTCATAGAGCTACGGCGGCAGTTATCGAAAATTGAATTTGGAGGTAGGTGATGAAATCACGCACACGCGCTTTTCGCGACGCAAGGAAACTCGGCAATGTCACGCGGATCGCCGGGACGAACGGCCGCAAGAGCCGCGAGCTCGCGGTGGCCGCGAGTCATGTGGTAGCCAAGCGTATGACCCTCGGGGCAGCCGCGATGATCGATCCGCGCAACGCCGATCACGTCGAGTTCGCCAAGATTATCCCCGAGAAGACGACGGCCTTCTCGAACGCCGGCATGGCCTTGCTTCAGGGCTCGAGCGAGGCCGCGGTACGGATGGCAAATTTCACCACGAGCGAGTTGGCGACCGCCGCGAAGGCTGCAGTGGAGATCGCCAGTTGCAGAACGCCGGCCGGCGTCATCGCGGCGCAGAGCCGCTTCGCCACAGCGTGGTTCGCTCGAGTGCTGTCGCAATCCATCGTGCTTGCCTCCCTGGCGATGCGATCGCAGGGCACGGCAATGGCTCCCATCTACCGAGCCGCGACGGCAAACGCGCGACGGCTGAGCCGGTAACAATTTCCCATAACTCGAATTCGTCGACGAATTCGCGCCACTGTGCCCTAATGATTGCCATGCCCCAGCGTCGCCGCATCGAAGGTTATGCCATCGTCTCCGCGGATGGCATGCTGGCAAATGCTGCGGGGATCATGCCCGACTCGCTCAAATTCGAGGCCGATCGGCGCTTGGTCGAACGCGGGCTCGACGGGGTCGATGTGGTGGTGCATGGACGCCACTCTCATGAGCGGCAGCCGCATTCGTATTTGCGCCGCCGATTGATCCTGACCCGGCAGGTCCCGGCCATCGCGGCCGACCCGTCTAATGAAAAGGCGCTGTTCTGGAACCCGGCCGGCGCATCGTTCGAACAAGCCTTGGCGGCACTCGGGATGCCAGACGCCAGCATTGGCGTGGTTGGCGGCACGGGCGTGTTCGGGATGTTCCTGGACCGCTATGACGTTTTTCATCTTTCGCGGGCGCCCGATGTGCGACTACCCGGGGGGCGGCCGGTCTTTCCTGAGGTGCCCGCGCGGACACCGGAAGAAGTGCTTGCAAGCCACGGCCTCGACCGCGGCCAGCGACAGGTGCTTGATCCGGCAAGCGGCTTGGCGATCGTTCGCTGGCAGCGTTCGTCCAAGCCCGAATGATACGGCCGCGGAAATCGGTGCGCTGAGTAATTTCCGAGCCTGCCGCCGCCGCTCGGTTGCGCTTAGAGTTGGCTGTTTAGCAAATCGCGGTCGAGCGGAGCAGCAACATGAACATCTTCACCATTATCGGCGTCATCGTCGTGGTCATTTTTGTTGCCGGCTATTTCGGCTTGCACTTGCATTGATCGACCCGTGGCCGCGCTGTCCGCTGCTGCGCGGCGGCGCTCGCCGCCATGGCGCCCATGAGCCCTGCCGTGAGTACACCCATGCAGACGCCGGTCCTGCAATCCGTCATCATTCCCCTCCTCGTGCCGCAACGCACCCATAGGTCGCCTTTCACTCTCCGTGACGCACGCAATGTGCAAAGGCCTTCGCTGCGATACATTGACATAGATCAATGCGCTGGCCTCCCGGACCGATAAGGCAACGGAGGGACGCGGGGCGTCGTGATTGCGATCCTGGAGCGTCGCAGCATAGCGTATGGGCAATCGTTTTCGGCTTGGGATGGAATCGGATGGGCTGGCGATACGATTTGGTGCTGGCGAGAGGCGACCCTGATATAAGGTTCAACCACTTCAGCGACTCTCCGGTCAGCCTGGGAATGTCGGTTAAGGGGAACGAATTGCGCCGGCTTGAACGCGAACGAGAAGACGAAGAACGGGAAGATCAGCCGCGCGCAGAACATCAACACGAGATAGAGCAGCGCGAGCTGTGGAGAGCCGAGTGCGCCGAAAATTTCGGCGCTGCTGAAGCTGACTTTTCTACCGCGTATGATGCGTTACGCCGCCTTGCCTCGAGTGAACTTCTGGCTCGGGTTCGGGCATCCTTCGAAGCGGACCGGTGTGGAGGCGCCGATCGACGTCTACACGAGGATCTCTCCGAAAATATTCCGCCGTGGATACGACGTAATAAACGGCAAAGCGGGCGACGCCCAAAAGCGCAACCTCGATCGAGATGAGGCCCTCGTGAAGAACACCTCCGATACTTCCGTGCCTGGCGCGCCTCTCGGCGTTCGCCGGCGTCGACGGGAGGTTTCGGGCGCAAAGCCATTCTCAGGTTCAGCCATGCTGGCGGTTGCCGTCGTTGTCATCGCCGCACTCTACTTTGCGCGGAATATCTTCGTCCCTTTGGCGCTCGCGATTCTGCTTAGTTTCGCGCTTGGGCCGTTGGTAATGCGGCTGCGGCGATGGCACTTCGGCCGCGTGCCTTCGGTCATCGTCACCGTGCTGCTCGCTTTCGTCGTCATCTTCGGCGTCGGCACCCTCATCGGCAGCCAACTCACGCAACTGGCGGACGAACTCCCACAGTACCAGATCAATATCATCCAGAAGATTCAGTCGATACGGGGCATCGCGACGGGAAGCGGGGTGGTTGGACGTGCCTCGGAAATGCTGCAGGAACTCGGCAGCGAGATGGCAAAAACGACAGAGCCGGCGGACAACGCAGCGAGGGCACCGTTCTCGAAGTTGCGGAGTGCGCAGGGGCAACAGCCAATTCCTGTAGAGATACACGAACCGGGGGCCACGCCGTTCAGCATCATCGAAAACGTCGTCGGGCCGTTGCTCCAACCCTTGGCAACGGCCGGCATCGTCATCGTCTTTGTGATCTTCTTCCTGCTTCAACGCGAAGACCTGCGCGACCGATTCATTCGGCTCGTAGGCTCCGGCGATCTGCGGCGCACAACTGAAGCGCTCGACGACGCGGTCGGTCGCCTCAGCCGCTACCTCCTTATGCAGACCGCGATCAACACCACTTTCGGTCTGCTGATCGGCACTGGGTTGTGGCTCATCGGCGTGCCATATCCGGTGCTCTGGGGTGTTCTCGCGATGCTGCTGCGCTTCGTCCCTTACATCGGCCCGGTCATTGCCGGGATTTCCCCGGTGGCACTGGCACTAGCCGTCGATCCCGGCTGGTCAATGCCGCTGTGGACGGCGAGCCTGTTTCTGGTCGCCGAACCGATGACCGGCCAGGTCGTCGAACCCTTCCTATATAGCCACAGCACAGGTCTTTCAGCCGTCGCGGTTGTCGTGGCAGCCGTGTTCTGGACGTGGCTTTGGGGTCCGGTAGGATTGTTCCTGTCAACGCCGCTGACTTTGTGCCTCGTCGTCCTCGGTCGTCACGTGGCGCGATTGGATTTTCTCGATGTCTTGTTCGGCGACAAGCCCGCTCTGACGCTGGAGGAAAACTTCTACCAGCGAATGCTCGCAAACGACCCCGACGAGGCGGCGCACCAGGCCGAAGCTTTCCTCAAGGACAAGCCCCTGTCGGCGTATTACGACGAGGTCGCCATAAAGGGTCTGGGACTGGCACAATGGGACGTCAATCGCGGCGAACTCGACCACGAACGACGGGTGCAGATCAAGGAAGCCGTAGATGGTGTTATTGACGATCTCTCCGACCATGCATCGCTACGCGCCACCCCCGCGGTGGCGGGGAGCACGGGAGAGGAGCTTCCGAACCGTTCTCAGAATGAACTCGCGCCCGGCTGGGGTGGGAGCGCCGTGCTGTGCATCGCCGGTCGCGGCTCGCTCGACGAGGCGGCCGCCGCGATGCTCGCACAACTTTTGACCAATGAGGGGATCGGCGTCCGTATCGTGCCGAGCGAAGCCGTGTCGGCACCCAACATGTTGCAACTCGATGTCACCGGCGTGCAGATGGCCTGTCTGTCCTACTTGGAACCGGGCGATTTTGCGAACGCGCGCTATCTCGTGCGGCGCCTGCGCCGCAAGTTGCCGGGCACACCGATTGTGGTCGGCTTCTGGACATTGAGCGAAGACGACGCAAAACGCCGCAATGCCCTCGTGGAGACGGGTGCCGATGGCATCGTTACCTCGCTTCGGCATGCAGCCGAGCATGTAAGTGCGGTCGCCAAGACAGCGATTCGCCGGCCCGAAACAGCCCCTAAGGTCGCTTCTTCGGCAGCGGAATGACTGTGCTCCGCCGAATGAAGGACCAAAAAAGCCGCAACGCTGCGGTCCCCAATGTCAGTTGGTGGACGATCGCAAATTGCACGTGGCAGCAGATGAACAAGGACAACGTCTCGGCCCTCGCCGCCGCGACGGCCTTTTACGCGCTCCTCTGCGTTTTTCCCACACTCACGGCTCTTGTGTCGCTCTACGGCCTTGTTGCCGACCCGACCATGGTGGAGCGGCAAGTCGTTGCCACGGAGGGCATTCTCCCGCCGGAAGCCGTCAAACTCCTCGCCACTTGGCTACAGGTCCTAGCCCAAGAGCCAACCGCGAGGTTCGGTATAGGGCTACTCATCAGCGTCCTTCTCGCCTCATGGAGCGCGTGGTCGGCAACGGGGATGCTGATGACTGCGGTCAACATCTGCTACGGCGACCAGGAAAGGCGCGGCTTCGTTCGGTTCAACCTGGAAGCCATGGCACTAAGCGCCGGCCTCGTGCTTTTTGGCGTCATTGCGCTCGCTCTCGTCGCGGTGTTGCCCGTCCTCTTGAACCTTCTCCCGGTGTCAACGGCGTGGCTCGCCCTAATCTCGCTCGTGCGCTGGCCAATTCTAGCGGTGCTGGCCATCGTCGGGTTGGCCATCGTCTACCGATACGCACCCGCCCGGGTGCCGCGGAAGTGGGAATGGGTCAGTTGGGGCGCGGTGATCGCTACGGCATTATGGCTCGTCGGTTCGATCGCCTTCACCTTCTACGTCTCCAACGTCGGAAGTTACGACAAGACATATGGATCGCTCGGTGCGGTGATCATCCTGCTGCTGTGGTTTTATATAAGCGTCTACGTCATCTTGATAGGGGCGGAGTTGAATGCGGTGTTGGAACGTCAAGCGGCGCGGCAATGACAGTGTGTGAGTACACGCAGAACCGCCGCCTGTGGGTACGGCTGCGCGAAAAAGGCGGCAAGGCAGGTACCAAGGGGCCGATGTTCCGCACGATCGGCCGCGGCCCCGGCCAGCTCACGCGTACGCCGCTGCGGCAAGCCAATACTGGGCCGTTGCGATGATTTGATTCAGATCAGGCGGCGTGATCCGATGGAAGGCTGATGGAGATGAACATCGCGATTGACATCGAAGGCGCACGGACAGCGCAGCGTCTCCGCTGAGATGCCCTTCACGCGGTGGCAAGCTCGAGAGCAATCGGCCGATGATCGGACGGTCCGCGCTCCAATGCCCGTGCATCGGCGCAGTCAAGCCCCCGGACGAGACATCTGTCCAATCGAAATCGGAGGACGTTCCGTGCGACGTGGGTCGGCTCACGCGGTCCTACGTCTTTGAATCCTGGCAGGAAAGTCGGGCCGATGGCGTTGTAGTCGCCGATCACCGCCGCCGGGCCTTCGACCGCACGGATAACGCGCAGCAATTGCCAGCGGTTGAGCAGTTGCCCATGAGATAGATGCACATTTGCGACGGTGATGGCGCCGAGCTGAACAATCTGAGCAACGCGGGGCGGCAGGCGACCCGGCATTCGCGAGACCGGCAGCGGCAAGGCCTGCGGCGGCGGCAGCGGGTGGGGGCTCCATGCTGCGAGCCCATGAATGCGGCCAGGCAAGGGCTCCCAGTGAAAATAGCCCCCGATGAGGTTTGGCAGCGTCTCAATCTCTTCGGTCGATTCCTGCATGAGAAGAAGATCCGGCCGCTCCCGTTGCACGAGCGCAGCGACGTCCTCGACCGCGGCGCCGGTCAGGCGCAGCAAATTCCAGCTGATGACCTTCAATCCGATTTTCCCTTGAGGCCCATCCGACTATTGCACACCCGCGATACGGGGATCGCCGATAATACCGGCGGGATGCGTAACGGATGGTGACTGCGATGCAACCTTCCGCTTGGTCCTTCCAACCGGCTCGGAAGTAGCTACGGGCGTACTTCTTCACAAGTTGATCGCCTATAACGATGGTGAGTACGGCCTGCTTTAGCAAGAGGGGTTGATACGATTTGGGAGCGGCGCTTGACGCCAGCGGCCCGAGGATCCTGGGGCTCTGGACGAAGCCGCCTTCAGAGATAGGGAAGCAGCAGGCGCGCAGCAGCGTCGCGGAATCTGACCGGCAGAGAACGTCCGCCAAGAAGCGAGAATCGCCTGGCGCGCGCGATCTTACCATCGATGATGCGGTCGACTTCGGACGCCGTGCTGACCCCATAGCACTCCAGCATGAACTCGAAGTTCAGCCGCAGGCTGCGGACATCCCAGTTCGCGCTACCCAGCGCGCACCAGACCCCGTCCACGGTCGCGAGCTTGGAGTGGTCGAACGGCGCGGGGGTCAAGTAGACGGTCACGCCCGGCACCGCGATAAAGCCGAGGTGAGCCCGCATCGCCCAGTCCAATACTCTGTGGTCCGAGCGCTCCGGCAGGACGACGTCCACCTGGACGCCGCGCAGCACAGCCAACTCGATTCCGGACATCAGCCGCTGGTCCGGCAGGAAATACGGCGTGACGATGCGGAGCCTCTGTTTCGCGGCGGCGACCGCCGTCGCCAGAACGGCTTCGAGCTTACCCATGTCCTCGTCGGGTCCAGAGCTGATGCCGCGCGCGAGAACCGGTCCCGCCGGCACGATGTCTGGCCACCAGGGATCGCCGCGCAGGACCTCCCCGGTCGTGAAGTTCCAATCCTCTGCGAAAGTCAACATCAACTGCGACACGACCGGCCCATCGACGCGAAAATGGACATCGTCGACAGAGCGGGCGGGATGCAGCGTGCGCAGGTTTTCAGCGCCGAGATTGAGACCGCCGGCAAACCCGATTGTGCCGTCGACGACCAGTAGTTTCTTGTGACTGCGCATGTTGAGGAAGGGCATGCGCCAGGGAAGCCAATGGTGCATGAAGCGTGCGACGACGACGCCCGCCCGCTGCAGCTCGCGGACCGAGGATGAAACGAGATAGCCGCTGCCGATCCCGTCGACCAGCACGCGGATTTCCACGCCTCGGCCGCGCGCCTCGCGCAACGCCTCAATGAAAGCACTGCCGACGCGATCGACGCGGAAGATGTACGAGGCCAGTGCGATGCTGCGCTGCGCCGCGCCAATGGCATTGAGCATCGCCGGATAGGCCTCATCGCCGCCGCAAAACAGCGAGATGGCATTGCGCCGGGTGAGCGGATGGCTCGTCAGCCGATCGCCGACGCGCGCGATGGTGAGGACGTTCTCCGGCAGCGGCGGATTGTCCGGCGATACGGTAACGGCCGCGGCCACGGGCCCACGCCGCGCCATCCCTGACGTCAGCCGCGAGGCTCGGCGCGTCACGCGATTGACACCAAAGAAATAATAGAGAGCCGGACCGACAATCGGTGATAACCACGCCAGTCCGATCCAGCCGATGGCCGCCCGGACGTCGCGCTTTCTGAGCAGCACATGCGCCGTCACTGCCGCCGCCGCGAGCATATCGGCTAAGGCGATGAGATCCACATTCAGATCGAATGGCAGATTGAGCTCAAGAGCCGGCATGAGAGCACTCTGTCCACGCATTGGCGAAAGCCTGGCATAGCATACCGAGCCCTTGGTCGCGGCGCCTAGAGCCGGCGAGAACTCACTCGTCTTACTGAGTCGGAAAGTCAGAAAGCCGCAGGGTGGGGGGATCGAGCCTGGGATCGATTTGGGAGATTCGTTTTTGGCGGGGGAGCCGAGATGAATCTTCGGGGGACGGACGGGAGTTTCCGAGGAGATCGGCTTTCAGACCAAGCCGGAGATCGCGCGAGCTGCATGGCGAGGCTTCCACCACCACGCCGCGCTCTGCATCGCCGCTTACGGATTCCCGATCTCCGAGCGGGGAACGATTCCCCCCCTCAGGACATCGTGCCGCCGCGCGCTTCCCGCAGCTTGAGCTTCCCCCCGGTTACCGACCCAGAGGCGCCCCCGATCAGGCCCGAGCGTCACATCCCGAACTCGATCGCCATCTTGCGGCGGCGACCGATCGTCGCTCTCGCCAGGCGCTTATCGAGATGCCCGTGCTGCGCCCGAAAATCGTACGCAACACGTCTCTCATCTTATGACGCAGTAAGATTAGCCGGCGGTCGAAAAAGCGACGCGACATGCTTTGAGGATGGCGGCATCGCCGTTGTGATCGGAGTCACGCCGCGAGAATGGGATTGTGGACGGCCTGCCAACTCGCCGCAAGCTTGGTAACCGATCCGCCGCCAGTGATGGTGGTCCCGTTCATTTCCCAAACGCTCAATTGTCCACTGCCGGTGTTCTGCCACAGGATGTCGGCCACGCCGTCGCCGGTGTAATTGCCAACGGCCGCGACCGACCACGCCGCGGACATCGTCGTAATCAGGCCGCCGCCGATGATATTCGTTCCGCTCATCTCCCACAGCGAAACGGCGTTCGTCTGGGTATTGCGCCACAGGATGTCTGTTCTGCCGTCGCCGTTGAAGTCTCCAAACCCGGCGACTTTCCACTGTGCGCCGGGCGACGCGATGGGACCGCCGCCGGTCACACTGGTCCCGTTCATCTCCCACAGGGACAGTTGTCCCGTGTTCTTATTCTGCCACAGGACGTCGGCCTTGCCGTCGCCGTTGAAATCGCCGACCCCGACGACCTGCAACGCCAAGCCTGGATTCGAGAGCGGCCCGCCGCCGGTCACGCTCGTCCCGTTCATCTCCCAGATCGACGCCGCTCCGGTCGAGGTGTTTCGCCACACGATGTCGGCCATGCCGTTGCCGTAGAAGTCGCCGATCCCGGCGATCTGCCACGCCAGGCCCGGGTTCGAGAGCGCACCGCCGCCAATCACGCTCGTCCCGTTCATCTCCCAGATCGACGCCGCTCCGGTCGAGGTGTTTCGCCACACGATGTCGGCCATGCCGTCGCCGTTGAAGTCGCCGCTCCCGGCAACCTGCCATGACAAGCCCGGATTCGAGAGCGCTCCGCCGCCGATCACGCTCGTCCCGCTCATCTCCCAAATCGACGCCGCTCCGGTCACGCTGTTCCTCAGCAGGATGTCGGAACCGAGCGGATTGCCCGAAGTGTCCTCGGCAAAGAAATCATAGCCGACCGACCCGGGCCGCAACATGACACTGCCGGAGGCCGACCCCGAGGTCAGCGTGAGAGTAGTCCCGTTGTTATCGACCACGGTTTCCTCGATCGAACCGATGATTGCGGTCGTCGAGGCCGTGCTGAGCGTGAACCTTGTTGTATCTGTTGTGACCGAGGTCGAGGAGCCGCTGTTCGCTTTCAGGGTCAAAAAAGAATTCGAGACCACCGAGGCGGTGCTCGATGGGAGTCCCGTCGGATAATTCGGATTAGTGGCAACGGTCCCGATGCCGATCGAGGCCACGCCCGACCCGCTCAACACGGTCGAGATGAATTGCCCCGTCGCGGTGATCGTTCCTTGGGGACTCTGCTCGGCCATCGGCGTGTCATACGTGACTTCGACCTGAGCATTGAAATCGACCGCAAATGCCAGGCCGCCGGAATCGGTGAAAGTCCCAGCGAGCGCGATTTCTCCAATGTACGTGTCGCTCGACGTGCGCCCACCCGTCTCGACAATGACGCTATCGGGCCCTTGAGACAGCACGCTGAATTGCGAGCCGGACAAGTCCCCCGCCATGGCAATCGAGGTGACGGCACTGCCGCCGTCGGTGACGACGAGTTGTCCCTTGCTGCTGTCGTAGCTCGCGGCCGTAGCCGCCGTCCCCACGAGATCGATTTCGTCGCCCGAGGCAAGTCCGCTAATGGTGCCGTTGAAGCTTCCCAGTGTGCCGAGCCGCAGCTCACCGCCTGTACCTTCGAATTGGATGGTCGTGCCCGAGCTCACCGAGCCAGTGAGGTCCAGCACGCCGCCGCCCTCGACCACCAGCGTGCCAGAGCCGGCCACGCCATGCTGCAGGGCCAGCGTTGCGTCCGACGCGACATCCATCGTGCCGCTGTTGATGATGGGCGCGTTGAAAATGGCGACCGAGCCGGACGGTGCCTCGACGCGGCCGGCATTCGTGAAGCTTGGATATATCGTGGTTGTTCCGCTGCTGAACGTCAGCGTCGCGCCGCTTTCGTTGTAAACCGAATTGCCGGTATTGCCGTCGCTGGTGATCCCGCTGGTGGAGACCAGAAGCGAGCCGTCATTGTTGAGCGTCTCGCCCCCGGCGAGCTTGAGCGCGCTCGTGGTCGAGTAGCTTTGCGCGGCCGCGAGCGTCACTGTTCCGCCGCCGGTCAAGGTGCCGCCCAGCGTCGCACCGCTCAGCGTCACCGCTGCAGAATCCGATAACGTCCCCGACAGGACGAGTCCGTCGATCGTGGGTGACGTCGTGCCGAGGACGAGCGTGCCGGCGACGGTGACATTGTCGAGCGCGCCGTCCACCGTGGCGGACGATAGGTCGAGCGTAGCGCCCGATGCGACCGTGATCGTGCCGGTGTCGGTCACCGCCGCAGTGATGTCCGCGGTCGTACCGCCGGAGACCGCGATCGTGCCGGCATTGACGAGGCTCGCGACATGGATCGCGACGGTGCCTGTCGTGAAGTCCAGCGTCGCGCCGGATTCATTCTTGAGTGTGTCGCCGGCATTGCCGTCGCTGGTGATGCCGTAGGTCGAAACCAGAAGGGACCCGAAATTGTCGAGCGTCTCGCCCCCGGCGAGCGTGAGGGCGCTCGCGCCGCTGCTGTCGGTGACGCCGTTCAGTGTCACCGATGCCGAACCGGACAGCGTGCCGGACAGAGTGGATCCATCGATCGTGACGGCATTGCCGCCCAATAACAGCGTGCCGATGGAGTTGAGGTTGTTGAAGATGCCGTTCACCGTCGCGTGCGACAGATCGAGCGTCGCCACGCTGCCGCTGCCCAGGCTGCCGATCTGCCAGGCGCCGGCGCTGACGCTGACGGAGGTACCGGTACTGAACGTCACCGTGGCGCCCTGGTCGATCGCGGTCGTGCCCGACGATCCGTACGTGCCCGAGATCGCGTAGCTCTCCTGCGTGGCGCCGCCGCCGAGGCCGCCGGAAGAGCTGACGCCGAATTCGAGCGTCGCGCCATTCGAGATGGCGACGCTTCCACTGGAGGTGCCGCCGGCCCCGAGTTTCGTGACCCCGGAGGGCAGAACATCGAACGTGCCGTCGTTCTCCAGAACGGCGTCGAAGGATAGGTTGCCGCCGAGACTGCCGGTCGGGGACGCCGTCAGCGTGCCGCCGCTCTGATTGTGGAACACTCCAACGGCGAGCGAATTGTCCACATTGAAGGTGGCGCCGCTGGTGTTGACGATGGTGCTGCCGCTGCCGGTCGTGCTGATCCCGGTAGAGTCGGTGATGGTGCCGTCGTTGGTCAGCGTCACGCCGCTGCCGATCGACGTGCCGCCGGTCGACGTCGTGACCGTACCCGTGCTGGTGGTATTCGTCGTGATGGTACTCGGCAGTGTGCCGGTCATTCGGGGCCTCTCCATGGTGGCGCGCCGCCGCGTCTGCCCCGCTCATGCCACGAGCGGTGCCAGCGCGATTAATTATTGTTTCGGCGTTAGCGCAATTTTGACCACGTCACAGGCCTACTCTATATCAGACCCCAACGGCGAATCTCAATAAAATTGAAGCTAATGTTCACAGATTCTACATTCATGTTCATTAATACTTAATGCACTTAACCTTTGACTCTGTCCCCACGCATCGGCCGATACGCGGGGTTCCATCCCGCATCGTCTCGGCGGAAGATCGTCCGGCGCCACCGAAGCGGAGGCGGCATGACCTGGCGGACCGCGCGATTGCCGTTGCTGGCCGCAACGCTTCTGGCCGTTGCCGGCGCGGCGGTTCCGGCGCAGCGGGCCGCGCTGGCGCCGGTGCTCGACGGCCTTCGCTGGGGCGAGACGTCGGACGCGCTGGCACGGCATTTCGGCGGGCGCACGCTGCGCCTCGCACCCCCGATCGCGTTCGGCGACAGCTATGTCGACGTGGCGCTGCGCGGGCAGATCGTCGCGGGCTATCGCTTCGCCGTCTATTTCCAGATGGACCGGGCGAGCGGGCGCTTGAAGCGTGTCATGCTCGAGCGCCAGCGCCACGGCGCCAACCCGATGGTGTTCCGCGCCGTTGTCGCCGCCCTTACGCGCGACTATGGCGCGCCGGCCCTGCGCTGCGCGCTGCCGCCCTCGCCCCGGACCGGATACCAGGGCACCGTCGAGCGCCTGTGGCGCCCCGACGGCATGACCGTGCGCGCCGTCTTTCGCGACACCACGCTCGAAGCGGCCGAGGGCTGTGTCGCGGCCGGCAGCAGCGCCTGCGGCCTCGCCGGCCACCTTTACGTGCAGATCCTGCCGGGCCACGCCGGCTGCGCCTAAGCCGGTGCCGACCGGTCGCGGCGCGACCGCCGCCCGGCGAATTTTGCCGCGCCCCTCATGTCGAGCGGGCGTTTTATGCCGGGCGGCGTTCCGGCGATGCCTGCACCGGCACGCCGTCCGCGGCGGATTTCCCGTAGCGAGCGTCCGCCGCCGAGCGGCTCGCTGCTGGCACGCGATTTGCTGATCTACCGAGCATGGTCGTGATCGGCATTGGCATCGTTTTCCGTGTTACGCGCGGACCCATCCTTGCCTGACCGCCACGGCCCGTTCGCGCCAGTCCTGCAACGGATCCCTTCATGGATGTGCTGATCTCGCTCGCCGCCACGGCCGACCGGCTCGACCCCACCATCGGTGCGCTGCTCGATCACTTCCGCGACGAGCATGTGCCGCTGCAACTTTCGCTGGTCATCGTCGCCGCGGCGGCGGCGCTGCTCGGCGTGCTCGCCGTGTGGAGCGCCATCGCCTGGGCGCGCATCCATCGCCTGCGCCGGCTGGTGCGGTCTTGCAGCACCGCGGCGGAATTCCGGGGAAATTTCGCACGCATCGACCGGCGGCTTTCGGCATCGCTGTTCGCCGGCGCCTGGACCGAGTACCGGGAATGCCTCAAGCAGAGCGAAGGCGGCATCCTTTATCTGCGGCGGCCCGACGAATATCTGGGCTTTCACGCGATCGCCAGCCGCAGCTTCCCGGCGCGGTTCTTCGCCGCGGCGCACGGCTATTTCATCGGCATCGGGCTGCTCTTCACCTTCATCGGACTGGTGGCGGCGCTGAAATTCGCCGCCGCCGGCGTGGCGTCGCCCGATCTTGCCGTGGCGAAGGGAGCGCTCAACGCGCTCCTCGCCGCCGCCTCGTTCAAGTTCATGACTTCGATCGCCGGCCTCGGCGGCTCGCTGATGCTCTCGGTCGCTTCCCGCAGCGCGAGCTATGTGGTCGAAATGGCGGCGCACGGGCTTGCCCGCGACCTCGAGCGGGCGATGGCGCCGGTCTTCACCGAAGGCCTTGCCTATGACCAGCTTGCGGCGACGCGCGAACAGCTGCACCAGCTCAGGCAGATCGAAGCGGCGCTGGCGGCTCCCGCGGCGCCGCGCGCTGCGGCGGAAGGCGCCGATGCGGCAAACCACGAGACCCTGCGGCAGATCCTGACGACCTTCCTGGCCGAGATGCGCGGCTCCGCCGGCAGCGAGATGAAGCAGCTTGCGACCAAGCTCTCGGACGTGGGCGATGCGATCGGCCACATGCAGAGCCATATCGGCCATTCGGGCCAGGAATTCGCCGACCAGCTCGGCCTCGCCGCCGCCCGCCTCCTGACCGCGGCGACGACGCTGCAGGAAAGCGTGGACGGCCGCGTGGAACGGGTCGCCGCCCGGATCGACGCCTTGGCCGCGACATTCGCAAGGGGCGAGACCCTGGTTTCGACCGCCGCGGAAAAGGCGGCGAGCGGCCTGCTCGGCGGCTTCGAGGCATTCGATGCAAGCCTCCGGTCGCAGATCGGCAGCATGCGGGACATCGTCGGCTCGCTCGACACCGCCCGGCAGGCACTCGATGCGAGCGCGTCCACCTGGACGCATTGCGCGGCGCCGGTCGTGGCCTCGGTCGATGCGTCGCGCCAGATCACGGCCGAACTGGGGCAGGTCGCCGAGCGTGTCGGCACCGCGCAGCGCGACATGGCGGAAATGGCCAAGGCCGTCGCTCAACTCGCCGAGAGGGTCGGCATCGTCTGGGACAACTATCGCAGCCGCTTCGAGAAGGTCGACGACGAGTTGCAGGCGGTGTTCGAGCGCCTGCAGGGCGGCACCCGCGCCTTCGGCCAGGAGTTCATGGATTTCATCGGCAAGCTCGACACCAGCCTGGCCAACGGCATGCAGGCCTTTTCACTCGGCACCGAGGAGCTGCGCGAGGTGGCGCAGATGCTGGTCGTCGGCGTCGACGCCAAGGCCGCCTGAGATGCGACGCGGCATGGCCGGAGCCGGCGGGCGCCCGATCCGTCACGGCGGCGAAGGGGTTGCCGGCGGCGAATACTTCGCCTCGATGACCGATCTGATGCTCGGCATCGTCTTCATCTTCATCATCATGCTGATGGTCTTCGCGCTCGACATGCGCCACGCCGAGCACCGGATGACGAATGCCACGAGCGCGCTGACCGAGGCGGACCTGGCGCGCCGCGACCTGTTGCGCGACATGGCGAAAATCCTCGGCGGCCGGCTGCCGGTCACGATCGACGAGAAGGACGGTACGATGCGGCTCGGCGGGGACATTCTGTTTCCCAGCGGCTCGGCCGACGTCTATCCCGACGCGCTGCCCAAGCTGCAGCTCCTTGGCGCGGCGCTCGACCTGGTACTGCCCTGCTATGCCGTCGCCGCCCCGCCGCCGACGGCATCCTGCGACCGTCGCCACCAGGGCCGGCTGGACGCCGTCTATATCGAAGGCCACACCGATACGACGCCGATCCACACGCCGCACTTCCAGAACAACTGGGAATTGTCGGCGGCGCGCGCATCCGCGACGTTCCGCCGGATGGTCGAAGATTTTCCCGCTCTCGGGACGCTGAAGAACGACGCCGGTCGCGCGCTCATCGGCGTCAGCGGTTATGGCGAATACCGCCCGATCGACACGAGCGGCACCCCCGCAGGGATGCGGCGCAACCGCCGGATCGAGCTACGCTTCATCATGGCGACGCCCAACGCAACCGTGGTCAAGGGCGTCTTGAATCGGGTCAACGCCGAGAGGTCTCGCTGATGCTCCGCACCGCCCTTGCCAACATTCATGATGCTGGATCGCCGCTGCGCTTTGCGCCGCCGCAGGCGCAGGCGCCGGACATCGCCCGTCTCCTGGTCGAGCGCTATGGCGCGAACGCCGAACCGCGCCAATCGGCGAATTCGCTGCAGGCGCTGCTCCGCCGCCTGCGCCTCGCACGCTTCGAATGGGACAAGGTAGGACCGGCCGACCGGCTCGACGTCGCCTGGGTCCTCTGGGAAGGCACGGCGCCACCTGCCGAGCACGAGGCTTTCCTGCACGACTTCCTGCAATGGGTAGAGATGTCGCAGCGCCGGCTCCAGGCGGCGCGCCTCGCCGCCTCATGGGCGGTCGCCTTCGATCCCGACCTGCGGAGCATTCGCGTCATCGGCGACTGGCTGATGGGCCATGCGGCGTGGCTGCCCGATCCGTGGCCCCGGCTGGCGGATGAGTTCGAGATATTCTCGGTCGCGAACGGGCCGGCAGGGCTGGCCGAGTCATTCCTTGCCGGCGAAGAGACCGCGGCGTCCTTCTTCCAGCGCCTGCGGCTTCCCGCCCGCGCGGCCGCAGGCGGCCTGGCGCTGGAAGCGCTCGCCGCGGCGGCATCATGCGTCGAGCATCGGCTGGCGCGGGAGCCGCGTCTCGCCGCGCGTCTGTGCGATCTCTCGCTCCACGGGACGGCGTTCCGCCCCGATGCCACGATGGGCAGCGCCCCGGCGCGCGGCCGGGCGGTTCGCCGCGCGCTCGCCGAAACGCTGCTGTCGTCCTGGCAGCAGCAGGCGCCGCCGCCCGATGTGAAGGCGCGGATCGTGGCCTATCTCCTCCGCCATTACGGCGACCCGCGGGTGACGCGCGAGCATTGGGCGGAGATGCGGGCCCCGGCCCTGGCGATCATGCGGCGCTGGCTCACCGAGCGCACCGTCGCCATCTATTTTCGCCTCGCTGGCGCGGCGAAGTCCGCCGCGCGGGAACAGCTTGCAGGACGCGAAAAATTCTGGATGTCCCGCCTCGAGCAGATCGACGATGCCTGGCTGCTGGCCGGGCCGCGCAGCATCCCCATGTTCGGCTCCGACCAGCCGGCCCATGGCAGTCTGATCGGCTGCGCGCCGGATCAATCCGCGCTGCTCCTCCGCGTCGGCGGCATGACCGTTCTTGAATCGAGCCACGAAGCGAGCGAGACGGTTTGGCTTCCGGGCAACCCGCTCGCCCCGCCGCTCTACCGCCGTAAGAACCAACCCTACGGACCCGCCGCCCTCAGCAATGGCGCCGATTTCTCCTCCGCCTTCAGCCACAGGGGCAATGACACTTGGCAGGAACGGCTGGCGCAGTTCATCGACAGGCGGTGCGGAGACGGTGGCGTCGCTCCGCAGGCCGCGACGGCGCGGACGGTCCCCGCGGCGGCGCCATTGTCATCGCGGGCGACGAAATCTCGGGGAACCGCTCCGGCGCGCGAGATCGTCGTCGATGCCGTCACGGTCACATGAGGTCGGGCCGAATCGGCTGATCGGGCCTGGCCACGCACCGCGCTAGCGAACGGGCGGCGGTGGTGGCGGAGCGCCTGGCGGCGGCGGGGGAGCCACTGCGGATTGGTAGCCGGGCACCTGATTGCCCTTGGCATACATGCATTGACTGTAAACGATGTTGTAATGCTGCTGAAGGCTCAGTTGGGTCTGCTGCGCCGGGCCCGCGCCAACCACGGTGCCGGCGAGCGCCCCGCTGCCGGCGCCAATGGCAGCGCCTCGCCCGCCGCCGATCGCGGCGCCGAGCCCGGCGCCAAGCGCCGTCCCGATCACTGCGGTTCCGAGCTGCTGGGTGTTCGCTTGGCCGGCGCCTCCGGTAACTTGCTGGTTGGCATATTGCGTGCAGACTGCTTGATCCTCTTGAAAGGCGGCGAACGGCTTGTTCGGCGCGGGCATGACGGCAATCGTCGGGCCCATCGGCTGCGACGCGCAGCCCGCGAGGAGCGTTAGACCGGCGAGCGCCAGCCGGGATTTGACCTGAACCATGACGAACCCCCGCTATCTTTGAGGTGGGCTGGTAGGGGTGGCGGGAACCGCGCGCCAAGCGCCGTTGCATGATGCGACGTACGGGTAATACCCTTGCGGGTTGTCGCAGTAATACCACGATTGTGCCGGCGGCAGGCCGGTGGGCACCGGCGGCGGCTGCTGCACTACAATCGCGGGCGGAACATAGGTCGGATAGGGATAGATCGGCGCGGGGTAGAAATACCAGAAGCCGCCGACGATCCACCACCAGGCATAACGACCGTCGTGCCAATCGTGGACCCAGCGGCCACGGCTCCATAGCGTGCGATCCCTCGGGGTGAAGCGGCGGAAATCGTGGCCATGGAAATCGCGACCATGGCCGCGTGGCTGGGCTTGCACGCTAGACACGGGCATGGCCAGGCACATCACCAAACACAAGGTGGAAGCGACAAATTCCCATTGTCTCAGGCGCATTGACGTTGACCTTCACAATTGCTCGCTTGAGAGCCTAGCGGTCGGAGACGGCATCGTAGTTGATCCAAATCAATCGCCAGTCGCCACGTCGGCGAAGCGGCGCGGCGCGCGCGCGTCACCGTGCCGCTGGCCGGCCCGCGTGCGGACGAGAACTATTTCTTGCGCGATAACGGACGTCCCTTAGCCCACGCCGTTCCCGGGAGCAAAAGCGTTCGCGCCGTCGTTCCCGTCTAGACCGTCGGCGGGTCGAACGGGTCGATCTCGAGCCAGTTCGTCCCGCGCGGGAAGCGGACGGCGAGCGCGCGGATGCGGCCGTAATCGACGTCGCCGTCGAGGCCGAACGGCAGCGCTCCGTTCGCATGCCGGCGCAAGGCGTCGAGCAACATGCGCCGTGCGCGGACGATCACGGCATCGCTCGTGCCGAGATATTCCCGTGTGCGGTCGTTGATCGGTCCCATCGATTCCTCGATGATGAAGTCCTCGTACGTGAAATTCCGCTGGATGCCGCTCCAATGACCGGCCTTCATCGCGTTCCGATCCTGGTGCCAAAGATTGGCGACGCTGCCGCGATCCTCGGCATAATCATCGGAATTGTCGCTCGCGCCCCACAGCATCTGCCGGCGATACGCCTCGGGCACGGGACCGAACGGATTCATGTAGTAATACCAGTGCGCGCTCCATTCATCGTCGATCGGCACGACCACGACCACAAGGCGCGGCTCGCCGTGCTCGCCCGGAATGAAGGAGTAGTACGGGAACACGACCTCGCGGATGCGCGCATAGACGGTGCCGTCGGACAGCTCGCGCAGCGCCGCCTCGCGGAAGCCATAGGGCGTCTCGAGGAATTCGAAGCGCGGGCTCGTATTCTCGCGGGAGAAGCGGCTCAAGGCCGTATCGCCGCGGCGCGCCTGACCCGGTCCGATCGAGCTCGAGTGCAGCATGCCGAGATGGGCGGAGTCGAGTTGCCCTTCGAAGCCCTGGAGCCAATTCCCGTGCACGATGGCGCAGCGTACGATCGCCTCGGCCGGCGACTTGTGGAACTCGAAATCGAAGAACCGCGGCGGCGTCCTGCGGCGGCCGAGATAGACCCAGACCAATCCGCCGGCTTCCCGCACGGGATAATGCGCGACCGGCACCCGGGCCGCGAATTCGGCGCGCCGCTCCGGCGGCTCCGACGGCACGTCGACGACACGGCCGGAAACATCGATCTTCCAGCCGTGAAAGATGCAACGCAGCCCGTTCTCCTCGTTGCGGGCCAGCGCGAGCGAGGCGCAGCGATGGGGACAAGCCTCGTCGAATATCCCGACGCGTCCATCGGTGGCGCGGAAGGCGACGAAGTTCTGCCCGAGCAGCCGCACGCGCCGTGGGGCGCCGTCGGCCTCGAGGCTCGCCGAGCGCACCGCCGGCGTCCAGAACTCACGCAGCATCTCGCCCATCGGCGTGCCTGAGCCCACACGTGTCAAATGCTCGTTCTCGGCCGCGGTAAGCACGCGATCCTCCTCGGCGATTCAGCTCCTCGGCTGCAAATTCCGCGTCTTTCGGCCGGCACGCCAAAGGTCGGTTTCGTTAACAATACCGTCCGCGGCTCTCGTCTGGCGGCGCCACGACCGTTCACCAATCAATTACTCATTGTCAAGCATTGGCCGATAGAGTTGGCGCGATCAGGCGCAACGGCCGCGGGAGACCGGGATCGGCCTCGCCGCAATCGCCGGAGCTTCGGTCATGCGCCGGCGTCGCGCCGGCGTCAGTTTGGAAGGGCATTGGCCATGACGAAAATACTCGTAATCGACGATGACCCCTTGGTGCGCAACACCATCTTGCGAATTCTTCGAACCAGCGGCTTCGATGTCGTCGCCGCCGAAGATGGCGTCCGCGGCATGAAGGCATTCCGGAGCGAGACCCCCGATCTCGTCATCACCGACATCATCATGCCCGAGCAGGAAGGCATTCAGACCATCCTGCAGATCCGCAAGGAGCGGCCGGGCGCAAAAATCATCGCGATTTCGGGCGGCGGACGCGTGGGAAATGCCGATTTCCTGAGCATGGCGCGATCGCTGGGCGCGGACGACATCGTTGCCAAACCGTTTACGCCGCGGCAACTCGTGACCCGCGTCAATGAATGCCTCACGGGGCGCGTGAACACGGAACCGACCGCGATCTAGGCCTCGCCGATGAGCGCCACCCCACAGCGTAGCGAACCGACGCCGAACGCTGATTTCGAGGCCCGCCTTAGGCTCCTCGTCAGCCAGCGCGCCAACGACCCGCTGCAGGCCGCACGTCTCAGCGTGATCGGCCTCGACGGCGTGAAGGAGCGGTTCGGCGATTCGTGGGAACGCATGTCAGTGCGCGTCGATCGCCATGCGCGCAACGTGATCGAGCGTCACCTGATGCCGGGCGACATTTTTGCCCCCTGGCACGAGGCATCCTATGTCATCGTGTTTGCCAGCCTCGATCCCGAACGGGCCCGGTTGAAATGCCTGATGATCGCCGACGCGGTCATGAAGGTGCTGTTCGGCGAGGACGGAGCCGACCTCATCACGATCCGCGGCGCCATGGCGCAGCTCGAACCCGGTTCCAACGCCATCCTCAGCCTGACCGAAGATCGCTTTCAAACCATCACCCCGATAGCGGAGGCGGGCCGAGTGAGCGGAGACGCGTTGGAGACCATAGCGAGCGGGGCCGAGCCGCCACAAAGGGATCCGCTTTCACGTCTGCGCTTCACCTATCGCCCGATGTGGGACACGGTGCACGGCGCCCTTTCCGCCTATCTCTGCGTCGGATTGTTGCCGACCGCCGATGACAGCGAGGTCTATGGCGATGCGGAGCGTGCCCTCGGAGGCGACGCGGAAAAGATCGCACAGCTTGATCTTGCGATGCTGGCGCGCACCGCCGAGGATTTCAAGCGGATCTGCAGCGACGGCTTCAAGGTTCTCGTCATCCTGAATGTGCATTTCGACAGCCTTGCCTCGGCGGCGTGGCGGCGGCGCTATGCGCAGGCCTTGGCGCAATCCATTCCGGCCGCAGCGTCCAGTCTCTTGGTTGTCGAGATCGCGGACGTGCCCGAAGGAGTGCTGCAATCCCGCATGCACGAGCTCTCCGCGCCGCTTCGGCCGCATTGCCGCGGCGTGTCCGCGCGCGTGCGTCTCGACTCGGTCGATTTCAGCGGGTTGGGCGCCAAACAAGTGCACGCCGTCGGATGCTCCATCGGCGCGAACGACGCGGCCGAAGTCACGATCATTCAGCAGATGGGCCGCTTCACCCGCACCGCCGAGAAGTGCGGCCTGCCCTGCTTCATCCACGGCATCCGCTCGCTGAGCCTCACGGGAGCCGCAGTGGGCGCAGGCTTTCGCTATGTCGATGGCTCCGCGGTGGCGCCGCCGGTCGATCGGCCCGACCGCATCACCGCCTTCAATCTCCGCGACATCTACCGCTCGATCGGCTGCGCGTAAGCGGCGACGGGCGTCAGCGTTGGATGGTCCGTTGCCGAAGCTTGTCGCCGAAAGCAACGAGGAAACTCAGCGCGCGCTGCGTCTCCGGTTTGCCGAGGAACGAGAGACCGGCGAGGATCCCGTTGCGCGACGCGGGCCGGGACGATGCCGCGGCCGCCTCGTTCAGCGACTGCACCGCATTCTCGGCGGCCGACGCCATGCCATCGCTCGCGAACGTGCCGACCATCTGCTCGACAACCGCGAAGAGACGCTCGACGATACTGTCGGTGGCGGCGCTGCGCGCGGCATGCACGAGCATCGCGAGATCGCAGAGCGTGTCGAGCGCCCCGACCTGGTGCAGCTCAACCAGCCGATCCAACAGCGAATGGACGGCCGCGCCAGTGCGCTCGTCCCCGAGCCGGTCAAGCAATTCGAGCGTGGTTCCGGCCACGCTCGACAGGCGCTCGACCATGCTGTCGGTGAGAGCCTCGCGGAAAGCCTGTACGAGCCGGCCGACCTCGTCCGCCGGCGCGTCTGCGAATCGGGTATCGCTCGCTTCCGTCTCGGTCACAGCAACCCCCGCGCCGAAAGCCAATAGAGGCGGTTGTAGGCGAGCTTGAACCAATGCAGCATCTGCGACGGCGGCCCCGGATTGGGCGGCGTCGTATAGTTGAACCAGACATAGGTGCCGCTGCTGAAGCCGGTCTCGACGAAGCAGAACACCTTGCCGTCGTAGTCGCGCGCCCAGCGATCCTCCTTCAACAGCGACGCGAGATTATCGACGATCGTGTCCGCCTCGAAATGCGCGGTCGAGCCCGCCTTGGAAATCGGCAGATTGGTGGTATCCCCCACCACGAACACGTCGCTCGATCCCTCACGCAGCAGCGAATGGCGCTGCGTCGGAACCCACCCGCCAGCGCCGAGATTGGAATCGAGGATGACCTGCTGGCCGCTATGCGGCGGAATCGCGACCAGGAGATCGTAGTCGAGCGTCACGCCCTCTTCCGAGGTGATCGACTTCGCCTTCGGATCGACCGACTTGGTGTTGAAGAAGACTTCCGACTTGATGCCAAGGCGCTGGAATTCGGGCAATGTCCAGCTCGCCACCGGCTCGAGCGCATGGAGCCGGCCGATCGGATAGGTGTAGATGATCTCGCTCTTGTCGAGCACACCTTTCCCGGCGAGGAACTCCCGCAGCATGAACGTGATCTCGAGCGGGGCGACCGGGCATTTGTGCGGCACGTTGACATTGACGACGACGCGTCCGCCCTTGAAGTCGCGCAGTGCGTCGCGCATCTTGCGCGCGCCGTCGAGGTCGTAGAACCAGTGCGCGCCCTCTTCCATGCCGGGAATGCTGTCGGGGCGGATGCGTGAGCCCGTGGCGATGACGAGGAAATCGTAACCGTAAGACTGTCCCGATTGCGTCGCGACGGACTTCTTGGCGACATCGATCTTCGTTGCCGGATCGTTGAAGAACGCCACGCGCCGGTCGAGCACCTTGCGCTGATCGCGGAACAATTCGGATTCGCGAATGCGGCCAAAGGGCACGTAGAGCAGCCCGGGCTGATAGAGATGCGTATCGGAGGCACCGAGCATCGCGATCGACACGCTTCCCGACCCGAGCTCGTCGCGCAACTGGCGACAAAGCCCGTTGCCGATGATCGTGCCGGCGAGGCCGCCGCCGACGATGAGAATCCGTTTTGCCATTTCCGCGCCTCTTCGCTGATGCGTCGCGCGCCGCCGCGGCCGTCGCTATTTCGCCTTGCGCACCACGATGGACCAGACCTTGTCGCGCTCCTCGATGCCCACGAGTTCGTGCCTAACCTTCTTCACCCATTCCGGGATGTCCTTTGCCGAGCCCTTATCGGTCGACAGAACCTCGATCTCGTCGCCGACCTGCACGAGCTTCAGCGCGGCGATCAGCTCCATCAGAGGGCCCGGGCAGTAGGCGCCGCGCGCGTCGATCCTAATGCGTTCCGTCACCCGGCGATACTCCCTCCGGCGTTAGAGCGTGACAAGCTGACCGCTTTCGGCATCCGACAGGAATTTGGTGAGGCCGAGCGCGCCGTCGAAGACTCCGTCGGCGAGATCGTCCATCTCTCGGTCCTGCAGATCGAGCGCCAACGAGCAGGCCCACATTTTGAGATCGCCCAACGCCTTGGCCTGGCGGAAGAGATCGATCGCATCGGGCGCCTTCTTTTCCTTGAGCAGCCGCGAAAAGGCGCCGCCGCAATAGCGCTCCTCGGCCGGCAGATCCGCGGCGAAGACGAGGATCGCGTTCATGCTGACGAAGACCTCGACCGGCCGCTCCGACACGGCGCCGATCGAGGCGATCATGGCCGCCATCTGCACCTTTTCGTGCTCGCCCGAGCACAGCAGAATGAAAAGCGGCTTCGCTGGCATGATCGTCTCCTTCGGACAGGCTCGACGGCGCGACGGTTGCAAACGCGGCCCACGCCATTCGCCTCGCTGGACGGGACACGCGCATTCCCTGTCGCACGGCGGAACGCGGCGAAATCCTTGTCCGCGCCGGGATCCGATGCAAGCGCCCGGGGTCCGCTCTACACGCCCAGGAACCGGGATTTGGTTTCATGATCCTCGGCGAGCTCGGCCGGGCGGCAGTGATGCACGATCTGCCCTTTGCTGACGATGTAGATGCGGTCGGCGTGGCGAAGCACGAAGGCGAGCTGCTGCTCCACGAGGAGGATCGACGTGCCGGCGCCCTTGAGCGTCTCGACCAGCCGGCCGAGCTCGCGCACCATGAGCGGCGCGAGCCCCTCGGTGGGCTCGTCCATCAAGAGGAGATCGGGATTGCCGACGAGGGCGCGGCCCGCCGCCAGCATCTGTTGTTCGCCGCCGCTCAGCTTGTTGGCGGTCTGGTCGAGCCGCGCACCGAGATTCGGAAACATCTCGATCATCCGGTCGAACGTCCACTGCGCAGCCCCGCGGCGCCGCGCCGTAACCTCGAGATGCTCGCGCACCGACAGCGAGGGAAAAATGCGGCGCCCCTGCGGCACCAGCCCAACGCCCATGCGGGCGATCCGGTGCGCAGGCATGGCGGTGATCTCGGTATCCTTGAACACGATGCGCCCCCGGCGCGGCGGGGTCAGCCCGATGATCGAACGCACGAGCGTCGTCTTGCCGACGCCGTTGCGGCCGATGACGGCGACCACCTCGCCGCGCTCGACCGTGAGCGACATCCCCTGCAGGATGTGGCTCGCGCCGTAATAGGTATGGACGTCCTCGACCCGAAGCACGGCGTCATTCCGCTCCCAGATAGATCTCCGTCACCTGCCGGTTGGCCCGGATCGCGGCCTCGTCGCCCTCGGCGATCAGCCGACCCTGGTGCATGACGGCGATGCGGTCGGCGAGCTCGAAGGCGACGTCCATGTCATGCTCGATCATCACGATGGTCATGTCGCGCGGAAGCTGCTGCACCATCGCGACGACGCGGCTCGTCTCGGCCGGCGACAGGCCGGCCGTCGGCTCGTCGAGCAAGAGGACCCGGGGCGCGCCGGCGAGCGCAAGCACGAGCTCGAGCTGGCGCTGCTCGCCGTACGAGAGATTGCGCACCACGCGCCGCGCCGTCCCCGTCAGCCCCCATTGATCCAGCAGTCGATCGGCCTCGTCGTACATGGCGCGATAGCTCGACATCGGCCGGACGAGCCGCAGGCGGCGCGCCTTCATGCCGCCCAAGGCCAGCAGGACGCTGTCGAGCACCGTCAGTTGCGGAAACAAATTGGTGATCTGGAAGGTGCGCGCGAGGCCGAGCCGCGCGCGCCGGTCGGGTCGCAGCCGCGTGATGTCGTGGCCGAGCAGGCTGATCCGGCCCGATGACGGCAAGACGTGGCCCGCGATCGAGTGGAACAGGGTCGTCTTTCCCGCCCCATTCGGGCCAAGGAGAACGCGTCGCTCGCCGACCTCGATTTCGAGCGAAATGCCTCCCACCGCGGCGACGCCGCCGAAATTCTTGCGAAGATCTTCGACGGCGAGGGCGATCATGGCTCGAAGCGGCGCTGGCGGTATGAGACGATCAGCCCGATCAGGCCGCGCGGCGCAAACAGCGTGACCACCACGTAGATGACGCCGAGAACCAGGACCCAATGTTGCGTCATCGAGCTCACATAGTCCTCCAGGAACACAATCACCGCGGCGCCGATCGCCGGCCCGAGCAAGGTCCCCGCACCGCCCAGGATCACCATGATCAGCGCCTCGGCGGATTGGATGACGTGCAGGTATTCCGGGCCGACGAAACGATTGAAATAGGCGTAGAGCGCGCCCGCGAGCCCGGCGAAGGCGGCGGCCAGGACGAACGCCACGTATTGATAGAGCCACACGTTGTAGCCGAGCGCCTGCATGCGCGACTCGCTCTCGCGTATGCCGCGCAGCGCACGGCCGAACGGCGACTTGACGATGAGGACGAGCAGCAGCGTGGCGACCGCGACGACTACAAGGACGAAGTAATAGAACGACTGGGCGTTGTCGAGCGACCATCCGAAATCCGGGCGGGGAATGCCGGGCATGCCATCGTCGCCGTTGGTGAACGTGCGCCAGCCGAACGCGATGCTCCACACCACCTGCGCGAGGGCGAACGTGATCATGAGAAAGTAGCTGCCGCGTCCGCGCAACGCCAACGGCGCGAACAGCGCGCCGGTCACGGTTGCCGCGACGAGCGAAGCCGGAAAGGCGATCTCGCTGCTTAGCTTCGCGCGCAGGAGGAGAAGCGCGATCGTGTAGGACGCCACCCCGAAGTAAGCGGCGTGACCGAGCGAGGCAAGCCCGGTATAGCCGAGAAGGAGATCGAGGCTCATCGCGAAAAGCGCGAAGATCAGCATCTTGGTGACGAGGCCGACATAGTATGGGCGCAACGCTTCCGGCACCGCGAGCAACAGCGCCACAACCAGGACGGATGCAACCAGCGACCCGATGCGCGCGGTCATCGGCGGCCGAACAGGCCGGTCGGCCGGACCACGAGAATGATGGCCATCGGCACGAACACGGTGAACAGGGCGAACTGGGGAAAGAACGACTTGCCGAAATTGTCGAGGAGCCCGACGAGCAACGCGCCCGCCAGCGCCCCCCTCAGGCTTCCGAGCCCGCCGACGATCACGACGACGAAAGCGAGGATCAACGTGTCGAAATCCGCGCCGGGATAGAGGCTGAGCACCGGGCCGGCGAGAACGCCGCCGATCGCCGCGAGTGCCGCGCCGGCCGCGAAGACCAGCGTGAACAGGAGCGAGACGTTGATGCCGAGCGCGCGGGCGATCTCGGCATCGTCCACGCCGGCGCGCAGCATGGTGCCGAGCCGCGTGTGCTCTTGAAACCACCACAAGGCGCCGGCAATGACGAGCCCCACCACGATCAGGAACAGCCGGTAGAGGGGATAGGCGTAATCGCCCATCGGCACCGACGCAGCGAAAATCTGCGGCTGCGTGATCATGATCGGGTCACCGCCCCAGATCCATAGCGACAAGTCGGCGAAAATGAACAGGAACCCGAAGGTCAACAGCGTCTGCGGCAGTTCGTCGAGATGGAAGCGCCTGAGGAAGAACCGCTCGATCACCGCGCCGATCAGCCCGATGGCGAGCGCCGCGACGATCAGGGCGAGAACGAAGCTACCCGTGCGCTGCATCACGGTGAGGCCGATATAGCCGCCGACCAGGTAGAACGAGCCGTGCGTCAGATTCAGGATCTTCATCAGCCCATAGATGAGCGACAGGCCCGCGGCCAACAGGAACAGCAGCATCCCGAACGCGATGCCGTTGAGCGTATCGATCACCCAGATCATGAATCAGCCCGGTCCCCGAAGGATCGACGATCGCTGCCCGGCACCCGCGTCACCGCCGGCGCCGGGCTCGCCGCGTTCCTATTTCTTGGCCAGCAGCTTGGCGCAATCGGTCAGCGACCCTTTCTCGTCCTTCCACGAGTACTTGAACTGCTCGAAATCCGCGGGGGTGAAGGGCCAGAACTGGTCGACGTTCGGATAGCTCGCGATGGGCACGTTCGCGAGCTCGCCGTCGACCTTCTGGACCTCGCGGATATACATGGTCTGGATGACCTGGCCGTACTTGTCGAGCGAGATCTCGCCCTTGGGCGAGTTGAACTTGACGGCCTTGAGCGCCGCCATGAATTTCAGCTTGTCCGAAAGATCGCCGTGGACCGCATTGATGGCATCGACGATCGCGTGCGCGCCGACATAACCGTTCGGTCCCTCGTTGGCCGGCAACATGCCCGTCCGCTTCTTGAATTCCGCGACGAAGCGCTCGTTCTCGGGCGTCTTGAGCATCGGAGTGTAAAACAGGCTCGAATAGACCCCGAGCACGGCGTCACCGAGCTGCTTCAGGTTCGGCTCATAGGCAATGCCGGCGTAGATGTCGAGCACCGGCAGCTTGCCCTTGAGCCCGAACTGGGCATATTGCTGCCCCAGCCTGAGGCCGTCGGCACCCGGCGTGAAAGTCACCAACGCATCGGCGGAGCGGTCGATGCTGGTCAGATACGGACCGAAATCGGCGGTGTTGACCGGCGGCCACTCCGCCTGGATGACCCGTCCGCCAAGCTTGCAGAATGCCTGCGCGAAGGAGACGTTGGTGTCGACGCCACCGGCGTAGTCGGAGCCGAGCGTCACGACCTTGCGCCAGCCCTTCTTGTTGTACGCCCATTCAGCCGCGGCAGCCGCGACCGTGCGGCCATTCTGCGAAGTGCGGACGAGGTACGGATTGGCGAGCGGCCCGGGCATGGTGATCTCGTCGACGCCCGCGTCCCCCGAAAGCACCAACGGGATCTTGTTCTGCCGCGAGAAGTCGTTGACGGCGAGCGCGACGCCGGACGAGATGATGCCGGTAAGCACCTGCGCACCGTCGCGCTCCACCTCCTTGCGGGCCTTGGTCACGGCGACATCCGGCTTGCCCTGCGTGTCCTCGACGATCACGTCGAGCTTGTGGCCGGCCGCCATGTGGCCGACCTCGTCGAAATACATCTTGATGCCGGTGAGGGCCTGCTGGCCGTTCGCCGCGAAATTGCCCGACAGCGGCAGCAGGACGCCGATCTTGATCGCGTCGGCCGCCTGTGCCGCCACGCAAGACGCGCCCAATGTCAGCAGGACCGCGCTCGCGGTGGTGATGGCGCACAGCACGCGCCGGCGCGCCGGCCGTTCGTCCGCGTCCGGCGCGGCCGTCGCGCCGTAAGGCATCGTCTTCCTGATTGTCATGGCGTTGACCTCCTCTGATGGCCGTGTGCGTATTGGTGACGGGATGCGTTCTCGCGTCACGACTTCCGCGCTCGGCCTTTGCCTCCCCGCGCCGAACGGCGACGCGGCAGAGGGTGACCGCCAAGTGCCAGAAATCGTGTCGTTGGAACGCCTCCCGTGCTCGGCTTTTCTGAATTTGACGCGTGCAATGTGAAGTTCCGATCGCAAACGGTCAAGCACAATCCCGCCGCGGGCGGCGGGCGCCTCGACGGTTGGAAATCGTCGCGCGCAGCATAGGGCGAAGGCGTGCTGTGGCGGCCGGCGGAAGTCCGCGCTTGCCTCGACGGTGGTTGATCGATATTTCTCGATCGACATAACGACAGTTCGCAACGGCGGCGGGGAGCCGGACGATGCAGCAGCGCCAACTGGGAAAGAACGGTCCTTGGGTTTCCGCCATCGGGCTCGGCTGCATGGGCATGTCCGGCGCCTATGGGCCGCCCGACGACCGCGAAAGTATCGCGACCGTGCACGCGGCCATCGACGCCGGCATCACATTTCTCGATACCGGCGACTTCTATGGCGCGGGACACAACGAGCTGCTGTTGCGTCAGGCTTTGCAGGGACGTCGCGACAAGGTTTTCATCGCGGTCAAATTCGGCGCCATGCGCGGTCCCGACGGCGCGTTTCTCGCTTATGATGCGCGGCCCCGGGCCGTGAAGAACTTTCTCGCTTACAGCCTCGCTCGGCTCGGCACGGATCACGTCGATCTCTATCAACCCGCGCGCGTCGATCCGAACGTGCCGATCGAGGACACGATCGGCGCCATCGCCGACTTGGTGCGTGCCGGCTATGTCCGCACCATCGGCTTGTCGGAAGCGTCACCCGAGACGGTCCGGCGCGCCTACGCGGTCCACCCGATTGCGGCGCTGCAGATCGAGTACTCCCTCGTCTGCCGCGGCATCGAGACGGAGATCATTCCGGCCATGCGGGCGCTCGGCGTCGCGATCAATCCCTATGCGGTCCTCTGCCGCGGCTTGCTGAGCGGCGAGATTTCCGCGCGGCCGACCTATGCGCACGACTCCCGTCTTCGCCAGCCGCGCTTCGATCCCGACAATCTCGGTCGGAACCTGGCGCTGGTCGAGCGCTTTCGCGCGATCGCCCGCGAGATGGGCACATCTCCCGCTGCGCTTGCGATCGCCTGGGTCCTGGCGCAGGGCAACGACGTCGTGCCGCTCATCGGCGCGAAGCGTCGCGCGAGCCTGGCGGCTGCGCTCGGGGCCGTTGACATCAAGCTCGCCGATGCCGACCTGCGTCGCATCGAACGCGAGGTCCCGGCCGAGCAAATCGCCGGCGCGCGGTACAACCTTTCCGAATTGCGCGTGCTCGACAGCGAGAAGGCGCGGCATGCCGTGCCGTGAGCGTCGCGTACAGCCCGCTTTCGCCACGGTATTTACGTTCGCAATTTTTGCACGGATTTCGTTGGACTGCCCTCCCGGACATAGCCGGCCGGAGAGGCCACCGGGCACGGCTGGCAGGACCCTCAGGCCTTACCCCTCGCCGCCCACGCCGTCGCCGTCATGCTGCGCGGTCCATCGGGGCGCCCCGCGCCATAGGCGCTCGCGACCGCATCGGCGAGCGCGGCCAGGGACGCGGCGTCGAGCGTGCGCACGTAGTCTCCGACCGGGCCCTGCGCATGCACGATCGGATCCCAGTAATCGGCGAAATTCTCATAGACCATTCGCGTGGTCAGCGATCCCCCGGCGACGTCGCGTGCGCCCGCGGCGCTGAAAGCCGCTTCGAGCTCCCCGGGCCAGGTGAGCGCGGAAGCGTAGTGACGGGCGCGCGCCTTCGCCGCCTCGGGATCGCGGGCCGCCGCCGTGTCCCAGAAGATGCGCTGGTAGGTGAGGCCGCCGGCGAAGTCCCAGACGGCGGCGGCGATCGTGCCGCCGGGCCGCGTGACGCGCATCATCTCCCGTATCGCCGCCATCGGCGGCTTCACGAAATTGAGCGCCAGAAGCGAATAGCAGCGGTCGAAGCCCGCATCCGGCACGGCGAGCGCGGCCGCGTCGCCGACACGGAACGCAAGACGAGCGTCAAGGGCGCAGGCGCGCGCATGGGCGATATAGGGTTCCGCGATGTCGATGCCGAGGATCTGCGATGGCTCGGGCCGCGCCGCTAGCGCGAAGGTGAGGCTGCCGGTGCCGCAGCCGAGATCGAGCACGCGATCGCCGCTCTCGATCCCCGCGAAGGCGATGAAGGGTTCCGCCAGCGACCGGCTCCAGCGGCCCATCAGGCGCTCATAGGCGGCGGCATCGGTCGCCGTGTAAATCGAACTCACCGGATCGTCCTTGCCGGAAGCATTCGCCCAGCGATAGCTCTTGCTCTCGTCGCGTGGCGACTACTGGGCGGCGATGCCGGCGGCGTCGCGCGCGCCGAGCCGCAGCGCCGCCTCGGCGATCATCGGCAATGAAATGACGAAGAAGGTGGCGCCGGTTGCGGAGACTATGTCGTCAAGCTCGGCCCCGGGCGGAATGTACACATAGGCATCCTTGCCCCACGACCTGCCGCCGCAGGTGAAGGCGCCCTCGATGCAATAGCGCAGCTCCGCGTCGCGCAGCCGCTCCGCCGCCCGCCGCGCGCCTGGGAGCACGCGGAAGAATTCGATGCCGGCGCGCATCTCGCTGAAGGTGCCGAGATGCTTGCGCTCGACGCCGGGCCGGTCGCGATCGGGAACCCAATCGTAGTTCTCCGGCTGCATCATTACCGGCGCACGGTAGCGCGGCTTGGGGAATGCGAGCTTCCTTCCCTCATGCTCCTCCCAGATCGCGACGTAGGAATCCTTGTTCCGCTTGCGGCCATCGGCGGTGACACCGCGATAGACGCCGTTCTCGAACCGGCCGCCCGCCGCCACCATGCGCGCATGGGTCGCGTTCATCTCCTCGTTGCTCAGGAGATGCTCGCCGCTCGCGCCCTGGAACTGGAGCACGAGGGTCGCGCATTCGCCTTCCTGCTTTTGCGGTCCGTAATAGACCGCCTCGGGGAAATAGCCGATCTCTCCGGGCCCGAGATCGCCGTAGCCGGTGCTCTGGACGCCCGTGAGCGTGTAGCGAATCTGATCGAAATTATGCCGGTGGCGCGGCGTGAAATAGCCCTCGGGCACGATCGAGAGCGAAAATTCCGCGGTGACGCCCGGCACGCAGGTATCGAGCGGAAGCCGCTTCCTCTTGATCATGTTGACGCGCCCACGATGAACGCCTTCGAGCTCGAGCTGCGATGCGTCGATGATGAGCGCTTGCGGAGCCATGGGTTCCTCCTTCAGAGAAGCAGATCGAGTCCGAGATCGCGGATCTGAAGCCGCGTGAGCGCACGCACGGCCTTGCGCGCCTGCATGGCGCGTCCGGCGACGATGGCGTCGACGAGCGCCTCGGCCTCGGCGGTCATGGCGCGCGCGTCGCCCGCGCGTCGCTCGGATTCATAGACATAAAGCCGCGCGCGGCCGGCCAGCCGGCCCCAGGCCGCGGCGAGCTCGCGATTGCCGGCGGCCTCGACCATCCAATCGGTGAGATGGCCCGGCGCCGGGCGCGGATCGGCGGTGAGGTTCCGGCGCACCTGCTCCTTCACCCCGCCGGCGCGGGCGAGCGCCGCCGGATCGCCGCGCCGCGCCGCCAGCTCGGCCACGAGCTCGAGCAGGCCGAGGCGCAGTTGGAACAGCTCGACCAACTCGCGGTCGCTCAGCGCGACGACGCGGATGCCGCAATAAGGCACGCGCTCGAGCAGACCCTCCGACACGAGAAGCTGGAGCGCCTCGCGCACCGGACCGTTGGAGAGGCCGAACTCGGTGCGCAGCGCGCTCTCACGAATCCATTCCCGCGGGCGGTAGCGCCCGGCCCAGAGCCGCTGGCGCACGATGCCGGCGAGCCATAGTGCCCGTCCGGTCGGCGGCTGCGGCTGCGGCTGCGGCAACGAAACGAGCTGTGCGGCAGCTTCTGCCACAACACCACTCCCACCATTGATTGTTGATCATTAATAATCCGTCGCTGCGCGTCAAGCGCCGCTCGCCGCGCCGGTGGTGGTGGAAGCGCCGTACGACCGCCAATTTGGCCATCGTAATGGGAAGTCGGGTCTGCAATATTCGTCCCGACGCGATCTCAGCGGTGGCGAACGGTGACCAAGCGCATAGCAACATCTAAGCCCCGGCGCGATCCTTCATCCCAAGCCGTTCTCACCTCCCCGCTTCCAATGCAGCTCCTGCGCGCGCGCGACGCCGTGATGCAGCGGTTTCGGCCGCATCTGCGGAAGCAGGGATTGACCGATCAGCAGGGGCGCATTCTGCGTACCCTGGCGGAGACGGAACGGCTCGAAATGAGCGAACTCGCGGCGCGCACCAGCATTCATCCCGCGAGCCTGTCGCGCATCATTCCCGGGCTCGAGCGGAAGGGCATCGTACGACGCTGGAAGAACGACGCCGACGCGCGTCGCGTGGCGGTATCGATCACGAAGCGGGGACTGGCGGTTGTCCAGCCGGTCATGCGCCAGTCCAAACGGATCTATGCCCAGCTCGCGGCGCAGATGGGACCGGGACACTGGCGGGAACTCCACCGCTGCCTCGAGATGCTCATCAAGACCTCCGGCAAGACCGTGGCCGCGACCGGCAACATCCCGTCGCGCCGGACGCGACGCGTCAACGGTGCCGCCGCGCCCGGGTCCCCGATGCCCTGATCAGCGCGGGCGGCGCGGCGGTGTGGTCCCGGAAGGCGTGGCCGGCGCCGTCATAGCTGTGAAAGACATAGCTGTGAAAGACGTGGCGAATGCCGAGGCGGGCGAATTCCCGCGACAAGCGGCCGACCGTCTCGGCCGCCTTCGATTCGCGATATGCGTCGAGCCCGTGAGCACGTCGATCACGGCATCGGGACCGGCCGCCTTGAGCGCTGCCATCTGCGGTGTCATGTCGGTCACCGAGAGCTCGATCGCCTGCGAGTAGACGACATCGACGCCGAGCCGCTTTTCCCGCGCACGCATGAATTTCGCGGCGTTCTGGGCATAGGGCGTCTGCGAGAGCACGATGGCGATCTTCTTCGCGTGCAACTCCCTTGTGGCGAAATCCACTTGCAGGGCGTCGGCCCATTCGTTCCAGAGCTTCGCAAGAAACGCTCATTTCGGGTCCCGCGGGAGCAACGAGAAATCGATCTGCAGCACCTTGATGCGCTCGAGGATCGGCTCGATCGCCTGGTTCTGCGCCGAGCTCAACCCGTTCAGCATGACGCTGCCGTTGAACTGGTTGATGAGCTGGTTGGTGACGGTGACGCCCGTCGTCGCGACGGCGCGGCACCGGGCGTGCGCCGGTCATGGCCCGTGTACAAGTTTCGCTGGCATCTCTAACATTGCCGCGGTTGCGGCAGGAGGACGACCATGGCTGACACGATGTCGTTGGACGAGCGCGCCGACGCGCTCGAGCGGAAGATGAGCGACGAGCTCGACGTCATCTATACGAAATCGGCGCTCGCCAACATGGAGGACGGGTATCTCGGCGCCAGCGGCATGGGCATGGACAACCTGTCGAAGCATCCCGGCAAGCTGTTCCTCATCGGCGACGATCCGCGCCTGCCCACGATGCCGGCGAAGCCGACGCTCCTCGATTACTTCAAGTTCCGCGCGCGCGGCACCAACCATCTGCTGCAAAGCGCGACGCATGCCTTGAAGGCGGGCATGAACGAAAAGACCATTCTCGCCTGCCTGCTGCACGACCTCGCCAATGCCATGTTCATCAAGAGCGACCATGGCTATTGGGGCGCGCAACTGATCGAGCCCTATGTCGACGAGGAAGTGAGCTGGGCCATCCGCGCGCATCAGGCGTTGCGCTTCTTCCCGGACGAATCGGTCGGATACCAGTATCCCGTGCTTTACACCAACTATTTCGGCCCCGACTACGTGCCCGACGACTACATCAAGGAGGCCTATCGGCGCGCCCGCGCCCACAGATGGTACATGACCGCGCGCATGATCACGGTCCATGACATCTATTCCTTCGACCCCAACGCGCAAGTGAGCCTGGAGCCGTTCCTCGACATCGTCGGCCGCCATTTCAGGCAGCCCGAGGAGGGCCTCGGCTATGACAACACGCCGGTCGCCCATATGTGGCGGACGATCCGGCGGCCGACCAAGTATCTCTAGCGTTGGCGGCCCGCGCACGCGACGACAGCGCGGAGCATCGGCGGCCGGATCGGACGTGCGCACCCACAGCTCCACGCCGCCGCGGGCCAGTTGCGCGTCGAGAACGGACGCGTCCTCCGGTCGAGCTTGCGGCCGACCATGGTGCCGATGACGCCGATCCAGCACGCGCCCCTGGCGGATATCGGTATCGGTCACGGGCGATCGGCGCGGCGTATCCGGATCATCGGCCAATCGGCCTTCGACATGCCAGGATGTTCGGCCAGCGCTTCGGACGCAAGAAAGCTGAGGTTGGCGTGATCGAAGCCGTCGCTGCGCAATTCGCAAACAGCCTGCGCAAGGCGATCTGAATCCTGTTTATGGGTTCGGAGCCTAGGTAGTTTCCGAGTCTGCCGACGCGATTTCGCGACACCTAATATCAGACTGGTTCGCAGCCCCCGCCAGCCCGATCGGGGCGAAAAATGATCCAACGGATCATCCCAGCGTTCAGCACCCTCGCTTCGCGAGGAATGTAACCTTACGAGGAGCGCGCCATGTTGTGGAAGGCATCAGCGATCAATGATTACGCAATTGCCGCCAGTGACGGTCGGCTTGGCACCGTCATCGACTTTCTCTTCGACGATGCCAGCTGGCTGGTTCGCTGGATGGTGGTCGATACCGGCAATTGGCTCTCCGGTCGCAAAGTCCTTCTGCCGCCCTCCATCCTAGGTCACCCCGATTCAACCAGACGGGAATTCGCGGTCAGATTGACCATGCAGCAGGTCAAGGACAGCCCGGACATCGACACCGAGCGGCCGGTGTCGCGGCAGATGGAGACCAGCATTTATGATTACTACGGCTGGAGTCCGTATTGGGGGACCGGCTTTTACATGGGCGGCTACGGCTATGTGCCCGGCGTCATGGCGCCACCGCCTTCCCCAGGATCCAAGCGGCGCGAGGAGGATCTTGCCGCGGCTCAGCGACGCGACGACGATCCGCATCTCCGCAGCATCGAAGCGGTCACCGGCTATCATAGCCATGCCAGCGACGGCGAGATCGGTCACGTCGAGGACTTCCTCGTGGAGGATGGCGATTGGAGCATCCATTACCTCGTCGTCGATACGAAAAACTGGTGGCCCGGAAAGAAGGTCTTGATCTCGCCACGGTCGGCACGAGAGATCGATTGGACGCATAGGCTGGTGCACATCGATGTCGATCGGCAGATGGTCAAAGACAGCCCAGCATACGATGCGTCCATAACGGTCGATCGGGTCTATGAGAAGCATTTCCATAGCTACTACGGCGACATCCGGCCAAGCGATCGGCCCTGACCGAGCGTTCGTCCCTTCGCCGGTCCTGACGCATCATCCACGCTTCTGCAACTGAAGGAGCGCGGCGCCACAGCTAATCCCACTCATGGGCCCAAATCAGGTCCTCGCCGAGGATTGATCTGTGTCAATGCGCCATCCGGCAACTAAATCGATATTGACTCAGGCTGGCGGCGACGAGTCGCGCCTCGGCCATCGAAGGTGACGGGACAAGTCCATGAAGGTAACAGACGACTTGATGTCAATGCCGGCCGCAGCAAGGAACCCGTTCGGCCTCGCGTTGCCGTTTCTTCCGAGTCGCTCCGCGGCGGCGTCCGGCACTTTTATGACGGCGTGGCCGGAATATGTGGTCGATGCCTTTCAGCGCAGCGTTCTCTTCCTCGATATGCTGCGGCAGCGTGGCAACGAAGAGATCGAGATCACGGCACGGCCGATGGCGACCGTGCTGCGCTTCGGCCATGAGATTCTTATGAGCGGCCGGTCGCTGCCACGGCCGATCAACTACGCGCTCTCGCGTATCGTCCCGCCGCCAGGGGTCACGATTGACCCGCGCAAGCGGCCGGTCGTGGTGGTGGACCCGCGCGCCGGCCAGGGGCCCGGCATTAGTGGCTTCAAGGCGGAGAGCGAGATCGGCGACGCCCTGAATGCCGGCCATCCGGTCTACTTCATCGGTTTCGGGGCCACGCCTGCGCCCGGCCAGCAGTTCCTGGACGTCGTCGAGGGGCAGGTGAAGTTCTTCGAGCGGGTGGTCGAACTCCATCCGGACGCCCCGCGTCCATTCGCCATCGGCAATTGCCAGGCGGGCTATCAGACGCTGATGGTGTCCATGCTGCGGCCGGACCTGTTCGGGCCGTGCCTGGTCGCGGGCTCGCCGATGTCGTACTGGCAGGGCGTGCACGGGAAGAATCCGATGCGCTATTCCGGCGGCCTCCTCGGCGGCAGCTGGCTCACCGCGATGACCAGCGACCTCGGCAACGGGAAGTTCGATGGGACCTGGCTGATCCTGAGCTTCGACAGCCTGAACCCGGCAAATTGGCTATGGGGCAAGCAGTACGAGATCTATGCCAACATCGACACCGGGGCGGAGCGCTTCCTCAAGTTCGAGAAGTGGTGGGGCGACTTCATCGAGCTGAACGGCGACGAGCTGCAGTTCCTGGTGGACAACCTCTTCATCGGCGACAAGCTGACCCGCAACCAGTTGCAGTCGCGCGATGGCACGACCTTCGATGTCCGCAACGTCACTTCGCCGATTATCGTGTTCACCTCGTCGGAGGACAACATCAGTCCGCCACCGCAGACGCTCGGCTGGATCCTCGATCTCTATCGGGACGTGGATGACATTCGCGCGACCGGCCGGACGATCGTATATTGCTTGAGCCACAAGATCGGGCATCTCGCCATCTTCGTCTCCGCCAAGGTGGGTGCGAAGCAGGATGAGGAATTCGTGCAGTTGATGGACGTCATCGATTGCCTGCCGCCCGGTCTCTATGAGATGGTCCTGTCGCCACGGCCCGTCGCCATGCCCCCGGGCGGCTTCGTCACCGGCGACTGGATCGCCCGCTTTGAGGCCCGCTCGCTCGACGACATCCGTGCGCTCGGGCGCAACAGCCCCGAGGATGACCGCGCCTTCGCCGCTGCAGCCCGGATGTCGGAACTGAACCTCTCGGTCTACCGTACCCTGATGCAGCCCTTGGTGCGCGCGCTCGCCAACCAGCCGACGGCGGATCTCGGCCACGCCCTGAACCCGCTCAGGCTCGGCTACACGATCTTTGCCGACACCAACCCCTGGATGCAGGGTGTGCAGAAGCTGGCTGAGGACGCCGCAGCTTCCCGCAAGCCGGCGGCAGCAGACAATCCGTTCCTCGCACTGCAGAAGCAGGTCTCCGACCAGATCACTGCCGCCCTTGACGCTTATCGCGCGGCGCGTGACTACCTGGAAGAGCAAATGTTCTTCGGATTCTATGGCTCGCCATTCGTGCAGGCGCTCCTCGGCATCGACCACGACAGCAACGTGCGGCCATTCCCCGGCACTTCGCCCGAAAAGCTGGCGGCACGACAGGCCCGATCGGACGCATACGCGGCGATGCTTCAGACCGGCGGATTCGACGAAGCGCTGACCCGAGCGGTGCTGTACGTCACCGCGGCCGAGCGGATGCTCGACCAGCGCTGCGCGCTCGCGTTGAACGCCGCGCGCCAGACGCTCATGCATCTATCGCTCGCCGCGTTCAAGGTGCTGGTGCGGGACCAGTTCTTCGTGCTGCAGCTCGAGCGCGAGCGCGCGGTGAAGGCGCTTGCCTCCCTGGTACCGGAGGCGGACGCGCGGAAGGAGCTGCTGAAACAGGTGAATGCGATCGTCGGCGCGGGCGATCCCCCGAACGCCGCCGAGCGCGACCGCGTGGCTCAACTGTCGCAGGTGCTGGCGGCGCCGATCATCAAGCCGGTGACACCTGCAACGCCCGGCCGAACCACCACCGCCAGCGCGACCGCCCAGCCCGCCACGGTGTCGCGCTGAGCGGAAAGCCGTTCGGCCACGCCGTGCGCCGAGCACGGCAGAAGCGGAGAAAATATGCCCTTGGTCCAAGTCGTCATTGTGTTGATCGTGGTCGGCGTGCTGCTCTGGCTCGTCAACAACTACATACCGATGGATAGGAAAATCAAAAATATCCTGAACATCGTTGTCGTCATCGCGGTCGTTTTATGGTTGCTTCAAGCATTCGGCCTGTTGGGATCGCTTGAGAATTTCCGTATCGGCCGATAGTTTTTTGCAATCCCTTGCCCGCAACCGTCAGCGCGTCGTGCCGGCTTGTCCGCAAGGCCGAATAGGAACTTCATTCCAAGCTACCCCTGATCACCGGGGAACTATCGCATTGAGTAGTTTCCGAGTCTGTCACCGGCGGCATTACTGCTGCATTATGTTTCCGCGTCAAATGCTGTGATGAATCCTCGACCCCGGCAACGTGATGAGGCCTCGATCCGAGGCTTCCTAGCGTTGCGACAGCGAAGAACCGCGTCATCGACACCGCCATGCATCCATTCGTCGTGATCTCGCACGTTGACGATCACTCTCACTTGCGGAGACGATCATGAAACTACGACTTCTTCTTGTTCTCGCCTGTACTTTGTTGGCGGTCTCCGCCTGTGTGGTCGTGCCCGACGGCGGCTGGGGCGGCGGCTATTATGACGGCGGAGGCGGCGGAGGCGGCGGAGGCGGCGGCTATTATGGCGGCGGCGGTGGCCGTTACTTTGACGGCAGCGGGGACAGAAGCGACGACGGTGACCGCCAGCACGATCATGGGCGCCCCGGATGGCAAAAATGAGCTTTGGCGGGGCTGTAACATCCGTGCTCTGAGCACGCCAGACGCCACGAGGCGACGCGCCCACGGCATGGACCGATCACGCGCGAGGAGACCGTCATGAGCACGCTCAGCGGCAAGAAGGGCCTCATCATCGGCATCGCCAACGAGCACAGTCTTGCGCATGGCTGCGCCCGCCAGTTCCGCGCGGCAGGCGCTGAACTGGCAATTACGTATCTCAACGCCAAGGCGGAACCCTATGTGCGTCCGCTGGCGGCAGCGCTGCAAAGCGACATCTTCATGCCATGCGACGTCACCGTGCCAGGCCAACTCGAGGCCGTTTACGAGCGTATCGCGAAGGATTGGGGGCGCGTCGATTTCGTGCAGCACTCGATCGCTTATGCGCGCAAGGAAGATCTGCACGGGCGCATCACCGACTGCTCGACCGAAGGGTTCGCCGTCGCCATGGCGGTGTCCGTGCAATCCTTCCTGCGAATGGCCAAGCTCAGCGAACCGCTGATGACGGCGGGCGGCTGCTTGCTGGCGATGAGCTATTACGGCGCCGAGAAAGCGATCGCGCATTACAACGTCATGGGCCCGGTGAAGGCCGCGCTGGAGGCCGCGGTTCGTTACATGGCCCTCGAGCTCGGGCTGGCCGGGATTCGCGTCAACGCGCTCTCGCCGGGTCCGGTAAAAACCCGCGCGGCGTCAGGAATCGAGCATTTCGACGAGCTGTTGGAGCGCGCGGTCCGCGAAGCGCCTGAGCACAGGCTGGTGACGCCCGATGATGTCGGCGCCTACGCCGCGTTCCTGGTCAGCGACGCCGCCAAGGCGGTTACCGGAAACATCGCCTATGTCGACGCCGGCTATCACGTCGTGGGTTGAAGCTGGAGAAAGTCATTGTCCTTGATCACGAACCGCACCTTCGACGAAATCAAAATCGGCGATACCGCATCGGTGCAGCGCACCCTGCAGGCGCGCGATGTCCGTGCCTGGGCCGCCGCCTTCGGCGATGTCGGACTGCTCGCCGAGGCCGGCGATTTGCAGGGCGCGGCGGGGATCGTCACCGCGATCCTGGCCGCGCTGGTCGGGTCGGCCCTGCCCGGCCCCGGCTCGTCCATTCGCTCGACCGCGGTGCAGGTACGGGCGGCCCTGCCGATCGATGCTGTCCTGACGGCGCAAGTAGTGGTCCGAGAGAAGCGAGCGGACGAGAATCTCGTGATCCTCGCAGGGCAGTGTACCGACCCGGCAGGGCAGATGGTGGCCACTGCGGTGCTGGAAGTCGTCGCGCCCACGGCGCGGCTGCGGCGCGAGGTGCCGGAGCATCGGCTGGAGGGGCTCATGGAGCGCTGCCGCGGGCTCAAGCCGATGCTCACCGGCGTGGTGCACCCGTGCAGCGCCGAGTCACTCGCCGGCGCATTGGAGGCGGCCGAGGCCGGGCTGATCGTGCCGGTTCTGTTCGCGCCGGAGAAGGAACTACGCCAAGTCGCCGCGGCCGCGAAGCTCAACCTTTCCGGCTGCCGCATCGTGGCGACCGAGGGTCCGGAGGAGTCGGCACTGAAGGCGGCGATGGCCGCCGGCGCCCGCGAGGTGCAGGCGCTGATGAAGGGCAGCCTGCACACCGACGTGCTGCTGCATGCGATCATGCAGAAGGACGCGAAGCTGCGCACCGGACGCCTGCTGAGCCACTGCGCCATGATGTCGGTTCCGACCTATGCGCGCCGCGTGGTCATCACCGACGTCGCCCTGAACATATCACCCGACACCGACCAGAAGCGCGACATTTGCCAGAACGCGATCGGCTTTGCACGCGCGCTCGGCATCGCCCTGCCGAAAGTGGCGGTGCTGGCTGCGGTGGAGACGGTGAGCACCAAGATGGCGGCCACGCTCGACGGCGCGATCCTGGCCAAGATGGCCGATCGGCGGCAGATCGTCGGCGGCATCGTCGACGGGCCGCTCGACCTCGACGCGGCGGTCGACGCCGCGGCGGCGCGAACCAAGCACATCTCGTCGCCGGTCGCGGGCGCGGCGGACGTGTTGGTCGTGCCGAATATCGAAGCCGGCAACATGATCTACAAGAACCTCGCCTTCATGGCCGACGCCCAGACCGCAGGTCTGGTCGTCGGCGCGCTTGTCCCGGTGGTCCTGACCAGCCGCGCCGATACCGCAGCCGCGCGCCGATTCTCGGCCGCCGCTGCCGTGCTGTATGCCGACGCGCTGGCGCGCGATCCCGGCAGCATCCTGCCCGAGCCTGCGGAGTGACCGGCCATGACCAACGCCATCATCGTGGTCAATGCGGGCTCAACTAGCCTGAAGTTCGGCGTCTATGCAGTGAACGCAGCCGGTTCGCTACCCCTCCTTTGCCGCGGCCAGATCGACGGCATGCAGGACGACCCGCATTTCGACGCCACGAACCCGGCCGGCGAGCCGTTGCCCGGGCATGAATGGGGCAAGGGCCACGCGATCGACCACGAGACGGCGCTGCACTTCGTCGTCACTTGGCTGGAGGCCAACGTCGCCGCCATGAAGGTGGTGGCGGCCGGTCACCGCGTGGTGCTCGGCGGCACCCGCTTCGAGGCGCCGGTGCGGATCGACGGCGACGTGCTGGACTACCTCGAGTCGCTAGCGGCGATGGAGCCGTCGCACCAGACCTACAACGTGCGCGGCGCGCGAGCCCTCGCCAAGGCGTTTCCAGGCCTGCCGCAGGTCGCCTGCTTCGACAGCTCGTTCCATCGGACGATGCCGGAGGTGGCGCAGATCTACGCACTCCCAAAGGACGTGCGCGATGCCGGCGTGCGCCACTGGGGCTATCACGGTATCTCCTATGACTACATCAGCCGGCAGGTGCCGAAGTTCGCACCGGAGGCGCGGCGGGTGATCGCCGCGCATCTCGGCGGCGGCGCCAGCATGTGCGCCATGCTGGACGGGCGCAGCGTCGAGACCACGATGGGCTTCGCCGGCGTGTCGGGCCTGCCGATGGCGACGCGCTCGGGCGACGTCCCGCCGGACGTGCTGTTCTATCTGCTGCGCCGCAAGCTGTTCGACGACGCGTCGTTGGAGAAGATGCTATACAAGCGCGCCGGCCTGCTCGGCCTGTCCGGCAGCAGCGACGACATGCGGGTATTGCAGGAGAGCACGGATTCGCCGGCGGTCGCCGCGGTCGAGTATTTCGTGTACGCGATGATGAAATACGCGGGTGCCTATGTCGCCGTGCTCGGCGGGCTGGATGCCTTCGTGTTCACCGCCGGCATCGGCGAGCACTCGGCCCCGGTGCGCGCGGCGCTGTGCCGCAAGCTCGCATGGCTCGGCGTGACGCTGGACAAGCAGGCGAATGCGTCCAACGGACCACGCATTTCCGCCCCGGACAGCCGCGTGTCGGTCTGGGTCATTCCCACCAACGAGGAACTGATGATCGCGCAGCATACGCTCGCACTGGTTCGCCCTTCGCTGGACATAGCGAAGGGAATGCCGGGATGAAATCGAAATGAACATGACATCATGTATCCCGCGCCTCGCAAGACGCGAGGCGCAGCAACGACAGAAAGATTAAGGTAGATCATGGCTACGACCGCTCCGCCGTCCTCTGCAAGTGCCTTGCCGGCCAAATCGCCAGCCGCGGCGAAGGATGAACTGCCGAGCGGCCTGACGAGCGATGAGGCTCGCCGCCGGCTGGAGAAGTTCGGCCCAAACGCGATGCCGGATACGAGCGTCCACCCGTTGCGGATGGCGCTCGAAAAATTCTGGGCGCCCGTTCCGTGGATGCTCGAGGCGGCGATCGTGCTCGAGCTGGCGCTCGGCAAGTATGTCGAGGCCGCGATCATCGGCGGCCTTTTGGTGTTCAACGCCGCCCTTGGACTTTTCCAGGAGAGCCGCGCCCAGGCGACCCTTGCCGCGCTGAAGTCGAGGCTCGCGCTGACCGCGTCCGTCCGACGGGATGGCGCGTGGAAAACCATACCCGCGGCCGAGCTTGTGCCGGGCGACGTGGTCAAGCTTTCGCTCGGCGGCGTGGTTGCCGCGGATGTACACCTCACCGGAGGAGAAGTCCTGCTCGATCAATCCATGCTCACCGGCGAGTCGGTGCCCATCGAAGCCGGCGCAGGCGTCCAGACATTTGCCGGAGCCCTCGTGCGCCGGGGCGAGGCAGTGGCGGAGGTCACGGCAACCGGAGCGCGCACGAAATTCGGCCGCACCGCCGAGCTGGTCCGCACCGCCCACGTCGTGAGCTCCCAGCAGAAGGCAGTTCTGCGCGTGGTGCGCAATCTCGCCGCGTTCAATGGCGTCGTCATCGTGATGCTGATCGCCTATGCGTGGTTTCTCAAGATGCCGTTCGCCGAGATCATCCCCCTCGTCCTGACGGCGGTCCTGGCATCGATACCGGTCGCGCTGCCGGCCACGTTCACCTTGGCGGCGGCGCTCGGCGCGCGGGCCTTGGCAAAGCTGGGCGTCCTTCCGACTCGCCTATCCGCGGTGGATGAAGCGGGAACGACGGATGTCTTGTGCGCCGACAAGACCGGCACGCTGACCCAGAATGCGCTGACGGTGACGACTGTTCATCCCATGCCCGGCTTCGACGAGGCGCAGGTTCTGGCGCTGGCCGCGCTGGCGAGCGCGGACGGCGGGCAGGACCCGGTCGATGCGGCCATCCGCTCGGCCGCATCGCGCAAGGGCGTCTCCGATGCGCCGAAATTAATCAAGTTCGAGCCGTTCGATCCGGCGAAGAAGATGTCCGAAGCGACCGCAACCGATGCGACCGGGAGCACGCAACGTATCGTGAAGGGCGCCTTTGCCGTCGTCACCGGGCTCGCACAGCCGTCGCCGACCGCGACAGAAGCGGCGAACGAACTCGAGGCGCAGGGCTTCCGGGTTCTGGCGGTGGCCGTGGGGCCGCAGGCGGCGATGAAGCTGGCAGGGCTCATTGCACTCAGCGACCCGCCTCGCTCAGACTCCGCGGCGCTCGTTACCGAATTGCACGGGCTAGGCGTTCGCACCGTGATGGTGACGGGCGACGCGCCGGCAACCGCTTCCATCGTCGCTCATGCGGTGGGACTCGAAGGTGCCGTCTGTCCGCCCGGTCCCATCCCCGACAGCGTCCACCCCGAGCAATTCGCGGTCTTTGCCGGCGTCCTACCGGAGGACAAGTACAAACTCGTCAAGGCGTTCCAGAAGGGCGGCCATACCGTCGGCATGTGCGGCGACGGCGCCAATGACGCGCCGGCGCTGCGCCAGGCGCAGATCGGCATCGCCGTCTCGACGGCGACCGACGTCGCCAAATCGGCCGCCGGCATGGTGCTGACCGAGCCTGGACTCGCCGGCATCGTCGCCGCGGTCAAGGAAGGGCGGGTGACGTTCGAGCGCATCCTGACCTACACGCTGAACTCCATCATCAAGAAGATCGTGACGGTGCTCCTCCTGATCGTCGGCCTGATCATGACCGGGCACGCAATTCTCACCCCGCTGCTGATGGTCATTGTGATGATCACCGGCGATTTCCTCTCCATGTCTTTGACGACGGACAACGTGCGGCCGTCCCCGATGCCGAATGCGTGGCGCATCGGCCGCTTGACGATGTCAGGCGTCATCATGGGTATCTGCCTGCTGGCCTTCTGCACCGGCGTCCTCGCCATCGGCAGATTTGAAATGAAGCTCGGAACCGAGGCGCTGAGAACCCTGACTTTTGTCGTCCTCGTGTTCGGTAGCCAAGCGACGCTCTACGCCATTCGTCAACGCCGGCACTTATGGGGCTCTCGTCCAAGCGTCTGGCTTGCGGTGTCGTCCGCTGCCGATATTTTGATCGCTTCGACATTGGCTATCGGCGGAATCGCAATGACACCGTTGCCGGCCTCGGTGGTGGCCGGCACGCTTGGCGCGGCGGCTGCCTTGGCGCTCGTCCTGGATTTAGTGAAGATTCCGGTATTCGCTCGTCTCGGGATCGCCCAGAGCCGGCGCTATCGCCCGTCGACTCACGAGCCCTTGGGCATCGGAAAGACGGAAGGAACACCCATGACGGAACCCGGTGCCGGCCAGCCCACGGCTTCCGATTCCAAGACTGAAGCCAAGGTCGAGCCCAATCCCGAAGCCAAGGCCGTGGCCAAATCGGGAGGGAGGCCCGATGCGAAGGACGATCTGAAATCCCTGCCCCTGGCGGAGGTCGAGAAAAAATTGGGGTCGTCGCCGGACGGCCTCACTCAAGCCGAGGCGCAGAAACGGCTGGCTCAATATGGACCCAACGAGATCGAGGAAAAGAAGACCAATGAGCTCCTGAAATTCCTCGGCTATTTTTGGGGTCCCATCCCGTGGATGATCGAAGCGGCGGTGATCTTGTCGGCGATAGCCCGGCATTGGCCGGACTTCGGCATCATCCTCGTTCTGCTTCTGGCCAACGCAATGGTCGGATTCTGGGAGGAGCATGAGGCAGGCAATGCCATCGCCGCCTTGAAGGCCACGCTGGCGATCAAGGCCCGGGTGAAGCGCGATGGGAAATGGGTCACCCCCGCGGCGCGAGAGCTGGTGCCGGGCGACATCATCCGCGTCCGTATGGGCGACATCGTGCCGGCAGACGCGCGCTTGCTGGAAGGCGACCCGGTTGAGGTGGATCAGTCCGCGCTGACGGGAGAGTCGCTGCCCGCCACACGCAAATCCGGCGAGGCAGTGTTTTCCGGTTCGATCGTCCGTCAGGGCGAAATCGGCGCACTCGTCTATGCGACGGGTGCGAACACCTATTTCGGCAAGACGGCGGAACTGGTGCGGGGGGCGCAATCCGTCAGCCACTTTCAACGCGCGGTACTCAAGATCGGCAATTACCTGATCATCCTCGCGGTGGTTCTGGTCGCGACGATTATTGGCTTTGCGATCTTCCGCGGCGACCCGATCCTCACCACGTTGCAGTTCGCCCTGGTGCTGACCGTCGCCGCGATTCCCGTGGCAATGCCCACGGTGCTGTCGGTGACGATGGCAGTCGGCGCGCGCCTGCTCGCGAAGAAAAAGGCGATCGTCACCCGGTTGGTGGCGATCGAGGAATTGGCCGGCGTGGACGTGCTGTGCGCGGACAAGACCGGTACCCTGACCCAGAACAAGCTGACGCTGGGCGACCCGTTCAGCGTGGACAAGATCCCCACCGAGCAAGTGATCCTCGCTGCGGCGTTGGCGTCGCGCGCGGACAATAACGACACCATCGACTTGGCCGTTCTGGGCGGCCTGAAAAACGATCAGGCCTTGAAAGGCTACAAGGTAACGCACTTCCAGCCGTTCGATCCGGTGCATAAACGCACCGAGGCAACCGTCACGGGCACGGACGGAAAGGAGTTCAAGGTAACCAAGGGCGCACCACAGGTGATCTTGGCGTTGTCGGCCAATGCCGGCGAGGTGAATTCTGCCGTCGATAAGGCGGTCAACGAATTCGCGTCGCGCGGCTTTCGTTCATTGGGCGTGGCGCAGGCCGACGGAGGCGGCAAATGGCAGTTTCTTGGTGTGCTACCGCTCTTCGATCCACCGCGGGAGGATGCCAAAGCAACGATCGCGACCGCGCGGCAGATGGGCGTGAAGATCAAGATGGTGACGGGCGATGCGCTGGCCATTGCCCAGGAAACCGCCAAGAAACTGGGGATGGGCACAAACATCCTCGATGCGAGCGGCTTCGGCGACACCAAGCATCAAGAGACGGCGCAGTTGGCAGAGTCCATCGAGAACGCCGACGGTTTCGCCCAGGTGTTCCCAGAGCACAAGTTCCACATTGTAGACGTCCTGCAAAAGCGCGGCCACATCGTCGGCATGACGGGCGACGGGGTGAATGACGCCCCCGCGCTGAAGAAGGCCGACTGCGGCGTCGCCGTCTCGAGCGCCACGGACGCGGCGCGCGCGGCGGCGGCCATCGTGCTGATGACGCCCGGCCTGTCGGTGATCATCGATGGGATCAAGGAGAGCCGCCGCATCTTCCAGCGGATGAACAGCTATGCGATCTACCGCATCGCCGAGACGCTGCGCGTGCTGCTGTTCATGACGCTGGCGATCCTGGTCTTCAACTTTTATCCGTTGACGGCGGTGATGATCGTGATGCTGGCGTTGCTCAACGACGGCGCCATCCTGTCCATTGCCTATGACAACGTCCATTACAAGGACCAGCCCGAAGCCTGGAACATGCGCGTGGTGCTGGGGATCTCCACGGTGCTGGGCATCATCGGCGTCGTCGCCGCGTTTGGCCTGTTTTATCTTGGCGAGCGCGTATTCCACCTCGACCGCGCTCACATCCAGACGCTGATGTACCTGAAGCTGTCCGTGGCCGGACATCTGACGATTTTCCTGACGCGCACGCGCGGCCCGTTCTGGTCCATACGCCCGGCGCGGATCTTGTGGGGCGCAGTGCTCGGTACGCAAATTCTCGCGACTCTGATCGCGGTTTATGGGTTGTTCATGACACCGCTCGGCTGGGGCTGGGCACTGTTCGTCTGGGGCTACGCTCTGACCTGGTTCCTCGTGAATGACCGCGTGAAACTGCTCGCGTATCGGATTTTCGATCCCGTCACAGCAGCGCTCCAGCCTGAAGGCAAAGCCGAGGCCAAGCCAGACGCTAAGGCCCAGCGCAAACCCGAAACCAAAGCCGCACCTCAGCCGGGAGGCAAAGCTGAGCCTCAACCCCAAGCCGCGCCCAAACCGGTGGCCAAAGCCGAGCCTCAGCCCGAAGCCAAGGCCGCGCCTCAGCCGGAAGCCAAGGCCGCGCCTATGCCTGACGCCAAAGCCGCGCCTCAGCCCGAAGCCAAAGCTGAGCCTCAACCCCAAGCCGCGCCCAAACCGGTGGCCAAAGCCGAGCCTCAGTCCGAAGCCAAAGCCGAGCCTCAGCCCGAAGCCAAAGCCGCGCCTCAGCCGGAAGCCAAGGCCGAGCCCAAGCCCAAGCCGGAAGCCGAGCCCAAGCCTCAAGTAAAAACCGTCGCCGCAACGCTGCTCAACACGTCGCTAGGTGACCTCCTTCTTGCTGGCCTCGTTAAAGACCCAGAGGACGCTGGGCGTATGATCGCCGCAGCTATCGCCCAGGCGAAGGCGCCTGAACCCGAAGCCGCGCGTCAGCCCGAGGCGAAAGCCGAGCCTCAGTCTGCCGCCAAAGCCGCACCTGAGTCCGAAGTCGATGCCGAGACACCGTCCGCTTCGACTCCGCAGGTCACTAAGCGAGCCTGAGGACTAATCAGGGACTCTAACCGCCCCGAAGATGAACCGGCCCGGCCCATGCGGCCAGCCGCGCCGAAAGGATCGAAATGAAAATCAGCTCAAAGCACTTTCGCGTGCAGGAGGGAGACGAGGTCAACCTCGCGAAATGGCCGACGACCGTAACGCCCGTGTACAAGTCTAAGGAGCAGTATCAAAAGCTTCTGGCAGAGCACGTTGCGCAATTGAGCTTGCAACAGCAGCTTCTCTATGCATCCAACCGCCATGCCGTCCTGCTGATTTTCCAGGCGTTGGACGCGGCCGGAAAAGACGGCGCCATCAGGCACGTGATGTCCGGGGTCAATCCGCAAGGCTGCCAGGTGTTCAGCTTCAAACATCCCAGCTCCGCCGAATTGGAACACGATTTTCTCTGGCGCACTACCCGCGATCTGCCGGAACGCGGGAAGATCGGCATCTTCAATCGGTCCTATTACGAGGAAGTGCTGATCGTCCGCGTACATCCCGAGATTCTCCGCGGCGAAGGAATTCCGGACGCGCCGCGCCACGACAAGAAGGTCTGGTACGACCGGTATCGTTCGATCGTCGACATGGAGAGGCACCTGCACGCCAACGGAACCCGCATCATCAAGTTCTACCTCCACCTCTCGAAAGAGGAGCAGCGAAAGCGATTTCTGGCGCGTATCGACGAGCCGGAAAAGAATTGGAAATTCAGCCTAGCCGATATCGAGGAGAGGAAATTCTGGAAGCACTATATGACAGCCTTTGAGGAATGCCTTCACGCGACAAGCACGAGTGACGCCCCCTGGTATGTCATCCCCGCCGACGACAAAGAGAACGCGCGGTTGATCGTATCCCAAATTGTCCTCGATACGTTCGAAGGACTCAAAATGAGCTACCCCAAAACGAGCGCCAAACGTCGGCAAGAATTGCTGGCGATCCGCAAGCGGCTCGCGACGTGAGATCTGGAGCGCCCAGGCGCGAATCACATGAAGGATCGTAAAGCACCGCAAAGCACCGTCATGTGGACGCCGTCTTGCGTGCCTCCAACGCCATGGCGACGAGCGAGGCGCCGCCAAACACCATGTCGATGCCGACGAGAAGGCCAAGCGCCCAGGCGAGCGTACCCGGCAAGCCGGAGATGACGACACCGGCGAGAACCAGATCGATGACGCCATTCACCATCATCCACTCCCATTTGCCCGACAGCGCACGGCGATGGGCGACGGCGAGGATGATGATCAAAATGCCGTCGATAATGAAGAAGGCGATCATCACATAGGTCAAGGTGACCAGACCTCGAAGTGGATTCCACACCAACACGCCGCCGGCAATCATCGCCACGAGCGCCGAAAGCAGCGACCATCCAAAACCCGGAGCCTGCTGCGCCCTCAATGTGGTGACGAGGCCCACGATCCCCGCCATGAGGAACAGCCATCCCAGGAAGACAGTGACGACGAGGCCTGCGATGGGCGGAACGATAATTGCCGCGAGCCCGAGCACGATCAAGACGATCCCCTCGGCCAGAAACAGGCGCCAATGGTCGTGCATCGATTTGCTCAGAGCGGCTGACAGGTCGGGAATGGTCGACGGCTGCGTCTGGGACAAGACTCGCGCTCCTTCGTTTCCTCACCGTGCCGGAAGAGACTTCGTTCGACATCCATCCTTCGGAGCCAATTGAATCCGGATATCCCAATTGTGAAAATCTACAAGGAACAGCGCCAACCCGCATTGATCTACGTCAACCATGTCCGATATCAGAGATTTCCCTTGCCGATCCGGCAGAACGTAAAGCGACGGCAACAGGCCAAGAGGCGACGTGATTGATTTTCAGTAGGGAAGGCCGCTATTTCGGCGCTACCTGGAGAAGCCGCTTCAGGTTTCGTCGATTGTCGAGGCTATCCGGTGTTACACTTTGACCGTGCTCAAGAGAGATCGTCTATTCCGCGACGCACGCTCCTGATGGCCGGGTGCGCCGCGACCGTCAGATGCGCCTTTCCTCGCGTCGCTCAAGCCGCGACGGCAATCGTCCTGCCGGCTGCCACCGGCAATCGACGGTTCTCGGTGCTGTACGAGGGCG
>DATKQE010000040.1:0-4068 GCA_035532935.1 Allostellaceae bacterium
TGTCCGATGGGTCCCTGCGTCGTGACTGCCGACGAGTTCGGCAATCCGAGCGGCCATCGCATCTCGCTCAAGGTCAACGGCGAGATCCGGCAGGACAGCAACACGTCGGACCTGCTGTTCGACGTGCCGGCGATGATCTCGTATCTGTGTGCCGGCTTGACGCTCGAACCGGGCGACGTGATCGCGACCGGCACGCCCTCCGGTGTCGCGATGGGCATGACGCCGCAGATGTGGCTCCAGGTCGGCGACGTGATCGAAGCCGAGGTCGAAGGCATCGGCGTGCTGCGGAACCGCGTCGTCAAGGGCTGAACGGCCGCGCACAACGGGAGGATGACGAATGCTGACGCTCTATTACTGTCCGGGCGCGTGCTCGATGGCAGCGCATATCACGCTCGAGGAGAGCGGTGAGAAATACGAGGGCCGCAAAGTCAACCTCGCCCAGGGCGAGCAACGCACGCCCGAGTACCTCAAGATCAATCCGCATGGCCGCGTGCCCGCGCTCGGCCTCGACAGCGGCGAGGCGCTGACCGAGAACACGGCGATCCTCCCCTATCTCGGCAAGCGCTTCGGGCTGTGGCCGACCGATCCGTCGGTCGAGGCGCGAGCGCTGTCGTGGGTCGGCTATTTCGCCTCCAGCGTCCATCCGGCGCACGCGCATGTCGGCCGGCCCGAGCGCTACAGCGCCGATCCGGGCGCGTATCCCGGCATCAAGGACGCCGGCCTCAAGGCGTTCCATACCTATCTGAAGGAGATCGACGGCCTCTATGCCGGCAAGGATTGGCTGCTCGGCAACTATTCGGTCGTCGATCCGTACGCCTTCGTCTTCTACACCTGGGGCGTGCGCCGCGGGCTGCCGATGGCGGAATTGAAGAACTATTCCGCCTTCAAGGACCGCATGCTCAAGCGGCCGGCGGTGCAGCGCATCGTCGAAGACGAGAAGGTGAAGATCTAGCGCGGTATTCGGTCAGATTGAATCGTCGTTCCCGCGAAAGCGGGAACCCAGGGCAAACGATGTGCGGTCGTCCTGGACCCCTGCTTTCGCAGGGGTGACGACAAGGTGTTTCGACTTGATCGGATCATGCTCTAGCGAATAGCGGCTGAACGCCGGACGAGATCAGCGATCAGCGGGACGTGGTCGCTGATTTTCGTTTCGACATATTGTTCATAGGTTCCCAGCGACACTGAAACCAAGTCAAAGACCTCAGCTGGGTAGAACACATAGTCGATGTGGAAAGGCTTATCTTTGTCGAAGCGCCAATAGAGTGTGGCGCTCTTTTCGCTGCCTTGCGCCTCACCAGTATGTGTATGCCACGCGCTCGCTAGCTGCGTGCGGGCCAAACGCTCGAGCACGTCTTGAAAGCGTCGACCTTCTCGGTGCCGGGTATCAAAAACAACGCTCTGATTAAAATCGCCCGCGAGAATCGTTGGTCCCGCTGCGAGAAAAGACTCAAGATGATCGAGCGCCGTCAACGTAGGATATACGCAGTCGGCGTTTGTATCCAACCACGCGCCCACGATCTGGAGCGTTTCTACCCCATTCGACAGACGAACCGGTGCAAACCATTTCTCGGCTATCTTCGGGCCTTCGGCGGCAATTCGCCAATCGCCATAAGGAATGATCGCGAGGCCTTTCTGACCAGGATCTCCAATCCAGATCGAGCGTTCAAGCAGCGCCGCCGAACGCAAACATTCCGGACGGACTTCCGAAATGACGGCGACGTCGGGGCGAAGTCTTTCTAGATGACCGAATTTGCGTTCGAAGGCATCGCAACAATTCCAGCTGATCAATCTCATCGCGGCGCCCCCAGTTTATCCGCGGCCGATCTCATCGTGCTCTATCGCTTCGCGCCCGCGCGGCGCGCCCACAGCTCGTAGGCGCGGCCGAGGACCTTGTCCTGCGTCTCGCGCGCGAGCCGCGCCTCACCCGGGGTGAGATACTTGACCGGACCGAGCTTGAGCGCATCGCCCTGCAGCCGCGCGTTGATTTCGGCATAGACCGCGCGATAGACGGCGTGCTGCAACGTCTGGCCGACCGTCACCGAGCCGTGGCCGCGCATCAGCGCAACGAGATTCTTGCCGAGCGTGTGCGCCAAGGCATCGCCCTGCGCCACGCTCGCGACCAGCATGTTGGTGTCGCCGGAGACGTCGTGAATGTCGAAGACCGGTACATCGTCGCCGAGAAATCCGCTCATGTGATAGACTGACCGCAGTTTCTGCGGCGTGATGCCGAACGGAATGATGCTCGGGCTGTGGCTGTGCACTACCGCCATCACATCGGGCCGCGCCTTATAGACCGAGCCGTGGATGAAGCGTTCGAGATAGGGCGAGCGGCCGCGCGGATCGATCGCGGTGCCGTCGAGATCGAACTGCATGACGTCCTTCGGCGTGACCAGCGCCGGCGCCATGCTGCGCGCCAGCAGGAAGCGGTCCGGCTTGCGCGCATCGCGCACGCTGACGTGGCCGAAGCCGTCGACCACGCCCTCGTTGTAGAGAATGCGGTTGGCGACCGCGAGCGCGGCGGCCTGTTTTGCATCGATCGCGGCCTTGGCCATGCGTTATCTCCCTGGTCGATTCATTCGCCGATGTTTCAGTTTGGCCTTCCTTCGAGACGCCCCACGCCCTCATGCTGAGGAGCGTAGCGTCTCGAAGCATTGGGGCGTGGGGCTCCTCAGGATGAGGCCAAACTGAACCGCCATCATTCGCCGCGGAACTGCGGCGAGCGCTTATTGAGAAAAGCGTCCATGCCTTCGCGGAAATCCTTGCTCATGTAGCACATGAGAATGAGGTCCTCGCCCTCGCCCGGCGGAATGCGCGCCATCAGCCGACGCAGCGCTTCCTTGGTCGCGCGCAGCGTCAGCGGCGCGTGGCCGGCGACGGTGCGCGCCACCTCCTCGGTGCGCTTCATCAGCTCTGACGGCTCGACCACCTCGGTAACGAGGCCGATGGCGTGCGCCTCGGGCGCGTCGATCAGGCGCGCGTTGAAGAGCAGGTCCTTGACGCGGCCGTGGCTGCCGACCAGCGACAACAGCCGTGCGTAGTTGCCCATCGAGAGGCAATTGCCGAGCGTCCGCGCCACCGGAAATCCGAAGCGCGCGTTGGCCGCGGCGATGCGCAGATCGCAGCACGCGGCGATGCCAGCGCCGCCGCCGGTGCAGGCGCCCTGGATCGCGGCGATGGTCGGCTTGCCGCAAGCCTCGAGCGCGCCGAGCACGCGGTCAATCCGCGCCTCGTAAGCGAGCGCATCCTCCCGCTTGTCGAACGCTCTGAATTGCGAGATGTCGGTGCCCGAGGCGAAGGCCTTGTCGCCAGCGCCGGTGAGCACCACCACGCGCACGGCGCGGTCCTTGTCGGCCTCCTGGCAAATCTGCGCCAGTCGGTCGTACATGGCGAAGGTCAGCGCGTTGCGCGCCTGCGGCCGGTTGAAGGTGATGCGGCCGATGCCATCCTTGATCTCGTAAATCAGGTCTTCGCTCACTGGCAATGCTCCGGGCGGAAAAAGGGCGCCCACTATGCCATGCCGGACACGGCGCTCAACCCCCTCACGCCGCCGTTGGCATGAACCGCCCGCGTCGTGGCAGAATAGGCAATCACGCGTGGAGGATGCGATGCCGCTGACCCAACTCGAGCATTTCCTGATTCAATCGCCCGATATCGACGCGACGCGCGACTGGTACGTGAAGGTCCTCGGCATGCGCGACGGGCCGCATCCCGATTTCGGCTTTCCGGTGCACTGGCTCTATGTCGGCGACGTGCCGGTACTGCACATGACGCAAGGCGGCGCGAACGTTCCCCAGGATCGGCTGCGCTATCTCGGCCAGCAGTCGCAGGCGACCGAAGGCACCGGCGTCATCGATCACGTCGCGTTTCGCGCCACCGGGCTCGCGACGATGATCGAGCACCTGAAGAAGCTCGACATTCCGTTCAAAGAGCGCCAAGTCGACAATCAGGCGCTCTACCAGCTCTTCCTATTCGATCCCAACGGCGTCAAGGTGGAGCTCAACTACGAGGCCGCCGAGGCGAAGGGCCACCGCGCCGAAGTGATGGCGACCGACTATCGCTGATCCGGCG
>DATKQE010000041.1:0-62327 GCA_035532935.1 Allostellaceae bacterium
GATGGCGCAGGGCAGTGCGCAGCCGCGCCAGAAGTTCGTCAATGCCGAACGGCTTTGTCACGTAGTCATCTGCCCCAAGATCCAGCGCGGAGTTCCGTCGCAGCGTATCCAACGCCGATCGTCCGTCCTCTGCCTCAATCACGTGCTATCCGAAGTGTTGAAGGCGAGACCGCCCTCCACTGCCGTTTGGCCCTGCGGATTGAACGGCAAGGCGCTCTGCATCCTTTGCAGCGCATACAGAGTGACGAAACCCGCCACGCTGAAGAGGAGCATTGCGGTCGCGTACGTCACCCAATGCTGCTCCGCCTCTTCACCTATGCCGCAGAGCCGATAGATGCCGCGCTCGATCGGGCGAAGCACGGGAGAGAGCACGGTTCGTTGCCCGCCAAACACCCGAGTCATGTACCCGCCGAGGGGCGCCGTCAGAGCCGTCACGATCGCGGCATAGAGGGCGATCTGAAACCAGCCGTTAAAGCTCATCGTGGGAAACTCCTCAGAACCGCTCGGGCCGGATCAGGGCGTAGACGAGGTACGCCAGAAGGCCGAGCGTCACGAGAGCACCCAATCCATAATCGAGAGTCATCGCATGCCTCTCAAAGACGATCGCAGGCGGCGGTGTAGAAAAGGGCGATGGCAAAGAAGACGACACTGGCTGCTATGAGGATTGCGTCCAGCATGATCACCCTTTCCCGCGGCGCGGGCCGCGTCTCCGCTACCGCTTCAAACCAAAGCGCGGTTGCCCCCTAAGATCGCGAGGACTGCATATAAATTCGAGAGCGGGCGTAGGAGCTACTTATATAAAGTCCATATACGCGCGTCGGGCCTATGTCCTCGGCTGCGTCTTTCTTCTGGAATCGCTGCGGATAGCGGCGATAGGTCAGGCGGGCCATCTCACCCCGCCCGTTGGGAGGCCGAAGAATCTCGGATTGGAGGATTTGGTCCGTCATGCCGCGGAATTCTGGATCGGTGCATTGGGGCGGCCGTTCCGCATTGAGTACCACCAGGGCGCTGGCGTAACGCGCGCATTCGAATTCATAAAGACATTGGGGACGCCAATTGACGACGTTTCAGACAGGCAAATTGTGACCGCTATGCGAGCCGAGATTGCGAAACGGCGCTCGCCCGGCCCGCCCAAGGCGAAGCGGCGGCTTACAACAACCTAAAGCTAAAGGCCCTGCTCTAAATTAAATTTCCACTTGCCCGCCGAGCTCGACGACCCGGTTCGAGGGGATGCGGAAATACTCGGTCGCGCTCAGCATCAGGCTGTGCATGAAGATGAAGAGCCGCTTGCGCCAATCCCAGAATGGCGAGTGCCGGCCGATCACCACCTTCTCGCGGCCGACGAAGAACGAGGTCTCGAGCAGGTTGAAGCGAAAATTCATCAGGCGGAGCTGGGCCAGCGTGCGCGGGATGTTGGGCTCGTCCATGAAGCCGTAGCGCACCGTGATGGCGTGGAAGTTGTGGTTGAGGTGGCGCATCTCGATGCGCTCGGCATCGGGCACGTGCGGAATGTCCTCGGTATCGACCTTCATCAGCACGACGCGCTCGTGCAGGACCTTGTTGTGCTTCAGATTGTGCAGCAGCGCGGGCGGCACGATGTGGGCATTGGGGACCATGAAGACCGCCGTTCCCGGCACGCGCATCGGGCGATCGGGCCGCAGCGTCTCGAGAAAGGTCTCGATCGGCAGGGCCTCGCGCCAGCGCTCCACCAGGAGCTGCTCGCGCCCGCGCATCCACGTCACCATCAGCACGAAGATGACCAATCCCACCGCCAGCGGAAACCATCCGCCCTCGACGATCTTGAGGAGATTGGCGCTGAAGAAGCCGAGATCGACGCACAGAAAGAACCCGAACAGCAGTGCCGCCCCGAGCGGCTTCCAGCCGGCCACGCCGATGGTGTAGACCAGCGCGAGGACGGTGGTGAGCGACATCGTGCCGGTGACCGCGACGCCATAGGCCGCGCCGAGATTGTCCGAGCTCCTGAAGCCCAACACCAGCGCCAGGACCGCCACCAGCAGGAAGTGGTTGATCTTGGGCACGTAGATCTGGCCGATCTCCTCCTCGGAGGTGTGGCGGATCTGGAAGCGCGGCAGGTATCCCAGCAGCACCGCCTGGCGCGTCACCGAGAACGCGCCGCTGATCACCGCCTGCGAGGCGATCACCGTCGCCGCCGTCGCCAGCGCCACCAGCGGATAAAGCGCCCAATGGGGCGCCAGCAGATAGAACGGGTTCTGCATCGCGTCCGGCGCGGCGAGCAGGAGCGAGCCTTGGCCGAAATAATTGAGCAGGAGCGCCGGGAACACGAAGCTGAGCCAATCGACGCGAATCGGCCGGCGGCCGAAATGGCCCATATCGGCGTAAAGCGCCTCCGCCCCGGTCACGACCAGGACCACGGCGCCGAGCAGCGGGAATCCCTGGCCCGGATGCCGGCCCAGCAGGGCGATGCCGTAATAGGGATTGATCGCCTTCAGGATCTCCGGGTGCTTCACGATCTCGGCCAGTCCGAGCCCGCCGATGCTCACGAACCACACCACCATGACCGGACCGAACCAGCGGCCGACATAACCGGTGCCGTGCCGCTGCACGATGAAGAGCCCCAGCAGCAGCACGAGCGTGATTGGAATGACGTAAGGCTCGAACAGCGGCGTCGCCACCTTCAGACCTTCGACGGCGCTCAGCACCGAGATGGCCGGCGTGATCACGCCGTCGCCATAAAACAACGCCGCGCCCAACAGTCCGGCGGCAAGAATCCACCAATGCAGCCGGCTCTTACCCTCCGCTGCGCGCAAAGCCAGCGCCGTCAGGGCCAGCACGCCGCCTTCGCCGCGATTGTCGGCGCGCAGTATGACGGTGACGTATTTGATGGTGACAACAATGGTGAGCGCCCAGGTGATCAGCGACAGCACGCCATAGACCGAAGCCGGCGAGACGTGGCCGAGTTCGTTGAAACACTGCTTGACGGCATAGAGCGGCGAGGTGCCGATATCGCCGTAGACGACCCCCAATGCGCCGAGCAGGAGCTGTTGTTGCGCCCGACTCCGCGTTGCCGTCCGATCGACCGTGCTGGTTTGTGCCATGCGCTTCCAATCCGGCGGCCGTCTTTATATCGTCGGCCGACGGGGCGCAATACGGGTTCGGCCGTGCCCGCCCCGATCAGGTCTTCTGGTAGCAGAGCGTGACCGAGCCGAGCCGCAGGCCCCCTTTGCCGAGCTGCGCCCGGTCGAGCGCGATCGCGGGACTGCGCCGAACCACCCGCTTGTCGCAATCGACCGGCAGCGTTCGCGCGCCGCGTTTGAGATTGAAGCGATAGCGCCCGTGAATGGCGTTGCCGCTGCGGCGGCCGAACGCTCGCCCGCGCAGATCCTCGCACCGCCCCTCATAGAGCCACCTCTCATAGAGATCGTCGGCGATCCGGCGGATGCGCCAGACCCGTGCCTCGCGGCCGCCATGCGTCCGTCGATGTCGATGACGAATTCCCGCCGCACCTTGCCGAAGCGGTCCTCGACAATCCCCCGCCGCCTCCGGGGCCTGCCGACGCTGTCGCCTGGTTGGTGCGCCCGTCGTTCCTCGCGCGAAACCGGGTCCGAGGCGACGATCCGGTGGGAATATTGCGTATAGCTATGAAAAACTGCACGAAACCATCGATTTCGCGGATCTACCCCCACATTCTGCGAATACGCGACCTAAAAAGGTTTCACGGGGGAGATAAGGGGCCGTGGGATACTATCTTTCCACTTATCGAGATAGCGAGCGGCGGCCCAGCGTTCACGCGGAACCGCGATCATCGGGGGAATGTCCGATTGCAACCATGAATTGAGAGGCACGACCATTGGCCGTCGAACGGGGTCACCGGGTGCGCGTGGAAACGGAGGTGCGGAAACCGCCCGAAGATCCGCGCCGTCTACTCGGAGAATGTTTTCTTTTTCAGGCACTTGGCGAGGAGGAGCGGCACGAGCTCGTGGCCCGCTCGCATATTCGCCGCTTCGCCGCCGGCGACACCATCTTTCTCATGGGCTCGCCTGGATCGAGCATGATGGCGGTGCTGGGCGGCGAGGTGCGGATCAGCATCTCCTCGCCCGAAGGCAAGGAATTGCTGCTGGCCATCCTTCCGCCCGGTGAGGTGTTCGGCGAGATCGCCCTGCTCGACGGCAAGGAGCGTTCGGCCGACGCCAAGGCGCATACCGCCTGCAGCCTCGCCATCCTCGAGCGCCGCGACGTGCTGGCGTTCCTCGACCGACATCCCCACGCCTGGCCGCGCATCGTCGAGATGTTGTGCGAACGCTTCCGCGACAATACCCAGCATGTCGCCGAGGTCGCGCTGATGCAGTTGCCGGCGCGGCTTGCCAAGGCGCTGCTGCGCCGTGATACGGAGCGCAAGGCGACGGACACGCGCAGCGGTCGGGGCCAGTTGTCGCAGCGCGAACTCGGCAACATGGTCGGCGCGGCGCGCGAGAGCGTCAACAAGTGCCTCAACGAATGGCAGCGCGGCGGCATCATCCGCATCGAGGACAACGTGGTGACGATCCTCGATCGCGCGGCGCTGGAGCGCCTCACCCGCTGACCGCGGTCAGGCCGCCGCGCGCGCCGCCGCCGCCGGCGGCGGCGATGTACGCGACGGCGTGTCGCAAGCGAGCGCCGTGCGCAGCCGCTGGAACGCCAGGCGCAGGCGGGATTTCGCCGTGCCGAGCGGGATCCTGAGGAGCGCCGCGATCTCGCTCTGCGAATAGCCGTCATAGAAGGCGAGCTCGACCACCTCCGCCTGCTCGGGCGGCAGCAAGGCAACGGCCGCGCGCACGCGCCGCTGCTGCTCCAGCACGGACGCGGCGGCATCGGGCGACGGCAGCGGCTCGGGCGCCAGCAGCGGATCGTCGATGTCGAGCACCCGCCTCTGGCAGCGCCGCAGGGCGTCGATGCGCAGATTGCGCGCGATCGTGAAAATCCAGGAACTGACGGCGGAGCGGGCGGGGTCGTAGGTCGCGGCCTTGCGCCAGACCATGAGCATCGCCTCCTGCGCCAGCTCCTCGGCCTCCTCGTCGCCGGCCCCGAGCTTCTTCATGAAGGCCTTGAGGCGCGGCGCGAAATGGTTGAACAGCGCGATGAAAGCCTGCCTGTCATGCCGTTCGACGATGGCGGCGAGATGGTGGCGGTGCAGATCGGTGATCGTGACGGCGAAAGGGCCGCGGCCGCGGCCGGGGTGCGGTTCCGGCGCCGGCGGACGGTGAAGAAGAACGGATGACATCGGACTTTCCTTGGCTCCCTCGCCGCCGCCATGGGGCGCGGCTGACAAGATTGATGAAACCAAGGTTTTGCCCGGATGCCTGTGAGGCGGGTCACAAACGGGTGCGGTTTATGGGGCGGAATCAGTGACCTGGCTCACAGGGCGGAAAGCGCCGCCCGGTCCCGATGCGGCGGACCGGCGCGCTATTGCGCCGGTTCCGGGGCCAGCTCGAAGCCGCGATATTCCTTGTCGGTCAAGGATTTGATCGCAGGCATGACGTCCGCGGCAAAGCGGCGGATGTTGTGCTCGGTGAGATCGGCCGGCAAGGTGCCGAATTGCAGCATGGCGATGAATTCCTGGAAGCCCATGCGCTGATGGGCCGCCTCGATCCGCCGGCGCACCGTGTCGGCGCTGCCGCAGATGAAGATGCCGCGCTCGATCAGATCCTCGATCCGCGCGCCGCCGCGGTGGCCGCGCTTGTGCACCAGCACGCGCTGCAGCGAATCGGCCGACATGTAGCCGGGCGGGAAGAACATCAGCTCGGACAGCTTGGGCAGGAACAGGTTGAACAGCGCCTCGATATGCGGGCGCGCCTCATCGACCGCCGCGGCGTCGCTCGCGCCGACATAGAGGGGGGCGCACCAGCCGATCCGGTCGGAGGCGGCCTCGTAGCCATAGCGGCGCAACGCGGTCTCGCGATAGAGATCGAGATAGCGCGCGACCGATTCCGTCGGCGAGAAATTCTGCAGATAGACGTATTTGCGCTCCGGGTGTGCCGCCCATTCGATGGTCTCGAGACTGCCCATCGACGGGCACCAGATCGGCGGATGCGGCTTCTGATAGGGCCGCGGCCACAGATTGACGTATTCGAAATGGTAATGCTTGCCCTCGAAGGCGAAGGGGCCGGGCTCGCTCCAGGCGCGCACCACCAGCTCGCACGCCTCCTGGTGCCGCTCGAGCGAGTGGACCGGATTGGCGCCCAACGAGAAATATTCCGAACCCACGCCGCGGACGAAGCCGCTGATCAGCCGGCCGCGCGTCATCACGTCGATCATCGCGTGCTCTTCGGCCAGCGTCAGCGGATGGTCGCGCAGGCAGAAGGCGTTGCCGAGAATGGCGATGCGGCATTGGCGCGTGCGCCGCGCCAGCGCCGCCGCCATCACCACCGGCGACGGCATCAGGCCATAGGCGTTCTGGTGATGCTCGTTGACGCAGATGCCGTCGAAGCCCAGCTCGGCGCACAGCTCGAGCTCGTCGAGGTAGCGGTTGTAGAGCGACGCGCCCTTCTCGGGATCGAAATAGCTGTTCGGCAGGACGAGCCAGACGCTGCGGTACTTGTCGCGCACGCCCGGATCGAGATCGGCATAGGGCATGAGATGAAAACACATCACCTTCATGGCTTCGCTCCGAGGAAGGCGGCGATCGCCGGCGCCACCCGGTCGAGGCGCTCGACATGCGGCAAGTGGCCGGCACCGGGCACGAGGGTGAGCGACGAGCCCGGAATGAGGCGATGGAGCGCCGCCGCGTAGGCGGGCGGAATGAAGCGGTCCTCGGCGCCCCAGACGATGTGGGTCGGCACGTCGATGCGGTGCAGCCAGCGCTCGAGCCGGGGATTGAAGAAGCGCGGCTGCCAGCCGAGGCGGGCGCTGGCGATGCGGTTCTGGATCGCCGCCGCGTGGTATTTCTCGGCCGATGCCCGCTCGGCCGCCGCCGCGGCAAGGGCGGGATCGGCATAGACGAGGCGCGCCTGCTCCTCGGGATCGATGAGGAAGATATCGGCCTTGGGCACGCCCTTGACGTGAATGCCGGCGGCGTCGATGACGGTCAGGCTGTGCAGGCGCGCGGTCGCCCGCACCGCCATCTCGAGCGCGATCCAGCCGCCGAGCGAATGGCCGACGAGACGGACCTCCGACAGCCGCAGCGCCGCCAGCGCGTCGAGATAGAAATACGCCATGTCGGAAATGTCGTCGATCCACGGCGGCGCCGGCGTCGCGCCGAAGCCCGGATGGTCGGGCGCCAGCACGTCGAACCGGGCCGTCAGCCGATCGAGCAGTTGCGGCCACTCGCCCAGCCCGTCGGTGCCGTGCAGGAACAGGAGCGGCTTCCCGCGTCCCACGCGCCGCAGCGCGAGCTTCAAACCATTGACTTCGATCGTACCGGCGGTCGGCGACATCCGGCGCATTCTAGATTCGTCGGGGACGCAAGGAAAGCGGCGCCGCGGCGGGCGGCACCGCCGCGTCGGCATGCAGGTCGCGGTGTCGTGCGATGATCGTTAGCCGCCGACGCGATGCTGCTTCCAGAACAACAACCTTGCCATGACGCTTAGCACGAATACGGCAAGGACGAGAAGCAACGCACCCCCCCACGCCTGCTGGTGCCAGTCCTTGTAAGGAGATATTGCGTAAGTAAAGATTTGAAGCGAAAGCTCCGCCATCGGCCGGTTTGGATTCAACACCCAAAACTGGCTGCCAAAGGCGGTAAAAAGGAGCGGCGCTGTCTCGCCGGTCACCCGCGCCAGCGCCAGCAGCAACCCTGTCACGATGCCGGGCCGCGCCGCCAGAAGCAAACATCGTGTTGTCACGTGGAAATCGGTTGCGCCGAGAGCCGTGGCCGCCTCGCGCAGCTCTGGCGGCACCAAGCGCATGGCGCTTTCGGTCGCGCGGATCACGAGAGGAAGCATCAGCACGGCGAAAGCAAAGGACGCGGAAAATGCCGAGAAATGATGAAACGGCTCGACCAGCAGACTATAAGCAAAGATGCCAACCGCAATGCTCGGGACCCCGGCGAGGACGTCGGCAAGAAAGCTCAGGGTTTGTGCAATCCGGTTATAGCTGTTCGCGGCGAGGTAGATGCCGACGAGAATGCCGACCGGAAAGGCCATCAGCGCGGCAATTCCGACGATCACCATGGTGCCGACGATGCCGTTTGCGACGCCTCCGCCCGAGATGCCGACAGGACGTGGCAGCTGGGTAAGAAAGGACAGCGACAGCGCTCCAATTCCCTCGCGGATGATATAGCCCATGATCAAGAGAAGAATCGCTGCGGCGCCAATCGCGCAGACGGCGGCAACCGCCCGCCCAAGCACGTCCACAAGATGTCGTCGCCTGACGATTGCAATCCCCGGAGCCATGCCGTCATGCCTCATTCGAGCGAAGCAGGAATCGCACCATAAAGCGGCCAACGCCGATGACGATGACGCTGACGAAGAACAGGAGCAGTCCGAGTTCGATCAGGGAACTCAGATAGATGTCCGTCGTGGCTTCGGTAAACTCGTTGGCGATCACGCTCGCGACCGTATATCCCGGCGCAAACAGCGATGCGGAGATCGCGGGACGATTGCCGATCACCATCGTCGTTGCGATAGTTTCCCCGAGCGCCCGTCCGAGGCCCAATATGCAGGCGCCAAAGATTCCGCGATAGGCGAAGGGCAAGATGATCTTCGTGACCGTCTCCCATTTCGTGGCACCTAGCGCCAGCGAAGCTTCGCGGTATCTCGCTTGGATCATGGCGATGAGGTCCCGCGTGATGGCAGTGATCGTCGGGACGACCATCAGAGCCAGGATCAGCGCCGCCGTGAGCATATTGACGCCATAGATCGTCCCTTGAAAAATCGGCAGGAAGCCGAACGCGCTTTGAAGCGCGGGACCGATCCAGGTGCTGACGACGGGGGCCAGCACAAAGAGCCCCCAAAGCCCGTAGACGATGCTCGGCACCGCGGCAAGGAGCTCGATCAGCATGCTGAGGCTCAAAGCCAAACGTCGCGGCGCGAACTCCGCCAGGTAGATGCCACCGAGAATGCCGACGCTGGAGGCCAGCACCAGGGCAATCAAGGAACTTACGACCGTACCGTAGATGAAAGGCAACGCGCCGAACTGGCTGGTAACCGGATTCCACGCGCTGCTCCACAGAAAGCCGACCCCGAATTTCTGGATGGATAGGCGTGCCCCCCATAACAGCTGAAGGACCAGCCCACCCATCACCGCAACAAACAGCAGGCACGCCAAAGCGAGCGCGCCGTTAAAGACTTTGGACGCGAACCAGTCACGAGGACGGAGCGACGATGCCCGAGCAAGATTGGCAAATCGCGGGTCCACTCTCGCGGCTGGTTCAATCGTCATGGATAACTCTCGTGGGTCACGCCGTCATTGAGAAAACGGTACCGCTTGAAGGAGGCCGCTAGCCCTGCATCTGGGCAAGCACTTCCTGGGCCTGTTTCTGTACATTCGGCGGCAGCGGCACATAGTCTACCGACTCCGCTAACGATTGTCCGCCGGTCACCAGCCAATTCATGATCTGCTTGACAAAAGCGGCACGCTCCGCGTCGGCGGGCTTCTTGTAGAGAATGACCCACGAATAGCCGCTGATGGGATAGCACTCGGCACAGCCGGTATCAACGATGGAAAAGTCGGTCGAGCTAACGTTCGGCTTGGTCGCCGCCGCGGCGCGAACCGTGGGGATCGTCGGGTACAGATACTTGCCATCCTTATTTTGCAGCATGGCATAGGTCATGTTGTTTTCGAGCAAGTATGCGAGCTCGACATATCCGATCGCGCCCGGGGTCTGTCGCACCAATCCGGCAACGCCCTCGTTGCCCTTGCCGCCGATGCTGCTTGGCGCCGGCCACTGCACGCTCTTTTCCGTCCCGACCTTTTGCTTCCACTCTGCCGAGACGTGGCTCAGAAAATCGGTGAAGATATAGGTCGTTCCGGACCCGTCGGAGCGATGCACGACCGTGATCGCCATATCTGGGAGCTTGACGCCCGGGTTGAGTTTTTCGATGGCCGGATCGTTCCATTTGGTGATTTTGCCCAGGTAGATGTCGGCCACCACCTCGCGCGTCAGATGCAGGCCCTTCTTGATGCCCGCCAGATTGTACGCGATCCCCGCGCCGCCAAGCGTGACGGGAATTTGCAGAACCTCGCCGGGCGCACGGGAAAGTTCCTTCGAATTCATCGGCACATCGGTGGCGCCGAAGTCGACCGTTCGAGCGGTAAATTGCTGGATGCCGCCGCCGCTTCCGATCGATTGGTAGTTCACCGTCACGTTGGAATGCTTCTGACTGTATTCATAGAAGGCTTTCGAAAAGAACGGATAGTCGAAGGTCGATCCCGCTCCTACGATCTGCGTAGCCGCAATCGACATTGGCGCCGACGCCAAGAAGATTGCCGTTGCGCCAAGCCCTAGCAATGGCATGCGTCCCCGATGGAACGCGCGCCGGTAGAAATCAGTGAAAGCCTTTCGGACCATTGGGAAGCTCCCTCGTTGATGAACAGTTGGGCTCGTTACCGCAATTGCGGCGTCGTGTTGCCCCGATTAGCCGCGACGCCGTGGATCGGGACACGGGATTCCTCTGACGTTGAAAGTTGGGTGCCTGCGCGGTCATGGCGCTCCGAGTTCACGCACCACTGGGACAAGGGCCGTTCGATAAGGGTGACGGCGTGCCGCGCACGCCCGGCGCATGCGCACCGGCGTCGTGTTGGATCGCATCGGCGATGACAATGAGCCGGTGTGCCAGGGCCTCAGTTTGCACAGGTGAACGTCCCCGCTTATCGAGCGACAATGACCCATTCTTGATTCCGTCAACTCTCCGGTGACGAATTGGCGGATTTATGAATCGCGCCGCTTGGCACGTGCCAAGCGGAGCGCGCGATCCGCCGTCGAGACCATCAACCGCACGACCCGATGGTAATTCGGGTCGCGGCTATCCTGGCGCCCTGGCGTTTCGGTTCCATGACAGGATTATTGCGGTTCTATGACGGCCGCCAGCGGCATTGCCCTGCGCCGGAGGGATGTTAGAGTTTGCCGGCGGGGAGGCGCGCATGCTCGATTCGCTGCGGTTTGCGGGCGAGGTGGCGGTCGTGACCGGCGGCGGCGGCGGCATCGGCCGGGCCTGTGCCGAGACCCTGGCCGAGCTGGGCGCCACGGTCGCTGTCGTCGGGCGCCGGGCCGCCGCGCTCGACGAGACCGCGGCGCTGATCGCGGCCCAGGGCGGGCGCTGCGAATGCTTCGTCGCCGACGTCGCCGCCGAGGCCGAGGTCGAGGCGCTGGGCCGGGCGATCGCGGCGAAATGGGGGCGCGTCAAGGCGGTGATCAACAATGCCGGCGATAATTTCCGCAGCAAGATCACCGAACTCGAGACCGCGAAGTGGCGCGCGATCGTGGCCGTCGATCTCGACGCCGTGTTCTACATGTGCCGCACGTTCATTCCGCTGCTGCTCCAGGCCGAGAAGCCCGCCATCCTCAATATCGCGTCGAGCTTCGGCGTGATCGGCAATGCCGAGATGCCGGCCTATTGCGCCGCCAAGGGCGCGGTGGTGAACCTGACGCGGCAGCTTGCGGTCGATTACGGGCCGCGCGGCCTGCGCGTCAACGCGCTCTGCCCCGGCCCGACCCTGAGCCCGCGCTTCCGCTCCTATCTCGATCGCGGCTTGACCAGCCGCGAGCGGCTGGAGCGGCAGGTCCCGCTCAACCGCCTCGCCGAATGCCGCGAGATCGCCAATGTCGCCGCCTTCCTGGTGTCCGATGCCGCCTCGTTCGTCCACGGCGCGACGGTGATGGCCGATGGCGGACAAACGGTCCATTGAAGGCGGGAGGCGGGAACCGATGCTCGAGGGAATTCGCGTCATCGATCTCGGTGCCTTCATCACGGCGCCGCTCGCGGGCATGATGCTCGCCGATCTCGGCGCCGACGTGATCAAGGTCGAGCCGCCCGAAGGCGACCCCTTCCGCCGCGGCCATGGCGGCCTCTATGGCGCCACCTTCGTCGCCTATAACCGCAACAAGCGCAGCCTGGCGCTCGATCTCGGCACCGCCAAGGGACGCCGCACGCTCGCCCGCCTGGTCGCGCGCGCGGACGTGCTGCTCGACAATTTCCGCCCCGGCGTGCTGCAACGCCTGGGGCTCGACCCCGCGGCACTCGCGCGCGACCATCCCCGCCTCGTCCACTGCTCGATCACCGGCTTCGGCAGCCTCGGCCCCTATCGCGACCGCCCCGCCTTCGATGCGGTCGGTCAGGCGCTGAGCGGCATTGCGAGCCTCTTCGTCGATCCCGACGACCCGCATTGCTTCGGCCCGACCATTACCGACAACGTCACCGGCATGTATGCCTGCACCGGCATCCTGGGCGCGCTGGTCGAGCGCAACCGCACCGGGCGCGGGCGGCGCGTCGAGGTCAACATGCTCGAATCCTCGATGGCCTTCATTCACGACGCCTATACCAACTTTACCGCCGGCGGCGTCGACGGCGACCGCTTCAGCCGGGTCAGACGGTCGCAGTCCTTCGCCTTCCGCTGCGGCGACGGCGCGCTCATCGCGCTCCAGCTTTCGACCCGCGAGAAGTTCTGGACCGAGCTCCTGGGCGCGCTCGCGGCCGAGGATCTCGCCGCCGACGAGCGCTTTGCCACGCATCAAAGCCGCGTCGCGCATTTCGCCGCGCTCGAGACGGCGCTCGCCGCGCGCTTTGCCGCGCGGCCGCGGGCGGCGTGGCTGGAGCGGCTGGTCAAGACCGACGTGCCGTTCGCGCCGATCCACCGGCTCGGCGAGGCGCTCCAGGACCCGCAGGTCGCGGCGCTGGAGACGGCGCTGGCGCTCGAGCATGGGGAAGCCGGGCGCGTCGTCACCATCGCCTGCCCGGTTCGGGTCGACGGCGCGCGGCCGCGCGCGCATAATTTCGCGCCGCCGCTCGTCGGCGAGCACAATGTCGAAATCGAGGCTGAAATCGAGGCCGAGCTGGGCGCGGACGAGGCGCGCTGAACCAGCCGCATCGGCGCGGCGGGGGCATGACGCCGCCGCCGCGCCCCGCCGCCCGTGTCGCTACCGCGTGACCCGGGCCGCCTCCTCGAGCGTATCGCGGCGGTGCAGCCCCATGCCGTGGAAGCGGGCGAAATAGAGCCGCGCCAGGATGATGCTGCAGATCGTGCCGATCGCCAGCGGCAGCAGCAGGAACAGGAACAGATGCTCGATCGACAGCTTCATGCCGATCAGCACGCCGGCGACGATCGGCCCCGCGACCGAGCCGAAGCGTCCGACCGCAAACGCCCAGCCCGAGCCGTTGGAGCGGATCGAGGTGGGATAGATTAGCGCCGAGGTCGCGTTGAGCCCGAACTGCAGGCCGAGCAGCGTGAAGCCGCTGAAGAAGATCGCGGTCCAGAGCAGCCAGTCCGCGCCGGCCGCATAGCCGAGAAACGGCGCGACGACGAGTGAGATCACGAACAGGACGCAGACCGGCGCCAGTCCCATCTTGTCGATCGGACGGCTGAGGGAAAGGCCGCCCAACGTGCCGCCGATCTGGAAGATCGTGGTGCTGAGCACCGCCGTCGACATCGGCATGTGCGCCGCGGTCAGCACCGTCGGCAGCCAGGAGTTGACGAAATAGAACGACATCAGGTTGCAGATGAAGCAGATCCACAGCAGCGGCGTGATCCACTGCAGCCCATCGGCAAAGAGCTGACTCGGCCGGAACGCCTTGTAGACCTGCTCGTCGGAAACGACGAAGCGGGTGCCGGCGCCGAACTGCACCGACGGCGTCATGCTGCGCAGCATCCGCTCGACCTTGTCGCGGCGGTCGGTCTTGACCGCGAGATATTTGATCGATTCCGGCAGGAACAGCAGCGCCAGGATGGCCATGACGAGGGGCGCGACGCCGCCGATGAAGAACAGCACCTGCCAGCCATAGGTGGGAACGAATTCCCGCGCGATCGGTCCGGGCACCGCGCCGCCGAAGGTGATGCCCGTGAACATCACGATGATCATGGTCGCCCGCGCGCGCCGCGGCGCGAATTCGGCGTTGAGCGCGATCACGTTGGGCAACATGCCGCCGATGCCGATGCCGGTGAGAAAACGCAGGACGATGAGCGAGCTGAGGTCGGTCGCCGTCATGGTCGCCAGGCTGAAGATGCCGATCACCAGGCACGACACGACCAGCGCCTTGATGCGGCCGTAATGATCGCCGATCCAGCCGAAGATCGGCGAACCGAACAGAATGCCGAACAGGCCGGCGCTGAACGCCGTGCCCAGCTCGGCCATGCTGGTGATGCCCCACGCCTTGACCAGCGACGGACCGGCATAGCCGACCGCGCCGATGTCATAGCCATCGAACAGGATGATGAAGAAGCACAAGATGACGATCTTGGCGTTGAACCACGTCATCTTCCGTTCGTCGATGAAACGCGTGATGTCGAGCGTCTGCGCTTGCGCCATGTTTCCTCCTTCGCCGCCCGGTCCCCGTCCGCTGCGGCGATTTTGCCCAAGAATAGCAATTCTTTGCGGCACAAGCGATAGCGCGCTTGCGTCCTATTATCGTGGCCCAACTTCGGCGCCGTGCCGACACAAGTTGCGCGTCGTGGGCGGCGGTCCGCAAGGCCATCGCCGCCGCAGTCGAAGGGACCATCGGCGTCGATGCGGAGCGGCGCCCGCTCGAGGACACCGCCGCTCCGCTCGGCACGCGATAGGCGCCGCTATTTGGCGCTGTACGGGTAGACGAGATCGCCGGTCTTGTATTCTGCCGGCGCAAGGACGACGACCTTCTTGGGGTCCTCGAACTGCTCGACCGCGCCCGACGTGATGCCGCGGAACTGCTCGGTGATGACCCGCGCCTTGGTCCATTCGCCGTCAGGTCCGAAGGTGATGTCGCCGGCCACCGTCGAGAACGTGTGGGTGTGGATGTATTGCGCGATCTTCTGCTGGTCGAAGCCGCCGGTCGCGGTGACGGCATCGCCCAGGATCTGGAGCGCGCCATAGGCGAAGGGAATGTAGCCATAGCCCAGCGGGTCGGTGCCCGCCGCCTTCGCCCGCACCCGATATTTCGCCAGCACCGCCTGAAGGCCCGGGAATTTGAACGCCGGCGAGAACGCGTCGTTATAGACGATGCCGTTGGCGAGCGGACCCATCTGCATCCGCCCGGTGGTCGAGGCGAGCCCGATCATGTTGCCGCCGAACATCATCGCCTTGAGGCCAACCTCGTGGGCGGCGTTGATCATGCCGATCGTATCGGGGTTGTAGCCGGAGTCGTAGACGATGTCGGGATGCGTCGCCTGGATGGCGCGGATGATCGGCGTGTAGTCGGTCGTGGTCGGCGGATAGGCCTTGTCGTAGACGATCTTGAGCCCGTGCGCCTTGGCGTTCTCGCGCGCGCCGTCGACCGAATTCTTGGCGAACTCGGCGTCCGCGGCGGCGAGCGCCACGGTCTTGGGCTTGGGATTCATCGTCATGGCGACGTCGAAGAACCCGGCGGAGAAGGCGAGCTTCGGCTGCGGCCCGCTCGGCAGCATCACGAAATATCCGGGGTAGTGGAAATGGCTGTTGGCAGCGAGCGCGGTGACCGCGATGGTGGTCATCTTGTGCTGCATCAGCACCGGGATCGCCGGCACCGCCATGTTGGTGGCATAGGGGCCGACGGTGAGATCGACCTTGTCGATCTCGATCAGCTTGGTGTAGATGCCCGGCACCAGCGCCGGGTTGCTCTGGTCGTCATAGCAGTCGAGTTCGACCTTGCGGCCCAACAATCCGCCCTTGGCGTTGATGTCGTCACGCCAGAGCTCGAATCCGATCATCACCTGTTTGCCGTTGACGGCGACGCCGCCGGTCAAGGCCATGCTGCAGCCGATCTTGACCGGTGGGGCCGCCGCCGCCGGCCACGCAAGCCCGAGCGCGGCGACCGCGCAAAGACCCGTGGCAAGTCTCGTCATCGCCTTCATGCCCGTCTCCTCTCCTCGTCGGGTTCGACTATTTTTTTGCCTTGTCATAGGGATAGATGAAGTCCCCGGTCTTGTATTTGTCCGGCCACACGATCGCCTCGTGTTCCATGGTGCGGAACTGATCGATGTCGTTGGGGACGACGTGGCGGAACTGCGTGAAGATCCGCCCCGATTCCGTCCACTCGCCGTCGCTGTTGAAGGCGATGGGGCGAAGGACGGTCTGGATTGTGTGCGTGTGCAGGTACTGGGCGAGCTTGTCCGCATCGAAACTCTTGGTCGCCGTCACCGCCGCGGCCAGGACCTGGCCCGCCGCATAGCCGAACGGCGGAAACACGTAGCCCAGGGGATCGACGCCCTTTTCCTTGGCGGCCCGCGCCTGGTAGAGCTTGATCAGCTCCGCCGCTTCCGGCGTCATCAGCGTCTTAGCCGGCGCGAACACGGTGTTGTTGATCATGCCGTTCATCAACGGGCCGAGCTGAAGCTTGATCGAGGTGATGCCGAGCCCGACCAGCGCGCCGCCGAAGATCTTGGTGTCGAGCCCGATTTCGGCCGCCGCACGGACGACGCACACGGTGTCGGGCGGATAGGCGGCGACGAAGACGATGTCGGGATGGGTCGCCTGGACGGCGCGCATGATCGGCGTGCAGTCGGTGACATCCGGCGGATAGTATCGATCATAGACGACGTCGTAGCCGAGCTTCTTGGCGTTCTTGCGCGTGCCGTCGATGGCATTGTGGCCGTATTCCGCGTCGGCGCCGAGCATGGCGATCGTCTTCGGCCGCGGATTCTGCGCGCCGGCAATCGCGAAGAAGCCGGTCGAGTACGAGCCCTCGGGATCGGGGCCGGTCGCGTTCATCGAGAAATAGCGCGGATAGTGGAACACGTGATTGGCGGCGTTGGCGACCAGGCCGATCGTCATCTTGTCCTTCTGCATGATCACCGGTATCGCCGCCGCGACCATGTTGGTGGCATAGGGTCCGATCAGGAGATCGACCTTGTCGATGTCGATGAGCTTGGTGTAGATGCCGGGAACGTTGGCGGGATTGCTCTGGTCGTCATAGCAGTCGAGCTGAACCGGCCGCCCCAGGAGCCCGCCATTGGCGTTGACCTGGTCGCGCCAGATCTCGAGCGAGATCATGATCTGCTTGCCGATCCCGGCGACCCCGCCGGTCATCGCCATGCTGCAGCCGATCTTGACCGGCTCGGCCGCCGCCGCGGACCCGTGCCATAGGAATCCCGCCATCGCCGCAGTGGCGACGGCGCCGAGGATGGTATCCCCCACGCGCATGTTTTCCTCCCTTGAATTGTCGTCTTAGATTTCGGCCGGTTCGGCGACGAAGCGGTTGCGCATCCGGCCGAGCCCCTCGACCTCGGTCTCCATCACGTCGCCGACCTTCAGGAACGTGTTGGTGCCCTGGCCGACCCCGCCGCAGGTGCCGCCGTAGAACAGGTCGCCCGGCTCGAGCCGCAGAATGTTCGAGACGAACGCGATCTGCTCCTCGGGCGAATAGATGAACTGCGACGTGCTGCCGTTCTGCTTGGTCTCGCCGTTGACGGTCAGCTCAATGCGCAGCTTCATGTGGTGGGGCACGAATGGGCGCGGCACCAGGAACGGGCCCATCGGCGCGAAATTGTCGTGGCACTTGCCGCCGAACCAGTCCGAGCGCAGCCCGGGGCGGTCGGGGCGGATCTGCAAATCGCGGCACGAGACATCGTTGCCGGTCAGGAAGCCGGCGATGTGGTCGAGCGCGCGGCCGGCCTTGATGTGCTTCCCCTGGCGGCCGATGGCGAAGCACAATTCGGCTTCCCAGTCGATCTTGGTCATGCCGCGCGGAATGGCGATGTCGTCATGGGCGCCGGCGAGACACGTCCCCGCCTTGAGGAAAAGATAGGGATGCGAGCTCGCCTTCTCGCCGGTGAAGGTCTTGCCCTGGGGCGACATGCCGGCGCGGATCATCTCGTCGACATGTTCCTGGAAGTTCTGCGCCGCGTTGAGGATCTTGCCGGGCCGCAGCACCGGGGCGAGCGGCCGGAGATCGCCGAGCCGGGCGGTCGCGCCCTGGAAGCGGTCGCTCTTCACCCCCTCCCGCTCGATGAACGCGACCATCTCCTGCAGCACCGGGAAATTCGCGTCCCAATCCTGGAGCAGCTCGAACAGGCCGTCGGTGGCGCCGAGCGCGCCGCCCTTGCCGCCGCGCGCGTCGCGGAATGCCCGATAGGCGCCGGCAATCCCGATCGCGTCGTCGCCCAGCACGATGGCGGCGAAACTGCCGCCGCCGGTGGCGGCAAAGGTTGCGAGCTTGAATGGCGTGCCGTTCATGCGCCCCTCCCCGGGCCTAGGATTTCCGCAATCCTAGACGCAAAGCGGGCCGCGTCAAAGGCTCTGCCTATTTCACGATGATCGTGCCGTGCATATAGGGATGGACCGAGCAGATATAGCGGAACGTGCCCGCGCGGTTGAACGCGTAGGCGAAGCCGTCGCCTGAATCGAGCGCCGGCGACGTGAAGAGCTTCGGATCGTCGGCGCTCGTCACCGTATGCACGTCGCCATCATCGTTGGTCCACACCACCTTCGTGCCGCGCGCCACCGTGATGCTGGCCGGGCGGAAGGCGAACCCGTCGATGGCGATGGCGTTGCCGGTGCCTGGGGCCGCGACGCTGCGCCAGCCGAGCCACAGGCCGGCGCCGACGAGCACGGCCAGGGCCGCCGCCATGACGATGACGCCGCGGCGGCCCCACCAGAAAATCAACATCGCGCCCCCTTTACGCGCCGAGCGTGGCGTCGGCGACGGTGACGCCGTTGTCGTGGGCGTAGTCGACGCGGCGCAGGCCGAGGAGCGATTTCAGCTTCTCGGCCGGTACTTTGAGCGGACCGGGACTGGCTCCCGGCGTGCCCGGCGCCGCCTGCGGAAAGGCGGTCGAGTAGGCGGTGCGGAACGTGACGGTGCCTTCGACCTTCTGCATCACCTGATGGATATGGCCGTTGAGAACCGTGACCGAGCCGAACCGCTTCAGATAGGCGAGCGCCGGCGCGGCATCTTCGGTGCCCCAGCCCCATGGCGGATAGATCGACCACAGCGGCATGTGCGCGAAGACTACGATGGGCGTGCTGGCGCCTTTTCCCTTGAGGTCGTCTTCGAGCCATTCGATCTGCGCCGCACCGAGCCGGCCCTGGCCGCCGGCGGCAAGATCGAGGACATTGACGAGGCCGACGAAATGGACGCCGCCCGCATCGAAGCTGTACCAGCCGGCCGTGCCCTTGGCGCGGCCGAACCGCGCGAAGAAGCCCTTGCCGCCGTCGCCGATGACATCGTGCTCGCCGGGCACATACCAGGTCTCGAGGCCCGCGCCCTTGATGATCTCGGCGGCCGCATCGAACTGCTCGGGCTTCGCCAGATGGCTCAAATCGCCGGTGTGGATCATGAACGCCGGACGCGTGCCCGCACCCGCGCGCGCCAGCGCCAGCGCCTCGCGCAGCGTCGCCCCGGGATCGGGGTTGGGCGCGAGCTTGAACCCGATATGGGAATCACTGATCTGCACGAAGCCCCATTCGCCTGCCGGCGGCTCGGCCGCCTGCGCCGCGCGGTCGAGCTGGAACGGGCGCGGCACGCCGCCGTTCACGGTCCAAAGCACGCCGGCGCTGCCCCACATCATGCATTTCAAGAGACGGCGGCGGGCGATCGATCCTTCCTGCATCGAGGTCTCCTTGGTTGCGCATGAAGCCATGCGTCGCGGATGGAGACCGGGACGGCTGCCGAGATATTCTTGCCGGGCCAGGAATTTTTTCGGGAATAAAATCGCCGCGCCGGCGATCATAATCCTTCCATGATGCCCGAATCCGGCTCCTTCGCCGCGGTGGCGCTGCCGCATCTCGATGCGGCCTACAACCTCGCACGCTGGCTCATGGGCAGCGCGGACGAGGCGGAGGACGTCGTCCAGGAGGCGATGCTGCGCGCGCTCACCTATTTCCCGAGCTACCGCGGCGTCAATGCCCGCGCCTGGGTGCTGCAGATCGTGCGCAACACGGCCATGGCCGCACTTCGGATGAGGCGCGGGCTCAACCTCGTGCCGCTCGCCGCCGAGGATTGCGCGCCAGCGCCCGAGCCGGCGGATTCCGGCGACGACCCCGAGGCCGCGCTGATCCGCGCGCGCGCGCGCCAACAGCTCGACGGGCTGCTCGGGACCCTCCCCGTGGAGCTGCGCGAGGCGCTCGTGCTGCGCGAGCTCGAGGAGCTGTCCTATCGCGAGATCGCGCAGGTGACGGAGGCGCCGATCGGCACCGTCATGTCGCGGCTGTGGCGCGCCCGCCGCATGCTCGCCGCCGCCGCCCGGCAAGGAGATGGACCGTGATGGATTGCGACAAGGCGCTCCTCGTCCAGGCCGAATTCGACGGCGAGCTCGATGCGGCCGAGGCGGCGCGGCTGGCGGCGCATCGCGAGGGCTGCGTGCCATGCCGGCGGCGCTGGCGCGAGCTTGCCGCCGCGCGCGCCGCGCTGCGGGGCGGCGCCACCCGTCACGCGGCAAGCCCGGCGCTCCGCCGCGCCGTCGAAGCGCGCCTCGCCGCCGCAGCCGCGGACCGCCCGCGCCGCCGGCCGATCCGGTGGTGGCGCGAGGCGCTGAGCTTCGCGGCCGGTGCCGCGCTCGTGGCGGTGACGCTCGTGGCGATGCCGTCGGGCCGGCAGAACCTCGTCGCCGCGGTCGTGGACGATCACATCCGCGCGCTCCAGCCCGGCCATCTCCGCGATGTCGTCTCGACCGACCAGCACACGGTGAAGCCGTGGTTCGACGGCAGGCTCGATTTCGCCCCGCCGGTGAAGGAGCTGGCGCAAGCGGGGTTTCCGCTCGAGGGCGGGCGGCTCGACTATCTCGCCGGCCGCACCGTCGCGGCGCTCGTCTACACGCACGGCAAGCACACGATCGATCTCTTCGTCTGGCCCGACCGCGGCGCGACAACGGCGCCCGCGAGCACCGCGCGCAACGGCTACAACGTCATCCACTGGCGCGAGCACGGCATGGCGCTGTGGGCGGTCTCCGACCTCGAGCGCGATCAATTGCGGGAATTCGTGCGCCTGTGGCGGCAGATGCCGTAGGCCCCGTACGCGCCAACAACGCCGGCGCCGGGGCGGACACAAGCGACCCGGCTTGAACGCGAAACCGTCGTTGCCGGTCCGGTTGACGCGAGGCGGCGATAGGGTCGCCGAAACTCAGGGCGTGCGGTGCGGCGGTCCCGCTGCCGTCGCCCGGCCCGCAACCGCCGCACCTGCATCGTGGAAAATGCAGCGCGGCGCGTCCTCGCCCGAGATCGCCGCCCGGCGCGACCATTTCCACACCGGGTCCCAATAGGCCTTGCGCAGCTTGGCCGCCGCCTTCGCGTCCTCGACGATGAAGCCGAATTCCTGGAGATCGGTCGGGTACAGGTTCTCGGAGCCGATGTAGAAGACGCGGCCATCAACCATCCAGAACTTGGCGTGCGTGCCGATGGGCTTGCCGTCGGGCCAGGCCGCATCCGGCCCGAAGCGCAGCGGCGCCAGATGGAAGCGCCGACACAGGAGGCGCGAGAGCTCGGGGTCCTCGAGACCGCTGCGCCGCGCGACCACATCCTTGACCTCTTGCGCCACGGCCGCGAGCGGCACGCCGTTGCTGTAGGTGCCGACCGGGCCGGCGGCGCCGGGATTGGAAAGGACGAGCCAGACCTCGCCGTGCTGCTTCGCGATCAGGTCGGCGAGCGCGTCGAGCGCGCTGTCGGGCCACGAGCGGTCGATCCCGCCACCGAGCGCGAAGGCGACATCCTGCTGCACCATCCGGATCGACCGCGTCGCCGCGCCGAGCATCAGGCTGCGCGCGACGAGCGACGGGTCGGCGAAGTCCGGCACGATGCCCGTCGCCAGCCGGCCGACGGCGAGGATCGGAACACCGCCCGCCGTCTTGCCCTCGTCGGGCAGATCGATCTTGGTGACGCACTTGTCGTCAACGTCGCTGGCGCGCGCGCCGAAATAGGCGAAATGGTCGTTCACGCCGTCATTCGGCGCGCGCGAGCACACCGATCCCCAGAGCGCATCGGCGAAGCGCTCCGCATCGTGCGCCGCCGGGCCCTCGACCATCATGGAGAGATCGAACACCGGGTCCTGTACCAGGTAATCGGGGCTCCACATGTTGTGGCCGCCGACGATCGCCTTGCGGCCGTCGACGGCGACGATCTTGGCGTGGTTCCACGCCAGGCCGTGGCAGGCCGCGCCCACGTCGCACGACCGCGTCGCCGCCGCGTAGACGCGCAGGCGCGACATCGGCGCGGCGCGCGCATCGCGAACGAGCTGCTCCAGCAGCGCCTTGGCATCGGCGCCGCGAGGGGGATAGTCGCCGACGATCGCACGGATCGTGACCGGCCGGCCGCTATAGGCGAGCCACGTGATCGCATTGCGCAGCGCGGCCAGAAACCGAAAATCCGGCGGCGGCGCCAGCATCGTCAGATCGACCGAATGCCGGGCCGACACGACCAGCTTGTAGACGACGTCGATCAGTGCGTCCGATTGGCCGAGGCAGAACCGCCGCGGCCGTTCACCCGGACGCGCGACCGAGGCCGCGAGCAGACCGCACCGGCCCGCGCGGCAGTCGGGCGGCCGGACGCAAACCGGAAGACGGAAATCGGCATCGCAATGCGGGCAATCGAGCGGCACGTAGCGCAGCGCCGCCGCCCGTTTCCCCCATAGATCCGGTGTCTGAATGATCCAGTCGGGCGGCAGGCGGTTGCCGCCGGTCAGGTCATAGGTCGTGCCGCGGTAGCGGCGCAGAGGATCCGTTTTTTCCAACGCCTCGAGCGCCTGCTTGGTGAGCGGCACGTTCGAGCGGGGATCGAGCGGTTGGATGCCATAGCGCGCGACGATCCCGGCGACGCCGCGTCCGCCGCCGTGGTTGATCCCGCCGCGGGGCGGATAGAGCGAGCAACTCGCGACCGCAAGCAGCGCCACGACAATGAGCCATCGCATGAAGCGTATAACGACCATCCGCGCTCACCCGTGCCAAAGCGACCCGAAGGGAGGAAAGGCGAGGCCAAGCCCGAGCCGTCGCTCCGGCGCCAGCGCGCCGACCCCCGATTTCGCGTATTGTACACGGCTTGGTGCCGCCTCACCGCGCCACGGGGACCTCGTAATCGAGATCGGAGCCGAGGATTTCCTCGAGCATGGCGAAGACGCCTTCGAGCGCCTCGTACGGGTGGACGCGGCGATGGGGATAGCGCCGCGTGATACGGTCCCAGCAATAGACCGCATGGTCGATCTTGCCGAGCGCGTCGCCGATCTCCCAGAACGTCGCGCGGCAATTGCGCAGAAAGGCGAGGAACGGGCCGGTCTCGGACTTGCGCACGAACATCTTGTCGTAGCCGTCCTCGTAATCGGCGAGGATCGCTTCGATGCGACGCCATTGCGTGCGCAGCTCGTTGCGGACGGATTGATGCAGGCGCGTCATCGCACCGCGCACCGGCCCCGCCGCGACGGCGGCGATCGCCTCGCCCTCCTTGACCCATTGCGCCAGCTCGAGGAGGCTCGGCTTGAGCCGCTGGTACTGGTAGGAATAGAAGGTGATGACCTTCCACGAATAGAGAATGTCGAGGGCGCCGTCAGCGGGGAGCCCGAAGGTCGTGATGATCGGCGCGAGCGCCACCGCGTCCCGTGCGTCCCAGAGCTGCTCGATGAGCCGCTTGGCCTTGGCGCGCGACGCATTCGCCTCGGGAAACGCGGCCCGCACGATCGGGATGAAGCGCTGCTGGATCAGGCCCTGGATCTCGGTCCAGTGATCGTCGGTGATGTCGAGATAGCGGTCGTTCACCGGCAGCCCTTCGGCCTCGATCACGTCGCGCAGCAGAAAGGGATCGAGCGTCGGCAGCCGCGACAACAGCCGCAGCAGCCGGAAATCCTCCTCGAACGCCTCCGCGCCCGCGCTGCGGCTCAGCCCGCAGCGCTCGCACAGCGCCGCCTCGAGCCGACGGTCGTGGAGGAAGATGGTGCTGCCGCCCTCGGACGGTGCGTGCTCGTTGAAGGGAAAGAACAGCTTGGTCCCGACCGGCGGGTCGCGGCGCGAGCGGCGCTCGGACGGCAGCAGGCTGTGCTTGACGACGACGACTTGATTGAGCCGCGGATGCCGAAAGAACAGCTCGTCATTGCCCGGCTGTTCGCCCAGCAGCTTGAGCGTGATCCCATTGCAATCGAAGACGCGCGAGGATCCCACATCGATCGTCGGGCGGAAACCGTCGTCCTTCATCCCCGCATCCGGAGCCGGTCGGTCAGCCGAGCCGTCTATACGACCGCAGGAACGTTAAGAATGATGTAACGGCGCGGCCCCGCGCGACCCGAGCCGCGGTCACGGCCGCAACGCCGCGGCCGCCGCGGCCGCCGCGACGGCACAGCCATGATCCTGCAATTCCTCGCCGCTGCCGCCGTCCCCGGCCGCAGGATCGGCGCGGTGGGCGAGCAGCACGAAGCCCGGCGTGCCATCGCCCCACATCATGCCCGCGACGACCAGCGTCTCGCTCCCCATGGTCGCCTGCGGATGCGCCAGATCGTCGGCCAGAGCGACGAACGGATTGACCCCGCCGAGCTCGGGCTGCGCCACCCGCAGGGCGCGATAGCGATGGCCTTGCAGCAGTTCGCCGAGCGGCGCCCAATGCGGGCCGATGGCGGCGGCGCGGCGGCGCAGCGCGGCGCGGACGTCGGCGCGGATGCAGTCGATGTGGATGTGAAGCTGGTTCTGCGTACGCCCGGTCACCGAGTTGACGGCGAGGCTGATGTCGTCGCGCGGCAGCGGATGACGCACGGCGGCCTCGACGAAAGAGCGGGCGCGCCAGGCCGCGGCGAAATAATTCGGCGCATCCGGCGCGAGCAGCAGCGGGCTCTCGATCCCGCTGACGCGCGCGGTCGGCAGCAGCAGGTACTGCGTCGTGCCGTTGATGTCCTTGAGGACGACATGGCCCCGCGCGACGCCGCGCCGCAATTCGACGCGCGCGCACGGCGCCGGATTGCCGTGCCGCTGCTGGTCCGGCACGCAGAGATAATGGACGATCTGCCACAGCGCACTCGGGTCCGCCCGGTCGGCGGTGGCATCGGCGATCATCAGGACCGCGAAGGCCGCAAGGAAAGTCGCGATCAGCCCCATCGAGCGCGGCATCCGTTTCGGTCCGACAGCCCTGGAATCACCCGGCTCCACGGGCGCGAGGATGCATCGTCGCGACCGCTGCCGCAAGCCGCGCCCGCGCAATTGCCGGGGCCGACGGGATCGGGTAAGAGCCGAGGCGTGCGGCGGCCGTGGCCTTAGGGCGGCGAGCGGTTCGGTTCGCGCGGAGGCATGACATGGCGGCAAATCTCGGCTTGCATCATATCGGCTGGATCGGCACGGGTCGCATGGGATTTCCCATGGTCGAGCGGCTCGCCAAGGCCGGGGGCCGCGTCAGCGCCTATAACCGCACCCGCACCAAGGCCGAGCCGCTGACGAAGAGCGGCGTGGCGATCGTCGGCCGGCCCGCCGATCTCGCCGGCTGCGACATCGTCTTCACCATGGTCGCGGCCGGCGGCGATCTGAAGCAGGTGACGCTGGCGCCGGACGGGCTTCTGACCGCCGCTGCCAAGCCGAAGATTCTGGTCGATTGCTCGACGCTCGACGAGGCGGCCTCGCTCGAGGTGCGCGCCGCGGCGGAGCGGCACGGCACCGCCATGCTCGCCGCGCCGGTCAGCGGCAACGGCAAAGTGGCGAAGGCGGGCAAGCTCAGCCTCGTCGTCTCGGGCCCGCCGGACGCCTATGCGACCGCGCTCCCCTATCTCGAGCGCCTGGGCCGGGGCGTGAGCTATGTCGGCGAGGGCGAGCGCGCGCGCATCGTCAAGATCTGCCACAACGTCTTCCTGGGCGTGGTGATCCAGTCGCTGGTCGAGGTGACGGTGCTGGCCGAAAAGAGCGGCGTCAAGCGCCACGCCTTCCTCGACTTCATCAACAAGAGCGTCATGGGCTCGATGTTCACGCAGTACAAGACGCCGGCGCTAGTCAATCTCGACTTCACCCCGACCTTCACGCCGCTCCTGCTGCGCAAGGACCTCGAGCTGGGGCTCGATGCCGGGCGCAAGACCGCGACGCCGATGCCGGTGACGGCGCTGACGCGCGAGATCGTCCAGAACCTGATCGGGCTCGGTTTCAAGGACGTGGATTTCGCGACGCTCCTGGTGCAGCAGGCCCGCAACGCGGGCTATGACGTGAAGGCCGAGAACGAGCCCGTCACCGACGGGCTCGCGTAACCCGGTTCAGTGCATGAGGCCGCCCGGCGGATAGGGCGGGTTCGGCGGCGCGCCCGGCATCTGCTGCATGCCGCCGGTGCCGTAATTGGTCACCGGCCCGGCCGGCAGGCCCGGCGCGAACCCGCCCCGCGGCGGGACCGGGGATGGTACGATCGCCATCGGCGCGGTCGGCGCCGCCGGCAGATAGGGCGGCAGGCGCAGCGCCGGCGCCATGTCGGCCGGACGGGCCTTCGCCGGTGGCGGCGGCGCAATGGAAACCGCGGCCGGCGGTTCGGGCGCGGGCGGTAGCGGGGCAGGCGGCGCGCTGCAGCCGCCAGCGGCGAGGATCAGCGCCAAGAGAGCGGTCGATCGTAACGGCACGGGTTGCGCTTGCGGACGGGGCGTCAGCCGTTATATGGGCGCTCAACGGGCGTTCGGCGATCACCCCCGCGAGCGGGCAGGGAGTTTCGTCATGTCGATCCGCAATCTCGACCGGCTGTTCGCGCCCGCCTCCGTCGCGGTGATCGGCGCGAGCGCGACGCCCGGCACCGTCGGCGGCGTGCTCGCGCGCAATATCGTGCGCGCCGGCTTCAAGGGACGGATCATGCCGGTCAATCCGCACCACACGATGATCGAGGGGCTCACCGTCTATCCCGACGTGGCCGCGCTGCCCGAGACGCCCGATCTCGCCGTCATCGCCACCCCGCCCGCGACGGTGCCCGAGCTGCTCGCCGCGCTCGGCGCCCGCGGCACGCGCGCGGCCGTGGTGATCACCGCGGGCTTCGCCGAGCTGGGCGAGGAGGGCCGCGCGCTGCAACGCCGCGCGCTCGAAGCGGCGCGGCCGCATCTGTTGCGGATCGTCGGGCCCAATTGCGTCGGCGTGATGGTGCCGGGGATCGGTCTCGATGCGAGCTTCTCGCATATCGCGCCGCGCGCCGGCGATCTCGCCTTCGTCAGCCAGTCGGGCGCGCTCATCACCGCGGTGCTCGATTGGGCCGAGCCGCGCGGCATCGGCTTCTCGCATGTCGTCTCGCTCGGCGACATGGCCGATGTCGATTTCGGCGACATGCTCGACTTTCTCGCCAACGATCCGGCGACGCGCGCGATCCTGCTCTATGTCGAGGGCGTGACGCATGCGCGCAAGTTCATGTCGGCGGCGCGCGCCGCGTCCCGCTCCAAGCCGGTCCTGGCGGTGAAGGTCGGCCGCTTCGCCGAGAGCGCGCGCGCCGCGCGTTCGCATACCGGGGCGCTCGCCGGCTCCGACGCGGTCTATGACGCGGCCTTCCGCCGCGCCGGCATGCTGCGCGTCCTCACCATGGCCGAGCTGTTCGACGCGGTCGAGACGCTGGCGCAGACGCGGCCGCAGCGCGGCGACGGCCTCGCCATCCTGACCAATGGCGGCGGCGCGGGCGTGCTCGCGACCGATGCGCTGGTGGCGGCGGGCGGGTGCCTTGCGCCGCTGGCCGCGGCGACGATCGCGCGGCTCGATGGCGTGCTGCCCAAGACCTGGAGCCGCGGCAATCCGATCGACATCATCGGCGATGCCGACGGCGCGCGCTATGCCCGGGCGCTCGAGATCCTCGTCGCCGATCCCGCGATCGATGCCGTGCTGGTGCTCAATTGCCCGACCGCGCTCGCCTCGGCCGCCGACGCGGCGCGCGCGGTCATCGCCACGCTCGAGCATACCGCGCCGACGGCGCTCAGCGGCCGCAACGTGCTCACCGCCTGGCTCGGCGACAGCACCGCGTCGGAGGCCCGGCGCCTCTTTTCCGCCGCACACATCGCCACCTTCGATACGCCCGACAGCGCCGTGCGCGGCTTCATGCACCGGGTCCAGCACCGGCGCAATCAGGAATTGCTGATGGAGACGCCGCCGGCGCGGCCCGAGGGGCCGGGTCCGGATGCGCCGCGCGCCGCCGCTGCCATCGCCCGCGCCGTCGCCGCCGGGCGGCAATGGCTCGATGCCGACGAAGTGGCCGAGGTGCTTGACGCCTATCGCATTCCCGTCCCGGCCTCCCGCGTCGTCGCCGACGGAGCGGCGGCAGCGGCGGCGGCGGCGGAGATCGGCTGTCCGGTCGCGCTCAAGATCCGCTCCCCGGACATCACGCACAAGAGCGATGTCGGCGGCGTCGCCCTCAATCTCGGCGATCCCGCCCGGGTTCGACGCGAGGCCGAGGCGATGCAGGCGCGCATCGCCGCCGCCATGCCGCGGGCACGGCTCGAGGGGTTCCTGGTGCAGCAGATGGTGCGCCGGCCGGGCGCGGCGGAACTCATTCTCGGCACCGTCGAGGACGCGGTCTTCGGCCCGGTGATCATGTTCGGCCAGGGCGGCACGCTGGTCGAGCTGATGAACGACACCACGCTCGAATTGCCGCCGCTCAATGCCTCGCTGGCACGGGCGCAGATGGCCCGCACCCGCGTGTTCCGGCTGCTTCAGGGCTATCGCGGCGCGCCGCCCGCCGATCTCGACGCGGTGGCGGCGGCGCTGGTGGCGGTGGCGCAACTGGCCGCGGAGCAGCCTTCGCTCAAGGAACTCGACGTCAATCCGCTGCTCGCGGACAAGGACGGGATCATCGCGGTCGACGCGCGCATCCGCGTCGGCCCGCCGGCGGGACCGGCCGGCGCGCGCCTCGCCATCCGGCCCTATCCCAAGGAACTCGAGCTGCGCACCAGCCTGCCGGACGGCACGGCGCTGCTGCTGCGGCCGATCCGGCCCGAAGACGAGCCGCTGCTGCAGGACATCGTGCGCCACATGAATCCCGAGCACCTGCGGCTGCGCTTCTTTACGCCGATGCAGGCGCCGCTGACGCATCAGCTCGCCGCGCGCCTGTCGCAGATCGACTACGACCGCGAGATGGCGCTGGTCGCGCTCACGGCGGAAGGCGGCACCGCGCTCGGCGTCGCCCGCTTCGCGGCCGATCCCGACAATCGCCGCGCCGAATATGCGATCGGCTTGCGCAGCGACTGGCAGGGGCGCGGGCTCGGCGTGCTGCTCATGCAGCAGATCATCGCGGTGGCCAAGGAGCGCGGCATCGGCGAGCTGTTCGGCGATGTGCTGCACGAGAACAAGGCCATGCTGGAGCTCAGCCGGTCGCTGGGCTTCGCGCTCGCCGCCCATCCCGACGACCCCGCCGTCGTCCGGACGGTGAAGCGTCTCGACTGACGCTCAGGCGCCGATGCCGTCGAGCGAATAGCCGGCGGCGCGGACGGTACGGATGATGTCGGGCCGGCCGCCGATATTGATCGCCTTGCGCAGGCGGCGGATGTGCACGTCGACCGTCCGCAACTCGACCTCGGCATCGCGGCCCCAGACGCCGTCGAGCAGTTGCTCGCGCGAGAACACGCGGCCCGGCCGCTCGAGCAGGAAGCGCAGCAGCCGGAATTCGGTCGGGCCGAGATGAAGCGCCTCGCCGCCCCGCGTGACGCGATGGGCGGAGAGGTCGAGAGCGAGGTCGGAAAAGCGCAGCACCTCGGCGGCGGTGCTCGGGCGCGCGCGGCGGATCACGGCGCGCAACCGCGCGATGAGCTCGCTGGTGCTGAACGGCTTCACCACATAGTCATCGGCGCCGCTGTCGAGGCCGCGGACGCGGTCGCCCTCCTCGCCGCGGGCGGTGAGAATGATGACCGGAAGGTCGCGCCACGCCGGCGCGCGGCGGATCTGGCGGCACAATTCGAGGCCCGAAATCTGCGGCAGCATCCAGTCGAGCAGCACCGCGTCGGGCTTGGCCTCCTTGAGCTGCAGCAGCGCTTCCTCACCGTCATGCGCCTCGCTGACGTCGAACCCTTCCTTTTCCAGATTGTAACGCAACAACGTCGATAGCGCCGGCTCGTCCTCGACCACGAGTACCGAGGGCCGCATCAGCCGCGTTCCTCCATCCCTGCCGCGGCCTGGGGCGCCGGCGTCACGCCGAGACTGGTGCGGTCGCCCTTGGGCCGGATCTGCGTCATCGGCACGCCGTTCACCAGGAAATAGAGCGTCTCGGCGATGTTGGTGGTGTGGTCGCCGATGCGCTCGAGGTTCTTCGCCATGAACAGAAGATGCGTGCCCGTGGTGATGTTGCGCGGGTCCTCGATCATGTAGGTGAGCAGCTCGCGGAAGAGGCTCGTGTACATCTCGTCGAGCTCCTCGTCCCGGAGCCACACGGCGATCGCCTTGTCGGCATCGCGCTGGACATAGGCGTCGAGGATGTCCTTGATCATCGCGGCGCCGAGCCGGCCCATGCGCGGCAGCGCGTGCACCGGCTTCACCGGCGTGATCTGGTCGAGCGCGATCGAGCGCTTCGCGACGTTGGTGGCATAATCGCCGATCCGCTCGAGATCGGTCGAGATCTTGAGCGCGGCGACGATCTGGCGCAGATCCCGCGCCATCGGCTGGCGCAGCGCCAGAAGGCGCACGACCAGGCTCTCGATCTCGCGCTCGAATTCGTCGACCTTGGCGTCGGTTTCGATCACCTTCGCGGCGAGATCGGCATCGCGCTTGACCAGCGCTTCCATCGCCGAGGCGAGCTGGCTTTCGGTCAGGCCGCCCATCTCGACCACGATGTTGTCGAGGCGCTGCAGCTCCTGGTCGTAGCTCTTGACGATGTGCTCGGAGACCATTGCGTTCTCCTTCAGCCGAACCGGCCGGTGATGTAGTCCTCGGTCTGGCGCATCTTGGGATGGGTGAAGAGCGCTTCGGTCTCGTTGAACTCGATGAGTTCGCCCAGATACATGAAGGCGGTATAATCCGAGCTGCGCGCCGCCTGCTGCATATTGTGGGTGACGATGACAATGCAATAGTCGGACGTGAGTTCGGCGATCAGCTCCTCGATCCGCTGGGTCGAAAGCGGATCGAGCGCCGAGCACGGCTCGTCGAGCAGCAAGACCTCCGGCTTGACGGCGACCGCGCGCGCGATGCAGAGCCGCTGCTGCTGGCCGCCCGAGAGCGAAAGCCCGCTCTGCTTCAGCTTGTCCTTGACCTCGTCCCAGAGCGCGGCGCGCCGCAATGCCCCTTCGACGCGCTCGTCGAGGTCCTGCGGCGCAAGCCGCTCGTACAGGCGGATGCCGAAGGCGATGTTGTCGTAGATCGACATCGGGAACGGCGTCGGCTTCTGGAACACCATGCCGACGCGCGCGCGCAGGAGATTGAGGTCCTGGCCGGGGTCGAGAATGTTTTGGCCGTCGATGAGAATCTCGCCGCTCGCGCGCTGGTCCGGATAGAGCTGGTACATCCGGTTGAGGCAGCGCAGCACCGTCGACTTGCCGCAACCCGAGGGGCCGATGAAGGCGGTGACGCGCTTGTCGTGCAGCTCGACATTGACGCCCTTCACCGCCTCGAACGAGCGGTAATAGAAGTGCAGGTCCTTGATCACGACCTTGGGCGAGGGCTTGTCGATCTGGCGCGGCTTGTCCGACGGCACGACCGGCGCGGCGAGATGCGACGTAACCGGCTTTTGGGTGGGAGCGGTCATGGGCGCGATTTCGATGGTCATTGCGATACGATGCTCCGGCTTGCCACCCAGCGGGCGACCACGTTGCGGACGAGAATGGCGAAGGCGATGAGAAGCGCACCGCCCCCGGCCAGCAACGGCCAATCGGCAGAGGGGCTCATGGCGAACTGGAAGCTCACCGCCGGCAGATTCGCCATCGGCCCGTTCAGGTTCGCGGTCCAGAACTGGTTGGTGAGCGCGGTGAAGAGCGGCGGCGCCGTCGCGCCGGCGATGCGCGCCACCGCCAGCAGCACGCCGGTCAGCACGGCCAGCCGCAGCCCGGTCACGCCCAGGGCAAAGGCGCGCGCCGTGCCGCGGAAGAGCGCGTCATCGAGGCGCTGAAAGCGGAGCCGGCCGGTTGCCGACGGCGTCGCCACGGGACCCGGTGCCGCTGCGTCGCTGATCATCCCAGCAGCCTTTCCTCATCTTGTCCGAGAGGAGTACAGGGCCACCGTTGCGGTTTTATGACAATCTGGGAGAGATATCGTAATTCATTGATATATCGTCATAATATCACACGCTCTGCGATGCGGCGGCGGGCTCGGCCGGGAGGTGGATGGTGAACACCGATCCCTTGCCGGGCACGCTGTCGATCTCGAGCACGCCGCGGTGGTGGCCGACGATGTGCTTGACGATGGCGAGGCCGAGCCCGGTGCCGCCCAGTTCGCGCGAGCGGGCGGCATCGACCCGGTAGAAGCGCTCGGTCAGGCGCGGGATGAGCTCGCGTGCGATGCCGACGCCACGGTCGCGCACGGACAGCGTCACCGTGGCGCGCGATCCGGTCCGGAAACCGGGGAGCGCGTGCGCGGTGCGGTTCGCCGCCACCGTGACGGCGGTCCCGGGGGCGCCGTACTTGATGGCATTGTCGATCAAGTTCTGGACCACCTGGACCAGCTCGTCGGCGTCGCCCTGCACCGGCGGCAGGTCCTCCGGCATGAGCAGCTCGATGCGCATGTCGCGCGCGGCCGCGCGCTGCTCGAGCGTGTCGGCAACGCCCTGGACCACGGCGGCGATGTCCACCGCCCCGGTGGGAGGGCGGTGCTCGTTCATCTCGATGCGCGACAGCGACAACAAATCGTCGACGAGGCGCTGCATGCGGCCGGCCTGCTCGGCCATGATGGCCAGAAATCGCGCGCCTGCCGCCTTGTCGTTGCGCGCCGGCCCGCGCAACGTCTCGATGAAGCCGACGAGCGAGGCGAGCGGCGTCCGCAGCTCGTGGCTGGCATTGGCGACGAAATCGGCGCGCTGCTGCTCGCTGAGCTTCAAGGCGGTGCGGTCGTTGAGCAGCAGGACGGCGGCCGCGCCTTCGGCGGTATGCGGCGACAGCGGGGCGATGAGTGCCGAGAGATGGCGCTCGAGCGGGCTGGTCAGCTCGAACTCGGTGATCCGGTCGCCCTCGCCGCGAAGCACGGCGTCGACCGCGGCGAGCACGGCGGGATGGCGCAAGGCGCCGGCGAGATCGAGCCCCAGCAAGCGCTCGCCCAACAGCGCCGCGGCGGCGGCATTGGCGCGGACCACGCGGCGGTTGGGATCGAGCAGCAGCAGCGGTTCCGGCAGCGCCGCCAGGACCGAACGCTCGGCGCCGAGTTCGCCTTCGCGGGCGCGCAGGCGCTGGCGTGCGCTCCGGGCCCAGCGCCCGACCGCGATCCACAATTCGCGGACCGATGGCGCCCAGCTCGCCACCTCGGGCGCGGCGCCCTCGTCGGTCGTCATGGCCTCGACCGCCGTCTGTACCGCGGCGATGCCGAAGACGAGCGGCTTCACCACGAGCAGCACGCCGAGATAGATCGCGAGCGCCGCCGCCGCCGCCGGGCCGGGCGGCACCAGCTCGAGCGCGGTCAGGACGAACAATGCCGCGAACGCAGGCAGCGACAGCACCAGCGCGCCCAGAACCAGGCGCGGCAAGGCGACGCGCCATGGCGCCGCGAGCCTCACCCCGGACATCGCGCCCGGCGCCAATCGGTTCGAGCCATCGGCGGCCCCTCCGCCGTGACTTTAGTAAAGCCGAACCGGTTCCGCAAAGCCGCACCGGTGCCGGGGCAAGAAAAAGCCCCGCCGGAGCGGGGCTAGTCGGGGGAATGTCGCGGGGGGAACGCGACAGGGTCCCACCGTAATACGCTCGGCCAAGGCGGCGGGTTCACCCGGGCGCAAAATTTTCTCGGCCAGAAACCGGCCGGGCATGGACATGGACGAAGCGGCCGCCGGCCTCTTCGAGAATGCGGGCCGCCTGCGCCGCGCGCGCCGGGTCATCGGCGCCGACCCACAGCAGAACGGCGCCGGCCGCGAGCGCGGCGGCGAATTCGGCGCTGTGCCGGTTGGCGGTGTAGAGGTCCAGCACCTCCTTGAGCGCGGCACCGCCGAGCCCGGCGCCGACCAGCGCGGCGAGCGCCATGGCGACCGGCCCGCCCGAAACCAGCACGAACCCCGCGAGCGTGAGCGGCGCAATGAAATTGACCTCGTCGGTGAGCCCGGCGAAGAGCTTTTCGCCGGCGCCCCCGGGATAGCCCGGAACGTCGCCGGCAACCTCGAGCGACTCGTGCGTCGCCAGCACGGAAAGATCGTCCGGCGCGAACCCCGCCGCCAGCAGCCGCGCGACCGCACCGCGGAACGCCTCCTTGCCGGCGAACGACCCGACCGCCTCGTGCCGTGCGGAAGCCCGCGCCTCGTCCTTGTCCGCCATGGTCCCGCCGCCGTTCATCCTGATCTCCCAAATGCGCCTTTGCCGCGCGTGCTGCAAGCCTCGCCAGCTCGCCTGGTTTCGCCTTTCGCGCCGGGGTGCTAGGGTTGCCGGCGAGACAGCCCCTTGTTGCGATGAACGACCTCCCGCAGGCCTCGCCCGTGCCGGCGTCGACGGATGCGACGCCGTTGATGGTGCAGTATCTCGACATCAAGCGCGCCCATCCGGACTGCCTGCTGTTCTATCGCATGGGCGATTTCTACGAGCTGTTTTTCGAGGACGCGGCCCGCGCCGCCGCGGCCCTCGACATCACGCTGACCAAGCGCGGCAAGCACGAGGGCGAGGACATCGCCATGTGCGGCGTTCCGGTCCATGCCGCCGAGGCCTATCTCGCCCGCCTCATCCGCCAGGGCTTCCGCGTCGCCGTCTGCGAGCAGATGGAGGACCCGGCCGAGGCGCGCAAGCGCGGCGGCAAGTCGCCGGTGCGGCGCGCCGTGGTGCGGATCGTCACGCCCGGCACGCTGACCGAAGACACGCTGCTCGACGCCCGCCGCCACAATTACCTGGCCGCCCTGGCCGAGGCCGGTGGCATGGTGGGGCTGGCCTGGCTCGATCTCTCGACCGGCGACGTCGAGACCCAGGAGCTTGCTCCCGCCGCGCTCGCCTCGGCGCTGGCGCGGCTGGCGCCCGGCGAGATCCTGCTGCCGGAGCGGCTGGCGGCGCGGCCCGCGTTGTTCGAGCTGTGGGGCGATTGGAAAGCCGCGCTCACCCCGCTGCCCAATCTCCGCTTCGACAGCGAGAGCGGCCGCAAGCGGCTCGAGGCGCTCTATGGCGTGCGCACGCTCGACGGTTTCGGCGCCTTCGGCCGGGCCGAACTCGCCGCGGCGGGCGCGCTGGTCGACTATGTCGCGCTGACGCAGCAGGGCAAGGTGCCGCCGCTGCTGCCGCCGCGGCGGCTCGCCGCCGGCGCCTTCATGGAGATCGACGCGGCGACGCGGCGCAATCTCGAACTGGCCGAGACGCTCGCGGGCGAGCTTCGGGGCTCGCTGCTTGCCTGCATCGACCGCACCGTGACCGGTTCGGGGGCGCGGCTGCTGGCGGCGCAGCTGGCGGCGCCCTTGACCGATCCCGCCGCGATCAACGCCCGGCTCGATGCGGTCGCGTTTCTGGCCGGCGACGAGCGGCTGCGCCCGGCGCTGCGCCAGGGCCTGCGCCGCACCGCCGACATGGCGCGGGCGATGGCGCGGCTGGGATTGGGCCGCGGCGGGCCGCGCGATCTCGCCGCCCTGCGCGACACGCTGGCCGAGACGGCCCATCTGCGCGCGCTCCCGGATGCGGCGGCGCTGCCGCCGCTGTTGGCGGCGGCGTTCCGCGATCTCGGCGCGCATTGGCCGCTCGAGGACCGGCTGCGGCGCGCGCTCGCGCCCGAGCTGCCGCTCCTGGCGCGCGACGGCGGCTTCATCGCGGCCGACTATCTGCCGGCGCTCGACGAGCTGCGGCTGCTGCGCGACGAGAGCCGGCGCATGGTCGCGAACCTGCAGGCGCGCTATGCCGCCGAGACCGGCGTCGCCGCGCTCAAGATCCGCCACAACAACGTGCTCGGCTACCACATCGAGGTGGCGCCGCAGCACGCGGCCAAGCTCGGTGCCGCGTTCATCCATCGCCAGACACTCGCCGCCGCCGCGCGCTACGGCACGGTCGAACTCGCCGCGCTCGAAAGCAAGATCGCAAGCGCCGCCGACAAGGCGCTGGCGCTGGAGCTCGCCTGCTTCGACGATCTCGTCGCCGACGCCACCGCCAATGCCGAGCCGATTGCGCGCGCGGGCGCGGCGCTCGCCGCCCTCGACGTGGCGGCGGGCCTGGCCGAGCTCGCCGCCACCGAGCGCTTTTGCCGGCCGATGGTCGATGACGGGCTCGGCTTCAGCGTCGTGGGCGGGCGCCATCCGGTGGTCGAGACGGCGCTGCGGAGCGCCGGCGGTCCGGCTTTCGTCGGCAATGACTGCGCGCTCGAGCCGGGCCGGCGGCTGTGGCTCCTCACCGGGCCGAACATGGCGGGCAAGAGCACGTTCCTGCGCCAGAACGCCCTGGTCGCGGTGCTGGCGCAGATGGGCTCGTTCGTGCCGGCCGCGGCGGCGCGGATCGGCGTGGTGGACCGGCTGTTCAGCCGCGTCGGCGCGGCCGACGATCTCGCGCGCGGGCGCTCGACCTTCATGGTGGAGATGGTCGAGACCGCGGCGATCCTCAATCGCGCGACCGAGCGTTCGCTCGTGATCCTCGACGAGATCGGCCGCGGCACCGCGACCTTCGACGGCCTGTCGATCGCCTGGGCGACGATCGAGCACCTGCACGACACCAATCGCTGCCGGGCGCTGTTCGCGACCCATTATCACGAGCTGACCGCGCTGGCGGCGAAGCTGCCGCAGCTCGCCTGCTACACCATGCGGGTCAAGGAATGGCAGGGCGACGTCGTGTTCCTGCACGAGGTGGCGCCGGGCGCGGCCGACCGGTCCTATGGCATTCACGTGGCGAAGCTCGCGGGGCTGCCGGCGCCGGTGGTGGCGCGGGCCGAGGACGTGCTGAAGGTGCTCGAGGCGGGCGAGCAGAGCGGCGCGCTCGCGCGGCTCGCCGACGACCTGCCGCTGTTCGCCGCAGCGCGGACGCCGCCGCCGGCGCAGAAACCCTCGGCGCTCGCCGCGTCGCTCCACGCGCTCGATCCCGACGCGCTTTCGCCGCGCGAAGCGCTCGAGCTCCTCTACCGGCTGAAGGCGCTGGCGCAGGAGGCTTGACGCCGCACCGGCGCGGCCCCGGGCGCGGGTGGCGCGCCGGGGCCGTGCGGTGTAGGATCGCGCCGCCATGAACACCATTCTGCGCCAGCGCGAGATCATCGACCGGCGCGCCCTCCAGAACCAGCTCGAGCGGCTGGCCGACGAGGCCGGCGGCGAGCCGCCGCGCGCCCGCGTTGCCGACGCGCTGAAGCTGGCGCTCGCCGCCGGCCGCGCCGAAGTGCGCAAGCGTTTCGAGGCCGGCGCCTCGGGCACCGAGACGACCCAGCAGCTCGCCTTCCTGGTCGATCAGGTCGTGCGCGTGCTCTACGACTTCGTCCTCGCGCGCATCTATCCGCTCGCCAATCCGACCGCCGGCGAACACATGGCGCTGGTCGCGGTCGGCGGCTACGGCCGCGGCGAGCTCGCGCCGTTCTCCGACATCGATCTCCTGTTCCTGCTCGCCTACAAGGAGACGCCGCACTCCGAGCAGGTCGTGGAGTACATGCTCTACACGCTCTGGGACACGGGGCTCAAGGTCGGGCAGGCGACGCGCTCGGTCGACGATACGCTCGCCCGCGCCAAGGGCGATCTCACCATTTGCACGGCCTTGCTCGAGGCCCGCTACATCTGGGGCGAGCAGGTCCTGTTCATGGAGCTGAAGCGCCGCTTCGAGACCGAGATCATCAAGGGCACCGCCGCCCGCTTCGTCCAGGCGAAGCTCGACGAGCGCGACAAGCGCCACGCCCGGCTCGGCGATTCGCGCTATCTCGTCGAACCCAACGTCAAGGAGAGCAAGGGCGGGCTGCGCGATCTGCACACGCTGTTCTGGATCGCCAAATACATCTATCGCGTCGACAGCGTCGATCAGCTCGTCGAGCGCAACGTGCTCTCGGCCGAGGAGGCGCAGCGCTTCGCCCGGGCGCAGAATTTCCTGTGGACCGTGCGCTGCCATCTCCATTTCGTCGCCGGACGCGCCGAGGACCGCCTGACCTTCGACCTCCAGAGCGAGGTTGGGCGGCGCATGGGCTATACCGACCACGCCGGCTTGCGCGGCGTCGAGCGCTTCATGAAGCACTATTTCCTCGTCGCTAAGGACGTGGGCGACCTGACGCGCATCTTCTGCGCGCTGCTCGAGGCCGAGCAGCAGCGTCTGCCGCGGTTCTCGTGGCGACGCTGGGGCCTGCGCAAGCGCTCGGTCGCCGGGTTCAAGGTCGATGGCGGACGGCTCGACATCGTCAACGAGCATGCCTTCCGCGACGATCCCGTCACCTTCATCCGGCTGTTCCACGCCGCCGAGGAGAACGGCCTCGACATCCACCCGCACACGCTCAGGCTCATCACGCAATCGCTGAAGCGGATCGACGCCGAGCTGCGCGCCGATCCCGAGGCGAACCGCCTGTTCATGGAGATCCTGACCTCGCGCAAGGAGCCCGAGACGACGCTCCGGCGCATGAACGAGGCCGGCGTGTTCGGCCGCTTCATTCCCGATTTCGGCCGCGTCGTGGCGCAGATGCAGTACGACATGTACCACACCTACACCGTCGACGAGCACACCATCTTCGCCATCGGCATGCTGCACAAGATCGAGAGCGGCGAATTCAAGGACGAGATGCCGCTGCCGACGGCGCTGATGCCGACAATCGACTCGCGCCGCGCGCTCTTTCTCGCGGTGCTGCTACACGACATCGCCAAGGGGCGCGGCGGCGACCATTCCGTGCTGGGCGAGAAGGTGGCGCAGAAGCTCGGTCCCCGGCTCGGCCTCACCGACGAGGAGACCGAGACGGTGGCCTGGCTGGTGCGCTGGCACCTCCTGATGAGCAGTACGGCGTTCAAGCTCGACATCGAGGACGCCGAGACCATCCGCGGCTTCGCCGAGAGCGTGCAGTCGCCCGAGCGGCTGAAGCTCCTGCTCATCCTCACCGTCGCCGATATCCGCGCGGTCGGCCCGCATGTGTGGAACGGGTGGAAGGCGACGCTGCTGTTCGAGCTCTATCACCGCGCGCTCGAGGTGGTGTCGGGCGGGCTCGTCGCCGATGCGCGCGGCGTGCGGATCAAGGCGAAGCAGGAGGCGGTGCGGGCGCTGCTCAAGGATTTTACCGACGCCGAGTTCGACGCATTCATCGGCCGCACATATCCGTCCTATTGGCTGTCATCGGATGCGCCGACGCTGGCACGGCAGGGGCGGCTCACCCGCGAGGCCGACCGCAGCGGCGCGCCCTTGAGCGTCGACACGCGCGTCGATCCCGCGCGCGCCGTCAGCGAGATCACGCTCTACACCGCCGACCATCCGGGGCTGTTCTCGCGCATCGCCGGCGCCCTGGCGCTGGCCGGCGCCAACATCGTCGACGCCAAGATCCTGACGCTCGCCAACGGCATGGCGCTCGACACGTTCCTCGTGCAGGACCAGCGCGGCGGCGCGTTCGACCGGCCGGAGAAACTGGCGAAGCTCGCGGTGCTGTTCGAGAACGTGCTCTCGGGCCGGATCAAGCCGCATCTCGAGCTGAAGGAGACGTCCGTGCTCGCGAGCCGCGCCCGGCTCTTCGTCGTGCCGCCGCGCGTCCTCATCAACAACACGGCGAGCCGCACCCACACGGTGATCGAAGTCAACGGCCGCGACCGGCCGGGGCTGCTGTTCGAGCTGACGCGCGCGATCACCCAGCTCAATCTGCAGATCGCGAGCGCGAAAATCTCCACCTATGGCGAGAAGGTGGTGGACGTGTTCTACGTCAAGGACCTGTTCGGCCACAAGGTCGAGCACGAGGAGCGCATCAAGTCGATCCGCGAGAAGCTGACCGCCGTGCTGGCCGAGCCTGCCGCCGCGCCGGGGCCGCCCCGCCGCCGCGCGCGCGCGCACGCGGCGGCGGAATAGGTCGGTTCCGCCCGCTCAGGCGGCCTTCTGCTGCGTCAGCTCGCGTACCTCTTCGAGGCCCTCGGTGACACGCTTGGAAAGGACGCCGAGCGCGTCGCTGTTGGTTTTGGACATCAGCTCCGTCAGGTCGCGGATATTGGCGAGGCTCTTCTCGACCGCCTTTTTGGAATATTCGGCCTGGCGCTGAAACCGCTCCTCCATCGAGGTCGTCGGCCTGGTGAACTCGGACAGCATCGCCGACATCTCTTCCATGGTCTCGCGCGCGAGTTCGAGATTGCGCCGCATCCACGCCTGCGTGCCCTCGAGGGCAAGCTGGTTCGCCTGGGTGAAGGCCTCGATATTCTTGCGCTGGCATTGCGCCAGCGCCTCGAAGTCAAAGCCCGGAACGCGCCAATCGCCCATCAAGCGGCGAAAATCGGGGAACAAGTCACCGTTGCCTTTCGGATCCGCCATGATTGCCTCCACTCACCGGAGGCGGCGTGGGGCGGGCGCCCCGCGCCGCCGTCCGTCATGTCCCGAGCATAAGACGCGCGGCCCCTGTGCTACAAGAGGCGCTTGCGGGTGAAGCCGCGACTATTTCAGGCTCGCCGCCGCCTTGTGGACGAGGCTTGCATCGATCAGCCGGTCCATCGGCAGCGGCGTCTTGTAGTTGAGCCGGCCGTTCATCATGTGGACGTGCTCCTGCCGGCGCAGGCTGTCGGCGAATTTCGCGATGTCGAGGTTGGGATCGAAGTCGAAGGCGATGCTTGCCGCGATGGCGTCGGCCTTGAGGCCGGTTTCCTTGGCGAGCATGGCGTCGATTTGCGGGTTCTGGAGATAGGCGCCCTGGGCGTCGCGCGCGCCGCGCAGCACCGCGCGCAGGAAACGCTCGGCGACATCGGGACGGTCGCGCATGAAATGGCCGCTGAAGAAGACCATCGTGGTGAGGTCGCCGGTGCCGACCGCGGCCTCGGGCTTGATGATCGCGACGGAGCCCTGCTTGAGCGCGACAGCAGCGAAGGGTTCGGGCAGGAAGCCGACATCGATGCCCTTGTTCTTGAACGCGATCACCTGCTGCGGAAAGCCCAGGGTCGTCTCGTCCACGTCCTTGAGCGTCATGTGGTATTTCGCGAGGATGAGCGTGAGCAGATATTCGGGGATGGAGCCGGGCACGTTCACGGCGATCTTGCGCCCCTTGAAATCGGCGCCGCTTTTGATGGCACCCGAATCCCAGAGATCCTTGCGCACGACCGGCGGCGTCGCGATCACCGGCGACGGCTGGATGCCGAGCGCTGCCACCGCGCGCAGGTCGAGCCCCCGCGCCTGGGCATTGAAGAACCCGGCGCTGATCGCGCCGAGGCTGACATCGAGCCGGCCGGTCGCCAGCGCCGAGATCGCGTCCTGCGCGCCGCTGAAATTGCCGGAATCGATGGCGATGTGCTCGGCCGCGAAATAGCCTTTGGCCTCGGCAATGTAATAGGGCGCCTGCGCCAGGCTGATGACCAGCCCGACGCTGACGGTATCGTCCTTCGCCGGCGCGGCCGCCGGCAGCGCGACGATCAGGAAGATCGCCGCCAATGCCCGTTGCACGATCATTCGCGTGACCATGAGGCGCCTCCCCCTTTGCCGGCGTCCGCATGAGGGCCGCGGGCGCCTTCGCACTGAAGGGGTACTTCAGGCAGCGGTGGAATACAAGCTCGTGCCGGCGGCGCCGGCTATTCGCGCAGGTCCTCGAAGAACTCCTTCACCTTGGCGAAGAAGCCTTCGCTTTCCGGCTGCGTGCGCGCGTGCTCGCCCGCCTTCTCGAACTCGCGCAGCAGCTCCTGCTGGCGCTTCGACAGGTTGACCGGCGTCTCGACCACGACCTCGACATACATGTCGCCGCGCGAGGGCGAGCGCAGCACCGTCATGCCCTTGCCGCGCAGGCGGAACTGATGGCCCGATTGGGTGCCGGTGGGGATGGTGAGCTTGGCGCGACCGCCGTCGATCACCGGCACCTCGATGGTGCCGCCCAAGGCCGCGGTCGGCATCGAGATCGGCACACGGCAATGGACGTTGGCGCCGTCGCGCTGGAAGATGCGGTGCGGCTTCACCGCGAGAAAAATATAGAGATCGCCCGCCGCGCCGCCGCGCACGCCGGCCTCGCCCTCGCCGGCCAGTCGGATGCGGGTGCCGTCCTCGACGCCCGCCGGGATCGACACGGCGAGCGACTTCTCCTTGCGCATGCGGCCCTGGCCGCCACAGCTCCGGCACGGATTCTCGATCACGCGGCCGGCGCCGTGGCACGCGGGGCAGGTGCGCTCGACGGTAAAGAACCCCTGCTGCGCCCGGACCCGGCCGCTGCCGCGGCAGGTCGGGCAATCGGTCGGACGCGATCCCGGCGCCGCGCCGCTGCCGCTACAGGTCTCGCACGCCGCCAGCGTGGTGACGCGGATCGTCGTCTGCTTGCCCTTGAACGCGTCCTCGAGCGGGATCTCGAGATTGTAGCGCAGGTCGTTGCCGCGGTTGCTGGTGCCGCCGGCGCCGTTGCGGCGCTGGCCCATGAAGTCGCCGAACATCTCGTCGAAGATGTCGGCGAAGCCGGCGGCGAAGCCGAAATCGCCCCCGCCCGCCCGGCCGCCGCCGTTCTCGAAGGCGGCATGGCCGAAGCGGTCATAGGCGGCGCGCTTCTGCTCGTCCTTCAGGACGTCATAGGCCTCGCTGATGGCCTTGAATTTCTGCTCGGCCGTACGGTCGTCGGGATTGCGGTCGGGATGATGCTGCATCGCGAGCTTGCGATAGGCCTTCTTGAGGTCGTCGGGCGAGGCGTCGCGCGCGACCCCCAAGAGATCATAGAAATCCTGCTTCGCCATCGTTTATTGCTCTTGCACTCGATCTCGCCCCTCGACACGGAAACCGCCCCGGAACGACGATCGGGGCGGTTTGCCGTTGCCGCCGTCGACGCTCAGCCGGCGCCCCGCTTCTTGTTGCGCTCGTCGACCTCCTCGAAGTCGGCGTCGACCACCTTGTCGCCGCCGCCGGCCGCGCCGCCGCCCGCCGGTCCCGCCTGGGCACCGCCGTCGGCCGCAGGCCCGGCCTGCTGGGCCTTGTACATCGCCTCGCCGAGCTTCATCGAGACCTGGCCGAGCGCCTCGGTCTTGGCTTGGATCTGCTGGACGTCGTCGCCGCCCGTCACGGCCTTGAGGTCGCGGATGGCCGCTTCGACGGTCGCGCGCTCGGCGGCCGGAATCTTGTCGCCGCTCTCCTGGAGCGTCCGCTCGGTGGTGTGCACCAGCGCCTCGGCGTGGTTGCGCGCCTCGACCAGTTCGCGCCGCTTCTTGTCGTCCTCGGCGTGCGCCTCGGCGTCCTTGACCATCTTGTCGATGTCGGTGTCGCTGAGGCCGCCCGAGGCCTGGATGCGGATCTGCTGCTCCTTGCCGGTGGCCTTGTCCTTGGCGCTGACGCTGACGATGCCGTTGGCGTCGATGTCGAAGGTGACTTCGACCTGCGGCACGCCGCGCGGCGCCGACGGGATGCCGACGAGATCGAACTGACCCAGAAGCTTGTTGTCCGCGGCCATCTCGCGCTCGCCCTGGAAGACGCGGATGGTGACCGCGGTCTGGCTGTCCTCGGCAGTGGAGAAGATCTGGCTCTTCTTGGTCGGGATCGTGGTGTTGCGGTCGATCAGGCGGGTGAACACGCCGCCCAAGGTCTCGATGCCGAGCGAGAGCGGCGTCACGTCGAGCAGGAGGACGTCCTTCACCTCGCCCTTCAGCACGCCGGCCTGGATCGCGGCGCCCACGGCCACCACCTCGTCCGGGTTGACCGAGCGGTTCGGCTCCTTGCCGAAGAACTGCTTCACCGTCTCGATCACCTTGGGCATGCGCGTCATGCCGCCGACGAGGATCACCTCGTTGATCTCCGACGCCTTGAGGCCCGCATCCTTGATGGCATTGCGGCACGGATCGATGGTCTTCTGGATGAGATCGTCGACCAGCGCCTCGAGCTTCGCCCGCGTCAGCTTGATATTGAGATGCTTGGGGCCGTGCTGGTCGGCGGTGATGAACGGAAGATTGACCTCGGTCTGCATCGACGAGCTGAGCTCGATCTTGGCCTTCTCCGCCGCCTCCTTGAGGCGCTGCAGGGCAAGCCGGTCGCTGCGCAGGTCGATGCCTTGCTCCTTCTTGAACTCGTCGGCGAGATAGTCGATCACCCGCTTGTCGAAATCCTCGCCGCCGAGGAAGGTGTCGCCGTTGGTGGATTTCACCTCGAACACGCCGTCGCCGATCTCGAGCACCGAGATGTCGAAGGTGCCGCCGCCCAGGTCATAGACGGCGATCGTGCCCGCGCTCTTGCGCTCCAGCCCATAGGCGAGCGCTGCCGCGGTCGGCTCGTTGATGATGCGCAGCACCTCGAGCCCGGCGATCTTGCCGGCGTCCTTGGTCGCCTGGCGCTGGCTGTCGTTGAAATAGGCCGGGACGGTGATGACGGCCTCGGTCACCGGCTCGCCGAGATAGGCCTCGGCGGTCTCCTTCATCTTCTGCAGGACGAAGGCGCTGATCTGCGAGGGCGCGTATTTCTTGCCGCGGCTCTCGACCCAGGCGTCGCCGTTGTCGCCCCCCAGGATCCGGAACGGGACGAGCTCGGCCTCCTTCTTCACCATGGGGTCGGCGAAGCGCCGGCCGATCAGGCGCTTGATGCCATAGAACGTGTTCTCGGGATTGGTCACGGCCTGGCGCTTGGCGGCCTGGCCGACGAGCCGCTCGCCCGACTCCGTGAACGCCACCTGGGAGGGCGTCGTGCGCATGCCCTCGCTGTTCTCGATCACCTTGGCGCTCTTGCCCTCCATCACGGCGACGCAAGAATTGGTCGTCCCGAGATCGATCCCGATTACCTTTGCCATGTCCACCTCTTGTTGCAGCAGGGCCGTGCAGCCCGTCGAGGCACTGCCACCGCCCCCTAGGATTGGTCTCCCGCAGGCACCCCTGGAGTGTGCTTCGCTTATATATGGGCGCGCGCCCCACGCTACAACGGGTCGCGGCAGCCACCGGGCGACGCACCATCCGGTCTGTCAATATGGGGAGCCGGCGCGGGCCGCAGCAAGATGGGCGGCCGCCTAGACCACCTCGTCGACGCGACGGGGCTCGCCCGCGCCCGGGGCGGCCTTGGCGACGCCGACCATGGCCGGGCGCAGCAGGCGGTCGTGAAGCAGGTAGCCCGGCTGCAGAACCTGGACGACGGCGCCGGCGGGCTGGCCGGTGTTCTCGACCTCGAACATGGCTTCGTGCACATTGTGGTCGAAGCGGTCGCCCGGCCGCGGTTCGAGCCGCTTGATGCCGTGGCGCTCGAAGGCGCTCAAGAGCTCGCGTTCGGTCGCGGCGACGCCGGCGAGGAGCGTGCGGGTCCGTTCGTCGGCGGCCTCGGCGTCGCCCATGCTCGCGAGCGCGCGGCGGAGATTGTCGGCGACGTTCAGCAGGTCCTTGGCAAAATTGGCCGCGGCAAAGCGCTGGGCGTCGTCGCGCTCGCGCTGGGCGCGGCGGCGCACGTTCTCGGTCTCGGCCAGCGCCCGCAGCAGCCGGTCCTTGGTGTCGGCGAGTTCCGCCTCGACCGCGCCTAGCCGCTCTGCGGCCGGTGTCTCCGCCGCGCCGGGCGGGTTCGCTTCGGCGTCGTCGGCGCCGTTCCTGTCCTCGTTCATAGGGTCCGTCCCCGTTATCCGATCAGCCGGCCGATCACCTTGGCCGTATAGTCGACCAGCGGGATGATGCGGGCGTAGTTGAGCCGGGTCGGGCCGATGACGCCGATCGCCCCCACCACCTGCTCGCGCGAATTGCTGTAGGGCGCGACGATCATCGAGCAGCCGGCAATGCCGAAGAGCGGATTGTCGGCACCGATATAGATCTGCACGCCTTCGCCCTCGCGCGTCGCGTCGAGGAGCCGCACCATGGCCTCGCGGGTCTCCAGCATGTCGAACAGCGTGCGCAGCCGCTCGAGGTCGGCGAGCGCCGTCACGTCGTTGAGAAGCTGCGCCTGGCCCTTGACGATGAGCGCGGTGCCCTCGGTGCCGCCGGCCCATGACGCGAGCCCGGCCTCCACCAGCCGCGCCGTCAACACGTCGAGCTGCGCGCGCCGGCTGTCGATGTCGGCGAGCACGACGAGCCGGGCCTCGTCGATGGTGCGGCCGATGAGCCGCGCGTTGAGATAATTGCTGGCCGCCATCAGCGTCGAGGGCGGCGTTCCGGCCGGCACGTCGATGAGCCGGTTCTCGACCAGCCCATCCTCGGTGACCATCACGACGAGCGCGCGCGTCGGCGAGAACGGCACGAATTCGATATGCTTCAAGGGCCGCTCGATCTTGGGCGCGACCACCATGCCGGCACAGCGCGCGAGCCCCGACAGCGCCGCCGTCGCCGTCTCGAGCGCCTGGGCAAGGCTCTGGCCGGTGGCGGCGAGGCGTCCGTCGATGGTCCGCCGCTCGTCCTCGGTCAGGCCGCCGACTTCGAGAATGCCGCTGACGAAGAGCCGCAGCCCGGCCTCGGTCGGCAGCCGTCCGGCTGAGGTGTGCGGTGCGAACAGCAGCCCCGATTCCTCGAGATCGGCAAGGACGTTGCGAATGGTGGCGGGCGACAGATCGAGCGTGCCGCGGCGCGACAGCGTGCGCGATCCGACCGGCTCGCCGGTCTCGACGAACGCGTCGACCACCAGCCGCAGAATTTCACGGCTGCGTTCGTTGAGTTCGGTGATGACCGGTCTTGCCACAGGCGCATTCATAGCGCGCCGGAATGTAGGAAGGGTCCCCTCGAGCGTCAACCGGCCGCCCCATTGCGCATCTTTACGCACGCGCCGACGCACACTAGCTTCAGCCCGCCACCCGCCCGCCACCTCGCATGAGGAAATGCCATGCCGCGACCCTCCGGCCGCGCCCCCGACGAGATGCGCCCGATCGCGCTCGAGCCCGGCTTCGCCAAATATGCCGAAGGCTCGTGCCTCGTCCGCTTCGGCGACACCCACGTGCTTTGCGCCGCCACGGTCGAGGACAAGGTCCCGCCTTTCCTGCGCAATACCGGACGCGGCTGGATCACCGCGGAATACGGCATGCTGCCGCGCTCGACCCACACCCGCACCGATCGCGAGGCGGCGCGCGGCCGGCAGACCGGACGGACCCAGGAGATTCAGCGCCTCATCGGTCGCTCGCTGCGCGCGGTGACCGATCTCGCCGCCCTGGGCGAGCGCCAGATCCGCCTCGATTGCGACGTGCTCCAGGCCGATGGCGGGACCCGCACCGCCGCGGTGACGGGGGGCTATGTCGCCCTTCATGTCGCGCTGCAAAAGCTGGTCGCCGCAGGCACGCTGGCCCGGCTGCCGCTCGATGACGCGGTGGCGGCGGTTTCCTGCGGCGTATGCAGCGGCGCGGCGGTGCTCGATCTCGACTATGCCGAGGATTCGACCGCGGCAGCCGACGCCAATTTCGTCCTCACCGGACGCGGCGGCATGGTCGAGGTGCAGGCGACGGCCGAGTCTGCGGTCTTCGGCGAGGACCAGTTCGCCGCCATGCTCGCGCTCGCGCGCGGCGGGATCGCGGCGCTGCTGCGGCTGCAGCGCCGCGCGCTGGGACTCGACTGAGCCGTGGCGCGCCGTCTCGCGGGCGCGCGCCTGGCGATCGCCACGCACAACCCCGGCAAGCTCGACGAAATCGCCGCGCTGCTGGCGCCGTTCGACGTCGCCACCGTCGGCGCCGCCGCCTTGGGCCTGCCCGAGCCGGAGGAGACCGGCGCGACCTTCGAGGCGAACGCGGCGCTCAAGGCGTCCGCTGCGGCGGCGGGAAGCGGACTCCCGGCCCTGGCCGATGATTCGGGGCTGGTGGTGCCGGCGCTCGGCGGGGCGCCGGGCATTTATTCGGCACGCTGGGCCGGGCCCAGCAAGGACTTCGCCACAGCGATGCGACGGGTCGAGGCCACGCTCGGCGCGGGCGATCGCGGCGCCTCCTTCGTCGCCGTGCTGGCGCTCGCCTGGCCCGACGGCGAGGTCGCATGCTTCCGCGGCGAGGTGGTGGGTCGATTGGTGTTTCCGCCGCGCGGCACGCGCGGTTTCGGCTACGACCCGATCTTCGTGCCCGAGAGTCTCGCCGAGACCTTCGGCGAGATGGCGCCCGAGCGGAAGCACGCCATCAGCCACCGCGCCGCCGCCTTCGCCAAATTCGCCGCCGCGTGCCTCGCCGGAGCGGCGCCGTGAACGCGGACGCGCTGGCGCTCTATGTGCACTGGCCGTTCTGCCGGTCGAAATGCCCTTATTGCGATTTCAACAGCCATGTCCGCGGCGCGATCGACGAGGCGCGCTGGCGCCGCGCGCTTCTGGCCGAGCTCGACCACTTTGCCGCGGTGACGCCGGGGCGGCGTCTCGTGTCGGTGTTCTTCGGCGGCGGGACGCCGTCGCTGATGGCGCCCGGCACGGCTTCGGCCGTGCTCGAGCGGGCGCACTTTCATTGGCGCGCGGATGCCGATCTCGAGGTCACGCTCGAAGCCAATCCCACCTCGGTCGAGGCCGGCCGGCTCGCGGAATTCCGCGCCGCCGGCGTCAACCGCGTTTCGCTCGGGGTGCAGGCGCTCGACGATCGCGCGCTCAAGTTCCTTGGCCGTGGCCATGACGCGGCCGAGGCACGGGAAGCGGTGGCGACCGCGGCGCGGCTCTTTCCGCGCTATTCCTTCGACCTCATCTATGCCCGGCCGGGCCAGAGCGTGGCGGCTTGGGAGCGCGAGCTGGACGCGGCGCTCGCGATGGCCGGCGATCACCTCTCGGTCTATCAGCTCACCATCGAGGCCGGCACGGCCTTTGCCGGCGCCCACGCGCGCGGCGAATTTGCCCTGCCCGACGACGAGCTGGCCGGGGCGCTGTTCGAGGCGACGGCAGCGCGGCTCGAGGCGGCGGGGCTCCCGGCCTACGAGATCTCGAACCATGCGCGCCCGGGCGGCGCGTGCCGGCACAATCTGGTCTATTGGCGCTATGGCGATTATGCCGGCATTGGCCCGGGCGCCCATGGCCGCCTGACCGAGGCCGGGGCCAAGATCGCCCTGCGCCAGCGCCGCACGCCTGAATCGTGGCTCGCCGCCGTCGAGGCCGAGGGCCATGCCACCGAGGAGCGCACGGCGCTCGGCCGCGCCGATCGGCGCGACGAGCTGGTCATGATGGGGCTGCGGCTGGTGGAAGGGATCGCGCGCGGACATTTCCGCCGCGAGACCGGGGACGAGATCGAGGCCGCGCTCGACCCGGCGGCGCTCGCCGATCTCGAGGCCGGCGGGTTCCTGGTGCGCGACGAGGCGGGGCTGCGCGCGACCGCGCCCGGCCGCCAGCGCCTCAACGCCGTCCTCGGCCGCCTGCTCGCCTGAGCCCGCCTCAGTACCAGATCTCCATCTTGAGACCGCGTGCGTCGGTCTCGGCGCGGCACGGGACGGTGCCATGCGGGGCCGCGGCCGCGAGCGCGAGGGCACAGGCATCGAGGAGATCGTCCGGCCGGGCACCGCTGCCGCCGAGCGCCGCGAGCCAGCGGTCGATCGCGTCGAACCCGTGCGCGGCGACAAGGTCGCGCCGCCGCCGCCGGCCCTCGGGCGATTTCTTCGGCGGCAGCGCCGTGCCGCCGGAAAGGCGCTGAAACACCAGCTCGGGATGCGCCTCGCGGATCGCCGCCTGGCGGACGGGCGTCATCAGCGCATCGACCTCGGCGATCTTGTTCAGGATGTTGAAGCACTGGCGCGACAGGCCCTTGCCGTCCGCCTTGGCCCATGCATGGGCGGCGCGATAATCGTGGCGATAACCCAGCAGCGGCCGCCTTGCACCCAGGAACACGCGCGAGCGCGCGGCACCGAGAAGCAGCCGCGCCGCGCGGTCGCATGCGCGATAGCCGGTATCGGGCAAACCAATCGGCATGTCGATCATGGCCCGCACCGCGTTCAATGCAGCGATCGCCTGGAACCGCGCCAGCACCGCGAATTCGCGCCGGCCGCGCGCATCGATCGTCACCGCGATCCAGCCGGCGCGGCAGCCGTCGACACCGACGAAGCCCGCTTCCGGCATCGCCGTCAATGCTGGCCAAATCGCTCGATGGCATAGTCCGCCATCTCGCGTGCGGTGTGCAGTTCGCCCATCACCACGCGCCCGACCGACTGATCGGAAAGCCATGCGGCCTCGTCGCCGTCATGCGTGCGAATGACGATGTCGATGCCGGGATTGGCGTGGCGCGCCTGAGCGAGAATGCGCCGCGTCGCGCGCTTGTCGGGAATGGCGATGGCGAGCAGCCGCGCGCGCTCGATGCCCGCGGCTTCCAGCACCTCGGACCATGCGGCATCGCCATAGACGACCGGAATGCCGTCGCGCCGCAGCAGTTCCGCGAAGCGCCAGTTCTGCTCGATCACGACATAGGGAATGGCCTTGCTGCGCAGGGCAGCGGCAACGACGACGCCGACGCGGCCGTGGCCCACCAGGATCGCATGCCCCGCGAGCGCATCGATGCCCTCGCGCCGCGGCTCGCCCCGCGCCGCATGCCAGCGCCGCAGGAACTTCAGCCCCTCGAGCGCCCGCCCGACCCGCGCCATGATGCGAAACATCAGCGGCTGCATGAGAATGGAGACGAGCGCCGCGGTGAGCACGAGATCCCGCCCCGCCGCGGGCAAAAGCCCGCTGGCCACCGCCGTGCCGCTGAGAATGAACGAGAACTCGCCGATCTGCGCCAAGGTGGCCGCCACCTCGGCGGCATCGCGCGGCGCCACGCGCAGCCCGAGCAGGACGAGCAGCGTCACCAGCACATTGCCGACCAGGATCGTCGCCGCCACGGCCGCGACCTGAAGCGGCATCCGCAGCACGACGGCGGGGTCGAGCAGCATCCCGACCGAGACGAAGAACAGGACCGTGAACACCTGCTGGACCGGGACGGACTCGCCCGCCGCCTGATGGCTCACATCGGAGTCGGCGATGACCACGCCGGCGAAGAATGCCCCCAAGGCCATGGAGACGCCGATGAGTTGCGAGGAGAGGTAGGCGATCCCCAAGGCGACGGCGATCACGACGAGGCGGAACAGCTCGTGCGATCCGTCGCGCGCGGTGCGCGCCAGGACCCATGGAATCACGCGCCGGCCGACGATCAGCATCGCGCCGACGAACGCGATGACCTCGACCAGCTTCACGCCGACGCGTGCCGCGGCGCCGGCGGCCGCGAGCGTGACGCCCGCGCGCCCGGGAAGCAGCACCAGCACCGCCACCACGACGAGATCCTGCATCACCAGCCAGCCGAGCGCGAAACGCCCGGCCGGCGTCGGCAGTTTCTGCCTTTGCTCCAGCGCCCGGGTCGCGACCACGGTGCTCGCGACCGCGAGGCAGCCGGCCAGGACCAATGCCGCCCCCGGGGCAAAGCCGATGAAGCGGCCGGCGGCGAAGCCGAGCGACGCCGAAGCGGCCACCTGCACGAGCGCGCCGGGAACGGCGATGCGCCACACGGCGGCAAGATCGCGCAGCGAGAAATGCAGCCCCACCCCGAACAGCAGAAGCGCCACGCCGATCTCGGCGAGATCCTCGATGATGGATTGGTCGGCGATGAATCCGGGCGTGAACGGACCGATCACCATGCCCGCGAGCACGTAGCCGAAGAGTGGCGGCAGCTTGACCTGTCGCGCCGCGACCCCGCCGATCGAGGCGAGCACGAGGCTGATGATCACGGTCGCGACGAGCGGCGAGTGGGACTGCATGGCGGGACAATACCGGACCCGTCGCGGCGCCGGCAGCGGCGATGCGCGCGCCGCGCTCGGCCGCGGCTCAGGTCGCGAACGCGGCGGCGCGCCCGGCGAGCCGGCCCGAGGTCAGCGCCCAGCCGAGGCTGTGGCCGTGATAGAGGCTCGAGAATCCGCCCTGGCCCGCGCCGCCGGCGGCGTAAAGCCCGGGGATGGGCCGGTCGTCGCCGCCGAGCACCTGAAGCTCGGTGTTCACGGCAAGCCCGGTATGGGTGAGCAGCAGCCACGCCGTCAACGGCCCGAGCGCGACATAGGGTCCGGCGCCGAGCCGGCTCTGGCCGATAGCCGCTTCGAGCGCCGCCGCCGGCAGCGCCAGGGCGGCAGCGAGCGCCGCCGGCGTCGCCGCCTCGTGAAAGATGTCGGCGCGCACCTTGCGGTAGTCGTCGATATAGGCGAAGGCCACGCCCGGCGCGGTCGAGACGTAATGCGGCCAGCGCTCGAATTTCTGCGCGATGCGCGCATCCATGATCAGCAGCGCCGTGCCGCCGGGCTGGGCGGCGATCTCCTGGGCCGGCAGGTCGAGCTCGTCGGTGAAGCGCTCGCCGTTGCGGTTGACGAGGATGGCGCCCTCTTCGTAAAGCGCGCGTTCCGGCGCCAGCGCGGTCATCGCCGCACCCAGCACGAACGGCCGCAGCAGCGCCGCCGGCAGATAGGTCATGGCGAGCTTCATGCCGCGCGTGACCGCGCGCCAGGGCGGCAGCGATGCCACCAGGCCGCGGCGCGGCGGCGGCGCGAACCGTGCCTGGGCGAGGCGCGCCGGCGACAGATCGGGACGCAGCGCGAGCTTGGCGCCCACCGCCACCGCCATGCGCTGCCCGTCACCGGTCGCGAGCGGATTGATCGGATCGAGCCGGTCGCCGCCCGGTCCCAGCAATTCGCGGCGCATGGCGCGGTCGGCGCTGAAATCGCCGCTCGCAAGGATCACCGCCGCGGCCTCGATCCGCTCGCTCCGGCCGTCGCGCTCGGCCTCGACGCCGCCGACGCGCCCTGCGCTCACGACCAGCCGCAGCAGGCGCGTGTCGAGCCGGAAGCCGACGCCGAGCTTGCGGCAATGGCGCGCGAGCCGATGGATATAGGCGCGCCCGCCCGGCAGCGCCTGGTAGAAACGCTGCGTCGCAAACGGCGGCTGCAGCAGCGGGCCGATGAAGTCGACCCCGATGGAGGCGAGAAAATTCACCGTGTCGGGCACGTTCTCGACCAGGAGCCGGCGCAGCGCGGGATTGTCGGAAAGCCCGAGCCGCTGGCCGAGCGCGACCAGCTCCGCTTCATGCCGGCGCGGCGAATCCGCGATACCGGCGCGGCGCTGCATGTCGGTACAGGACGCCATCAGCGAGCCGACCGCGATCGCGGTGGTACCACCGAGACGCGGCCCCTTTTCGAGCACCATCACGCGCCGGCCGCGCCGCGCCGCCTCGGCCGCCGCCGAGAGCCCGGCACCGCCGCCGCCCACGACCACGATGTCCCATGCGGCGCCGGCCATCGCCGCGGTCAATAGGACGGATGCTCGAAAGTCTGCGGCGGCGGATCGATCACCGCGGCGCCGTCCTGGCGCACCTCGAGCACGGCGAGGCCGCGCTCGACGATGCCGTCGGGGAGCAGCCGGAAGATGCCGTTGAGGCCGGAAAATCCGCCGGAATTGGTGAGCGCGGCGATCGAGAAATCGCCGTTCCGCGCCAGATACCCGGCGAGCGCCGTCGCGTCATAGCCGAGCGTCGCGAGGAGCGGCGGCTCATGGCCGTAAAGCTGCTTGAACTGCTGCTCGAAACCGGCGCGCGTGGCGGGGTCGGGCGCGGCATACCACGCGCCGCGGAGCGCCGGCTCGGTGCCCAGCCCCGAAACGGCCCAGAGCCCGGTACCGACGAATTTCACCTGGTCGGGATCGACGCCATAGAACGGCAGGAGCGGCGCCAGCGCCTTGAGCTTTGCCCCGCCTTCCGGGATCAGGACCGCATCGAAATCGCTGCTGCCGGTGGCGAAGGCCTGCACCGTCGGGCCAAGGCTCGTCGCCGCCGGATCATAGCGCACAATCGGTCCGACGCTGGCGCCCGCGACCGCCACGGCATCGCGCAGCGCGGCAACGGCGATGTCGCCGTAGGGGCTGTTCGGGGCGAGCGCCGCGAAGCGGTTGCGGCCATGGGCATGGGCATAGACGACGACGCGCTCGATTTCCTGGCGTGGATCGAAGCCGAGCAGCCACGTGCCGTCGCCGGCAAGCTGGGTCGCGGTCGAGAACGCAATGACCGGCACGTGCGCGCTCTGCGCCACCGGCTTGACCGCCTCGACCTCGGCGGCCAGCAACGGTCCGAGAATGAGCTTGGCGCCATCGGCAATCGCCGCCTTTGCCGCCGCCGACGCCTGTGCCGCCGCGCCGCCGCTGTCCCGCGGCAGCAGCTCGATCCGGTCGTCGCCGGTCTGGAACAGCGCCATCTGCGCCGCATCGAGCATCGCCTGGCCGAGCGCGGCGCTCGGCCCCGACAGCGGCAGCAGCAGCGCCACCGGCAGCTTGCCGGCGGGCGCCGGCAGGCTGGGCGCGACGGCGCTCGGTCCGGTCGGGACCGGCGCGGTTGTCGCCGGCGGTGCCGTCACGGGCCGGGCGGTGGGCGCCGGCCTCATGCCGATTGACGAGCAGCCGCTCAGCGCCGAGCCTAGGATCAGCAGCCATGCGGCGAACGTGAGACCGAACAGGCGGGGCGGGAATCCAAGCGGGCGGAGCACGCGCGATGTCCCTCGACACGAAGAGCGGCCGGGAGCCTATCGGTCCGGCCGCGCGAAGTAAACACGACGCGCGCGACGCCGATGCGATCGCGCCCGGCCTCTATGTGGTCGCCACGCCGATCGGCAACGCCGACGACATCACCCTGCGCGCGCTGCGCGTGCTGCGCCAGGCCGATGTCATCGCGTGCGAGGACACGCGCGTCAGCGCCAAGCTGCTGCGCCGCCATGGCATCGCCACCGAACGCGTGTCCTATCACGATCACAATGCCGCGCGGATGGGCCCGGTTCTGATCGAGCGGATCGCCGCGGGCGCCGCCGTCGCGCTCATTTCCGATGCCGGGACGCCGCTCGTTTCCGATCCCGGCTATGCGCTGGTGCGCGCGGCGATTGCGCGCGGCGTGGCGGTAACGGTCGTGCCCGGCCCGTCGGCGCCGGTCGCGGCGCTGGTGCTGTCGGGACTGCCGGCGGAGCGCTTTCTGTTCGCGGGTTTCCTGCCGCCGAAGGCGGCGGCACGGCGGCGCGCGCTCGAAACGCTCAAGCCGGTACCGGCGACGCTCGTCTTTCTCGAGGCCGCGCCGCGGCTTGCCGCCGCGCTCGCGGACATGGCGGAGGTGTTGGGCGACCGCCCCGCCGCGGTGGCGCGGGAATTGACCAAGCTGTTCGAGGAGGTGCGGCGCGACCGACTCGCCGCGCTCGCCGCGACCTATCGCGCGGCGGGCCCGCCCAAGGGCGAGATCGTGGTCGTGGTGGGACCGCCGGAAGACGCGCCCGCCATCGGCGCGGCCGCGCTCGACGACGCGCTGCGCGCGGCGCTCGTTCGAATGAGCGTCAAGGATGCGAGCGCCGCGGTCGCCGCCGCGACCGGCTTGCCGCGCCGCGCCGTCTATGCCCGGGCGCTGCAGCTGGTGGGAAGCGGGTCGTGACCGGCCGTCGCCGGGCGGCGTGGCGCCGCGGCCTTCTCGCCGAGCTGCTGTGCCGGTGGTCGCTGCGCTGCCGCGGCTATCGCATCCTCGCGCGACGCTACCGCGTGCCGGTCGGCGAGATCGATCTCATCGCCCGGCGCGGCCGCGTCGTCGCGGCGATCGAGGTCAAGGCCCGGCGCGACTATGACACCGCGAGCGCGGCGGTGCTGCCGCGCCAGCGCCGGCGCGCTCGAGCAGTTTCTCGCCGTGCATCCCGAACTCGCCCGCCTCGATGCGCGTTTCGACGTAATGGTTGTGGTGCCGCGGCGCTGGCCGCGGCATCTCCGCGGCGCCTGGCGCAGCGGCGAGTGAACGCGGGCGTGTCGCCGTCTCGCCACAATCCCGCCCTTCTCATCGACACCGTGGCACGCCACAATCGCCGCCGCGCCAGCACAGGAGACCCTTGCCTTGCCGCATCGCGTCCTTTTCCGCAGTACCGTTCTCATCGTCCTTGCCGGCGCGGCGGTGGCACCGCTCGAGGGCTGCATCCTCGCCGCCGGCGCCGCCGGCGTAGGCACCGGCTATGCGCTGACCCAGGAGCGCTCGATCTCGGACACGGTGCGCGACGCCGGCATCCATGCGGCCATCAGCCAGTCGTGGAAGCAATACAACGTCAAGCTCGCCGACGATCTCGACAACACCGTCTATGAGGGCCGTGTACTGATCACCGGCCAGGTGCCGAGCGAGGAATGGCGCGCCGCAGCGGTGAAGCGCACCTGGCAGGTCCAGGGCGTCAAGGCGGTCTATGACGAGATCACGATCGGCCCCGACGAGGGCTTCATGCGGGATGTGAGCGACGACACGATCACGAGCAAGCTCAAGGCGCAACTCATCGCCGACGCCGACGTGAAGTCGATCAACTACACCATCACCACGGTGCAGGGGGTGGTCTATCTCCTCGGCACGGCGCGGAGCCCGGCCGAGCTCCAGCGCGTGATCGACCATGCGCGCAACATCGCCAACGTGAAGAACGTCATCTCCTACGTGAAGATCCGCGAAGGGATGCCGGCGGCCGCACCGTCCCCGGCCGCGCCTGGCGCGCCCGCATCGGCACCGCCGCCGCCAGCCACGGCCGCGCCGGCCGCCTTGCAGCCCAACTCGCTGCCGCCGCCGCCGCAGCCGATCGAGGCGACGCCGCTCAAATAGGCGACATCGCCGCACCTATTCGATCGTGACCGACACCTCCCGCTTGGCCTCCTGGTCGTGGCTGTCCTTGATCTCGAGGGTGATGTCGTGGCTGCCGCTCGGCAGCTCGGCGTCCTTGACGGTGAGGCCGGCGGCCGTGATCGAGGCGTGCTCGCGGATGCGATCGGTGATGTCGATCCCGAGCCAGCCGTAATAGGCCCGGAAGGTGTCCGGCAGGATCACCGCTCCCTTCGTCGGGACGAATTTGAGCCGGATGTCGACCGGCGACCTGATGTCGGCGGCGAGCGGCGGGCTTACCACGTCGATCCGCGGCAAGGCGCCGGGCGGCAGGCTGGGCTCGAGCGCGCGCAGATGCGGCGCCTTGGCGTTGTTCGCGGCCTCCTGCGGGGTGACGAGCACGAACGCGCCGGCCGGCCGGATGCTCGCAGCGGCAAGCAGCGCCGCCGGCAGAAGCAGCGCCAATGACGCGGCGCCCGATGCGCGATTGATGGGCATTTCCGGTCCTCTCGGGCAACCGTTCAGGTGGCACGCGGCGCGATTATGATTTGCCCTCGCAGCGAGTCAATTCACTCGGCCGGTCGCTCGGCCGGGCCGAGCCGGGGCGCGCGAGCCTTGCGGCACCGTCATGCGGCCGCGATACTCGCGCGGTCCCGGGCGAGGAGGACGAGGTATGGGGCTGGCCGTCGCCATCCAGATGGATCCGATCGAGTCCATCAACATCGATGCGGATTCGACCTTCGTGCTGGCGCTGGAGGCGCAGGCGCGCGGGCATGCGCTGTGGCATTACGGGCCGCGGCACCTGACGCTGGCCGACGGGCGCCTTTACGCCAAGGCGCGGCGGCTCGAGGTGCGGCGCGAATACGGCAGGCATCACACCCTGGGCGCGGTCGAGACGCTCGACCTCGCCGGCATGGACGTCATCCTGATGCGCCAGGACCCGCCTTTCGACATGGCCTATATCACCGCGACCCATCTGCTCGAGCACGTGCGCGACGGGGTTTTGGTGGTGAACGATCCGGTCGCGGTGCGCAACGCGCCCGAGAAGCTCGTCGCCACGCGCTTTCCCGGCCTGATGCCGCCGACGCTGATCACCAGCGACCGCGACGAGATCGCCGCCTTCCGCGCCACGCACGGCGACATCATCCTGAAGCCGCTGTTCGGCAATGGCGGCGCGGGCGTGTTCCGCCTGCGCGCCGACGACGAGAACCTGAACGCGCTGATGGAGATGTTCACCCAGATCTATCGCGAGCCGATCATGGTGCAGCGCTATCTCCCGGCGGTCCGGCAGGGCGACAAGCGCATCGTCCTCATCGACGGCGAGCCGGTCGGTGCCGTCAACCGCATCCCGCCGGCCGGCGAGGCGCGTGCCAATCTCCATGTCGGCGGGCGGGCGGTGAAGACGACGCTGACGCCGCGCGAGCGCGAGCTGTGCGCCGCCATCGGGCCGACGCTCAAGGCGCAGGGGCTGATTTTCGTCGGCATCGACGTGATCGGCGAGCATCTCACCGAGATCAACGTCACCTCGCCGACCGGACTTCAGGAGATCAACCGGCTCGACGGCGTGAAACTCGAAACGCGCGTGTGGGATGCGATCGAGGCGCGGCTCGGCACCCGCCGCGCGGCCTAGCGGCGCGGGCCGGCGCGGCGGCGGCGCATACGGGGGTACGCGAGCGGGAATTTTTGGGTTCGGAACAAATCCAAAACATGGCGGCGCCGCGACCGGCCCACTTCGCGCGTGGGCGGATTTTGCGGTTGCATCCCACGCCCACTTTGCGTCGAATGGCTGCCGCAGCACAGCCGACCAAGCAAGGAAGACGCGATGACGGAGATGCGGACCGACTGGGAAATCGCCAATGCGGCAAAGATGCGGCCGATCCTCGAGATCGCCCGCGACCGGCTGGCGATCCCGGCCGAGGCGGTCGAGCCCTATGGGCACTACAAGGCCAAGATCGGCATGGACTTCGTCGCCCGCAGCTTCGCCGAGCGTCCCGACGGCAAGCTCATCCTGGTCACGGCGATCAACCCCACCCCGGCTGGCGAGGGCAAGACGACGACCACGGTCGGGCTCGGCGACGCGCTCAACCGCATCGGCAAGAAGGCGATCCTGTGTTTGCGCGAGCCGAGCCTCGGCCCGTGCTTCGGCATGAAGGGCGGCGCGGCCGGCGGCGGCTACTCGCAGGTCGTGCCGATGGACGAGATCAACCTGCATTTCACCGGCGATCTGCATGCGGTGGCCGCCGCCAACAACCTGCTCGCGGCGATGGTGGACAATCACATCTACTGGGGCAGCGAGCCCGCGCTCGATCCGCGGCGCATCACCTGGCGGCGCTGCCTCGACATGAACGACCGGGCGCTGCGCCAGGTGGTGTCGTCGCTGGGCGGCGTCGCCAACGGCTTCCCGCGCGAGGACGGGTTCGACATCACCGTCGCCTCCGAGATCATGGCGATCCTCTGCCTGTCGCAGTCGTTCGACGACCTGCAGCGCCGGCTCGCCAATATCATCGTCGGCGCAAGCCGTGACCGCCAGCCGGTGCGCGCGAGCGACCTCAAGGCGCAAGGCGCCATGGCGGCGCTGCTCAAGGATGCGCTCAAGCCCAATCTCGTCCAGACGCTCGAGCACAGCCCCGCCTTCGTGCATGGCGGCCCCTTCGCCAACATCGCCCATGGCTGCAACACGGTGATGGCGACCAAGCTCGCGCTCAAGCTCGCCGATTACGTCGTCACCGAGGCCGGGTTCGGCGCCGATCTCGGTGCGGAGAAGTTCTTCGACATCAAGTGCCGCAAGGCCGGGCTCAAGCCCGCGATGGCGGTGGTGGTGGCCTCGATCCGCGCGCTCAAGTTCCACGGCGGCGTGGCGCGCGCGGATTTCGGCAAGGAGAACGCCGCCGCGGTCGAGCGCGGCATGGCCAATCTCAAGCGCCATCTCGCCAACATCAAGGGCTTCGGCGTGCCGGCCGTGGTCGCCTTCAACCGCTTCGGCTCGGACACGCCGGCGGAGATCGATGCCGCCATGAAAGGCTGCGCCGCGCTGGGCGCCAAGGCGGTGCTGTGCGAGCACTGGGCCAAGGGCAGCGAGGGCGCCGAGGCGCTCGCCCGCACCGTTGTGGACGGCATCGCCGAGGGACGCGCCGACTTCAAGGTGCTCTATCCCGACGACATGAAGCTCGCCGACAAGATCCGGACCATCGCCACCAAGATCTATGGTGCCGGAGATGTGGCGATGCCGAAGCCGGTCGCGGACCGTCTCGCCGAGTTGGAGAAGCAGGGCTTCGGCAAGCTGCCGATCTGCATGGCGAAGACGCAGTACAGTTTCTCCGCCGATCCCGAGCTGCGCGGCGCGCCCGAGGGTTTCACCCTGCCGGTTCGCGAGATCAGGCTGTCGGCGGGCGCGGAGTTCGTGGTCGCGATCTGCGGCGACATCATGACCATGCCGGGCCTGCCGCGGGTGCCCTCGGCGCAGGGCGTCACTGTCGACCCATCGGGATTGATCATCGGCCTGTCCTGACGGCATGAACGCCGACGGACGCACCTGGCCCGAAATCGCAGCGTGGCGGCGCCAGCAGCGCCAGGCGTTGATGGCGGCGCGGAATGCGCTCGCGCCCACGGCGCACCGGCAGGCGAACCGCGCCATGCTCGACCACCTGGCGGCAAGCTTCCCCGACCTCAAGGCGCGGCTGGTCGGATTCTACTGGCCGATCCGGCGCGAGCCCGATCCGCTGCCGCTGGTCCGAAACCTGATCGCGGCGGGGGGTGCCGCGGCGCTGCCGGTCGTCATCGGCAAGGGAATGCCACTCGAATTCCGCGCCTGGCGGCCGGACGTGAAGATGGCGGTCGGCGTCTATGACATTCCCTATCCGGCCGAGGGTCCCGCCGTCCTGCCGCAGGTGCTGATCGTCCCGCTCCTGGGCTTCGATGCGGCGGGCTACCGGCTCGGCTACGGCGCCGGGTTCTATGACCGCACGATCGCGTCCTTTGCCGCAAAACCGCTCCTGATCGGGATCGGCTTCGCGCTGGGGCGTCTCGACACGATCGTGCCGCAGCCGCACGACATTCCGATGGATTTCATCGTCACCGAAGCGGGCGTGTTCCGCCGCGGCGGCGATATGCTGGTGGCGGCGGCACCCTGAGCAGGCGGGGCGCGGGACGAAGGCGTTGAATTTGCCGGGGCGACTTGCGACCATCCGCGGCGTGACGGCCTCATCGGGAAGGATGGCGGATGGCACGGATCACGGCGGCGTTCGGCTCCTCGCACAGCGTCATGCTGACCTGCGAGGTCGAGGACTGGATTTCGCGCTTTCGCGACCGCGATCACGTGCTGCCGTTCTACGACCGGCAGGGCCATCCGATCACCTATGACGACGCCCTCGCGCACGCGCCCCAGAATGCCGCCGAATACGTGACGCCGGCGGCGATCGCGCGCCGCTTCGCCGAAACGCAGGAGGCGATGGACCGGCTGCGCGACAAGGTCACGGCGGCGCGGCTCGACGCGCTCGTCATCATCGGCGACGATCAGTACGAGCTGTTCCACGACGACCACATGCCGTCGATCGGCATCTATTACGGCGACACCATCGCCAACGCGGCGAGGCCGACGGCGCCGGAGAAGGATTGGTACAAGCGCGCGCAGATCCGCCGGCTCGAAGCCGGCCGCGCGATCGATTACCCCTGCCACGGCGCGCTCGCGCTGCATCTCATCCACGGCCTCGTCGAGCACGGCTTCGACGTCGCCGCCATCCGGCATCTGCGCGAGGGCCAGGCCGAGGGCCATGCCTATTCCTTCGTGCATTACCGCTATCTGCACCAGCATGTCGTGCCGATCGTGCCGATCTTCCTCAACACCTATCATCCGCCGAACCAGCCCTTGCCGCGCCGCTGCGTCGCCTTCGGCCGCGCGCTCGGCGAACTCATCGCCGCCTTTCCCCAGGATCTGCGCGTCGGGGTGATGGCCTCGGGCGGGCTCAGCCACTTCCTCGTCGAGGAAGACCTCGACCGCGGCGTGCTCGATGCGATCGCGCGCAAGGATCTCGATCATCTCGTGCGGCTCGATCCGAAGCGGCTGCAGGCGGGAAGCTCGGAGATTCGCAGCTGGATCACGGTGGCCGCGGCGGCGACGCATCTCGATCTCGGCTGGCGGGCCTATATCCCCGGCTATCGTACCTTGGCATTGAGCGGAACCGGACTCGGCTTCGCCGAGTGGACCTGACGACCAACACAGGAGGAGGCCATGAGCTCAACGACGCTGCGCCAGAAGAGCATCGAGGTGGCGAATATCGGCCATTCGGCGCCGATTCCGACCGGGAGCCGCGTCGGCCCCGTGCTCGCCACCTCGGCGATCGGCGGCCGCGATCCCAAGACCGGCAAGCTCGCGCCCGATGCCGACGGCCAGGCGCGCAACGCCTTCGAGGGGCTGAAGCTGATCCTCGCCGAGGGCGGCATGGGGCTGGGCGACGTGGTCAAGCTCGACGTCTTTCTGGTCGACGACGCCCATCGCGAGACGATCAACAAATACTGGCTCGAATGCTATCCCGATCCGCACCGGCGGCCGGCACGCCACACCGTGGTGCTGCCGCTGCGGGGCGGCGTGTTGCTGCAGATCTCGGCTCTGGCCGTTGCCTTGAGCTGACACCGGCGCGGATCCGGCCGGACCTCATGGCGGCGGGCTCGGCGCGACGGCGAAGCCGGCGGGCGGCTCACCGCGCTGGTGGCGCTCCCACATGGTTTCATAGGCGCTCTCGACATGACGGCGGAAGCGATCCGTATCGAAGAGCGGAAAGGTGTCGCGATTCCGGGCAAGCGTCGACTTGATCGCCGCGAGCCGGTTCTGGTCCTGCGCC